>JBMONC010000039.1:69915-98715 GCA_049324875.1 Bacillota bacterium
CCTGGGCGGGGGGTGCGGGCTGGGTGGGCGCCGGGCTGGAGCCAGGGGTGGGCGCCGGGGCCGAGGGGCTCTCTGCCGCCAGGGCGGGGCTGGTGTTCTCTGCCCGGCCGCTGGACCGGTTGGTCACGTTCAGCCCCTGCTTGGCGGCCAGGTCCGATCCGAAGGTGTGGGGCTGCAGGAGGAAGCCTGTGCAGATCACGGCGGCCATCGCCGTGTAGAGCCGGTAGCGGAAGCTCGGCAGGTGGCCCACCGTCCCCCGCAGCCAGCGGCGCAGCTGGCCGGCCGCCATCAGCGTCAGACCGATGGCGGCGCTGGCGGTGAACCAGGTGAACCTGGGGTGGATGTACTGCTGCAGCTGCCCCGTCATCACCAGCTTGACCAGGAAGCCGGTCAGGGCCAGGAGCAGCACCGCCCGCATCAGGGCGTTGTTGTCACGGATCCTCGCCATCCGCAGTTCCAGGTCCATGGCGCTACCCTCCCCAGCTGACCGTGTAGTTCAGGATGATGGTCAGCACCGCCGTCAGGGTGATGATCGTCACGTTCAGGAAGAGAACGAACCGCCGCTGGAAGGCGGAGTACATCATCAGGGTGTTCTTCAGGTCGGTCATGGGCCCGGCCACCAGGAAGGCCAGCAGCGCCCCCGGGGTGAAGGTGGAGGCAAAGGCGGCGGCGACGAAGGCGTCGGCCTCCGAGCAGATGCAGAGCAGGAAGGCGAAGGCGATCATCACGATGACGGAGATGACCGGCCCCTGCCCCACCGCCTCCAGCATCTCCCGGCTGATCAGCGCCTGGGAGATGGCCGCCAGCCCCGCCCCGATGATGAAGTACTTGGCCACATCGAAAAACTCGGCGGCCGCGTGGTCCAGCACCGCCTGGAGCTTTTCCCCCAAGGGTTGGGCGGCATGTTGGTGCTCGTGGTGGTCGTGGCCGCAGTCGCAGGCGGCACCCTCGGCGGTGACCGCCACCTCGTGGTCGGCGTGGAGGACGGAGTAGTCGGAGCCGCGGCGGATGCCGTAGTAGATGAGGAGGCCGATGATCACCGAGACCACGTAGGCGATGCCCGCCCGCCAGAGCAGCATCTCCCGGGCGAAGGGGAAGGCCAGGTAGGTCGAGTAGAGGGAGAGGGGGTTGAGGATCGGGTTGGAGAGCATGAAGGTGATCGCCGCCCCCGCCGGCACCCCCTTCTGGATCATCCGCCGGGCGACCGGGATGATCCCGCATTCGCACATCGGCACCACCAGCCCCAGCAGGGGGGCGAGGAGCACGCCCAGCACGCTGCCCCTGGGCACCAGGCGGACGATGGCATCCTTGGAGACGAAGACCTCCAGGACCGCCGAGGCAAAGGCGGCGATCACCATGAAGGGCAGCGCGCCCACCAGCACGCTGAAGAAGGAGGTGGTCAGGGCCGGCAGGGCGGGAGCGATCTGCTCCCAGAGCAGGCCGAACCACTTCACAAGCATCTCAAGCAGCAGGGGGAACCCTCCTCACACGGTTGGTCTTGACAGGGGGTTGCCGCAGGGGTACACTACATAGGAATTTTCCTAGATTCTAGTCCGGGGTCGGGAGGCGGAACCGATGACCGTCGATCAGATCATGCAGCAATTGAAGCAGATGGGTTGTAAGCTGACGCCCCAGCGGCGGATGATCGTCGAGGCGATGGTGGAGGCGGGCGACCAGCAGCTGACCGCCGACGAGATCTACCAGCGGGTCCGGGCCACCTATCCCGAGGTTGGCCTGGATACCATATACCGGAATCTCCGCCTGCTTGTCAAGCTGAACGTGGTCGATGAGGTGAAGCTGCCCGGCAAGCTGGCCCAGTACTCCTTCAACCAGCAGGCCCACGCCCACGGCCTGATCTGCCTGGACTGCGGGGCAGAGATCCCCCTGGGCCACTGCCCGATCAAGGAGCTGGAGACGGTGGCCCGGGAGGAGCACGGGTTCATTATCTCCTCGCACCGGATCGAGCTCTTCGGGTACTGCCCCAGGTGTGCCGAGTCCCGGCCTCTATCGTAACACATGGAACGCCTATGTGAAATCAGGATTCAGCTGGGCAAACAATAAAAATACTACTTGACGTGGATTCATAGTTGGGTGCAGAATCTCCTCAAGGGAGGCAGCCTGCCCTGGGATCTGCCCTGCCCGATCATGAGGAGGAATCCAAGCGATGCGGATTTCGATGAGATGGGCGGCCCTCGCCCTGGTCCTGTTCCTGCTGGCCGGCTGCGGTGGCGCCGGCAAGGCGCCCGCCTTTGCGGAGTCCGGCGGGCTGAAGGTGGCGACCAGCTTCTACCCGCTCTATGAGTTCGCCCGGGTGGTGGGCGGCGAGAAGATCGACCTGATCAACCTGGTGCCCCCCGGCACCGAGCCCCATGACTGGGAGCCCACCGCCGGCCACATCAAGGCGCTGAACAGCGCCCAGGTCTTCCTTTACAACGGCGCCGGCATGGAGCACTGGGTGGAGAAGACGGTCAAGTCGCTCCAGAACAGCTCCCTGGCGGTGGTGGAGGCCAGCCGGGGCTTTGCGCTGCTGGAGGGCGCCCCGGAGGATGAGCACGGCCATGCCGGCGAGAAGGATGAGCACGGCCACGGGGCGGAGGAGTTCGACCCGCACATCTGGCTCGACCCGCGGGGCGCCATTCACATGGTGGAGCAGATCCGCGATGCCTTTGTCCAGGCGGATGCCGCCAACAAGGCGCTCTACGAGGCGAACGCCGCCGCTCAGATCGCCAAGCTGAAGGCGCTGGACGCCGAGTTTGCGCAGGGGCTGGCCCAGTGCAGCAGCCGCGAGTTCTTCACCTCCCATGCCGCCTTCGGCTACCTGGCCCACCGCTACGGCCTGGAGCAGCACGCCATCATGGGGCTCGCTCCCGATGCCGAACCGACGCCCAAGGAGCTGCAGGAGATCGTCGCGGAGGCCCGGGAGCACAACGTCAAGTACATCTTCTTCGAGACCCTGGTCAGCGACAAGGTGGCCAAGGTGGTCGCTCAGGAGATCGGCGCCCAGACCCTGGTGCTCAACCCGTTTGAGGGGCTGACCGATGAGGAGATCAAGGCGGGCAAGGACTACCTGGCCGTGATGCGGGAGAACCTGACCAATCTCAAGACCGCCCTGGACTGCAAGTAGAGGTGTGAACCAGCATGACCAGACCACCGCTCGTCCACCTGCGGGATGTCAGCTTCGGATACAACGGCGATCTGGTGCTTGACGCCGTGAACCTCACGGTGGAACGGGGGTCCTACCTCGGCCTGATCGGGCCCAACGGATCGGGCAAGACCACGCTGCTGAAGCTGATCCTGGGGCTCTTGCCCACCCCGAAGGGCGGGGTGATCGAGCTCTTCGGGACCCCGATCCAGCGCTTTTCGGAATGGTGGCGGATCGGCTATGTCGCCCAGAAGGCGGCCTCCTTCAACACCGGCTTTCCGGCCACGGTGGAGGAGGTGGTCTTCACCGGGCGGGCGCCCCGGCGCGGCCTCCTCCGCTCCTTCACCGGCGAGGATCGGGCAGCGGTCCACGAGGCGCTGGCCCGGGTGGGGATGCTCGATCTGAAGGACCGGCTGATTGGCCGGCTCTCCGGCGGCCAGCAGCAGCGGGTCTTCATCGCCCGGGCGCTGGTCAGCCAGCCGGAGCTTCTGATCCTGGACGAGCCGACGGTCGGGGTGGACGCCAGCGCCGAGGCGCAGTTTTACACGCTGCTCCGGAGCCTGCGCAAGGAGATGGGGCTGACGGTGATCCTGGTCTCCCACGATATTGGGGCGGTGGGCCACGAGGTGACCAGCCTGGCCTGTCTGAACCGAAAGCTCTTCTACCACGGTTCCCCCGACGCGTTCGGGACCGACGAGCAGCTCTGCGAGCTGTACGGCCACCACGTCCACCGGATCCGGCATCACCACCATCACCAGTAGGGGGGAAGCGGCGTGCTGGAGCTCTTCTCCATGGCCTTTATGCAGCGGGCGCTGCTGGCCGGCCTGATCGTGGCCGTGGTCAGCCCGGCCATCGGCCTCTTCCTGGTGCTGCGCCGGCTCTCGATGTTCGGCGACACCCTGGCCCATATCTCCCTGGCGGGGGTCGCGGCCGGGATGCTCTCGGGCATCTACCCGGTGGTGAGCGGGCTGCTCTTCGCCGTGGGCGCCTCCCTGGGCATGGATTGGCTCCGCCAGTCCTACCGCCGGTACAGCGAGCTCTCGGTCTCCATCGCCCTGGCCGGCTCCCTGGCGCTGGCGGTGGTGCTGCTCTCCATGGTCCCGGGGAGCGGGGCCGATGTGATGGCCTACCTCTTCGGCTCCATCGTGACGGTGACCAGCACCGACCTCTGGCTGGTGGGCGGTCTGGGGCTGGTGGTGCTGCTGACCCTGGCCGGGCTCTATAAGGAGCTGCTCTCCGTCACCTTCGACGAGGAGTTCGCCCGGATCGGCGGACTGCCCGTCCGGCTGGTCAACACGGTCTTCATCGCCCTGACGGCGCTGACCATCGGGCTGACCATGCGGGTGGTGGGGGTGCTGCTGGTCTCCTCGCTGATGGTGGTGCCGGTGGCGACGGCGCTCCAGCTGGCCCGCTCCTTCCGGGGCGCCCTGCTCTGGGCGATCGCCGTGGGCGTCGTCTCGGTGATGGGCGGCCTGGTGATCGCCTACTACCTGAACTCCGCCCCCGGCGGCACCGTGGTGCTGACCGCCGTGGCGATCCTGCTGGCGGTGGTCGGCTACAAGCGGCTCCGTGGTCTGGAATAAGCGAGCCTCAAGATCGGCCACCCTATCCTCAGCGAGTGAGGAGGGGTGGCCTTTGCGCAATCTGACGGCCCTGGGGATCAAGTTTGGCACCGCGTTCTTTGTGCTGGCGGTCTGGGGCCAGGCCTCCGGCGGTCCCACCCCGGGCAAGGCGGCGGTGATCGCCCTCTTTGTGGCCGGTCTCTCCTGGGCGGCAGACCGCCTGCTCCCCTTCACGCTGCAGGGGGTGACCCGGTGGGCGATCGACGGCGGCCTGGCCGGCCTGACCATCTACGGCGCCCAGTTCCTCTGGCCCGGTCCCGGCATCGACCTGTTCAGCTCCCTGCTGCTCGGCTTCGGCCTGGGGGCGCTGGAGCTGCCGATCCACTTCTTCCTGGCCTCCCGCTACGGCCTCCGGCGCCCGGAGGATGACCGGGACGGGGTCCGGTAGGCCCTGTTCTTCGCCACGGATTCCCCTGAAAATGACGGCCACGGATTACACGGATTACACGGATGAAGACAGAACATGGACAATGATGGGGTTCGTACCCTTTTCATGGGTGGTGCTGGTGCGAAGCACCGCACCATGGTGGTTACACGGATAAATACATGAAATAAACAACAATGGGGATGGTACCCTTACCATCGGTGGTGCGGGTCACCGCACCAGAGTGGTTCCTCATGGGGGTTTCACTGGGCGTGCTGGGACGATCGATCACCCGTTTTCCGGGGTGCAATGACTCCGTGAAGTCGCCCCTTTGCGACTCCGGTGGTGCGGTGCTCCGCACCGACACCACTTGAAAAAATGAATTATAAATATTTGTATTAATCCGTGTAATCCGTGTAATCCGTGGCAGCAAAAAGGGGGCCCTGACCGGCCCCCTTTTCCTTACTTCTTATACGAGATGCGGGTGAACTTGCAGGAGGGATCCCAGAGCATGAAGGAGTGGATGCCCAGCTCCTCCAGGGCCCGGACCTGGGCCATCACCTCGTCCGGGCCGTAGGTGACGCCGCCCATGGAGAAGTCCTGGATCCAGGGGCGGTGCTTCTCCAGGGGGATGCCGGGGGTGCGCTCGATCGCCTTGCCCAGCGAGTGCTTGATCGTCTCGTAGGGGGCGGCGTTCGGGTTGGGGAGGCCGTAGGTGTTGGGGGCGTAGTGGGAGGGGTAGGCCATGGCCGCCACGTAGTCCAGGATCTCCGCCGCCTGCCGGTAGTCCTGGCCGATCTCCATGTCGTCTCCCTCGGCCACCGAGGTGGTCAGGCCGAAGAGATCGGCGCCCACCACCACGCCCAGCGGCTTCAGCTCCTCCATGGAGCGCTTGAAGAAGCTGTTGATGTGGCTGGTCCGGTACTCGGCGGTGGTGTTCTTGTTGTAGCCATCCACCAGCTTCTCCGGGTAGCGGATATAGTCCCACTGGATCTCATCCACGCCGGCGGCGATGGCCGCCTTGGCGATGTCGAGGTTGTACCGCCAGACATTCTCATTCTTCGGGTCCATGAAGGAGTAAGGGCCGCCGGGGAAGCCGGGGATCCCCCACTCGGGGCGAGCCTTGTAGAGCCACTGGTCGTTCATCACCACAATCCGGCCCGAGACCCAGAAGCCCCGCTCCTTCACCTCGGCGATGAACTTGGGCAGGTCGGCAATCTTCCGCTTGTTGGCGCCGATCTCCCTGGCCAGGGGGATGTCGGACTCCCAGGAGAGGAATCCGTCCTCCGCCTTGATGTCCAGCACGATCGTGTTGATCCCCGCCTCCTTCGCCCAATCCAGCAGCGGCCAGACCAGGTGAGGCGTACCAGCATACCAGCCCGTCACCAGGATGCCCCGGACCGGCTTCGGCATCTCACGCTTCACGGGCTTGGGGGGCTCGGCCGGCTTGGAGGGCTCTGCCGGCTTCGCCGGCTCGGGGGCGGTCGGAGCGGGCTGGGTCGGCGGTTGGGCGGTCTCGCCCGCGGACGGCGGCTGCGCAGGGGTCGGGTTCTGCTGGGAGGAGGGGGCGGGCTCGGTCTTCGGTCCGTCCGCCGGCTTGCCGGAGCAGGCCGCCAGGAGCAGGGAGCCGATCAGCAGGATGGTCAGAACTGGCTTACGCATCGCAACCTCCGTGGAGTGGGCGGATGTTATTTAGACGATACCGGTCCGCGTTTAGTTTACAGGAGCGCTTGTTTTGCCTGCTAGTAGTATATCCCTGGAGGTATCAATGGGCAGGGGGGAAGATCAGGTGAACGCACCTCCTGTGCGGCAGTATACGCCGCCCACCGGGGGTGCGTTCGCAGGGGTCAGATGGGATGGACCGGCTGCATTGCCCGCTCAGCGGACGGCGTCTCCGTCCGCCGGTCCCGGGCGGCCACCAGTAAGCGGATCAGCGCCTCCGCCTCGGCCCAGGAGTGGACCCGGTGGCCATCGTGGAAGTCCCGGTTGTAGGGGTAGTCCATCAGGATCCGGGTGGCGGGGTGGTGGATCAGGTTCTTGGGGGCATCGTCAAACATGAAGTCGCCCCGCACCAGGTCCTTCCGGTAGGTGATCACGATGTTCCCCTTCGGCACCATCGGCAGGTGGCGGCGGACCCAGGCGATCTTGTCGCCGGCCGCCTCCTTCGGGCTCGCGGTCACCACCACCAGCTCGCAGAGGTGCTGCAGCCGGTCCAGGGCCTCCACGCAGCCCTCGATCGGCTCCAAATCGGCGAAGAAGCCGGGCCGGTTCAGGTAGTGGTAGATCCGCTTGCCGCACTCGGGCTTGACGAAGTGATCCCAATTCCAGGAGGTGATCTCCTCCTCGGTCAGGTCGTCGTCGTAGTCCTGGTTGTAGACGGCCAGCCACTTCTTCATCAGGTTGCAGCAGACGCCGTCCAGGTCGAAGAGCAGCACAGGTTTCGGCAAAATCCAACCTCCTTGTCAGAGGGGTTATTCCGTAGTATGTCCCGATTCCGGTGAACGGCCACGCCGGGCGAGCCGCTCCTCACGCCGCCGCTTTCCCTCCTCGAAGCAGCGCCGCTCCTCCTCGGTCTCCGGCTCCAGCGCCGGGACGGGCGCAGGCTTTCCGGTGACCGGATCGAGGGCGACAAAGGTGGTGAAGGCGGTGGTGGTGTGACGACGGTTGCCGGTCAGAAGGTTTTCCGCATAGACATCGACCGCCACCTCCAGCGAGGTCCGGCCGACCCAGGTCACCTTCCCCTTCAGGATGCAGGCCTCGCCCACGTGAACCGGGGTCAGGAAGTCGACCGAGTCGAAGGAGGCGGTGACGCAGGGACGTCCGGCGTGACGGATCGCCGCCACCGCTGCGGCCATGTCGATCAGGTGGAGCAGCCGCCCGCCCAGCATGTTCCCCAGCGGGTTGGCGTCGTTGGGCAGGACCACTTCGGTCATCTCCACCGCCGAGAGGCGGGGAGGCTTGGATAGAGGGGTATGCTCGCTCATCGTTGACTCTCCCTTTGCCAAATAGCGCTAACTTTGATATTGTAGCACACCCCCCGGCACCGACAAAGGGTGGGCCCGAGAGAGGGTTCTGAGCAGGCTCCTGCGAATCTCTTTCGCAAGGAGGGAAATCCACATGAAACGGCCCGGCCTGCCCCTGCTCCTCACACTTGTGCTCTGTCTCCTGCTGCCGGGGCCGGCCCTGGCCAACAGCGGGCCACCCCACCAGGAGGGAGGCCAGTCCGGCCTTCTCCCCGGCAGGTCCGGCACCATCCACGTCCTCTCTGAGCAGCTCCGCATCGCCATCAGCTCCGACCTGGCCGAGGCTGAGGTGAGCGCCACCTATCGGATGGCCAACCGCGGCCCGGAGAGCCGGCTGCCCGTTCTCTTCGTCATCCAGGAGCACCTGCCGGCGGGCAGCCGGGAGAACCGGCCCCGCATCCGCTGGGAGGGGCAGGAGCTCCCCGTGACCGAGCGGCTGCTCAGCCTCCTGCCCGAAGCGGACCAACAGCGGGTCTTTGAGGCCTGGGGCGGTGAGAGGGAGGTAATCGACCCGGTCAGCGGCGAGCGGTACCTGCTTCACCGGTATGGCGGCACCTCGGCCAACCCCTGGGCCGGCCTCCGCCTCTTCGAGTTCGAGCTCCCCCTCGGCGAGGGGAGCGAGGGGAGCCTGGAGGTGACCTATACCCAGCCGGGAGGCTACGACCGGAGCCGCTACCTCCACCGGATCTATCACTACCACTACCTGCTCAAGCCCGCCCGGGGCTGGGCCTCCTTCGGCCCGCTGGAGGTGGTGATCGGGGCGCCGGAGCGCCCCTTCTTCGCCGCGACGCTGCCCCTGCGCTACGAGGACGGCGCCTACCGGGCCACCCTCCCCGGCCTGCCGGAAGAGAACCTGACCTTCAGCTTCATGAGCCGGGAGGGGATCCTGTTCTCGCAGCTGCAGCCGGCGCCCTACTATTGGATAGCCGCCGGGTTGCTGGGGCTCTGGGCACTCCTGCTCGGTATCGGGGTGGGCCGGCTGCTGGCGCCGCTCCAGGGTCGCCGAGCGGCCGGGTTCCTGGCCCTGCTGGCCGGACTGTTGGCGGGCGGGGTGGCCAACTTTGCGGTGATGCTGGCGATCTTTGACCGCTTCCCGTGGCTGACGCTCTACGGCTACGCCGGCACGCCGCCGATCGGCATGGTCCAGTGGGCCCTCTCCACCCCGCTGACCGGGTGGGTGGCGATGATCGCCGCGGCCCGGTTCCGCCGCCGGCGGCCGGCCGGGTTTCTGCAGCCGTGACGCAAGTTCCCCTCCCCTCTGTCACAGACTAGCTGTACAGAGAGGAGGGGATCGATCGTGGCAGATCCGAATGCTGTTCAGGGTTCGAACGCTGATCGGGCGGAGGCCGGTCTCAACCCGGAGGCGGCCTTCGCGGCGGCCACCCCGGCCACCGGCAACCGGCTGGCGCTGGAGGTGGAGGCCCGGCGGGAGGAGGGGGCGGGGGCGCTGCTGCAGAACGTGCGCCGGCAGCTGGAGCAGGCCCCGGGCGGCCAGGGCGCCGTCTACGGCCGGGACGAGTACGGCCAGGGGTAAAGGGAAGCCAAAAGGGGCCGCTCCCCGGGAAGCGGCCCCTTTCACATGGCTCCGGCAACGCTATGGCTGGTTTGTCACCGCCTGCAGGCTCGCTGCCGCCTGGTCCAGCGCCTCGGCCGAGCGGGAGATTTCGGCCACCAGCCGGCCCAGCGACTCGGTGGCATCTGCCACCTCGACCGCCACCTGTTCGCCCACCCGGGCGGCCTCTCCGATGGAGCGCCCGTGGGCGAGGAGCGTCTCGCCGGTGGCGGCCATCTCCTCCGCTGAGGCGGAGTTCTCCTCGGCGATCGCCGCCAGGTGCTCCATCGACTTGACCAGCCGGCTGCTCCGGTCGGCGAGCAGCTCGGCCCGGCCGGTGATCTGCTGGGCGCTCCGGGAGGTCCGAGCCACCGTCTCTCGGATCGCCTCCAGGGAGGTGAGGGCGGTACGGGAGAGGTCCACCCCTCCGGCCACCTGCTGCCGGGCCTCCGCCATGGTGGTCAGCGCCTCCTGCACGCTCCCCTGCACCTGACCGATCAGCCGGGTGATCTCAGCCGCTGCCTGGCTGGAGCGGGTGGCGAGCCGGCCCACCTCCTGGGCGACCACGGCGAAGCCGCGGCCCGCCTCGCCCGCCCGAGCGGCCTCGATGGCGGCATTCAGCGCCAGCAGCCCGGTCTGGCCTGCGAACTGCTCAATGGTGGTGACCACCTGCCCGATCTGCTCCGAATGGGCGCCCAGCTCGTCCATCTGGCGAGCGGCGGCCTCCATGGCCCGGGCCAGCGACTCCATCCCGCGGGCCGAGCGGCTGACCGCCTCCCCGCCCGCATCAGCCGCCTGGGAGGCCTCACGGGCGTCGTTGGCCACCGTCCGGACCAACTGTGTCACCTCGTCCGTGGAGTGGGCCATCTCCCGGACGAGGCCGGCAGCCGTGTTGACCTGTTGCGCCTGCTCGCCGGCGGCGGCCGCGATCTGGTTGACCGTCTCCGAGAGTTGCTCCATCGACTCCAGCGCCTGGCTGACCGACTCGGCGGACTGCCGGCTGGAGCTCTTCAGCCGGTGCACCCCCGGCACCAGGTGGTTCGCCAGCTCCTCGTTGGCGGAGCGGCCCGCCTGGCTCAGGGCTGCCGAGGTGGCGACCACCTGGGAGGCGGTATGGGCCGCCTCGCTCACCACCGCATCGAGCCGCTCCATCACCTCTTCCCGGGCGGCGGCGTTGGAGAGCACCGCCATCAGGGAGCGGAAGCGGGCGGCGGTCGCATAGACCACGACGCCGGTCAGGATGAGCAGGATCCCGTTGACCAGCGCCAGGCGGATGACCGTCATCTCGCCGGCGACCTGCGGCGGATGGAAGAGGATGATCAGCACCCAGCCCATCAGGCTGACGGCGGTTCCGTAAACGGAGGTGGACCGCTCCATATAGAGGCCGGCCAGGATCGGGGGGATGTACCAGATGCCCAGGTGCTGGTTGGACCCGGGCAGAAGGAAGGCGATGGAGATCACCATGGCGGCAATCAGGGTGATCATGAGAAACTTCGCCAGGCCCGGGAGCCACCGAAGCCGCAGCAGGAGCGTGCCGAGGGTGAGCAGGGCCAGGGAGCCCCCGCCCCAGGCGGTGAAGAGACCGGTATCCATGCCAAGGCGGGAACTGAGGGGCAGAAGCACCCCGATGATCGTGATCAGTCCGATCCAGCAGATGGTTGTCACTAGCCGGTTGGTCGAGGATTCGTGTTGCTTGAGTGCGTCTCGTGCCTGCACGCGGCGTGCTCCCCCCGTTATCGGTACACCTTCAGGGTCCCCCCTGACAAATTGGCGCTCTGACGGGGAAAATCCTCCCGTATACGAAATAGTCGGGGTGCGATCGGTCCTTCCAGGGGGGGCCGAAAGGTCCGGCTCCCGTTGGAATTGCAGCGATTTCGGCGGGTGAATGAAGGACTGTGGTGCCACAGGTGGAATCCTGGTAGAGAGAGCGGTGCTCCCGCCCGGGGCGGCCTTCCCGGTGGAGGGGAATCGCTACAAGGAGGCCACGCGCGTGAACCCGATGGTCCTCGTCATCGAGGATGATCCGATGCTGAGCGACGTACTGCGCATGTACCTGGAAAATGAGGGCTACCGAGTGCTGATCTCGGCCGACGGCGTCGAGGGGCTGACCCGCGCTCTGGCCGCGCAGCCTTCCCTGGTGGTGCTGGACGTGATGCTGCCGCGCCTGGACGGCTGGGAGGTCTGCCGCCAGATCCGGGCGGTGAGCCAGGTGCCGATCATCCTGCTGACCGCCCGGGGGGAGGAGCAGGACAAGCTGCTCGGCTTTGGCCTGGGTGCCGATGACTACCTGACGAAGCCCTTCAGCATGCAGGAGTTCCTGGCCCGGGTCCGGGCGGTGCTGAAGCGGTCGGTCTCCCAGCTCCCCGCCGCCGTGGAGCAGCAGAGTCCGCAGGAGGGGGTGCTCACCTTCCTGACGCTGGTGATCGACAACCGGCGGCATCGGGTGGTGCGGAACGGCACGCAGATCGCCCTCACCCCCAAGGAGTTCGAACTGCTCTGGTACCTGGCCAGCCGGGCGGGCAATGTGGTGAAGCGGGAGGAGCTGCTGCAGGCGATCTGGGGATATGGGATGGGGGAGGATGACCGGACCATCCATACCCACATCAACCGGCTCCGGGCCAAGCTGGAGGGGCAGGACTACCGCTACATCCACACCGTCTGGGGGATTGGTTACAAGTTCGAGGTGGTTCGGACGTGAGGTGAGGCCCGGTGGCGGATGATGTGAACGGTTTGGAGGTTCGAGGCGGGAACCGGGCGGTGCGAGAGGCGCAGGAGCGGCTGCACGCCAGCGAAGAGCGGTTCCGCCGGCTGGCGGAGAACGCACCGGACATCATCTACCGGTACCGGCACCGCCCGGAACCGGGGTTCGAGTATGTCAGCCCCGCGGCGACCCGGCTGACCGGTCTGGCTGCGGAGGCTTTTTACCGCGATCCGGAGGCGATGCACCGGCTGACCCACCCGGAGGACCGGGCCCGTCTGGCCGCAGCCCTGGCCAACCCGCACCCGCCGGCCGACCCGGTCGAGGTGCGGTGGGTGGGGCCTGACGGGCGGCTGATCTGGACGGAGCACCGCATCGTGCCGGTCTGGGACGAGGCCGGGATGCTGGTGGCGGTGGAGGGGATCGCCCGGGACATCTCCCAGCGAAAGCGGGCGGAGGATGAGGTCCGGCTGCTGCAGCTGGCCACGGTGGCGGTCAGCGAGAGCCCCGACGTGTACGGCGCCCTCCAGGTGGTGGTGCAGGAGGTCTGCCGGGCGACCGGCTGGGCCTTCGGGCAGGCCTGGGTGCCAAACCCCGCAGGGGAGGTGCTGCTCTGCGGCCCCGCGTGGACCTCCGTGGGCGAGGAGCGGGTGGCGCCCTTCCGGCAGGCGTCGCTCGCCTTCCAGCCGGCGCGGGGCGTCGGCCTGCTGGGCCGGACCTGGGCGACGCAGCGGCCGGTCTGGGTGCGGGATGTGACCTCGGAGAACTTCCCTCGCGCCTCCATCGCCCGGGAGGTGGGCTTCAAGGCGGCCATGGCGGTCCCGGTCCTGGGGGCGGGGGAGGTCGTGGCGATCTGCGAGTTCTACCTCTTCGAGAGCCGGGAGGAGGATGAGCGGCTGCTGGGGGTCGTCTCTGCCGTGGCGACGCAGCTGGGGGGCGTCATCCTGCGCAAGCGGATGGAGGAGGAGCTGCAGGCCGCCGTCCGCTTCCGGGAGGGGATGATGGCGGAGCTGGAGCGGCGCAACCAGCAGCTGCAGGCGCTGATCCTGCACATGGCTGAGGGGGTCGTGGCGGTCAGCGAGGAGGGGCAGGTGATGCTGGTCAACCCGGCGGCCACCTCGCTGCTGGGGCAGCCCGGTCCCTTCGAGGGGCAGATGCTCACCGATCTGGGCTTCCCGGAGAGGCTGGTGCAGGCGATCAGGGAGGCCTGCTCCTCCGGGGAGCCGGGGACGGTGGAGAGCCGCTTTTCCTGCGGGGGGACGGAGATCCGGGCGCTGGTCTCCCCCATGATCCGGGAGGCGGGCCGCACCCTCGGGGCGGTGGCGCTCCTGCAGGATGTGACCGTGGAGGACCAGTTGAAGCGGCTCCGGGAGAACTTCGTGGCCAACGTCTCCCACGAGCTGCGGGGCCCGCTGGCCGCCCTCTCGGCGGGGGTGGAGGCGATGCACGACGGGCTGATTCCTCAGGAGGCCCGGCACAGGTACCTGAAGGCGATGCTGGCCGAGATCGGCCGGCTGCGCCGGCTGACCGACTCGCTGCTCGACCTCTCCCGGATCGATGCCGGGACGCTCCAGATCGCGGTGGAGGAGTTCGATCTGGCCCCCCTGGCGGAGGGGCTGGTGGAGACCTGGAGACCCCGGGCGGAGGGTCTGGGCATCCAGCTGGAGCTGGACTGCCCCCACCTGCGGGTGATCGGGAACATGGACCGGGTGGAGGAGGTGCTGGCCAACTTCCTGGACAACGCCGTGCGGCATACCGGGGTCGGGGGCAGGGTGCGGCTCTCCGCCGCCCGCGAGGGCGAGATGGTCCGGGTCAGTGTGACCGATACCGGCGTCGGCATTGAGCCGGAGCACCTGCCCCATATCTGGGACCGGTTCTACAAGGCTGACCCTGCCCGGACCCGGCACCCCGACCGGGGGACCGGTCTGGGGCTCTCCATCTGCAAGCAGCTGGTGGAGCTGATGGGCGGGGAGGTGGCGGTCCGATCGGAACGGGGGACCGGCTCGACCTTCAGCTTTACCCTGGTGGCGGCTCGGAACGGTGGGTGAGATGGCTCCTCTCCGCACCTTCCCCCCTTGCCCGGTAGTCCAAAAGGCCCGCCGAAAATGAACCTTGGACGGGTCGTCCGGCCCATTCCCCAGGGGGTAGAATGGAAGGAAAGGTAGCCACCGCTTACCAGGGGGGATTTTATGGTCACGGAGTTGGCGAAGACCCGTCCGGAGGTCTTGGAAGGCGAGTGTGCCAGCGTGATCCTGGGGGAGCTTCGCGGCAGGACCGGCGTCATCTCGGTGACCCTCGACTCGGAGCAGCAGCGGCTCAGCTTCCGCTTCGACCCCGACCTGGTCAATCAGGAGGCGGCGGCCGCCACCGCCGACCGGGTGGCCGCCGAGCTCTCCTACCACCGGCAGCGCTGCCCCGGGGACGGGGGCGCCCACTGCTCGACCTGCATCGTCCGGCTGAACGAGATGCTGGACGGGGCCCGGCCTGACCCCGACCGCTTTACGCTGAAGCTCGGACCGGAGGTGGCGGCCGCCGTGGAGGTGGAGCGCCCCATCGCTCCGCCGGCTGCGGTGAAGGCCCAGGCCGCCGGCGAGGAGGAGGATGAGGTCCGCCCGCTGCTCTACTCCACCGTGCTCTGCGCCCTCTTCCTGGCAGCCGGGTACGCCGCCGACGCCTGGCTGAACGCCGGCCCGTGGCTCTACATCCCGCTCTACGCCCTCAGCTACGCCGCCGGGGGCTACTTCCGCCTGATCGAGGGCTTCGAGGCGCTGGTGAAGGAGAAGAACCTGGACATCAACTTCCTGATGCTGCTGGGCGCCGCCGGAGCGGCGGTGCTGGGCCGCTGGGAAGAGGGCGCCGTGCTGATGTTCCTCTTCACCCTCTCCGCCACCCTGGAGGCCTTCGCCGTGGGCCGGACCCGGCAGGCGATCCGGAAGCTGATGGCCCTGGCCCCCGAGGACGCCCTGGTCCGCCGGGGCGGGTCGGAGCACCGGGTGCAGGTCAGCGAGCTGATCCCCGGCGACATCGTCATCGCCGGACCCGGCGAGCGGATTCCCGCTGACGGGGTGATCATCCGCGGCGCCTCCGCCATCAACGAGGCGGCGATCACCGGGGAGTCGATCCCGGTGGAGAAGGAGATCGGCGACAGGCTCTTCGCCGGCACCGTCAACGGCCACGGGGCGATCGAACTCCAGGTGACCAAGCCGGCCGCCGAGTCGACCCTGGCCCGGATCATCCGGGTGGTGGAGGAGGCGCAGGCCCAGAAGGCGGCCACCCAGCGGCTGACCGACTGGATCGACCGCTACTACACCCTGATCGTGATCGCTGCGACCGCCCTGGCCTGGCTGGCGCCGCCGCTCCTCGGCTGGGACAGCTGGGGCGGCTCCTTCTACCGCGCCATGATGCTGCTGGTGGTCGCCTCTCCCTGCGCCCTGGTGATCTCCACCCCGGCGGCGATCCTCTCCGCCATCGCCCGGTCGGCCCGGGCAGGCATCCTCTTCAAGGGCGGGCTCCACCTGGAGCAGACCGCCCGGGTCCAGGTGGTCGCCCTCGACAAGACCGGCACCCTCACCTCCGGCCGGCCGGGGGTGGTGGAGGTGCTGCCGGAGGACGGGGTGAGCGAGGAGGAACTGTTCCGGCTGGCGGCGGCCGCCGAGTCCCGCTCGGAGCACCCGCTGGCGGCGGCGGTCCTGCGCAGCGCCCGGGAGCGGGGGATCCGCTACCCCCTGGCCGACTCCTTCCAGGCCATGGCCGGGCTGGGCGGGCGGGCGGTGGTGGAGGGACGTGAGCTCTTCGTCGGGGCGCCCCGCCTGCTGCACCACCACCGGATTGAGCCCTCCGAGCGGGTGGAGGCGCGGCTCCAGGCGCTCTACGAGTCCGGCCTGACGACGATGGTCGTGATCTGCGACGGCCGGCTGCTGGGGGTGCTGGGCCTGGCCGACACTCCCCGCCCCGAGGCGAAGCAGGCGCTGGCCCACCTGAAGCGGATCGGGGTCAAACGGATCGTGATGCTGACCGGCGACAACCGGCGGGCTGCCCAGCTGGTGGCCGATGCGGTGGGGGTCGACGAGGTCAGGGCTGAGCTGCTGCCGGAGGAGAAGCTCCGGGTGATCAAGGAGCTGGAGGCCCAGTACGGCCCGGTGGCCATGGTGGGCGACGGCGTCAACGACGCCCCGGCGCTGGCGGCGGCCACGGTGGGTGTCGCCATGGGCGGCGTCGGATCCGACGTGGCGATGGAGACCGCCGACGTGGTGCTGATGGCCGATGAGCTGGAGAAGCTGCCGGAGGCGATCAACCTGGCCCGCAAGGCCCGGCGGACGGTGCTGCAGAACCTGACCTTCTCCATCGCCGTGATCGCCGCCCTGGTGATCAGCGTCCTGCTGGGCCGGATGAACCTGCCGCTGGCGGTGATCGGCCATGAGGGCTCCACCATCCTGGTGGCCTTCAACGGCCTTCGCCTCCTGGTGGCCCGGATCCGGGTGGAGGGCTGAGAGTCAGGCTTGCGGTTGTCCGCGCAATGGGATAAAGTAGTCCATGGTCATCCATCATGCCCCGCCGTTCGTAGAGGCGGGGGGAAAAGAAGGTGGACATTCCGTGGCTGAGTTCATGCGTGCCCTCCGGAAGCTGGAGGCTGGCCCCGGCGCCGTCATGCAGCAGATCCCCGTCCCTGAGATCGGCTCCCGCGAGGTCCTGGTCCAGGTCCGCGCCGCCTCCGTCTGCGGGACCGATTACCATATCTACTCCTGGGACCCCTGGTCGGCCGGACGGGTCAAACCGCCGCTGACCGTCGGCCACGAGCTGGCCGGCGAGGTGGTCGCCATCGGCCATGAGGTGACCGCCTGCAAGGTGGGTGACCACGTCTCCGCCGAGACCCACATCGTCTGCAACAACTGCCCCCGCTGCCACGTGGGCGAGTACCACCTCTGCGAGAACACCCAGATCCTCGGTGTCGACACCAACGGGGTCTTCGCTGAGTACGTCAAGGTGCCGGAGCAGAACATCTGGATCAACGACAAGGACATCCCCTGGGAGCTCCAGTCGATCCAGGAGCCGCTGGGCAATGCCGTCCACACGGCGCTCAACGGGGAGCTGACCGCCAAGAGCGTGCTGGTCACCGGCTGCGGCCCCATCGGGATCATGTCGATCCCCGTCTCCAAGATGGCGGGGGCGGAGATCGTCATTGCCATGGATGTGAACGACTACCGGCTCGACCTGGCCCGGCAGCTGGGCGCCGACGTGCTGATCAACCCGACCCGGCAGGACCCGATCGAGGTGGTCCGGGGCTACACCCGGGGCTACGGCGCTGACGTGATCCTGGAGATGTCGGGCAACCCCACCGCCATCCGGCAGTCGCTGAAGGCGGCCCGGAACGGCGCCCGGGTCTCGCTGCTGGGGCTGCCCAGCCGGCCGCTGGAGATCGACCTCTCCGCCGATGTGATCATGCGCGGCCTGGTGCTGCAGGGGATCACCGGCCGGAAGATGTGGCAGACCTGGTACCAGGTGCGCTCCCTCTACCGGGCCGGCCTGGCCGAGCGGCTCCGCCCGCTGATCACCCATAAGCTGCCGCTGGAGCAGGTGGAGACGGCCATGGAGCTGATGGGCGCCGGCAAGTGCGGCAAGGTCGTGCTGATGCCCGACCTGAAGGCATAGCAGAGGAGGTAGTGCGACGTGGCGCTGACGGACTTTCTGGTCGAAGAGCTGAATGCCCTCAGGGAGGCCGGTCTCTACCGCCCGCTGAAGGAGTTGCAGTCCCCGCAGAAGCCCCGCTCGGTGATCAACGGGCGGGAGGTGATCAACCTCTCCAGCAACAACTACCTGGGTCTGGCCGATGATCCCCGCCTGAAGGAGGCGATGATCAAGGCGACCGAGGAGTACGGCGCCGGCTCGGGCGCCGTCCGGACGATCATCGGCACCATGACGATCCACAACCAGCTGGAGGAGAAGCTGGCCGCCTTCAAGCACACCGAGGCGGCGGTGGTCTTCCAGTCCGGCTTCACCTGCAACTCGGGCGTCATCCCGGTGCTGGTGGGTGAGGGGGATGCGATCATCTCTGATGAGCTGAACCACGCCTCGATCATCGACGGCTGCCGGCTCTCCAAGGCGGTGACGATCCGCTTCAAGCACTCCGACATGGACGACCTGGCCCGGGTCCTGAAGGAGACCGACGGCAAGTACCGCCGCCGGCTGATCATCACCGACGGCGTCTTCTCCATGGACGGCGACATCGGCCGGCTGCCGGAGATCGTGGAGCTGGCCGAGAAGCACGGCTGCATGACCTATGTCGACGACGCCCACTCCTCGGGGGTGCTGGGCAGCAACGGCCAGGGCTCGGTCCACCACTTCGGCCTCAATGGCCGGGTGACGGTCCAGGTGGGCACCCTCTCCAAGGCGGTGGGGGTCCTGGGCGGCTACGTGGCCGGCCCGAAGGCCTTGATCGAGCTGCTCTGGCACAAGGGGCGGCCCTTCCTCTTCTCCACCTCCCATCCGCCGGGGGTGGCGGCCGCCTGCCTGAAGGCGATCGAGATCATGGAGCAGGAGCCGCAGCTGATCGAGCGGCTCTGGGAGAACACCCGCTACTTCAAGGCGAAGCTGACCGCCCTGGGCTTCAACACCGGCAAGAGCGAGACCCCGATCACCCCGGTGATCGCCGGCGATGAGGTGAAGGCGATGAAGCTCTCCGACCGGCTGCTGGAGGAGGGGGTCTTCGCCCAGGGGATCGCCTTCCCGACGGTGCCCCGCGGCACCGCCCGGGTCCGGACGATCGTCACCGCCGCCCACTCGAAGGACGACCTGGACGAGGCGGTCCGGGCCTTCGAGAAGGTGGGCCGGGAGCTGGGGCTGATCTGAGCGGCCATGAGGAAACCCCGCACCATCACGGTGCGGGGCTTTTCGCGTGCCAGGAGATCAGCGGCTGATCCAGCCGGCCCTCGAGGAGGGGCAGGACCCGGTCGGGTGGCACCGGGCGGGACCAGTGGTAGCCCTGGCCGCGGGCGCATCCCAGCGCCTTCAGCCGCTCGCCCTGCTCCGAGGTCTCGACCCCCTCGCCGGTGGCGAGCAGCCCCAGGGAGTGGGCGAAGGCGATGATCGTCTGGATGATCGCCTCGTCCTCCCTGGATTCGCCCAGCCCCTGCACGAAGGAGCGGTCGATCTTCAGCACATCGGCGGGGACGTGCTTCAGGTAGTAGAGCGAGGAGTAGCCCTTGCCGAAGTCGTCCAGCGCCACCCGGATCCCGCGGGAGCGCAGCTGCTGCAGCACCCCGACCACCTGGGCATCCTGGGGGATGAGGACGGTCTCGGTGATCTCCAGCTGCAGGGCGGTCGGGGCGATCCCGCACTCCTCCAGCGTCCGGGTCAGCTCCGGCACGAAGTCGGGCTCGAGCAGCTGGCGGACCGAGATGTTGACGCTGAGCGCCAGCCCGGGGAAGCGCTCCTGCCAGCGCTTCAGGTGGTTACAGGCGGTCCTCAGGACCCAGCGGCCCAGCGGCACGATCAGGCCGGTCTCCTCGGCCACGGGGATGAAGAGGTCGGGTGGAATGCTCCCCAGCACCGGGCTCTGCCAGCGGGCCAACGCCTCCAGGAGGACCGGCCGGCCGGTCTGCAGGTCGACGATGGGCTGGAAGTGGAGGTGGAACTCTTCCAGATCGATCGCCTGCCGGAGCTGCTCCTCCACCGCGAGCCGGTTCTGGTGGACGGCAACCAGGTGGGGGGAGAAGAGCTCGAAGCGGGCCTTTCCCTTCCGCTTCGCCTCGTACATCGCCACGTCGCCGAACCGGAGGAGGTCGTGCGGGCTGTAGCTGCCGTCGCTGACCACCACGCCGATGGAGGCGCTGATCACCACCCGCTGCCCGCCCACCGTGATCGGGGACTGGAGGGAGCGGAGCACCCTCTCCGCCAGCTGAAGCGCCTGGGCGGGACCGGACCCCGGCAGCAGGATGGTGAACTCGTCGCCGGCGTGCCGGCCCACGATCGCCTCCGGCCCGGCGCAGCCTCTGAGCCGGTCTGCGATGGATCGGAGCAGCTGGTCACCTGCCTGGTGACCCTGGGTGTCATTCACCAGCTTAAAGCGGTCCAGATCGAGGAAGAGGAGGGCAAGGGGGGAGCGGCTGTGTTCCTCGATCCGCTGGAGCATCTGGGTGCGGTTCGGCAGGCCGGTCAGAGGGTCGAAGTAGGCCATCCGGTGCAGTTGCCGCTGCGCCTCCTTCCGCTCGGTGATGTCCCGTGCGATGCCGAAGACGCCCACCACCTCGCCCTCCACCCGGATCGGAACGGTGGTGATATGGACCTCCACCCGGCGGCCATCCCGATGGAGGATGTCGGTGTCGAAGCTCTGCGGTTCCCCGTTCAGGGCCGCGGCAAAGTGGGAGAGGGCGGTCTGCAGCCCATCCGGGGCGATGTAGGGGTGGAAGCCGGCGCCGGTCACCTGCTCCGGAGGGAGGCCGGTCAGTTGCTCGATGCCCGCCGTCACCCGGAGGATGGTCCCCCTCTGGTCTACCTCAAAGACGACGTCGGGGTGGTACTCGAAGAGAGAGCGATGCCGCTCCTCGCTCTGCTCCAGGGCCTGTTCTGCCCGCCTCCGGTCGGTGATGTCCCGGCAGACGAGGTAGATCGCCTGCTCCTCCGGCACCTGAACGGAGCTGATTTCGAGCCAGGCCGAGGAGCCGTCCTTCCGAAGGATGCGCTGGGTGAGGGTGGCATTGGCCCGGCCCGCCTGCAGTCCGGCCAGCCGCTGGGCAGCCAGGGGCTGGCTCTCCGGGTGCACCAGGGAGAGGGCCGGGCTGCCGATCAGCTCCTCGGGCTCGTAGCCCAGCACCCAGCGGACCGCCTGGTTGATCTCCAGGATCCGCCCGTCCAGGTCGAGCACGAGGATGATCTCCTGGGTGTTGTCCAGGATGCGCTGCGCCTTCGCCTGGGCCCGGCGCTGCCCGGTGATGTCCCGGATATAGGTGGTCACACCGCCCTCGGGGGTGGGGTAGGCCCGCACGCTGTACCACCGGTCATGGTCGGGCAGGTACTCCTCAAACTCCACCGCCTGCCGCTCCCGCCGGGCCCGGTGGTACTCCGTGTAGAACTGCGTCTGGACGGCGGCGGGGAACTCCTCCCAGAGGTTGCGCCCCTGCAGGGTGGCGAAGGGCCGCTCCAGGAGCCGCTCACCCGACGGGTTGACGTAGGTGAAGCGCCAGTCCGCATCGAGGGCAAAGAAGCCGTCGGTCATGGAGCCCAGGATTCCCAGTACCTGCCGTTCGGCCTGGCGGGTGGTCAGGATGGTGGCGATCAGGCTGCCGAGCAGGAGGACCGCCAACAGCGCAACGATCAGGGCGGCGATGTCGGGCTCCAGCAGCCACTGCCCAGGAGGGAGGGGCGGCTGGAGGTGCATGGCGGCCCCCTCTATGCTGAGGAAGTGGGTGATGGCAGCCGCGCCGCTGAAGAGGAGGCTGGCGGGCAGGTGGTGCCCGTCTGTGACCGCCCGGCTGGGACGGCAGGCGTACCAGAACCCGACCACCCAGAGAAGAGCGCCGGCGAGCAGGGAGAGGGCGGCCAGGGCCGGGTCCCGGGAGAGGTGGAGGGAGTAGCGAAGGCTGGCCATGGTGGTGAGGTGCATTGCCTGGATTCCCAGCGCCATCAGCAGCCCGGCCCCGACCTTCCCGCCGAGCCGCCAGCTGAACCGTCCGGCCACGGAAAAGGCCGAGGCGGAGCTGGCGACGGCGACGAGGAGCGAGAGCGCCATGGAGGTGGGGTCAAAGGCAACGGGGACCGGGAGGCGCAACGCCAGAAGGGCGGCGTAGTCCATGGCGAAGATGCCGGTTCCCATTGCGGCTGCGGCGGCAAGGCGGCAGAAGGACCGGACCGCCCCCCTGGAACGCCTCCCCAGGTCGAGCAGCTGCATGGTGGTGTAGGCAGCCATCCAGATCAGGAGTAGGGAGAGGATGACGGCACTTGGGTTGTAGATGATGCTCAGGGGCACCTGGCCACACCTCATCTCTCTTTCTGTAAAAAAAACCGCCGGGCGATCTGTGCCCGGCAGGTCTGTGGCGGTCCCGCTACCGTAGCCCGCCGGGGGGCGGGTCCTTAGGCCGGTGACTTTGCGTCCCCGGCTTTCGCCGGGTTTGCCCTGGGCACAGCTTATGAACTTGTCGGAGAATTATCTAACTCTTGCAATTGAGGCACAATCGGGACATTCGACATTTCGACACGCATCACCTTCCGGGAATCGTCTGACTATAGTCCACAGTGGGGGAGAAGCTGGTCCCGAACGGCGGCCATCCGGGATCTGCCTGCAAGCAGAGGGCTGCTCTCTGCCCGCGGACAGAGAGCGAATGTTCCCTCTGGAAGATGTGCACAGCCCTCTCTCCCACTAAGATGAAGGAAAAGGGGGAGACGAGTGTGATGCGAGCCTTCCGCGACCCTGCCAGCGCCCTGACCCACCTGCTGGGGGCCCTGCTGAGCGCCGCCGGGCTGGTCCTGCTGCTCGTCGCGGCGCAGCGGGGATCGATCTGGCACCTGCTCTCCTTTGCGATCTTCGGCATCACCTTGATCCTGCTCTACACCACCAGCACCCTCTACCACGCCCTCCGCCTCTCCGAGCAGGGGATCCGCACCCTGCGGAAGCTGGACCACGGGGCGATCTTCCTGCTTATCGCCGGCACCTATACCCCGTTCTGCCTGATCCCCCTGCGCGGGCCCTGGGGCTGGGCGCTCCTGGGGACCATCTGGGGGCTGGCGGCGGCGGGAATCGTGGTGAAGGCCTTCTGGATGGGCGCGCCCCGCTGGCTCTCCACGCTGCTCTACGTCCTGATGGGGTGGCTGGTGCTGATCGCCTTCGTCCCGCTGGTGCGGTCTGCCCCCCGGGAGGCGGTGGCCTGGCTGGTCGCCGGCGGGCTGATCTACACCCTCGGGGCGGTGATCTACGCCCTGAAGTGGCCCAACCTCTGGCCGGGGCGGTTCGATTTTCATGCGGTCTGGCACCTCTTTGTGATGGGCGGGTCGATCAGCCACTTCCTCGCCGTCTATCAGCTGATCGGGTGAGGGGTCCGAGGGTGTATAATGACCTCTGAGTGCGTGATTCGCCTCAGGGGTCTTTTCCTTGCGGACAGGCCGCCTGGCGGGCGCATAACCTGGGGTGAGGGGGATGCCGTTTGAAGGACTTGGCCTACATCAGACAAGTGAAGGAGCGGCTGACCAGGCAGGGCTTCACCCCGGTGGAGATGGAGGCAGATCTGGCGGAGCAGGTGGCGGTGGTCCTGGAGCGGGAGGAGCCCTGGGGGCGGCTGCTGGTCGCCCTGGCGGGCCGGCTCAACCTGACCGATGCGGAGGGGCAGGAGCGGGTGGCCGCCGCGGCGGCGGCCTGGGTCCGGACCCGTCCCCCCGGCAGCCACCTGCTCCTGCTCTTTCCCTTTGACCGGCGGGTGGAGGACGGGGAGTCGGGCGCCATCCGCCGGCTCCGGCAAGAGGGGCCGGAGGGGCGCTGGTCGGTCATCCCCTGGACCGCCGACCTGGAGGTGGGGCTGCTGGACCGGCACACCGGCTTCCCCCCGGTGCCCGACCCGGTGGTGCGGGCGTTGACCGAGGTGGACCGGGGCCCGGCGCCGGTCAGGCCCCCGTGGGCCGTCCGGCCGGGGGCAGGGGGAGGCCGGCTGGGGATCAGCCTGGAGGAGGTACCGGTCACCCGGGTGATCCTGGCCAGCACCTTCGCCTACTACATCTGGTCGGTGATGATGGCCCAGGCGGGTCACCTGCTGGCAGGGGTGAGCCGGGTGATCACCGGCCCGGACCTCTACACGCTGATGCGGTGGGGGGCGAACCACGGGCTGATGGTCTTCCGGGACGGCGAGCAGTGGCGGCTGCTGACGCACGTGCTGCTCCATGGCGGGCTGATGCACCTGGGGCTGAACATGTGGGCGCTCTGGTCGCTGGGGCGGCACACCGAGCTGATCTACGGCCCCAGCCGGATGGCCTTCATCTACCTGGTGGCCGGGGTGGCGGGGGGGATCGGCTCCACCGCCTTCCGGCCCGGGTACATCCCCAGCGTCGGGGCGTCGGGTGCCATCTTCGGGCTGCTCGGGGCGCTGATCTACTGGGGGCAGAGCTTCAGGGACCGGCCGGTCAACTGGCACGGCCTCTGGGGCCCGGTGGTGGCCAACCTGGTGCTGGGTCTCTTCCTGCCCTTCATCGACAACCACGCCCACATCGGCGGCCTGGTGGGCGGGGCGCTGGCGGGCTTCATCGCCGGGGCGCCCGGGGAGAGGCAGGCCTGGCGGAGCTGGGCGATGGGTCTGGTCTCGCTCCTGATCCTGCTCCTCCTGGCCGGTCTGATCCGGCTCCCCCACCTGGCAGCGGGGTGACCCGATGGCTGGAAACCGCTTCTCACGTACCTCCAGGGGCGAAAATTGAGGGGTGCATCTTCACGCAGCGCCCCAGATGCGCTATAATAAACCAGTCGAATCCTGTGTGCCGGGTACCTCTGGGTTGCAGAGCGTGTCTTCGTGCAGACTGGAAGAGATAATACGGATACGAGGAGCACGAAGAGCATGACCAAGACCCTTTATTTTGGTAACCTGGCCTGGGCCGTGACCAGCGAGGACCTGCAGAACGTCGTCAGCCAGTACTGCGAGGTTATCTCCGCTCGCGTCGCCACCGATCGCGAGACCGGCCGTTCCCGCGGCTTTGGTTTCGTGGAGGTCCCGGCGGACAAGGCGCAGGAGGTCATCGACGCCCTGAACGGCGCCGAGTGGGCCGGCCGCAGCCTGACCGTCAACGAGGCGAAGCCCCGCGAGGAGCGCCCCCGCAACTTCGGCGGCGGCCCCCGTCGGTAAGCCAAACCAATCCTGAGCCCGGTGCACCCGCACCGGGCTCAGCTTTTCCTAACACGGAT
This sequence comes from Bacillota bacterium, assembly GCA_049324875.1. GTDB lineage: Bacteria > Bacillota > Sulfobacillia > Symbiobacteriales > Symbiobacteriaceae > JAWLHU01. The sequence goes on from JBMONC010000039.1 coordinate 95,185, forward strand.
GACACGGATAAATGACGGATTACACGGATAAAACCGAATCGCAGTAACGGAAGACCTTCATAGAGGGTGTTGGTGCGAAGCACCACACCGCATCATGGGTACCTGTTAGGCACGATTCTTCCCGCTAATCCGTGTGACCGCCATGGTGCGGTGCTTCGCACCGGCACCACACATTCTTATTCATTTCATGTATTTATCCGTGTAATCCGTGTAATCCGTGGCTAAAAAAGGTCCTAACCCGCACCCGGGAGCATCCGCCGGGCGAGCGCGACTTGTCTAGCCGGACAATTTCTGGTACGATAATCCGGGCTCTACGTGGGATGCTGAGGAGGCGAGGGCTTTGGCGCGCGTGCTGGTCATCCACGGACCGAACCTGAATCTGCTGGGCACCCGGGAGCCGCAGATCTACGGCTCCACTACCCTGGCGGAGATCGACGCCGCACTTGCTGAGCTCGGCACCCAGCTGGGCGTGGCCGTGGAGGCCTTTCAGTCCAACCATGAAGGGGCGATCATCGACGCCATCCACGGCGCCCGGGGCCGGGTCGAGGGCATCCTGATCAACCCGGGGGCCTATACCCACTACTCCATCGCCATCCGGGACGCCCTCGCCGGGGTGGGACTGCCGGTGGTGGAGGTCCACCTCTCCAACGTCTACCGGCGGGAGGAGTTCCGTCATCGCTCGGTGATCGCACCGGTGGTGGTCGGGACGATCGCGGGCTTCGGGCCCGATTCCTACCTGCTCGGGCTCCGGGCGCTGGCCCGGCAGATCCAGATCCACCAATGAAAAAGGGGTCTTCTCTCATGACAACCTCCCGTCTCGACCGCCTTCGGGCGAGCCTGGAGCAGCGCGGGCTCGACGCCATCGTGATCAACAAGCCCCACAACCGGTTCTACCTGAGCGGTTTCACCGGTACCGCCGGCGTGCTGCTGATCACCGGCAAGAGCGCCTACCTGATCACCGACTTCCGCTACACCGAGCAGGCGGCGGCGCAAGCGCCCCATTTTACCGTCCTGCGGCCCGAGTCGACCAACTATGCCCTGCTGGCCAGGCTCCTGGAGCAGGAGCAGGTGCAGCGGATCGGCATCGAGGGCGATTACCTCAGCGTGGACGAGCACACCACCTACCGCGAGACCTTCGGGCAGCGGGAGATGCTCTCGGCCACCGGGCTGGTGGAGGCGCTCCGGCTGGTCAAGGACGAGCAGGAGCAGCAGCTGATGCGCCGGGCGGCGGCTATCGCCGACGAGGCCTGGGCGCAGATCATTCCGCTGATCAAGCCCGGCGTTGTCGAGCGCGACCTGGCCCTCGAGCTGGAGTACCGCATGAAGAGACTGGGGGCCGAGGCGCTCTCCTTCGACATCATCGTCGCCTCCGGGGTTCGTTCCGCCCTGCCCCATGGGCGGGCCTCCGAGAAGGTGATTGAGGCTGGTGACCTGGTCACCTTCGACTTCGGCTGCATCTACCGGGGCTACTGCTCCGACATGACGCGCACCGTGATGGTGGGCGAGCCGACGCCGAAGCAGCGGGAGATCTACGAGATCGTGCTGGAGGCGCAGCTGCGGGGCGTGGCCGCCTGCCGGGCGGGCATCACCGGCCGGGAGCTGGACGAGGCCTGCCGGGGCTACATCCGGGAGAAGGGCTACGGCGATGCCTTCGGCCACGGCACTGGCCACGGCGTCGGCATCGAGATCCACGAGGGGCCGAGGGCCTCCTTCCGGAGTGAGGGAGAGATTCTCCAGCCGGGGATGATCGTCACCATCGAGCCGGGCATCTACCTGCCGGGCTGGGGCGGGGTCCGCATCGAGGATATGGTGCTGGTGACCGAGACCGGCTGCGAGTCCTTTTCCACGTCGCCCAAGGAGTTGCTGATCCTGTAACCCTGTGAGCGTTCGCCCGGGGCACTGTCCCCGAGCGCTGCTATTATGAAAAACCGATAGGCGGAGGGGACAGTCCAGTGATTTCGGTCAACGACGTGCGCAACGGCATGACCATTGAGATGGACGGAAACGTTTTCCAGGTCATTGAGTTCCTGCATGTGAAGCCCGGCAAGGGCGCAGCCTTCGTCCGGACCAAGCTGAAGAACGTGATCACCGGCGGTGTGGTGGAGACCACCTTCCGGGCGGGTGAAAAGGTGGCGCGCGCCATCGTGGAGCGCCGGGAGTACCAGTTCCTCTATGCGAACCAGGGCGTCTGGACCTTCATGAACACCGAGACCTACGAGCAGTTGGAGCTGACCGAGGAGCAGATTGGCGACGCCAAGAACTACCTCCTGGAGAACATGATGGTCCAGATCGTCGACTGGAAGGGGACCATCATCGGCGTCGAGCTGCCCAACACCGTCGAGCTGAAGGTGGTGGAGACCGAGCCCGGCTTCAAGGGCGACACCGCCACCGGCACCTACAAGCCGGCGAAGCTGGAGACCGGCTACGTGGTGCAGGTGCCGCTCTTCATCAACGTGGGTGACGTGCTGAGGATCGATACCCGCTCCGGTGCCTACCTGCAGCGGGCGTAAGCGAAAAGAGCAAGACGGGTCGTCAGCCCTCCGGGCCGGCGACCTGTTTTTCTTTCCATGCCGATTGCGTTATGGTGTTGCGGGCAGACTATCGTGTGGAGGCCATGCTCAGGAAGGGGGATGTCACCATGAGCGATCTTCGTTCCAAGGTGGCGTATCTGCACGGTCTGGCTGAAGGGCTCGCCATTGATGACGCCAGCGCCGAGGGGCGGGTACTCTCGGCGGTGATCGATGTGCTGGGCGATGTGGCTGACGCCATCGACGAGGTCTACGACGCCCAGGACGAACTGGCCGAGTATGTGGAGGAGATGGATGACGACCTGACGGTTGTGGAGGAGTCCATCTTCGAAGAGGAGGACGGGATCACCTTCATCCCGGAGCAGGCGCTGACCGACCTGGAGGACGGGGTGGAGCTGATCTGCTGCCCCGAGTGCGGCGAGACGCTGGCGGCGGGGGCCGGGGAGATGGAGGATGAGGCGTTCGACGTCACCTGCCCCGTCTGCGGCTGCTCGCTGCAGGGGGTGGAGGATCATGAGCACTGATGCCCCTCCAGGGGCGGGCCCTCGGGCCTGCCCCTGATTGCCCTTGGAGTCCGAACCCGAAAGGAGTGTGATGAGAGTGACGATCGCCCGCACCCTGGTGCTGATCGGTGCGCTGAACTGGGGCCTGATTGGATTCTTCGGCTTTGACCTGGTGGCGGCCCTCTTCGGCGACATGACCTTCCTCTCCCGGACCGTCTATGCGCTGGTGGGCCTTGCCGCCATCTACATGGTGGTCGCCCTGCTGGGAAGGCGTGAGCCCGCCCGGACCTAACGAAAGACCGCTCCGGCAGCCCGGAGCGGTCTTCCCTATCTTTGCCACGGATTACACGGATTACACGGACAAATACATGAATCAATAATAAGTGGGTCTATATACCAGTGGTGCTGGTGCGGAGCACCGCACCTCTGGTCATGTGCAAACCACCATGATGTGCCGCATCAGCACCACTCGTGAAATGGGTACGAACCCCATCATTGTA
>JBMONC010000040.1:0-11427 GCA_049324875.1 Bacillota bacterium
CGGTCGCTCCAGGAGGTGGACCAGGCCTTCGCCAACCGGTCGATCACCGCCCAGCAGTATGCCCGCAGCGCCTTCGTCGGGTCGCTGACCGCCCTGGAGTCCCGCTACGGGGAGGATCTGGACGCCAACTCCCACGGGGAGTCCTTCCTGAAGCTCTTCCAGGCCCGCCTGGTGCCCAACGGGCTCTACCTGCTGGACGAGCCGGAGACGCCCCTCTCCCCGATGCGCCAGCTCAGCTTCCTCTCCATGATCATGGAGATGGTCCGCCAGGGGTGTCAGTTCATCATCGCCACCCACTCGCCCATCCTGATGGCCTGCCCGGGGGCGACGATCCTCAGCCTGGACCACAATCCGCCGCGGGCGGTCCGGTATGAGGAGCTGGAGCATGTCCGGCTGACCCGGGACTTCCTGAACAATCCGCAGGCATTTCTCCGGCATCTTTGACTCCCCGGGGCCGTGGAGAGAACGGGTGAGGTCCGCTGCGATAATCCTCCGTGGGGGCGCAGGGGAGGCTCGCACCGTGGCGAATCCTATAGGCAATCCGCAGGCCTCACCGGGCACGGGGGGGCCTGTTCCGTCTGTGGAGAAGGAGAGGTGCGGCTTTGGACCTGAAGCAGATGCAGCGCGAGGTCGATCGCTGGATCGCCCCCTTTGGCTACTGGCACCCCCTGGCCAACCTGGCCCGGCTGACCGAGGAGGTGGGCGAGCTCTCCCGGGAGGTGAACCACCGCTGGGGGCCCAAGACCAAGAAGCCGACCGAGGATACCGGGGATCTGGCCATGGAGATGGGAGACATCCTCTTCGTGGTCGCTGCGATGGCCAACCAGATGAACATCGACCTGGAGGAGGCCTTCCGCCGGGTGATCGCCAAATACCAGGAGCGGGATGCCACCCGCTGGCAAAGGAAGGATCAAGCGCCGTGACAGCCGCAGCCAGAGCCCCCGTCGTCGTCGTCGGAACCGTCTTTGTCGATATCAAGTGCTTTCCGCAGTACGAGATCAACTACAAGGGGCGGAACCCGGGGCGGGCCCGGTTCTACCACGGCGGCGTGGGGCGGAATGTGGCCGAGACCATGGCGCTCCTGGGCTCCCGGGTCCGCTTCTCCTCCGCCGTGCAGGACGGTGGCATCGGCCACGAGGTGATGAAGCGGCTGGATGAGGCCGGGGTCGATGTGGATGGGATGCTGACCACCGCCGATCCCGAGGGGATGGGGATGTGGGTCGCCATCCTCCACCGGGACGGCGACCTGGCCTGCTCCATCTCCCAGATGCCCAACACCGCTTACCTGGAGGAGGCCTGGGCCCGGTTCGGCAAGCGGCTGCTGACGGGGGCCGGCCTCTGCGTGCTGGAGCTGGACCTCTCGGTCGCCCTGGCCGAGCAGGTGCTGGCCGACGCCCGGGCCGCCGGCGTCCGGGTGGTGGGGCTGCCGGGGAACTCCGAGTGCATCCGGAAGAAGCCGGAGCTGCTGAGCGGTCTTTCCACCTACATCTGCAACCAGGTGGAGGCGGAGGAGCTCTGGGGCCGGCCGGTGACATCGATCCCCGCCGCTCAGCACGCCGCCCTCGCCATTCTGGAGCGGGGCCCCAGCCAGGTGGTGGTCACCCTGGGGGCGCTGGGCTGCGAGGTGGCCGAGCGGGGCATGGGCGAGCCGGTCCACGTGCCCGCCCTGCCGGTGGAGGTGGTGGATACCACCGGGGCCGGCGACGCCTTCGTGGCGGGGGTCAGCCATGCCCTTGCCTGCGGGGCCGACCTGCGGCTGGCGGCGGAGGCGGGCGCCCGGGTGGCGGCCTGGACCGTCTCCCAGAGCGAGTCGGTCTGCCTGGACATTCCCGAGCGGAAGCGGCGGGACCTCTGGCCCGGCTGGCGGGTGCTGTAGCTCGGGCCTGTCAGGAGATTTTGCTTGACAGCCTCCGTGCAGATCTCTATACTCTAACTCGTGACGCCGCTGTCAAGCTGAAGGGATTGACAGCGGCACTGCTTCGGAGAGGGGGCGCCCGCCTGTGAAGGATGTGCAGAGGATCGCCCTGCTCTACGACTTCTACGGGCCGCTGCTCACCCCGCGGCAGCGGGAGCTGATCCAGGCCTACTACCTGGAGGACCTCTCGCTGGCCGAGATCGCCGGGGGCGACGGGGTCAGCCGCCAGGCGGTCCACGACCTGATCAAGCGGTCGGAGGCGGCGCTGCAGGAGTATGAGGAGCGGCTGGGCTTCGTCCGGGAGTACCAGCAGCGACAGGAGCGGCTCAGTCGGCTGGAGGCGGCGCTGGACCGTGGCGACACGGCGGCGGCACGGGCGGTGCTGGAAGAGCTGAAGGAGAGTTGACCTCACCGGACAGGAAAGGGTGATTTGGCGATGTTCGAGTCGCTTCAAGAAAAGCTCCAGGAGGCCTTCAAGCGGCTGACCGGCAAGGGGAAGCTGACCGAGGCCGACGTGAACGAGGCGATGCGCGAGGTGCGCATGGCGCTGCTGGAGGCCGACGTCAACTTCAAGGTGGTCAAGGAGTTCGTCGCCAAGGTGAAGGAGCGAGCCATCGGCCAGGAGGTCATGGAGACCCTCAACCCCGGCCAGATGGTGATCAAGATTGTCTACGAAGAGCTGACCGCCCTGATGGGCGGGGAGAGCGCCGGTCTGAACATGGCCGACCGCCCGCCGACCATCGTGATGCTCTGCGGCCTGCAAGGCGCCGGCAAGACCACCCACGCCGCCAAGCTGGCGCTGAAGCTGAAGAAGGAGGGGAAGAAGCCCCTCCTGGTGGCCGCCGACATCTACCGGCCGGCCGCCATCAAGCAATTGGAAGTCCTGGGCGAGCGGGTCGGGGTGCCGGTCTTCTCCCTGGGCGACCAGGTCAGCCCCGTCCAGATCGCCAAGGGCGCCTTCGACTACGCCGCTGAGCACCACCGGGACGTGATCCTGGTGGACACCGCCGGCCGGCTGACCATCGACGAGGAGCTGATGGCGGAGCTGCAGCAGATCAAATCGCTGCTGAAGCCCCACGACACCCTGCTGGTGATCGACGCCATGATCGGCCAGGACGCCGTCACCACCGCCGAGCACTTCAACGAGAAGCTGGGGATCGACGGTGTGATCCTGACCAAGCTGGACGGCGACACCCGCGGCGGCGCGGCGCTCTCGGTCCGGCAGGTGACCGGCAAGCCGATCAAGTTCGTCGGCGTCGGCGAGAAGGTGGAGGCGCTGGAGGCCTTCCACCCCGACCGGATGGCCTCCCGCATCCTGGGGATGGGCGATGTGCTCACCCTGATCGAGCGGGCCTCCGAGCAGGTGGACAAGAAAAAGGCCGAGGAAATGACCCGGAAGATGATGAAGGCCCAGTTCGACTTCGAGGACTTCCTGGAGCAGATGCACGCCATGCGCCGCATGGGCCCGCTGCAGGACCTGCTCAAGATGATCCCCGGTCTGGGCGCTCAGCTGAAGGATATCAACATCGACGAGAAGGAACTGAAGCACGTCGAGGCGATGATCCTCTCCATGACCCCCAAGGAGCGGCGGAACCCGGACATCATCAACGTCCGGCGCCGGGAGCGGATCGCCAAGGGTTCCGGCCGGCCCATCGCCGAGGTCCACCGGCTGATCAAGCAGTTCGACCAGATGCGGAAGATGATGAAGCAGATGGGCGGCATGGAGAAGATGATGAAAAAGGGCGGCAAGTTCCCCCGGCTGCCCGGCGGCGGCGGTTTCGGCGGCCTATTCGGCCGGCGCTAGCGCACGGTGATCCACCCTTATGGGTTGACACATATACGGTATAGTACCATTCATGTCTGAGGAGGATGACCCAGATGGCTCTGAAGATTCGCCTGAAGCGCATGGGTATGAAGAAGGCTCCGTTCTACCGGCTCGTGGTCTCCGAGTCCACCTCGCCGCGCGACGGCCGCTTCGTGGAGGAGATCGGCTACTACAACCCGACCAAGAACCCGATCGTCCTGCAGATCGATGAGGAGAAGGCGCTGAAGTGGCTGGCCAACGGCGCCACCCCCACCGACACCACCCGGTCGCTCCTCTCCCAGGCCGGCGTGATGAAGAAGTTCGACGAGTCCAAGAAGTAAGCGTCCGAGCGACCAGGCGCCGGGCCGGTCGGGTCCGATGCCTGGTCCTTCACGGTTTCTCCATCCCCAGGGCACAGGGGGCATGCACAGATGCTGAAGAAGCTGGTCGAAGTACTGGTGAAGGGGCTCGTGGAGCACCCTGATCAGGTCACAATCAACGCGGTAGAGTCCCCGCGGGCAGTCACCCTGGAGGTCCGGGTGGCCGACGGCGATATGGGCAAGGTGATCGGCCGGCAGGGCCGGGTCGCCAAGGCGATTCGCACGGTGGTCAAGGCTGCTGCCGTGAAGGATGGGCGCCGCGTCACAGTGGAGTTTTTATCATGAGCTTGCAGATTCTGCGTCCCGTGACGATCAAGGCCAAGGTGACCGAGGGTCTGAAGGACCGCCTGGCCGCCGAGTTGAATGGAGCGATCCGCCAGCTGGACGAGGAGATGGCCCAGCTGGAGTCCCAGGTGAAGCGGGCCCAGCTGACCGCCACCATCAGCCCGCAGCAGCAGATGCAGCTGCGCCAGCTGGTGGAGCAGGAGCGGGCGGCCCGGGCTGACAAGAAGGCGCAGTACCAGGAGGAGATCTCCCGGGTGATGGCGCTGCCCCTGGGCTCGGAGATCGTGCAGGGCCAGGCCCAGGCGATGGCCACGGTCGAGGTCGGCGACGACTTCGACGCCCTGATGGCCACCGAGATCGTCGTCCAGGACGGCAAGGTGATCGCCATTCGCAAGGGTGAGGCCTAGTGGCTGAGAAACCGGAGCTGATCCGCATCGGCCAGATCACGGCACCCCACGGGGTGCACGGGGCGGTGCGCGTCTTCCCGCTGTCCGACTTTCCGGAGCGTTACCGAACGCTCCGGCGGGCGTTGCTGGGGAGCGCGGAGCGCCCCGTCGGCGTGCGCTTTCGCGGCTTTGTCAAGAACCTGGTGATCCTGGAACTGGAGGGCTTCGCCGACCGGAACCAGGCGGAGAGCCTGCGGGGCCAGTACCTGCTGGTCCCCCGCTCCGAGGTCCACCCGCTTCCCGAGGGGCACTACTACGATTTCGACCTGATCGGGATCGAGGTGGTGGACCCCGGGGGCGCCCGGCTGGGCAGGCTGGTGGAGGTGGATCACAACAGCCCGGTCCACGACCTCTACGTGGTCGAGACCGCCCCGGGCAAGCGCTACATGGTCCCGGCGGTCCGGCAGTTCGTCAAGGAGATCGACCTGGCGGGCGGCCGGATGGTGATCCAGCCGATCCCGGGGCTGCTGGAGGACTGACCGATGCTGATTCATCTGCTGACGATCCATCCGCCCATTGTGGCGCCGGTCTTCCGGGAGTCGATCCTGGGTCGGGCTCAGGAGCAGGGGCTGATCGACCTGCGGGTGGTCAACATCCGGGACTTCGCCCTCTCCAAGCACCAGCAGACCGATGACTACCCCTACGGCGGCGGGGCGGGCCTTGTGATGAAGCCCGAGCCGGTGGCCGGGGCGGTCCGCTGGTCGGTGGGGCGCGCCCCGGAGGGGGCGAAGCCGCCCCGGATCATCCTGATGGATCCGCAGGGGAAGCTCTTCAACCAGCGGATGGCGGAGGAGCTGTCGCAGGAGGATCACCTGATCCTGGTGTGCGGGCGCTACGAGGGCTTCGACGAGCGGATCCGCTCCCTCGCCACCGACGAGATCTCCATCGGCGATTACGTGCTGATGGGGGGCGAGATGCCGGCGCTGGTGATCATCGAGGCGGTCACCCGGCTGATCCCGGGGGTGCTGGGCGACATCGAGTCCAGTCTGCAGGAGTCGCACACCTCCGGGCTGCTGGAGGGCCCTTCCTACACCAGGCCCCTCGAGTTCGAGGGGATGCGGGTGCCCGAGGTCCTCACCTCGGGCAACCACGGGGCGGTGGCGCGGTGGCGGCGGGAGCAGGCGCTCCGGCGCACCTTTGAGCGCCGGCCCGACCTGCTGGAGAAGGCCGAGCTGACCTACGAGGACCGGGTGCTGCTGGCCCGGTGGCGGGGAGAGGAGCCTCCCCCGGACCCGAAGCGGCGCCGCCGGTAGCTCCGTGGAAAAACGGGGAGGGCGCTGCGATTTTCAGCTTGCCGTGCCTGTCATCGCTTGGTATAATAAAATGCGTGTCATAACGGGCGGTCCGCTGTCGGTCCCGCTGCCACGCTCGGCAGCCCCGGCATGAACGTCACGTACAAGGGGTGAAAACCATGTCCACGATTATCAATGAGATCGAGCGTGAATTCCTGCGCAGCGACATCCCCGCCTTCCGTCCCGGCGACACCGTCCGGGTGATGGTCAAGGTCGTCGAAGGCAACCGTGAGCGCCTCCAGGCGTTCGAGGGCGTCGTCATCAAGCGGCAGGGCGCCGGGGTGAACGAGACCTTCACCGTTCGGCGTATCTCCTACGGCGTCGGCGTTGAGCGCACCTTCCCGGTCCACAGCCCGCGCCTGGCCACCATCGAGGTGGTCCGCCGGGGTATCGTCCGCCGGGCGAAGCTGTACTACCTGCGGAACCTCACCGGTAAGGCAGCCCGTATCCGTGAGCGGAAGTTTACCAAGGCCTAATCGGTTGGATCAGCATGCGCCGCTCCGCCCGACTCCGTCGGGCGGAGCGTTCTCGTACCCAGGATGTTTGACAGTGCAACCGTGCGAGGCTGGAGAGATGCATCTGATCGCAGCGGGGAGGAGAGGCTAGATGGCGGAGATCACCGAGGTGCCGCCGCCCGGCAAGCGGAAATCGCCCACGCGCGAGTTCCTGGAGACCATCATCCTGGCCCTGATCGTCGCCCTGGTGGTCCGCACCTTTGTGGTGGAGGTCTACCGGGTGGACGGAAGCTCGATGGAGAACACCCTCCGCACCGAGGAGCGGGTGCTGGTCAACAAGTTCATCTACCGGTTCCGGAACCCGGAGCCGGGGGATGTGATCGTCTTCAAATACCCCAAGCAGCCCGACCGGGACTTCATCAAACGGGTGGTGGCGGTGGCAGGGGATACGGTGCAGATGGAGAAGGGCAAGGTCTACGTCAACGGGCAGCCCTTCCCGGAGCCGCCCACGGTGCGGATGACCACCACCGACTACGGGCCCTACACCGTCCCGGCCGGATCGGTCTTCGTGCTGGGGGACAACCGGAACAACAGCGAGGACAGCCGCTTCTTCGGGCAGGTCCCGCTGGGAAACATCCGGGGGCTCGCCTTTGCCCGCATCTGGCCGCCAGGCCGGATCTCTGTGCTGGTGAACCCCGCTGCATCCCCGGGGAGGTAGTGGAAGATGCCGGTGATTCAGTGGTTTCCCGGCCATATGGCCAAGGCCCGGCGCACGCTGGAGGAGAACGCCCCTCTGGTCGATGTGGTGCTTGAGATCGTCGATGCCCGCTGCCCGCTGGCCAGCCGCAACCCCGAGCTGATGAAGCTGGTGGCCCACAAGCCGCAGGTGCTGATCCTGAACAAGGCCGACCTGGCCCATCCGGCCACCACCGCCCGGTGGGTCGCCGCCTTCCGGCAGGAGGGGCGGTTCGCCGTCGCCCTGGACGCCGTGAAGGGGACCGGCGCGCGGGATGTGCTGGCCGGGGTGAAGGAGGCCTTCGCCCCCACGCTGGCCAAGTGGGTGGAGAAGGGGCGCAAACCCCGCCCGGCCCGGGTGATGGCGGTGGGCATCCCCAACGTGGGCAAGTCCTCGGCGATCAACCGGCTGGTGGGCGCCCGCAAGGCGGTGGTGGGGGACAAGCCCGGCGTCACCCGGGGCAAGCAGTGGGTCCGGATCGGGGCGGATGTGGAGCTGCTGGACATGCCCGGCATCCTGGTCCCCAGGTTCGAGGACCAGCGGGACGGCATCCTGCTGGCCGCCATCGGGGCGGTCAAGGAGGAGGTCTTCGACCAGCGGATGGTGGCCGCCGAGCTGCTGCCGATGCTCTGGGAGCGGGTGCCGCAGGCGGTGGCCGAGCGGTTCGGCCTGACCGCCCTCGCCCCGGACCCGGAGGAGAACCTGACGGTGATCGGCCGGCACCGGGGGCTGCTGCGGGCGGGGGAGACCGTGGAGATCGAGAAGGCGGCCGCCCTGGTGCTGCGTGAGTTCCGGGAGGGGCGGCTGGGCCGGCTCTCCCTCCAGGATCCCCCCGAACAATAGGTTACGCAGGACTCTCGGGCCATCGCCCCGAGAGTCTTTCCCTGTTCGGGGGGGGGCCGCCCTGATTTGTCCACGCATCTGTCGGAAATCCCGCCGCGAGCGGCAGGATTTTTCGGAAAAGCCGTCGAACAAAACCCCTCGCAGAACCCGACGGACCGGACGGGTTGTCTTTTTTCTGTCTTCACTCTACTCAGACAGGAATTTTAGGATCCGGAACGATCGGGGTGGGGGTGAATCGGCGTTGCGGATGAACATCAAGAAGATGAGTCTCAAGAAACTACAGAATCTGATCGCCGAAAGAGGTCCGGAGTTCTATCCGGAGGTGATCAGGGCCCTGGGGGAGGACCCGCGGGGCGGTGCCCAGAAGCTTGTGAAATACTGCCGGAGCCGCCTCGAGGAATGGGAGCGGGAACGGGACCGGATCACCCGGATGTTCAGCTACGAGCGGCAGCTCTGGGCCATGGGCTACAAGCGGGTGGCCGGCCTGGACGAGGTCGGGCGCGGCCCGCTGGCGGGCCCCGTGGTGGCCGCGGCGGTGATCCTGCCCGGCGAGGTGGTGCTGCCGGGGCTCGATGACGCCAAGCGGCTCTCGCCGCGCCGCCGTCAGGAGCTCTACCAGCAGATCCGGGAGACGGCGGTGGCCGTCGGCGTGGGTATGGTCCATCCCGAGGGGATTGATGAGGCCAGCGTGATGCTGGCGACATACCGGGCGCTGATCAAGGCGGTGGGGGATCTCTCGGTCACCCCGGCCTACCTGCTGATCGATGCCCTCCACCTGCCCAACGTGACGCAGCCCCAGGCGCCCGTGGTGGGCGGGGAGAACCAGTCCTGCTCCATCGCGGCCGCCTCCATCGTGGCGAAGGTGGTGCGGGACGAGTACATGATCGAGATGGACCGGCATTACCCGGAGTACGGCTTTGCCAACCACAAGGGGTACGGCACGGCCGAGCACCGGGCGGCGCTGGAGCGGTTCGGCCCCTGCCCCATCCACCGGAAGGCGGCGGGCGAGCTGCGGGACGCCCTTCCCCTGATCCCCAGCCTGCCCTTCGCGGAGGAGTAGGTGGGGCGGTCCGGCGGACGGGTCGGCCGGGAGGGGGAGGAGGCGGCTGCGGCCTACCTGGCCTCCCGGGGCTATCGGATATTGGAGCGGAACCTCCGCTTCCGGTCGGGGGAGATCGACCTGGTGGCCGAGGAGTCGGGCTTCCTGGTCTTCGTGGAGGTGAAGACCCGGAGGAGCGCCGGTTTCGGCAGCGCCGCCGAGGCGGTGACGGCCGAGAAGCGCCGGCGGTTGATCCGGCTGGCCGGTCTCTACCTGGCCCGCCGCGGGGGTACGCCCCCGCCGTGCCGGTTCGACGTGGTGACGGTGGAGCCCGGCCCCGACGGGCAGTGGGTCTGCCAGGTGATCCCCGCAGCCTTTACAGCCTAAGCGATCCCGCCCGGCCTTGGCCGGGCGGATTTACGTTGGGCGCGAGGTGAACCGGGTGAAGGCCGCCTGCCGGCGTCCGGTGGCGGGGGTGGGGGCGTGGGCCGGCCCGGGCGGTTCCCGGGCCGGTTCCCGGGGCGGCTGGCTATGTAGGAGGGCGCTCCGGCTCAGGCGGACCGCCAGGTGGAGCAGGCTCTGGTCATCCAGGGCCCGGAGCGATCCATCCGGCCGGGGGAGAAGATGGAGCTGCTGATCCGTCACATGAGCGGCGGTCAGCGCCAGCTCCAGGTCGGGCTCCGCCCCGGGAATGGGGATGGCGACGGTGAACGGGGCATCCGCCCAGACCGCCTGCAGGGGGCCCTGCCAGCTGAGCGGGGGGCCGCCGGGCGGGAGCGGGGCGCCCAGCGGCGGGGGCGGCGGCCCGTGGGTGTGGAGGGCGACGGTGTAGAGGGCGCGCAGCCGGCCCTGGAGGAGGACGCTCCCCAGGGTGGGGCCGGCCCGGTCGATCAGGACCGTCTTCTGGATCGATGTGATCTCCCGGGCCCCCTCGGGGAGGGGGATCCGGAAGCTGACCAGGGCGTCGGTGCAGCCGGTGGCCACCACCTGCGGCACAGCGTACTCGGTCATGAGGACCTCCGGATGGCGCTAAGTAGCCCGGGGCGGTGCCCCGGGTGGGCAGGCGGCTCAGCTGATCACCGTCCCTCCGGGAGCGGCCACATCGGCTGCGGTCACCCCGTTCATGGGCAGCGGGGGCTGGGTCACCTGCACCTGGGTCGGCCCGGCCGCCCCTGCCACGGTGACGTTGGTGGGCGGGAAGGTGGTCGGGACGCCCGGGTTGAGCACGCCGGGGAAGATCAGGGTCGGGCCCACCCAGGAGCCGGGCACGGGGCCGGGCCGGGGGCCGGGGATGAATCCGTTCCCGCCGGGGAAGAAGCCGGTGGAGCGCCGCTCCGGGCAAATCGGGACCTGCTGGCCGGCGACGCCGACCCCGCCGACAGCGCCGACGGCCACGCCGGGGGTGACGGCGGCCGCTCCCGGGGTCGGGGTGATTCCGTTGGTCACGGTATCGCGCACCACCTTCACGCACAGGAAGATGATCGACTTGTCGACGAGCGACAGGAAGCTCCCGTTTGCCTGGATGTCCGCCGGCTCCTCGGTCTCGCCCTCGACGAAGGCCTGCAGGACGACGCAGCGGTCGTTGGGCTGGGCGCCGGGCACCGGGATCAGGGCGTTGAAGGCGATCTCCACGTCGGTGTCGACGATCGGTCCGGTGACGGTGGCGGTAATGCCGGCGCAGCCCTGGACGGTGCCGGGGATGGGGAAGCCGGCGGCGGCCTGCTTGAACATGATATCCTTCCGCAGCCGACCGTTGATGATGACCTTGTCGAAGACGACGTTGCAGCGGTCGATGATGACGGTCTTGCGGATCTCCTTGATCTCCTCCACCGGTACCCCGAAGTTGATGGTCTGGCAGATCAGCTCCTGCACGTTGCCGGAGGCGATGACCTGTTCGATCTCAAACGGCATGCAACACCCTCCTGAGGCCACTGCAGAGTCCGTGAGAGGTGGCCTCTATCAGGGTATGTTTACATAACGGGGCGGGTGCCCGGACCTTTGCTTCAGCCTATGCGAACAGGGGGACGGATCTGAATCCCAGCAATTGACAACGCCTGTTCGCTGTGAGAGAATGGATTCCAGAAGATGGAATCCAGGGGGCTGGTGGCGCTGTTCGTTCGGGTCTGGAGCTTCGCCCTGCAGGGGATCGACGCCATTCCCGTGGCGGTGGAGGTGGATGTGAGCCCGGGGCTGCCGGGCTTTGAGATCGTGGGCCTGCCGGATGCGGCGGTG
>JBMONC010000041.1:0-11266 GCA_049324875.1 Bacillota bacterium
CCCGACTTGATCACCCGGTCCAGCCCCGACTCGGTCAGCCCCAGATCCGAGAGGAAGAGAGCCCGCTCCTCCTCATCCATCTCTGCCAACTCCGACTCGATCTTGGCGGAGACCGGGACCACCTCATTCCGCTCGGAGGCGGCCAGCTCCTTCACCTTCCGGACCGCCGCGACGGCCAAGGGGTCGGCTACATGCTCCTCCGCCACGTTGGCGATGTACATGACCGGCTTGGCGGTGATCAGGTGCAGCTCCCGAAGCACCTTGGCCTCCTCGACGTTCTGGATCTCCACCGTGCGGGCCGCCTTGCCGGCCTCCAGCGCCTCCTTCAGGCGGGAGAGGAGCCCGTACTCCACCTGCGCCTCCTTCACCCCGGCCCGGGCGGCCTTGGCGATCCGGTCGTAGCGCTTCTCCACCGTCTCCATATCAGCCAGGACCAGCTCGAGGTTGATCACCTCGATATCCGAGAGCGGGTCGACCCTGCCGTGCACATGGGTGACGTCGGCATCCTCAAAGCAGCGGACCACATGGGCGATGGCATCCACCTCCCGGATGTGGTGCAGGAACTTGTTGCCCAGCCCCTCGCCCTTGGAGGCGCCCTTGACGATGCCGGCGATGTCGATGAACTTGATGTTGGTGGGCACGATACGCTTGGAGTTGAACATCTTGGCCAGCACGGGCAGGCGCCCATCCGGGACATCCACCACGCCCACGTTGGGCTCGATGGTGCAGAACGGGTAGTTGGCCGCCTCGGCCCCGGCCTTGGTGATGGCATTAAACAGGGTCGACTTGCCGACGTTGGGCAGGCCGACGATTCCAACCGACAGTCCCATGGAACGCCCCCCTCTACTCAAACAACCTTCACGATTATACTGGATGAGGGTTCGCGGTGCAATTGGCACCGCCGGAAGGGGAAGGGGAAGCGGCTGTCGTAGTATGGACCCAGCAAGGAGGTGGAGGCCCTGTCTGACCTGGATTTTCTGCGCAGCCTGGCGCTCTTTGAGGGCCTGCCCGACGAGGATCTGGCCCGGGTGGCCGCCCTTGCCCGTGAGCGCCGGTACCGGAAGGGGACGATCCTCTTCAACGAAGGCGATCCGGGCGAGGCGATCTACTTCGTCAAGGAGGGGCGGGTCCGGGTGACCCGGCTCTCGGCCAGCGGGCAGGAGCAGGTGCTGAAGGTCTGGGGACCGGGCAGCGCCATCGGGCTGGTGGTGCTGGCCGACAAGGCGGACTACCCCGCCACCGCCCAGGTGACGGAGGATGCAATCCTCTACGCCTTCCGGGTGGATGACCTGCTGGCCCTCATGCCCGAGAGCCAGACGCTGGCGGCCAACGCCTTCCGGCTGGTGGGGCAGCGGCTCCGCCTCGCCCGGGACACCGCCCACGACCTGGCGGTCCACTCCACCCACGGACGGCTGGCCAGCCTGCTGCTGAAGACCGCCGATGAGCAGGGCTGCACCCGCATCGCCCTCGGCCTGACCCACCAGGAGATCGCCGGCATGATCGGCACCAGCCGGGAGACGGTGACCCGGGTGCTGGCCGACTTCCGGCGGACCAAGTGCATTGCGGTGGAGGGCGAGGCGATCGTCATCCTCGATGTGAAGCGGCTGCGGGAATGGATGGGGGAAGCATAGCAGAGAGTTGGGCAGCGCCCCGCGGGGCGCTGCCCTCTTGATTGAACCCTGTGACCTTTGTCACAGGCGCGGAGCGCGACCTGTTACCGCCCGCGGCCCCTCCGGCGCGGTACGATCAGACCGAACCTGAACGATGGGAGGAATGGGCGATGGAGGTGCAACTGGAGCGGCACATCCGCTACAACCCGGAGCGGATCGTGACGGAGATCGTGCATAGCTGTCAGGACCTGCGGGTGATGGTGATCAACCTGAGCCCGGGGCAGGTGCTGCCGCCCCACACCAGCTCGTCCAGCGTCAGCCTGCAGGTCCTGGCCGGCAGGGCGGAGCTGGTGAGCGGCTGCGATTGGGTCCCCGCCGGACCGGGCACGATCCGGTTTTACCCCCCGCAGGAGCCGCACGGGGTGCGGGCTCTGGAGGAGCCGGTCACCGTGCTGGCCACCCTGGCCCCCCGGCCGTGAGCAGAGGCCGGGACGGAGGCCCTGCGGTGATCAACCCGGCCAAGTCCCCGCCCCTGCTCGTGCCCATTGGGTTGATCCTGGCCGGACTGACGGGGCTTCTGCTGCTCCAACCCCTGCTGCTTCTCAAGGCCCCGATGATCTTCGGGGAGTTCCGCTTCAACGCCGCCACCCTGGCGGCGGTCCACCTCTTCACCCTGGGCTTCGCCACCACGGTGATGACCGGGGCCTTCTACCAGATCACGCCGGTGATGCTGATCGCCCGGCCGGTGAGCGGCCCGTGGGTGGTGCCGCAGGCGGTGCTCCACCTGGCTGGATCGGCGCTGCTGATCGCCGGCTTCTACGCCTACGAGACGCTCTGGATCGCCGTGGGCGGCTCGCTGGTCACCCTGGGGACGGCGCTCTTCATCGCCCTGGTGGGGCGGTGCATGGCCTCATCCACCCAGTGGACGGTCTCGGGCAGCTACATGATGGCCGGCCTCTCCTTCCTGGCGGGGACGGTGCTCTGGGGGCTGACCCTGGCGCTCAACCTGCGGTGGAACTTCCTCGGCGACACCCTGAGCAACGCCCCGCTTGGCG
The DNA here is from genome assembly GCA_049324875.1 of Bacillota bacterium. Classification (GTDB taxonomy): domain Bacteria; phylum Bacillota; class Sulfobacillia; order Symbiobacteriales; family Symbiobacteriaceae; genus JAWLHU01. Next base: position 2,666 of record JBMONC010000041.1, read on the forward strand.
GCCACCTGGTGCTGGGACTCGGCGGCTGGTTTATGCTGACCATCTTCGGGGTCTCCTATCAGCTGATCCCGATGTTTGCCCTCTCCAGCCGGACCTCGGATCAGCAAGCCAAGCAAGCGCTTGCTTACCTAACCACCGGCTGCTGGGCCGCCTTTCTGGCCCTGGCCACCCGGCAGCCCGCCTACCTCACCGGCCTGCTGCTCCTGCCGGCGCTGGCGGGGGTGGGGCTCTACGCCGGGGAGATGGCCGCCGTGCTCCGGCGGCGGCGGCGGCCGGAGCTGGACCTGGGGATGCGCTACGCCCTGACCAGCTTGGCCTTCCTCGGTCTCTCCCTGCTCCTCTACGCCGCCGGGGTGGCGACCGGGGTGACCCGGGTGCTGGTGGCGGCCACCTGGCTCTTCCTGCCCGGCTTTGTGGGCAGCATGATCCTGGGTATGCTCTACAAGATCGTGCCCTTCCTCATCTGGCACTACCTGCTGAAGAGCCGGACCGACAAGTCCCAGCGGCTCCCCACCCTGGAGCAGATGTACCACCGGGGGATCGCGAAGGCGGGCTTCCTCCTCTGGACCGGCGGTCAGCTGCTGACCACACTGGTCGTGCTGGCGGCGGGCACGAGCCTCCCGGCTCTCCTCCGGGCCGCCCTCGCCCTCGGCGGCACGGGCGCCCTGCTCTTCATCTTTACGATCCTCCAGGTTCTGCGTGCGAAGCCCCTCGAATAGGAGATGGAATGAATGACCAAGGTGGAAATGGCAAGGACGATGCTGAAGAATGTGATCGACCCCGAGCTGGGGCTGAATATCGTCGACCTCGGCCTGATCTATGAGCTGCGGATCGATGAGACGGACAGGGCCCTGGTGCGGATGACCTTCACCACCATGGGCTGCCCGATCTCGGGGATGCTGGTCGACGGTGTCTACGAAGCGCTGGCCCCGCTCGACCTGAAGGATATCAAGGTGGAGATCACCTTTGACCCGCCGTGGACGCCGGAGCGCATGAGCGATGAGGCCAAGCGGCGCATGGGATGGCGCTGACCAGGCCAATTCTAAGTTTTTGCTGAGAGAGCCGAAATGGCAAACCAAAGGCCCCCCTCCCGTCGTCTGATTAGGCAGAGCAGACCGGCGGGAGGCGCTTCGCGCCAGCGCTGCCAATCGCCTCCCGAAGCGTCCAGATTCCTGCGGTTGGCACGCAGGAGAAAAGATAGTACCCTACGAATGGATATTGGTCGACACGCGAAAAGGAGGAGCATTTACATTGGCGAACGGTAACAGCACGACGTCGATCGTTCTGGCGGTCGTCGTCTCTCTGGTGGTCGCCGGAACCGGCGGGTACATGCTGGGCAACCGGATGGGTCAGCCTGAGGCCAAGGTGGTTGCGACGGTCAACGGGGACAAGATCACCCAGACCGAGCTGTACGAAGAGATGGTGAAGGGCGAGGGCAAGCAGGTTCTGGATCGGATGATCACCGCCCGACTGGTGGCCCAGGAGGCCAAGAAGGCCGGTGTTACCGTTACCGATGCCGACGTCACCAAGGAGATCAACAAGATCAAGGAGAGCCTGGGCGGCGACGAGGCCTACAAGCAGGCGCTGGCGGCCAACGGCATCTCTGAGGATCACCTGCGGGAGTCGGTGGTAATCCAGCTCCAGGCGACCAGGATCCTGGGCAAGGATATCAAGACCGACGACGCCTCCCTCAAGAAGTACTTTGAGGAGAACCTGGCGCAGTTCGACAAGCGGGAGCTGAAGGCCCGCCACATCCTCGTCAACAGCGAGGAGGAGGCGAAGGCGATCAAGCAGCAGCTGGACGGCGGCGCCGACTTCGCAGCCCTTGCCAAGGAGAAGTCGACCGAGCCGGGCGCCAAGGAGAGCGGCGGCGACCTGGGCACCTTCGGCCGTGGCCGGATGGTCCCCGAGTTCGAGAAGGCGGCCTTCGCCCTCAAGAAGAATGAGATCTCGGCGCCGGTGCAGACCCAGTTCGGCTGGCACGTGATCCAGGTGCTGGAGATCAACGGCACCGCTCCGGAGTTCGAGCAGATGAAGGAGCAGGTCCGCGAGCAGATGGTCGACAAGGAGGTTCAGGCCAAGTTCTCCGAGTGGCTGGCCAACCTGCGGGACAAGGCCGAGATCAACAACACCCTCGAAAAGAACAGCTAGGCAGCCGAAGGCCAGGGGCGACGCTCCTGGCCTTTTCCTCATGGAGGGATCACCGTGAAGCGCTGGGCGTACACCTGGGTCGACGTCTTTGCCGACCGCCCGCTGGCGGGCAATCAGCTCTGCCTCTTCACCGGCGCCGGGGAGATGGAGCCCCAGAGCATGGCCCGGCTGACGCGGGAGCTGGGCCACTCAGAGACCGCCTTCCTGCAGCCCTCCGCCCTGCCGGGGGCGGACGGGCGGCTCCGGATCTGGATTCCCACGGGGCCGGGGGCGGTGGAGATCCCCTTTGCGGGCCACCCGATCCTGGGGAGCGCCTGTGTGGTGGCGGGCGATCGCCGGGAGCCCTCGGTGGTCCGCTTCGAGACGGGGGTCGGGCTGGTCCCGGCGGAGGTGGTTCCCCTGGGCAGCGGGGCCTGGGAGGCGACCATGACCCAGCCGCTCCCCCGGGTGGTCTGGAGCCGGGGGATGGTGCCGGGGCTGGCGGAGGCGCTGGGCCTCCCCCCCGATCAGCTGCACCCCGGCCTGCCGGTGGAGGCGGTGGACAACGGGATGCAGACGGTGATCATCCCGCTGGCCTCGGCGGGGGCGGTGGATCGGTGCAAGCCCGACATGGCCGGGCTGCGGGCGCTGCTGGGGAAGGACGGCCTCTGCACCCTGGTCTTCGCCCTCCGCACCGAGGAGCGGATCGCCTGCAGAGTTTTCGGTCCCTTTGACCTGGTGACGGAGGATCCCGCGACCGGCTCCGCGAATGGACCATTAGGTGAATATCTGGTCCGGCATAAGCTGTCGGGCAGCACCGTGTTCCTGAGCGAGCAGGGGGATCAGGTGGGCCGGCCCAGCCGGCTTCGCATCGCCGTCCAAACCGATGGCACCGGGGCGGTGCGAACCATCGGGGTGGGCGGGCGCGTCCATCTGGTAGGGAGCGGCCACTTCTTTGGCTAGAGGAACCGACCCCCTGCGGTCCACGACACCAAACGGGGAGGCGATGCAGCGGATGCGACTCACGTTCTTGGGCGCCGCCGGCATGGTGACGGGATCCTGCTACCTCCTGGAGGCGGGCGGCCTCCGGCTCCTGGTGGACTGCGGCTTGTTCCAGGGCAAGGAAGAGGATCTGAACACGGCCCCCTTCCCCTTCCACCCGGCGACGCTGGACGGTGTCGTCCTCACCCATGCCCACATCGACCACTCGGGCCGCCTGCCGCTGCTGCGCAAGCGGGGCTTCACCGGACCGATCTACACCCACCCGGCCACCATCGACCTGGCCCGGATCATGCTGATGGACTCGGCCCACATCCAGGAGACGGAGACGGAGCGGGAGAACCGGCGGAACAAGCGCTCCGGCAAGGAGCCGAAGGAGCCGCTCTACACCCAGGCCGATGCAGCCGGGGTGGGGGAGCAGTTCGTGCCGGTGCCCTACGGCGAGATGTACCGGCTGAGCGACCGGCTCAAGGTGCGGCTGCAGGATGCCGGTCACATCCTGGGATCGGCGATCCTGGAGTTCTTCGAGACCGGTCCCGACGGGCAGAGCACCAAGCTGGTCTTCTCCGGCGATCTGGGCCAGCCCGGCCGGCCGATCCTGCGGGACCCCGCGATCATCGAGGAGGCCGACTACCTGGTGCTGGAGTCGACCTACGGCAACCGGATGCACGAGCCGGTGGAGGACACCCGGGCGGCGCTGGCCGACGTGGTCCGATCCACCATCGCCAAGGGCGGGAACGTGATCATCCCCGCCTTCGCCGTGGGCCGGACCCAGGAGGTCCTCTACGAGCTGAACGCCCTGATCGAGAGCGGGCAGGTGGACCGGCGGCTGAAGGTGGTGGTGGACAGCCCGCTGGCCATCGCCGCCACCCAGATCACCTCCAACCACTCCGACCTGTTTGATGAGGCGGCGGCCAGGCGGCTGCGGGGCGGCGATGACCCGCTGGCCTTCCCCGGCCTCTTCATGTCCGAGACCGCCGAGCAGTCGATGCAGCTGAACAACGCCAAGGAGCCGATGGTGATCGTGGCCGCCTCCGGCATGTGCGAGGCCGGGCGGGTGGTCCATCACCTGAAGCACAACCTCTGGCGGCCGGTCTCCACCATCCTCTTCGTCGGCTTCCAGGCCCAGGGCACCCTGGGCCGCCGGCTGGTGGACGGTGCCAACCGGGTCCGGATCTTCGGCGAGGAGGTGGCGGTGAAGGCCCGGGTCGAGGTGCTGCACGGCTTCTCCGCCCACGCCGACCAGGCGCAGCTGCTGGCCTGGGTCAAGGGGCTGAAGCGGCCGCCCAGGGCCACCTTCCTGGTCCACGGCGAGGATGAGCCGCGGGGCGAGCTGGCCCAGCTGCTGATCGACGAGGGGCACCAGGTGGCGCTGCCGGTGCTGGGCGAGTCGCTCAGCCTGACCCCCGCCGAGCTGAAGTACGCCCACTTCGCCCGGCCGGAGCCCGGGCGCAAGGGGCAGGAGCCCCGCCGGGTGGCGGCCGCAGCGGCCGATTCGCTCTCGGTCTCGGCCCGCCAGATGTCCGCCCTGCTGCGGGAGGTCGACGGCCTGCGCAAGCAGTGGTACGCCAACGGCCCCCACCTGCCCGCCGCTGAGGCCGAGGAGGTGGCCCGCCGGGCGGAGGAGCTGAACCGGCTGGTCCAGCAGCTTCACCGGCTGATCGCCGCGGCGAAGGAATCGCGCTAGCGGGTCAACAGGGACTAGTACCGATGCTGGAGAGACTTGTCCCGCCCGGAGTGCTATGATAGGGGATGACATTGGACTCGCTGGGAGGATGGAGACATGCCGTTCGATCTGAGCAAGAGCCAGGCCCTCTTCACCGCGTCGAAGGAAGTGATCCCCGGGGGTGTCAACAGCCCTGTCCGGTCGTTCCGGTCCGTGGGCGGCCCCCCGCCCTTCATCGCCAGGGGCGAGGGCGCCCGTCTCTACGATGTGGACGGCAACAGCTACGTGGACTACTGCCTCTCCTGGGGTCCGCTGATCCTGGGCCACGCCCATCCCGAGGTGGTCGCCGCCCTGCAGGAGGCGGTGGTGCGGGGTACCTCCTACGGCGCCCCCACCGAGTTGGAGCTGGAGATGGCCCGCCGGGTGATCGCCTGCATGCCCTCGCTGGAGATGGTCCGCATGGTCAACTCGGGCACCGAGGCGACCATGAGCGCCATCCGCCTTGCCCGGGCCTACACCGGGCGCAGCAAGATCATCAAGTTCATCGGCTGCTACCACGGCCACAACGACAACCTGCTGGTCAGGGCCGGCTCCGGCGCCACCGACCTGGGCGTCCCCGACTCCCCCGGCGTGCCTGCCAGCGTGGCCGGCAACACCCTCTCGATTCACTTCAACGACCTGGAGGGTGTGGAGGCGGCCTTCCAGGCCCATGGCGACGACATCGCCGCCATCATCACCGAGCCGGTGGTGGGGAACATGGGGCTGGTGCTGCCGAAGCCCGGCTTCCTGGAAGGGCTGCGCCGGATCACGGCCCAGTACGGCGCCCTGCTGATCTTCGACGAGGTGATGACCGGCTGGCGCGTCTCCTACGGCGGCGCCCAGGCCTACTTTGACATCGACCCCGACCTGACCACCTTCGGCAAGGTGATCGGCGGCGGCCTGCCGGTGGGGGCGTACGGCGGCAAGCGGAAGATCATGGAGATGGTCGCCCCCGCCGGCCCGATGTACCAGGCGGGCACCCTGTCGGGCAACCCGCTGGCGATGACCGCCGGCCTGAAGATGCTGGAGGTGCTGAGCCGCCCCGGCAACTTCGAGCGGGTCGTCGCCCTGACCGACCGGCTGGTGGCCGGGCTGAACGGGAACCTGGAGCGGCTGGGGCTGCCCTACCGGGCCAAATCGATCGGTACCATGTTCGGCCTCTTCTTCACCGACCGGGAGGTCCACAACTACGACGACGCCCTGACCTCCGATACCAAGCTCTACAGCCGCTACTTCCACGGGATGCTGAAGCGGGGCGTCTACCTGGCCCCCTCCCAGTTCGAGGCGGGCTTCATGTCCCTCGCCCACACCGAGGCGGATATCGATGCGACGGTGGCCGCGGCGTACGAGGCGCTGGAGGAGGCGCTGAAGGGATAGCGCTCCCGCGGCGGCCGGCAGGGGGTGCCAGCCGCCGCGTTCCGGGGGTGTTTGAATGGGGGGCGTGACCGTGAGGGAGCGAAGGGCGCAGCGGCTGCGCCTTCTGTGGATGGCGGGGCTGGCTGCCCCCGCCGCCATGGTTCTTATCGGTTCTTTGGTCTCCTGGATCTTCCGACGGGAGATCCCGGACCTGTGGCACCTGCCCTCGGCGATGTCCGTCCTGCTGGGTCTGCTGACCGCCGGGGCCTCCATGGGCCTGATCACGCTGCTGTACAAGAGCAGCAAGACCTTCGAGCAGGCGCTCCGGCGGAGCGGCACCCGGGTGGGGGAGGAGGCGCTGCGCTTCGCAGGCTACCCCGTGATGCTGGTGGTGGTGGTCATGGCCGGCCTGGGAGAGGAGGTCCTCTTCCGGGGCGGCCTTCAGCCCGTCATCGGACTGGTGCCGGCGGCCCTGCTCTTCGGCTTCTCCCACGGGGGCTGGCGCAGGGAGATGTGGGCCTACGCCCTGGCCGCCTCGATCTCCGGCGGCCTCTTCGGCCTGGTCTACAAGGTGGCAGGCGACCTGTGGGTGCCGGTCATCGCCCACGCCCTGCACAACATCATGGCGACGCTGCTGCTGGGCAAGCGGGTGGAGATCTCCCGCGAGGGCATCTGGCCGGTGGTCCGGCTCCTGCCCGAGGAGGATGAGGAGGACGAGGAGGAAGGGGAGGATCAGCTGGATGAGCCTGTGGGAGAGTCCGTACCGGCCGAGACCGACAGCCCGGCAGATGGGGCTGACGACCGGCCTGCTGCCGACCGGCCCCCAGAATGATATCTGCGACGTGCCGGGGGTCCTGGTGGGGCATGCCACCGTGGTCCGGGGCGAGGGGGCGCTGGTGCCGGGCCAGGGGCCCGTCCGCACCGGTGTGACCGCCATTCTGCCCCACGGCGGGAGCCTGTTCGAGGAGAAGGTGCCCGCCGGGCTCTTTGTGCTGAACGGCTATGGCAAGGCGCTGGGCCTGGCCCAGGTGGCCGAGTTGGGCACGCTGGAGACGCCGGTGCTGCTGACCGGCACCCTGGCCGCGCCCCGTGTGGCCGATGCGCTGATCAGCTACATGATCGAGCAGAACCCCGAGATCGGGATCAGCGCCGGCACGGTCAACGCCGTGGTGGGCGAGTGCAACGACGGCTACCTGAACGACATGCAGGGCAGGCACGTCACCGAGGAGCACGTGCGGGCGGCGCTCACCGGCGCTTCACCGGGGCCGGTGCAGCAGGGTGCGGTGGGGGCCGGGACCGGGATGGTCTGCTTCGGCTTCAAGGGGGGCATCGGCTCGGCCTCCCGCCGGGTGGAGGGGTACACCCTGGGCGCCCTGGTGCAGGCCAACTTCGGGAAGCGGGGCCAGCTGCTGATCCACGGCCGGCCGGTGGGGCAGCGGCTGCTGGCGTACCCCGGTGAGGAGGGGCCGGAGCCGGAGGAGATCCCGCCCGGCTCGGCGATGGTGATCCTGGCCACCAACGCCCCGCTGGACGCCCGCCAGCTGACCCGCCTGGCCCGGCGGGGGGCCCTGGGGCTGGCCCGGACGGGGGCGAGCGCCGCCAACGGCAGCGGCGACTTTGTGCTGGCCTTCTCGACCGAGAACCGGGTGAGGCGGCAGTCCGAGTCACCGCTGGAGAGCGTCAGGCTGCTCCGGGATGATGCGCCCGCCATGGACTGTCTCTTTCTCGCCGCCGTGGAGGCGGTGGAGGAGGCGGTGCTGAACGCCCTCTGGTCCGCTGGGGCGGTGGAGGGACGTGATCGAAGGATTGTCTATGGTTTGCCGGTGCAGCGGGTAATGGCATGGTTGCAGGAATAGGGCGGTCGGACGGAGCCCCCTCCGGTTTTTTTGATAGGAGCATCCGATCTTCGAACAAGGACTAGACTTTATGCGTATAAAGGACCAAAGGGATCTAGTTACAAAGTGCTACGCCGGATACCAGGAATTCGACAAATTTCGACGAGATTTGACAAGATGTTCCGAACCGGGTGGGGGGTTGAGACGTATAGATAGGCAGAAAGCTCAGTCACAAAGGGTACATGAAAGGAGGGTTGATAAATCAACAAGAGATTTCGAACCAACCATGCTAAAGAAACGTATAGGAATATGCAAACAAAAGTAGATAAAAAGTTCAAGGTAAACAAGGACGGGATACCGACCATCGGTGGCGAAGATTGAACAAGCCGCTCTAGTATCGTTCTAAAAAAAGTGATACAATTGCGTTAAATAGGACTTCGCATCGGTGGGGGTGATCGGCGTGCTTGAGTACCTGGAGAAGCTGGTCGAGGACAAGGAGTACGAGAAGGCGCTGGAGTATGCCGAGCAGCTGCTGCTGAACCCGGAGAACAAGCCGTGGGACATGATGGTGATCTA
>JBMONC010000042.1:0-3364 GCA_049324875.1 Bacillota bacterium
CTGCCAAGCGCAGATACCTGCCCGTGATGGAGCGCTCCGCTTCGAGGATCTGCCTGGGCGTGCCCTCGAAGATCACCTGCCCGCCCCGGCTGCCGCCCTCGGGGCCCATGTCGATGATCCAGTCGGCGTTGCGGATCACGTCCAGGTTGTGCTCGATCACGATCACCGTGTTGCCGGCATCCACCAGCCGGTTCATGATGGCCAGCAGGTGGCCGATATCCGACCGGTGCAGGCCGGTGGTGGGTTCGTCCATCACATAGATGCTGCCCTGCTTGTGCAGTTCGCTGGCGAGCTTGATCCGCTGGCATTCGCCGCCGGAGAGCGTGCTGAGGGGTTGGCCGAGCTTCAGATACTTGAGCCCCACGTCGCTCATCGCCTGCAGCCTTCGCACGACCTCCTTCAGCTTGAAGAAGTCGAGGGCCTGCTCCACGGTCATCTCCAGCACATCGGCGATCGACTTGCCGTTCAGCTTGTAGGCCAGCACCTCCTCCTTGAACCGTCGGCCTCCGCAGACCTCGCACGGGATCTTCACGCTGTCCAGGTAGGCCAGATCGGTATAGATCACGCCAAGCCCCTGGCAGTTTTCGCAGGCGCCCTTGGAGTTGAAGCTGAACAGTCCGGGGCTGACCTTGTTGGCGGCCGCGAAGGCCTTGCGCACATCGTCCAGGATGCCGGTGTAGGTCGCCGGATTGGAGCGGGTGGAGACACCGACGGCCGACTGGTCGATGACGATGGCTTCGGGGTGCTGACGCAGAAAGATCTCCATGATCAAGGTGCTCTTGCCGGAGCCGGCTACCCCCGTAACGGCGGTCAGCACGCCGGTAGGGATATCGACGCTGACGTTGCGCAGGTTATGCAGGCTGGCATTCTTGACGGAGAGCTCCCCCGACGGTGAACGGTAGCGCTCCTTCATGGGCAGCGACTGCCTCAAATGCCTACCCGTCACCGTATCGGCCTCCAGCAGGCCGGCACAGCTGCCCTCGTAGACGATGGTGCCGCCATGGCTGCCGGCGTGCGGGCCCACATCGACGATGTGATCGGCCACCTTGATGACGTCGGGGTCATGCTCGACGACGATCACCGTGTTGCCCTTATCTCGCAGCTTCTGCAGCAGTTCGGTGAGTCGGTGCACGTCGCGGGGATGCAGCCCGATGCTGGGTTCGTCGAAGACGTAGGTGACATCCACCAGACTGCCGCTGAGATGCTTCACCATCTTGACCCGCTGCGACTCGCCGCCGGACAAGGTGTCGGTTTCGCGGTCGAGCGTCAAGTAGTCCAGACCGATATCGACCAGGTGCTGCAGCCGCTCCGTCAGGCTCTTGACGATGGGCGCCGCGACCGGGTCTTGGATCTCCCGGAGCACCTCGATCAGCTGGCCGACCTCCATCGCCGCCATCTCCGCGATATTGCGCCCGTTGATCCGGCAGCCGAGCGCCGCCTGACTGAGCCGGGCGCCCCGGCAGGCCGGGCAGTTTACGTCGGTCAGGAAGGGCTCGACCATCCGCTGCGTCCGCTCCGAGTACGTCTTGAGATCGCGTTTGATGTACTTGTCGGTAAACTTGCCGATGACCCCTTGAAAGGTGATGTTGATGGCCTTGCCGCCAAACTCCACCTGAATCTTTTGGGGCTTGCCGTAGAGGAGTTGATCCAGTTCGGCCTCCGAGTGATCGGCCAGCTTCTTGTCGAGATCGAAGTAGCCGGACTGGGTGATGATCGTCCATTCCCAGCTCCCAACCCCGTGTTCGGGGAGCAGGATGGCCCCCTCGTTGATCGACCTGGACATGTCCAGCGCCCGGTCCAGGTCCACGCCCAGCTTGCGGCCGATGCCGCTGCACTCGGCGCACATCCCCAGCGGATCGTTGAAGGAGAAGGCGTTCGGCGGTCCGACATGGGGCTGGCCCACCCGGGAGAAGAGCAGCCGAAGAATCGGCGAGATATCGGTGACAGTGCCCACGGTGGAGTGGGAGCCTCCGCCCAGCCGCTTCTGATCGACGACGACCGCCATGCTGAGGTTTTCGATTGCATCGGCATCCGGCTGCGGATAGCGGGGCAGAAAGTTGCGCACGAAGGTGCTGAAGTACTCGTTCAACAGCCGCTGGGATTCGTTCACGAGCGTGTCGAAGACGATCGACGATTTGCCGGAGCCGGATACCCCGGTGAAGATGGTGATCTTGCGCTTGGGGATGCGCAGCGAGACATCCTTCAGGTTGTTCTCCCTGGCGCCGCGGATCTCGATGAACTCCTGATGATACTGCGACATGGTCCCCTCCTTCGGCTAGTCCGACCCCTTGCTCCGCGTCGCTCGGGGTTTGGTGGTGGACTTGGGGGCCTTGCTCTGACGGTAGGCGATGGCGGCCCGGACCAGGTTCTTCAGCGACTCCTCGCTGATCTCGTCATCCTTGAGGATGTCGATGGCGCGCCACTCCTTGCCATCGAGGCCGTTGTTGAACAGCCTGTCCGGGTCGGGCAGGTGGGCGCCATCGGGAAAGGTCAGTTTGATCTTGTCTTTGAAGGCACCGCCCACGCAGAGGTTGCCGCCCTTGGACCAGACCGGGGCTCCCCGCCACTTGATCTCCTCGGTGATGTCGGGGTCAGCCTCCAGGATGGCCTTGCGGATCCGAGCGAAGACGGGACCGCGCCAGTCGGTCAGGCTCGCGATGATCTGGTCGATTTGTTCGCTTGCGGTCATGGACGCTCCCCTACCTTACCTTCAAATTGCGTGCCCTCGAGGGCCCTCACCGGGGGACGATCGGATCTCCAAGAATCGGCTACTTTCGTGTTGCCTAGGTGTTCCTGCTGGGTCCAGTCAATTCCTCCTGGTGATTGGGCGGTTGGTCGTGCTGAGCGATGGCTGCCACTTGGGTAAGGTGGGGGTGAGGCAGATGGTGCGAAGGTGCGCCTCCCCCCCATTGACGTGCGATTGCTTGAGGGATCCGAATCGGCGGTACGCACCTCCGAACATAGCTTGACCGGCTGTCCCAGCTTAGGGACAGCCGGTCGCTCGCGCGTGATGGACTCGCTTGAGCCTACCCCGTGGGCTTCAGTACCTGCCCACTGGCTCTTCAGTGCCCGTCCGTTGCGATGCCCCCTACCCGCCCGTTAAGCTTCGAGGCCCGGCCATGGGCGTCGAGGCCGCCCCGTAGGCGTTCGGGGACCCCAATGGGTTCTTGAGGCCCACCCATTGACTTTTGAGGCTTGCCTATTGGTCTTCGTGGCCCGTCCACTGGCTTCCGTATCCCGACCGTTGCCTTTCGGAGCCCACCCAATGGCTTGCGGAGCCTGCCCATTGGCTTTCGGAGCCTGTCCATTGGCTTCCGGAGCCTGCCCATTGGTTTTCGCAGCCGACCCATTGGCTTTCGGAGCC
>JBMONC010000042.1:3464-72911 GCA_049324875.1 Bacillota bacterium
GCCGGCCCCGCCGCCATGGCCAGGATGGCGGGCAGCACGAACAGGATCAGCGGGAGGAAGAGCTTGACGCTCGCCTTCGCCCCCAGCTCCTGCGCCCGGCGGCGCCGCTTGTCCCACGCCGCCTCGGCCTGGGCCCGGAGGGTGATGCTCAGGCCGTCGGTCCCCTTCTCCAGGGTCTGGACCAGGGCGCCGACGAAGAAGGTGAAGTCCCGCACATCCAGGTGTTGGGCCAGGTTGAGGAAGGCGAGGGCGGGGGACTGGCCCAGCTGGACCTCGGCCAGGGCGCCCTTCAGCTCCTCGGCCAGCACCGAGCGGGACTGGCGGCAGTACTGGTCCAGGGCGGGGAGCAGGTTGAGGCCGGCCTCGGTCAGCACCGCCAGGGTGAAGAGGAAGGAGGGCAACTCCTTCTGCACGGCGGCCCGGCGGGCGTCGGCCTTGCGGGCCACCTCCAGGTTGGGCCCCTGGAAGGCCCAGAGGGCGGCGACCAGGCCGAAGAGCGCCAGGTTGGTCTGGCCCAGCAGGAGCCCCAGGGCGGCGCCTCCCAGGGCGATGGCGGTCAGCCGGAGCTTGCGGGCGGCCAGCTCCTCCAGGGTGAAGGGCTCGCCGGAGACGGCCAGGTCCCGGGCGACCTTGGTGGTGGCCAGGTAGTCGGCCAGCTTCGCCACCAGCCGGCCCGGCGGTGGCGCCTCCGGCTGGGTCTGGGGCCATCCCCAGGGCCCAGCCTGGACCTCCTTGACCCGGGCGGGGATCAGCAGCAGGAAGACGGCGCCGGCGACCAGCAGGGCGATCACGAGCAGCACGGGGCTCCCTCCTTCCGTCGAGCGCTAAAGGTCGATCCGGGCGAGCCGGTTGGCCATCCAGTAGCCGGTGATGATCGCCAGGAAGATCAGGCCCAGGGCGATCTGGCCGCCGACGGTCTGGTGGAAGACCGCCATGTACTCCGGCGAGCCGAACCGGATCACCAGGTAGATCCCCAGGGGGAGGAGCGAGAGGATCGCCGCCTCCGCCCGCTTCTGGGCGGTCATCACCTGGATCTCCCGGTCGATCGCCATCCGGTCGGCCAGCATGTGGGCCACGTTGCCCATCACCTCGACGATGTTGCCGCCCCGCCGCCGGGTGGCCACCACCGCATCCACCAGGGAGGCGACCTCCTCCAGGGGCAGCCGCTCCCGCAGGCCGAGCAGCGCCTGATCCACCGGGGTCGACATCTGCACCTCCCGGACGACGATCTCCATCTCGGTGACGATGGGGCCGCCGCGCGGGTGGAGGCGGCGCAGGTCCACCAGGCAGCGCTCCAGGGCGTTGGCCAGCGACTGGCCCGCCTTCAGCGAGGTGGCCAGGGAGAGGAGCACCTCCTGGAGCTGGTCCCGCAGAGTGCGGGTCCGGTGGCGGGCCAGGAAGTCGAAGAGGGCGCTGGTGACCAGCGGTCCGGCGGGCAGGCAGATCAGGGCGGTCAGCCAGGCGCCGGTCAGGAGGCGGGCGGCAACGAGGGTCGCCACCGGAATCCCGATCATCAGGCACAGGTACTGACGCAGGCTGAGGGGCAGGCGGCTCTCCCGCAGCCGCCGCTCCAGCCGGGCCATCAGCCCCTCCGGCTCGGGGGCGCCGGCCCCCTCCCATCCGCCGGCGGGACGGGGGGAGGGGAGGAGTAGCAGGAGGCAGGCGGCGCCTGCCAGCAGTCCGATCAGCAGCGGCATCAGCATCCCTCCGGCAGGGAGACTCGGGCCATGGTGAACTTGGCCCGGTTGGTGACCGGCTTGCCGGTCTGCACCAGGGCGCCGGCCTCCGGGTCGTAGCGGAAGAGCTCCTCGGTGGTGATCTCGCCCCCCTGCAGCCCGGTTACCTCCAGGACCTGCAGGAGCTTGCGGGAGCCGTCGGCCAGCCGCTCCAGGTGGAGGATGAAGTCCACGGCGGCGGCGATCTGCTGCCGGATGGCGCTGGTGGGCAGCTCGACGCCGGACATCAGCACCATGGTCTCGATCCGGCTGAGGGCGTCCCGGCCGGAGTTGGCGTGGACGGTGGTCAGCGAGCCGTCATGACCGGTGTTCATCGCCTGGAGCATGTCCAGCGCCTCGCCGCTGCGGCACTCGCCCACCACCACCCGGTCGGGCCGCATCCGCAGGGAGGCCCGCACCAGCTCCCGGATCGGCAGGGCGCCCTTCCCCTCCACGTTGGCGGGGCGGGCCTCCAGCCCCACCAGGTTGGGGATGCCGGTCAGCCGCAGCTCGGCGGAGTCCTCGATGGTGATCACCCGCTCGTGGGAGGGGATGTGCATGGAGAGGGCGTTGAGGAAGGTGGTCTTGCCGGTGGAGGTGCCGCCGGAGACGACGATGTTGCAGCGGGCCTGGACCAGCGCCCGCAGCAGGGCGGCGGCCAGGTCCGTGAGGGCGCCCTTCTCCACCAGCTGCTCCAGGGTCAGGGGGTTCTGGGGGAACTTGCGGATGGTCAGCACCGGCCCCACCAGGGAGACGGGGGGCAGGACCACGTGGACCCGGGCGCCGTCGGGCAGCCGGGCATCGACGATGGGGGTCGCCTCATCCACCTTCCGGTTGACCCGGGCGACGATCCGCTCGATCAGGTTGGCCAGCTCCTCCTCGCTCTGGAAGGCGAGGGGCCGGCCATCCTCGTCCAGCGCCTGCTCGGGGTGGCCGCTCCGCTCGATGAAGATCAGCTCCGGTCCGTTGACCATGATCTCCTTGACCGCCGGGTCCTGCAGCAGCGGGTCGAGGATGCCGAAGCCGAAGATCTGGTGCTGGAGCCGCTCCACGATGGCGACCTTCTCCGGGTGGGAGAGGGAGAGGTAGGGGAAGCGGGACTCCAGCTCCTCCTCCATCAGCGCCCAGAGCCGGTCCCGCATCTCCCGGTCGCCGGGGCCGCCCAGCGGGTCGCGCCCGGTGCGCATCCGCTCCCGGATCGCCTCCAGCACGGGCCGGATTCGCTCAGTCTGGGGCGGGAGGGCAGCCGGGTCGCCGCTCTGCCCCTGGCGGCGCTGCATCAGCTGGCGGAGTCCGCCGTTCATGGGGTCCTCACCTCCGAGGTGGGGGATAGCTCCTGCAGGAGGGACTCCAGTGCCCGGTCCGCCCCGCCGCCGGGCCGGAAGCCGGCGAACCGGCCGCCGGCGTCCACCGGGGGCTTCGATTCCTCCGGGACGCAGAGGGGGGGTGGGTAGCCGAGGAACTTCATCGCCTCCTGGAGCTGCGTGGGGACCCCCTCCCGGGCCCGGTTGATGATCGGGCGGATGCGGGCCGCCGGGATCTGGAGTCCCGCCAGCGCCTCCTGGCTCTGGACCAGCCGGAAGGCGGAGACCGGGTCGGGGAGGGCGATGGGGCAGACGCGGTGGGCGGCGGCCAGGGCGGCAGCGGTGGGGAGGGTCAGCTCCGGGGCCCCATCCACCAGGATGGTGTCGATGCCGCAGGCGGGCAGCAGCTGGAGCACCGCCTCCACCTCGTCGGCGCCCAGCTGGTCCATCCGGACGGGGCCGCCGCTGGGCAGGAGGTGGAGGCCGGGGGCGACCTCCACCAGCGCCTGGGAGAGGAGGGCCAGGCCTTCGGGGTGGGTGGCCAGGCCCGGGCCGGGGGCGGGCAGCAGGGCGGACCAGCCGCCCTCGGGACGCAGCCCCAGCAGGGGGACGGCGCCGCCGCAGCCGCTCACCTCCACCAGCGCCACGCTCTGCCCTTGCTGGTTCAGCCGGCGGGCCAGGTGGAGGAGCAGGCTGGTGGCGCCGGCGCCGCCCCGCAGGGAGTGGGCGGCGATCACCAGCCCGGCGGCCGCCGCCCCGGACTCCAGCCCCAGCAGCTGGCGGAGGGCGGTGATCAGCCGGGCCGGCTCGTAGTCGGGGCAGGTGTGCAGCCCGGCCTCGGCGGCTCGGAGCCGGAGGTGCTGTCGCTCGGCGGTCCCGGCCAGGCAGACCGCCCGGTAGCCGGCCTGCAGCAGCTCCTGGGCGAAGGAGATCCCCTCCAGCCCCAGGCCGGCGTCCAGGAGCACCCCGTGGACGGGCTGAGAGGCCATCCGCTCCAGCAGCTCCCCGGGGGAGGCGGCGGCGAAGGCGATGCGGAGGTCCGTCCCCCCTTGTTGCTCCAGCCAGGTACGGATCCGGTCGGCGATGGCCGAGGGCAGGCCGCAGAGCGCCACCGAGAGGATGGGGCTCATGAGGCCACCTCCGGCAGGCGGCGGACCACCTTGACGGCGAGGCCATCGGTGGCGGTCAGGACCAGCCCGACCTGCGGCTCGGGGACCAGCACGGCGATCAGCCCCTCGGCGGCGGTCATCACCCGGGTCCGCTCCAGGATCCGCACCGCCTCCGCCCCCGGCTTCGGCACGACGTAGATGTCCACATCCTCCCCGGCGATCTCGGGCCCGGCAGGCAGGCTCTCGATCGCCAGGGTGACCAGCCGCAGCTGATCCGCCGTCGTCTCAGGTGGCAGGGCGGGGGCGGGCTGGCCGGCGATGTTCCGGCCCGGCAGCAGCGGCTGGCCGGCGGGGATCAGGGTGGTGGCGTACCAGCGGCCCGGCCCCTCGGCGGTGGATGCGGTCAGCGCCTCCGCCGCCAGCAGCTGCCGGGTGGGGCCATCCACCCGGACCCGCTGCAGGTGGTCGGCGGTGAGCAGCGTCCCCGGCTGCACCGGCTCCGCCGTGACCCAGATGATCTCCGTCTCCCCGCCGCCGGCGGAGGACTGTCCGCCGAGGTAGAGCATGGTGAGCAGCCCGGCCATCAGGGCGCAGAGGCCGGCCATGAGATAGCGCACCTTTCCGTTCATGCAATCACCCTCCTGTCATCTATCACGTAGCCGCCCGCAGAATGGTTCGAACAGATAATACATCCTTGCTTGACAGTTAATGTAAAACATGGATACAATAGAGACAGATACTAGGTGAAAAGGGTGGTGCTATGCGGCGGAGACGGAGGGGGGAGCGGGGCAGCGCCGCCGTGGAGCTGGCGGTGATCCTGCCCGCGCTCTGCCTGCTGGTGATCGGCGGGTGGGTGCTGGGCTACACGGCCTACGCCAAGATGGCGCTGGCCCTGGCCGCCAACCGGGCGGCCCGGGACCTGGCGGCGGCGACGGAGCTCCACGGCCGGCTGAAGCAGCCGAACCAGGCCTACCGGTTTGACGCCGGCTTTGCCGAGAGCTTCGGGCTGCCCCGCTGGGGGCTTCACGCCCTGGCGATGAAGACGCCGGTGGTGAAGGGGAAGGGCCGCAAGCCCTCGGACCATGCTGTGGTCGTGGCTGTTTGCTACCGGGTTCCCTTCTTCGTGCCCTTCGGCGTGGTGGCGCCGCCCGAGCCGCCCCGCCTCCAGCTGCCGGACACGAGCCGGGAGGAGGAGCTGGCGCTGGAGGCGGCGGAGGCGCTCCAGCTGGCGGAGTTGAAGCGGCTGGTGGCGGAGTACCGGCGGGTGAAGGCCGAGGCGGAGGCGGAGATAGCCGCCCTGGACGGGCTGGTGGATGACCTGGAAACCGCCCTGGAGACGGGCCGGGACGTGGCGGTCAAGGTGGACTGGGCCTACCGGCTGGGCAAGGAGCTCCTGAGCGGCCCTGCCTCCGACTTTGCGGCCTACCGGGCGGTGAAGCCGGAGCAGCTGGAGGCGGCGGCCGGCGAGCTCTGCGCCCCGCCCGACCGGCTGAAGGGGCGCTCGATGGTGCTCACCTCCCGGGCCGCCTACCTGATGCAGGAGGTCTACGAGCCGAAGGGGACGGGGACTCGGCGGAAGGGGGGGCGGTGAGGTGATCCGAAGGATGCTGAAGGGAGACCGGGGGGCCTCGGAGGTTCCGCACGGGCCTCAGAGGGGCCGGTGGGGGACCAGGCGGGCAGCTGGCCGCGGCCAGCGGGGCTCGATTGCCGTCGAGACGGCGATCACCCTGCCGATCCTGCTGCTGCTGACCATCGGGGGGCTCTCGGTGGTCTGGTGGCTGGTCAACAAGGCGCTGATGCAGCTGATGGTGGCGGAGATCGCCCGGGAGCGGGCGGCGGACGGGGTGGTGGTGGGGCTCTACAACGACGTGACCCTCCTCCTCTCCCAGCAGCCGAAGCAGGCCTACGGGTTGCCCCAGCCCGCCGTGGTGTCGCTCAAGGTGCCCCTCACCGATCCGCCCTTCGTGCTGGCGGCGGCCTGCACGGCCCCGGGGGGCGTGGTGCCGCTGCCGCCGGGGTTTCGCGCCCCGGCGCCCGGGCCGGATGGCTCGGACCCGGCGCGGGAGGTCCGGGAGGCGGTGCAGGGGGTCGGGTCGGGGCTGGAGCGGATCAGCGGCGGCCTGGACCAGGTGATCGCCTGGGAGGAGCGGCTGATCTTCTACCGGCGGGTGCTGGAGAGCCTGCGGAAGGGGAGCGCCTACCAGAAGCGGCAGGCCTACGACTACCTGCTGGGCGGCGGGGTGGAGCTGGCGATGCCCTACGCCTGCAAGGAGCGGGCAGGGGGCGGCACCATCATCACGGCAAAGGCGGTGATCCAGGGTGAGAAGACCTATGCGCAGCGCTAGGGAGGACCAGGCGGGCTATGTGGCGGTCTACTTCGCCCTGGTGGCCAGCCTGGTGCTGGTCCCGCTGGTGATGCTGGCGGTCGACGTGGCCGCCCTGGCCTATGCCCGGGCCAAGCTGCAGAGCGCGGCGGACGCCCTGGCCCTCGGGGCGGTGGCGGAGTCCCGGACATGGCATGTGCCGGTCCCGACGAAAGTCGTGGCTGGGGTGCCGGTTGAAGGGGTGCTGCTGAGCGGGCTGCACCTGTCCAATCTCTCGATGTCCTTCGGTCTTGGCAGCTGGGGGGGCAACTCAAAGATCGAGACCAAGCTGCAGTCGGTGGCGAAGCTGCAGCAGGATGCGACGGGCCGGTCGCTCTCGATGAAACCGGAGACCGCCAAGGTGATGCCCCTGGGCAACTTCTTCTCGCCATTCATGTATGTGCGGATGCCGGTCACAGGGACGGTGACGCCGCAGACACCCTTCCTTGGCCGGCTGCTGGGGCAGGAGGGGGGCGAGATTCAACTGAAGGCGGAGAGCTGCGCTGTCGCCTGGTACCGGGTAGACCGGTGGGTGCAGTCCTGGTGGGATCCTGACCTCCTCGACACCCTGTTTGATCTGGAGGGAAAGCCTGCGAAGTACTACCGGCGGATCAATTGCCTGAAGGATTTGGACGACTGGGTCAACCTCGCGGAGTTCATCCCTGCCGAGCACTACGCGGTGACCCGAGAGAGGCCGAAGGTTGACATGGGGCCGCTGCGCAAGTGGTTCGGCGACAGTGGCGAGGACAAGGAGACGAAGCGGGCAAAGGAAGGGATGCGCAGGAAGCGGGACGAGCTGAAGGAGGAGTGTCGCAAAGGAGACCCCTGTCTTGAGCAGGGGCGGACCAAGGAGTGGGTCGAGCACGAGACGGAGCGCCGGCAGGCCGAGGAGGAGGCCGAGAAGGCGCGCGAAAAGGCCCGGCTCGAGGCGGCGCGCAGGGCGGCGGCGGCCACCGATCAGCAGGATGGTGGCAAATAGTCCGGCAGCGGCAGGAAAAATCCAACGTTATGTAGAATTCCTCCCGTTACCAGGATGCCATACGGGCCCCTGGTGCCAGCGGGGAGACCCGCACTGTCGCCCGGCGGAGGGGGAGCCCCCGGACGGCTGTATCCCAACAGGTGCCTCTGCAACAGGAAAGGGTGGTTGACGCGATGCTCCAGATTTATTTCTGGCTGCGTCAGCTACACGTGCGGCAGGAAGGGCAGAGCATGGTGGAGTACGGCCTCATCATCTCCCTCATTGCCGCTGCGGTCATTGTGGCGATCATCAGCCTGGGATCAACGCTTCAGGCGTACTACCAGGACAAATGTATCGTCCTGTTTGGCCAGTGTTAGCTGACCCGAAGGCCCCCCTGGTACGCCAGGGGGGCTTCGTCTTGAGATCAACCGCGGGAGGATATGATCACGTGAACCCTGTCCAGCGGGCCGCCCTGCGAGCCCTGGTGCAAAGACTCCTGCCCGGGACCAGCCGGGAGGGGCTGATCGATCTGCTAGCCCGCCGCATGGCCGGCGAGCCGGACCCGCGCCTGGCCGACCCTGTGCTGGAGCCGATCTGGGCGCAGCCCGAAGCCCTGGGCTGGGCCTATCAGTACGCCCAGGAGGAGGCCAAGGACCAGGTCTTCGCCCGCCTGCTGAAGCAGGGGCAGAAGGTGGAGGCGGGGGAGCTCCCGGTGGTGACCCAACTCTTCACCCCCGGCTGGATTGTCCGCTTTCTGGTGGAGAACAGCCTGGGGCGGCTCTGGCTGGAGATGCACCCCGACTCCCGCCTCCGGCAGGAGATGACCTACCTGCTGCCCGCAAGCGGGGGCCGGGCCCCCGAGGAGCCGCTCCCCGCCCTGGCGGGGGAGATCCGGGTGCTGGACCCGGCCTGTGGGGCGATGCACTTCGGGCTGACGGTCTACGACCTGCTGGAGCGCTGCTATCGGGAGGAGCTGGACCGGGCCGGGGAGCCCGGGTGGCCCCGGTCGCCGTCGGTCAGATCCGCAGCCGAGATCCCGGCAGCGGTGATGGCGGCCAACCTCTACGGCTTTGACATCGACCCCGGGGTCCTTGGGGTGGCCCGCCGGGCGCTGCGGCTGAGGTCGGGCGAGGAGCCCCGCCATCTCTACCAGGTTCCGGCCCCCCTGGGGGCGCTGGACCGGCAGGGGAGCCCCGGCGGCCTCTTCCACGTGGTGCTGACCAACCCGCCCTACATGGCCCGGAAGAACGCCGAGCCGGCGCTGGCCGCCTGCCTGGAGGCCGGGTATCCGGAGGGGAAGGGCGATCTCTACACCGCCTTCCTCCAACGCTGCCTCGACTGGCTGGCCCCGGGGGGACGGCTGGGCATGGTCGCCCAATCCTCCTTCATGTTCATCGGGTCGTATGAACCGCTCCGGCGCTGGCTGCTGGAGCGGGTGGCGGTGGAGGCGGTGGCCCACCTCGGGGCCGGCGCCTTCGCCGAGATCGGCGGCGAGAAGGTGAACACCGCCGCCTTCCTCCTCCGCCGGACCGCCGAGCCCGGGCAGGTGCCGGGGATCTACCTCCGGCTCCTGGACGGGGGCGAGGAGGAGAAGCGGTCCGCCCTGCTGGAGGCAGCTGCGGCGCGAGAGGAGGACCCCCGGGTCTACCGGGTCCATCAGACCGCCTTCGGGGTCTTGCCGGGGGCGCCCTGGGTCTACTGGCTGCCCCCTGAGCTGCGGAGCCGGTACGAGTCAGGTGAGCGGTTGGCCGACCATGTCCGCTTCTGCCGGGGGATCACCACGGCGGATAACGGCCGGTTCGTGCGGTACTGGTGGGAGGTCGGGCTGGAGGCGATCGACTTCACCTGCTCCTCCGCCGAGGAGGCCGCCCGCTCCCCCCGCCGCTGGTTTCCCTACATGAAGGGGGGAGGGCCCGTCCGCTGGTTCGGCAACGCCCTGCATGTGCTGGACTGGGCGGGGGGCGGGCGGGAGCTGCGCGCCTCCCCCCGGGCGGCGGTGCGGAACCTGCCCCACCAGTTCCGGGAGGGCGTTACCTACAGCTCCGTCACCGGCGGGTCGATCACCGCCCGGTGGATGCCCTCCGGCTTCCTCTTCGACCAGGCCTCCAACGCCCTCTTCCCCCACGATCCGGCGGAGCTGCCCCTGCTCCTGGCGCTGCTCAACCACCCGGTGGCCGCTTTCACCGTGGGCTTCAACCCGACGGTCAATATCGTGGAGGCGGACCTCAACCGGATTCCCTGGCCCAAGGCGGACCGGGGGGCGGTCTCCGCCCTGGTGTGGGAGTGCATCAACCTCGCCCGCCGGCTGGATCAGATGAACGAGCTGAGCCCCTACTTCCAGCAGCCGCCGCTGCCGGATCAGTCGGACCTGCGTGAGCTCATCCGCCGCTTGGCGGACCGGGAGGCTGCGCTGGAGGAGCTGCTGGACGAAGGGCTCGGGCTGACCCGCCAGGGCCGGGCGGCGGTGCGGGAGCGGTGGCAGCCGGTGGCGCCCAAGCCCTACACCCCAGCTGCCATCGCTGAAGCCTGGATCAGCTACGCCCTGGGGATCCTCCTGGGCCGGTGCCGGCCCGGCTCCTACGGGGGCGGGGTGCTACTGGTGGCCCGGTGGCGGGAGATCGCCCCTCTTGTTCGGACCGACGGCCGGCTCCCCGTCGCCGCGGCCGCGCAGTTGGTGGACCAGGTGCTCACCCTCCTGCTGGGGACCCCGCTCCCGTGGGAGCTGGACGCCTTTCTCCAGCGGCACCGGCGGACCTACCGGCAGCGGCCGGTCTTCCGCCTCCAGGAGGGAGTGCTGTACTGGTAAAGAAAGCCCCCCGGCAGCCGGGGGGCTAACAGAGCATAGCGTGAAAGGTGGGTGGCGATGGCCCGCGGTCTTTTCGTATACGGCAGCCTGCGTTCCGGCGAGTACAACCAGCACCTGATCCGTCCCTTTGTCCAGGAGGTTTCGCCCGCCCGCATCCGGGGGATGGATCTCTACCCCGTGACCTCCGCCTACCCCGGCATGGTCCGGGGAGAGGGCAGCGTGGTGGGCGAGTACGTACAGATCCGGCCTGCAGCCTGGCTCGACGCCCTGACCGCCCTGGACGAGCTGGAGGACTACTACGGCCCCGGCCACCCGGAGAACCACTACGAGCGGGTCTTGCTCCCGGTGGAGACAGAGTCCGGCATCCGGCTCGCCTATACCTACCTGTGGGTCCGCGGTGTGGCGGACCTTGATCCCCTGCCCGGGGGCGACTGGGTGGCCTACCGCAGGTAGGAGAGCCCCTCCTCCAGCGGGGTGAGCCGGATCTGGAAGTCCCGCACCAGCGCCGTGGTATCGACCTTCTCCTCCTGGAGCACGAAGTCGACGGCTGACGGGGAGAGAATCGGATTCGGGAGGAGCTGCATCGGGATGGTGGCCAGCTTGATAAACCAGACCGGATGGTGGATCAGCGGCCGCCGCTTGCCCATCACCCGGAGCATCGTGCGGATGATCTCATCCATGGTCAGCTCCTGCGGCCCGCCTACCTCGTAGATCCTGTTCGCCGTCTGGGGCATATCGACGCTGGCGGCGACCACGTGGGCCACATCCCCCACAAAGACCGGCTGAATCCGCTCCTGCCCGCTGCCGATCACCGGAATGAAGGGCAGGTACCGGGCAAAGGCGACGAACTTGTTCAGGCTGCGGTCCTCCGGGCCGTAGATCCAGGAGGGCCGGAAGATGGTGTACGGGATTCCGCTCGCCTGAATCGCCTTCTCGGCGAGCAGCTTGGCCACAAACCAGGGCTCCGTCTTGTCCTCCCGCACACCGGCGCCGCTCAGGTAGATGAAGCGCTTCACCCCGTGCTTCCGGGCGGCCTCCACCAGCCGGGTGGTGCCCTCGCCGTCCACCTTCATGTAGGTGTAGCCCTTTCGGGGGTTCTCCACGGGGTGGTTGGGGAACTGGACGGCATTGATTACCACATCGACGCCGGTCAGGGCCCGGTCGAGGGAGGCGGCGTCGGTCACGTCCCCCTGTCGGAGTTCGGCGCCCGCCGGCACCTTGCCCCGGGCGCTCTCGGGACGGCGGCTGATCACCACGACCTTATGACCTTGTCGGAGCAGGTTCCGAACGATGTAGGAGCCGATGAACCCTGCGCCACCGGCGACCAGCACGACAGCCATTGGACCTTCCCCCTTGATCTGCTCTTCCTGGCTCCATCATACCGAAGAATGCGCAGATCCGATAGGGAGCTGGCGGGCCGGTGTCCGAGAACGGTCACCGGCTGACCCCTTTGGCGCAGCAGACCGGCGGCCGTCTCCCACAAAGAAACGGGACCCGCCGGCGTTAGCGCCGCGGATCCCCTTCGGCCAGTGAGATCGTGGTGTATAGAATCGACTGCTCACGCTTCAATTGCTCACGTAAGACGGTACGGATCACGTTGCAGGCATCGAGGACGGAGTCATCCGCCACCCGATAGAAGATGTTGCTCCCCTGCCTGTGGCTTTCAAGGATACCGGCCTGCTTCATGGCGTGCAGGTGCTGGGAAGCGTTGGCCGGCGTCGTATCCAGAGCGGTGGCAATGTCCCCGGCTGTCATCTCTCCGCCCTTCAACAGGTAGATGATCTGCAGGCGCTTGACATTGCCGAGGGCCTTGCAGATGTCAGCCTGACGCTCGAGCAGGCGCAGGTCCATCTCTTCCATACCCGTCTCCCCTCCCACAGGTTAAGGTTGCACTTAAGTATAACAGATATTTTCCAACTTGTCACTAACTATTTGGTCGATCGAAAGGGACAAGGAAAGCGCCCGCGCATGCCGAACCTTCCCAAGGGAGAAGGAGGCTGAGCGGGCGTTGAATCTACTCGATCTCAAAGTGACAGGGGTATTCGTCCTGGCAGCGATCAACCTGCGGCTCCTGTGGTTTGGGGTAGTCGCGTATCGGCAGAAGGGGCCGCTTCCGGAGGAGTACTACCGGGTGCTTCCTGCCTCCACGGCGGTGGCCTTGTTCCAGGTGGGAATCGGCCTCTTTTTCCTCCTGACGGGCCGCCGGGTGGAGTGGATGCACCTCCTCTACGGGATCCTGGTGGGGGCGGGAGCGATCCTCCAGATGGTGCTGCGCTCTACCACAGCCGCCGGCCAGCAGTACCGGGGCAAACCGCTGGTCCATGCCGCCCTTGCGCTCTTTGTTGCCCTGCTGGCCATTCGCTCCTGGCTGTCCGGATAGGCTGCGCCCCCCGGGCGGGGGCGCTCGCTTCTTAGCGGATCCGCCGGAGGAGGAGGCGGAGGGCCCATCCGGCCAGCGCCCCGCCCACCAGCCAGAGCAGTGTCCCTCCCAGCAGGGCGCGCCCCACGGGCAGCATGAAGTCGAAGAAGCGCCAGAGGAACTCCAGGAGGCGGAACAGCAGGTAGTATAGGAAGGCCACAATGGCCCAGCCTACAACTGTCAGCCGGGCCAGGCCCAGCAGGTGCATCACCGCCCGCTGGACCAGGGGATGGGGGCTCAGGCCCTCGGCCAGGAGGTCTTCGGCGGCCGCCAGACCGGGCTGGCGGCGAAGCGCCTCCTGAAAGGCGCGGCGCGCTTCCGGGAGACGGCCGTTGCGCCTGTGCAGCATCCCCTCGTGGAGATAGGCGTCCGGGTGATCGGGCTGCTCTCTCTGCGCCCGCCGGAACTGCTCAAGGGCGCCCTCCGGGTCGCCCGCCGCCTCCAACGCCAAGCCGAGCTGGTTCAGCCCCTCCAGATGGACCGGGTCCAGCACCAGCACCTGGCGTGCGGTCCTGACCGCCAGCTCCGCCTGTCCCGCCTGCCGCTGGCAGGCAGCCAGGTTGGCCAGGTAGGCCGGCTCCCCGGGCATCAACTGGACGGCGGCCTTGGCCGCATCGTTGGCGGCAGCCCAGTTTCTCCGGCCCGCCTCGGCCCGGCTCAAGACCTGGTAGAGCCAGGCCCAGCGGGGCTCCCGCTCCAGGGCGCCCCGGGCAGCGGTCACCGCCTCGTCGTACCGCTCCAGGGCGATCAGGCTGGCAGCGGCCACCCCGAGCAGTCCGACCGAGAGAGGCCCCTCTTTGGAGAGCTGGTCCACCTCGGCCAGCAGTGAGGTGTGCTGGCCCTTCGCGCAGGCGTCCAGGAGCCGCCGGGCGTCAGCATCCAGCCGTTCCATCTCCCCGCCCGTCATGATCATGCAGGTCAGTCCCCCTTCACACCGAACCTTCGACCCCACTGGATTCGTCTTACTTCCACAACACGCCGATGCCAGGAGGAGAGGCCCCTGCACCCTGCCCTTCTTGTCTTCCTCATCTCCGCCGTGCCCATTCTGGAGTTCAAGGCCGGCATTCCCCTGGGCATTGCAAAGGGAATGACGCCGTTCTGGGCAACGGTCGTCGGCATCCTGGGCACCCTGGTACAGGTCCCCTTCAACCTGCTCTTCCTGCGTCTTCTGATCAACCTGGCCGAGCGTTACCGCTCCGCCAGGCGCGTCCTGGTCTGGTCCCGCATGCGGGCCCGCAAGCACCGGCAGCTGGTCCGGCGCTGGGGAGTCCTCGGGGTGGCCCTCATCGTGGGGATTCCCGTTCCCGGGACGGGCCTCTTCACCGGTACGGTGGCGGGCGCCCTGATCGGGCTTGACACCCGCAGCCTGGTCATCGGACTGGTAGCGGGCACGGTGGCTGCGGCGGTGCTGGTAGCCCTGGCCACCACCGGACTGGTGCACCTCTTCTGGTAGGCATGGCGCATGAGAAGGACTTCCCACCCTCCCGGGCGGGAAGTCCTTTTGTCGTCCCGTCAGGCGGCGGCCCGGAACTGGCAGACCTGATTCTTCCCGGCCTTCTTCGCCTCCTGGAGCGCCTGGTCGGCCTCCACCAGCAACTGGGTCTCCGTCATGCCGGGGCGAAGGGCCGCCACACCGATGCTGATGGTGATCTGGACCGGCGGCAGGTCGCTCTCCGCCAGGAAGCGGTGGGAGGAGACCAGGTGCCGGAAGCGCTCCATCTCCTGATAGGCCGCCTCCGCCTCGGTCCCCGGCAGGAGCATGACGAACTCCTCGCCCCCATACCGGGCAATCATGTCGCCCTCACGCTTGTTCTGGAGCAACAGGTCGGCCAGCTCCTCCAGTACCCGGTCCGCCTGCGGGTGGCCGATGATGGCGTTCCACTGCTTGAAGTTATCTACATCAATGATCGCAATGGAAAGCGGCTCCGGGCGGGCGCGGTGGTGCAGTACCGCCTGGGCCAGTGCGGCGTGAAAGTGGCGGAAGTTTGGCAGGTGGGTCTTGAAGTCGGTCAGCGCCTCCACGATCGCCTTCTTCTCTGAGTGCGCCAGGAACGCCGTGACGATCCCGATCATCATCAGGTAGAGAATGCGAATCGCCAACCGGCGGATGTCGGTCTCGTCGTGCAGGATCAGCACCGCGTAGGAGTAGAGGGCGCTGCCCGCCACGCCGGTCACGATCGCCTGCCACATGCCCAGGACCAGTCCGGCCTCAGCCATCACCAGGAAGTAGAGGATGTACGCATCGGTCCGGAGCCCACCGCGCACGACCACCATCGTGGTAATCAGCAGCAGGTCCGTCAGAAAGGCGATGTACCAGAGGTAGTGATCGAGGCGGGAGTAAGGCTGCCGAAGTCGAATCTGCAGGACGACGGTGAGCGCTGCGAAGCCGCCCAATACCAGAGCGGTCTCCACCGGCACATGGACAGGGCTGAGGCCTGCCAGAATCGGGCCGACGACCATCATGAACCAGCGCATCCCGACGAAGAAACTGCGTGAGGCGCGCGGAGCGATCCAAGAGAGTGACCGGTAGCCATCATCCTTCACTCGACTCACCCCTCTACTAGCTCGCTCGTTACCAAATTACGTCACGCCCTGAGACAATTCCTCTCACCTGTTGAAAAGGCACGTCATGGGAAGAAAGACCCCAGGAAATAACCTCTCCCTCTTAGACCATTCGTGTCATTTTGGTGCGGCAGCGGGGAGCCTGTGGGGGGTACCCGCCGCAACCCCATGCCCCCGCCATAGCGTGCCCCCATGCCCCCTGCGGTATAGTCTTGCGCGTGAGGGAGGGGTGATTGAGCGAGAGTGAGAGCGATTGAGGGTGCTACAGGCGGATATCCTGTGTAAACGGCGGGCCACAGGTGGCAGGCCTGGGTTGGTTCCTGAGAAAGCTGAGAGTAAGATGAGAACGGTCAAGGTTTCTGCAATCTCTCCGCAAGATTTGCGTAACACAGGGGTCAGGAAGGTTGTCTCAACGGCGTTCCGACCCCCCTTTCTTCGGCGGGGTTTGTGAATCGTTTCACGCATCAGAATGGGTCTCGGGCTCCTTACGAACTTCTTACTTGGAGGAGGGGCGCCAGGAATGAACCACTCGCTTGCAGTCCGCGGAGGCTTGCTGCGAATGCTCGGTTGCTTCCTCCTGGTGGTTTGCGGTCTGATCTTCGCGGCCGTCCCGGCAGGTGCGGATACCATCCCCAGTCAGCTGGTGAACCCTTCCGAACCGGAGGGGAACCAGGCCTGCCTGGAGTGCCACAGCAAGCAGGAGTCGATGGTTCGGAACGGCGAGACGATCTCGGTCCATGTCGACCCGGCTCAGTATAGCAGTTCGGTCCACGGGATCATCTCGTGCACCCGCTGTCATGCGGAGGCCGGGCCTGAGCATGCCAAGGACCCGAAGAAACCGCTGGGCCTGCCCACCGGGCGCGCCCTGAAGGCGCTCAAGTCGGAGGGCTGTGTCAAGTGCCATGCCGGCCTTTACGAGGAGTCCTACGACCTGAGCTTCCACGGGGTGGCGGTGGCCAACGGCGACTACCGGTCCGCCACCTGTGTCGACTGCCACGGGGTGCACGACATCCTCCCCTCCCGGAACCCCGAGTCGAGGGTCAGCCGGCAGAACTTGGCCGGCACCTGTGGCACCGCCGAGTGCCACCCCGGCGCCCCCGATAACTTCGCCGAGGGAACGGAGCATTTCGTTCCGGCCGATCCCGCCAGCGGCGGGCTCCACCTGCTCTACAAGTTCTTCATCGGGTTGATCCTCTTTGACACGATGAAGGACGGCCCGATCGTGATGTTCGAGCTGCTCCGGCGGCTGATGAAATAGCTGGAGGTGCAGAGCCCGTGACAGAGGCCACCACGCATACCGAGCCCCACGAGGCCAGACCGGCATCATACCAGCGCTGGAATCTGCAGCACCGCCTGCAGCACGGCGTCCTCGCACTCTCTACCATGGGATTGCTCTGGACTGGACTGGCGATCAAGTTTCACTACGTCGGTTGGGCCCAGTGGACCTTCCGGCTCTTCGGCGGGTTCCACGGCAACCTGATCGCTCACAAGGTCTGCGCTTCGGCCCTGGTTTTCGTCTCGATCTGGCACCTGATCTACCTGCTCGTCGGCTGGCGCAAGATGGGCATCTCCTGGGGCATGGTCCCGACGCTGAACGACCTGCGTGATTCGTACCACCACATGCTCTTCCTGCTCAATCTGCGCAAGACACCCCCCCAGTACGACCGATACACCTACCTTGAAAAGTTTGAGTATCTGGCGATCTTCTGGGGCATGTTCGTGATGGGCGGCACTGGGTTTGCGCTCTGGTTCCCCACCTGGGCGGCCAATTGGGTCCCGCGCACCTGGCTCGATGGTTTCCGCATCGTCCACGGGAACGAGGCGATCGTCGCGGTGATCACCCTAGCCTATGGCCACTTCTTCAATGCCCACTTCAACCCGGCTGTCTTCCCCTCCAACCCGGTCTGGCTTACCGGCCGGATCTCCCTGGAGCACATGCTGGAGGAGCACCCGCTGGAGTACCAGCGCCTCGTGGAGAAGGGCGTCCTTCCGGCCCCGGCCCATGCAGAGCACCATGAGCCGAGTCTGGCCGGCTGGCGGCGGTGGGTGGCGGGTATCGAGCTGATC
Source organism: Bacillota bacterium (assembly GCA_049324875.1). Lineage (GTDB taxonomy): Bacteria > Bacillota > Sulfobacillia > Symbiobacteriales > Symbiobacteriaceae > JAWLHU01. Next base: position 20,768 of record JBMONC010000042.1, read on the forward strand.
ATCTACTCCGCCATCTTCTACTACCTGCTGGTGACGTTTATCCCGATGCTGTTGGCGTAAGGGGGGAGGCTCCATGAACCGCAAGATCAACTGGGCGATTCCGGGCCTCCTGGCGATGTTGGCGATCATCACGGCGATCGCCCTGGTCCAGAGCCTCTCTGCGACGTCGCCCGACCCTGCGAAGCTGGCGACACAGTGCTCCTCCTGCCACACCATGGATGACCATGTGGCCAGCTGGATGGAGTCCTCTCACAAGGAGGTCGCCTGTACCGAGTGCCATGCCGACCCCGGTGTCCGGGGCTGGGTGGAGATGCAGTTGGGCCAGCTCCGGATGCTGACCTCGGCCCGGGACCCCAACTTTGACATCAGTCTGGTGGCAACCGAGGTCCCCAATGAGCGCTGCATCAACTGCCACGCCAAGGAGATGCCCTGGGTGATGCAGGACCTGGAGCCGCCTCAGTTCGATGAGAACGGGCAGCCCATCCGGGTCCCGAATGAGCAACTGAAGCACTTCCCGGCCCTGGCCGGCCACGACCTCCATCTGACCATGGAGGAGCCCCTGGCCTGCGTTGCCTGCCACAACGCCGCCTCCCACGGACCCAAGGAGCGGCCGGAACAGGTGAAGACCTGGCATAACACCTGCCTGGAGTGCCACACCCAGGAGCAGGTGGCCATGAGTGTGCGCACGAGCATCTCCTGCTCGGCCTGCCACACCGACCTCGACCTGGTCTCGCCCGAGAGCCACAAGAAGGCCGACTTCCGGACCGTCCACGGAAAGCAGGCCGGCGAGGAGATCCAGTCCTGCCAGCAGTGCCACCTGACCCCGGGTCTGACGCAGCTGAACCCCGGCGAGAAGCCACCCCTGGCCGCCTTCACCCCGGTCAAGCAGTCCCAGCCGCACCCGACGATCCCGGAGATGCCGCCCGGCTCGCTGAAGGCCACCGAGGGCATGGAGGACGCCTGTGCCTCCTGCCATGGCCTGACCATGCCGCACCCGACCGACTGGCTGGGCCGGCACACCCAGGGCTTCGCCGAGCAGCCGCAGCTCTGCGCCTCCTGCCACGGCACCCGCGATCAGGGCTTCAACATGCAGGTCGTCGGCAATCCGCGGACCCTCTCCACCACCGACGCCACCTGTACCAGCTGCCATGCACAGCCCATGCCGCACCCGGAGAACTGGGTGGCGGAATTCCACTCCACCGAGGCGACCAACAACCCGCAGACCTGTGTCCAGTGCCACTCGGAGGCGAACGAGGCCAACCCGAAGGGCGCCCACGCCTCGCCGCAGTTCTGCCTGGACTGCCACCTGTCCAAGTTCGCCCATGGACCGGGCTTCCTGGCCAGCCATGGCTCCGTGGCGCTGGCGCCCAACGGGACCGACATCGCGGCGGACTGCGCCACCTGCCACACCCCGACGGCCAACTCCTGCACGGAGTGCCATACCGACGGCGTCGGCCAGGGCGTACAGCAGGATTGGCATCCCGAGACCTGGCTGGCTACTCACGGCTCGGTGGCCCTGACCAGCAGCGGCCAGATTGCCGCCAACTGCACCGAGTGCCATACCCCGAGCTTCAACTCCTGCACCGCCTGCCATACCAACGGCATCGGTCAGGGGGTGACCCCGCAGTGGCATCCGGATGGCTGGGTGGCCAGCCACAAGCAGGTCGCCCTCGGCAGCGACGGCCAGATCGCCACCGCCTGCACCACCTGCCACACCGAGAGCGTCAACTCCTGCACCGACTGCCACAGCGCCGGCTTCGGCCAGGGCGTCAAGCAGCAGTGGCATGACGAGATGTTCTGGTTCACCCACTCCCGGACCACCCGCCCGGAGGATATCGCCAACTGCAAGAGCTGCCATACGTACGTGGAGCCCTCGTGCTCCAAGTGCCACCGGGACTACTAAGTCCCCTCCTTGGCCCTTCACCGCTACTGCAGGTGGCGGTTGGGACTAATCTGGATCCAGGGAAAGGAGGTGCTCAGGAAATGATGAAGCGGAAGGCGTTCAAGGTTGCAATCATCACCGGTCTCGTGGCTCTGATCGCACTCGCCGTCAGCGTCACCGTCTCCGGCGCCAGCAGCAAGGGTGAGCTCCCGAAGTATCTCGGCTCGGACGCTTGTCTCGGTTGCCACACCGACAAGTTCACCAACTGGGAGATGACGGGTCACGCCCACATGCTGACGCAGGTCTTCAAGTGGAGTGATCTCCCGGGTGACATCAACGCGGCTCCCGAGGAGCTCAAGGCCGAGCTGATGAGGGCTGACTGGATCGTCGCCGGACAGCGTTTCCTGGCACGGGACCCGAACGATGGAGCCCTCAGGTACCTCAACGTCCTGTGGAACGGTCAGCAGTACGTGCCCTACAAGGGCGGCTCCAACTGGGAGACGGACTGCGCCGGCTGCCACACCACCGGCTGGAACAAGGCGGAGTCCGCCTTCACCGAGCCGGGCATCGGCTGCGAGATGTGCCATGGCCCGGGCCGCGATCACGTGCTCGGCAAGGGCGACATCTCCAAGATCATCGTGACCGACGACGCCATGACCTGTGGCCAGTGCCACACCGGCGGCAGCCTGCCGGACGGCACCCGCTGGCCCGAGGGCTTCGTCCCGGGTCAGGACATGCATGCGATGGGCTTCCAGTTCCCCAACATCCCCGATCCGCATGAGGGCCTCTTCCCGAACCTGACGGGGTATCCGAAGATCCGGCAGTACCCGCTCTGGGAGAAGTCCGCCCACGCCCAGTCCATGATCTCGCTGGATGCGAATGATCATGCCAGCGGCCGGTGCGACAAGTGCCACGGCGCCGAGGCGCTCCGTAACTCCCTGGCGGGCAAGCCCGCCCCGAAGGATCATGCGCTCTACCAGCAGGGCGTCACCTGCTCCGCCTGCCATGATCCGCACAACAACACCAACGAGGGCCAGCTGCGCCTGCCGGCGGAGGAACTCTGCATCTACTGCCATACCGCCAGCCTGGCTGAGGGTCAGTCCTTCACGGCGGGTCGCGAGATCCACCACCCGATGAAGGAGATGCTCGACGGCCGGGGCGCCATCGGCGTCACCGACACCAAGGGCGCTCACTCCGAGCTGACCTGTATCGAGTGCCACATGACCGAGGGCAACCACCAGATGCGGGTGATCAAGCCGGGCGAGGTCCTCGAGGACGCCAAGCGGAAGGATACCTGCACCAGCTGCCACGCCGATTCTTCGAAGGAATCCCGCCAGGTCTACCTCGACATGTGGCAGGAGTCCACCGAGAGCCGGATCCTGGCGGCGACGGAAGACCTGACGGTCATCACCGCCAACCAGAACCTCCTGACGGATGAGCTGAAGGCGAAGCTGGCTGCGGCCAAGACCAACCTCTCCTTCGTCGAGGCGGATGCCTCCAAGGGCGCCCACAACTTCGAGTACACCATCAAGGTTCTCAACAACGTCATCAAGACGCTGAAGGAGATCCGGACGGCGATCGGCAAGTAAGGCGCACCATCAAGAAAGCCCTCCGGGCCGCAAGGCCCCGAGGGCTTCTCTTTTTTTGTGTTCGGCGGGGTCATGCCGCCTCGTTGTGGGTCCCCCTGCTCCGCTTCAGGTGGTAGAGCAGGAGGGCGAAGCCCGCCACCACCAGCACCAGCGAGGTCAACTGCGCCACCCGGACCCATCCGAAGATGAAGGAGGAGTCCTTCCGGATCGATTCGATCATGAACCGCCCGGTGTTGTAGGCGATGAAGTAGAGGCTGAAGACCACCCCGGTGGGCGCCTTCTTCCGGTGGAAGTAGTAGAGCATGAAGAAGGAGAGCAGATTCCAGACCGATTCGTAGAGGAAGGTCGGGTGCATCACCGTTCCGCCGATGGTCATGCCCTCCCGGAGCCAGTTGGGCATCAGATCCACCAGCCACTGCGGGGCGGCGTCCCCGTACGCCTCCTGGTTGAAGAAGTTCCCCCAGCGGCCGATCGCCTGCGCCAGGATCAGCGACGGAGCGACGATGTCGGCCCACGCCCAGAAGGGCTGCTTGCGGTACCACATGAAGATGCTGCCCGCCAGCATCGCCCCCAGGACCGCCCCGTGGATGGCCAGGCCACCCTGCCAGATGGCCAGGATCTCCCCCGGGTGCTGGCTGTAGTAGGGCCACTGCAGGATGAAGACCTCATACAGCCGGGCGCCGAGGATGCCGGTGGGCACCAGCACCATGCCCAGGTCGGGCACGAACTCCGGGTCCAGGCCCCGGTGCGGCGCCTCCCGGTAGCCCAGCCAGATGGCGATCATGATCGCCGAGACAATGATCAGGCCGTACCAGCGGATGGTGATCGGACCGAACTGAACGAGGATGGGATCGATAACCGCGAGGATATCCATGTCAGGCCCCCTTGCTCAGGTGGGTGCAGTCTCTCCCATTGATGACGGTCGCAGCCTTCAAAAAGGTTCGCCCCACCGACCACTTTCTTGATGATGGCAGGCCAGCCTGCCCGAGGGAACTACAACAGTCAGCGGTACCTTCGGTGATCAAAATCACAAAAGGGTATCGAGCGGAGACCCGAACTTTGGGTGAACTTTTTCAATCCCTCTGTGGCATACCCGCTGTCACCCTCCCTTGATACACTTCCTATAGGAAGAAATCAACTGAGTAAGATCTAGTTCCAAGAAGGAGGTCGTGCAGGCATGACCGGAGGAATTGACCGGCGCTCCTTTCTGAAGCTCTCCCTGGCCGCTACGGCCACGGTTGGGTTGGCCGGTGAAGGGTTGGCAACCACACAGGGAAGCTACGTGAGCGGCGGCCCTGCCCCGGCCCATGTGGAGCCGGAGCGGTGGATCTACTCCACCTGTGGGTTCTGTGGCACCGGGTGCGGCATTGAGATCGGGGTCAAGGGCGAGAAGCCGGTAGCGATCCGCGGCACCGAGGGGTATCCCGTCAACGATGGACTGCTCTGTGCCAAGGGGATCTACCAGTGGCAGATGATCACCGCACCGGACCGGGGCAAGCACCCGCTGATCCGCAGGGACGGCCGGATGGTGCGGACCTCCTGGGATGAGGCGCTCAATGCGATGAGCGAAAAGTTCAAGGAGCTGATCGCCCGGCATGGCCCTGACTCGATCGCCTGCTACAACACCGGCCAGATGTGCATGGAGGAGTTCTACACCCTGGGCAAGCTGATGCGGGCCGGCATCGGCACGGCCAACCTGGACGGCAACACCCGCACCTGCATGGCCTCAGCCGTGATGGGCCACATCCGCTCCTTCGGCACCGACGGGCCGGTGGGCGCCTACGAGGATATCGAGCACGCCCAGGTGATCATGATCGCCGGCTCCAACATGGCCGAGTGCCACCCGATCCTCTTCGGGCGGGTGGTGAAGGCGGTGGAGAAGGGGGCCCGGCTGATCTGCATCGACCCCCGGCTGACCCAGGTGAGCCGCATCGCCACCATCAACCTGGCGATCCGCCCCGGCACCGACCTGGTGCTGCTCAACGCCATGGCCCACGTGATCATCAAGGATGGTCTGATCGACAGGGCCTACATCGAGGCTCACACCAAGGACTACGACAAGCTTGCCGCTCACCTGGAGAAGTATTCCCCGGAGTATGCCGCCCCGATCTGCGGCGTGCCGGCGGAGCAGATCGTGGCTGCCGCCCGGCTGTACGGCAGGGCGGAGCGCTCCCTCTCCATGTGGGTGATGGGCATCAACCAGTCGGTCAACGGCACCCAGACCAACAACGCCTTCCACAACCTGAACCTGATCCAGGGGAAGATCGGCAAGCCCGGCTGCGCCTCCTTCTCGATCACCGGCCAGCCCGCGGCGATGGCCTCCCGGGAGGTGGGTGGCTCCTCCTCCTATCCGGGCTATCGGGCGGTGGCCAACGCCAAGCACCGGGAAGAGGTGGCGGCGCTCTGGGGCGTCGACCCTAAGAAGCTGCCCGACAAGTCGCCGGCGATCACCGAGATCATCGACGCGATTCTGGAGGGGAAGATCAAGGCGCTCTGGGTGATCTGCACCAACCCGCTGATCTCGCTCCCCGACCAGAACCGGGTGCAGAAGGCGCTCTCGATGCTGGAGCTGCTGGTGGTGCAAGACGCCTACGAGACGGTCGACACCGCCAAGTATGCCCATATCTACCTCCCCGCCGCCATGTGGGCCGAGAAGAGCGGCATCCTGGTCAACTCGGAGCGCCGCATGAACCTGCTGAAGCCTGCGGTGAAGCCACCAGGCGAGGCCCGGACCGACTTTGACATCATCCTCGATCTCGCCAAGCGCATGGGCTACGGCGATCTCTTCCCCTACACCACGACCGCGGAGTGCTTCGAGGAGATCAAGCGGCTGACCCGGGGGCGGCCCAACGACTACTCCGGCGTCACCTATGAGAAGATCGAGGCCAACCGGGGGCTGCAGTGGCCTGTGAAGACGGCGGAGTCCACGGGGACGCCCCGACTCTACACCGACGGCCGGTTCAACACCCCCGACGGCAAGGCGGTCCTCTGGGCAATGGACCCGGCACCCCTGCCCGAACTGCCGGACGGGGAGTTCCCCTTCAACCTGAACAGCGGCCGGGTGCAGGAGCACTACCACACCGGCACCAAGACCCGGAAGGTGGAGGAGCTGAACAACCTGGTCCCCGGTGCGTACGTGGAGTTGAACCCGAAGGACGCGGAACAGCTGGGCGTCGACTACGGCGATAAGGTCGTGATTGAAAGCCGGCGGGGGAAGATCGAGGCCAAGGTGGTGGTCACCTCCATGGTCGCCCCCGGCTCCTGCTTCGTCCCCATGCACTTCAACGAGGGCCCGGTCAATCAGCTGACCGTCTGGGCCGTCGACAAGTTCTCCAAGGAGCCCAACTACAAACAGCAGGCCGTGCGGGTCCGCAGGGCCTGAGGGGGGGATTCCGAATGACGACCCAACTCGGCTTCCACGCTGACATGGAGAAATGCATCGGGTGTAAGTGCTGCGAGGCCGCCTGCAAGGACTTCTACCGGATGCCGCCCGAGATCCGCTGGCGCAAGGTCCGCTCCTTCGAGATGGGCGAGTTCCCCACCGCCCTGCGGGTCCACCTGTCCCTTGCCTGCAACCACTGCGTCGACCCGGCCTGCATGAAGGGCTGTCCGGTGGATGCCTACACCAAGCGCGGCAAGGACGGCCTGGTGATCCACGACCCCACCGCCTGCATCGGCTGTCAGTACTGCACCTGGACCTGCCCCTACGGCGTGCCCCAGTTCGACCCCGAGCAGGGGGTTGTCTCCAAGTGCAACGGCTGCTATCAGCGGATCGACGAGGGGCTGATGCCCCGCTGCGTCGAGTCCTGCCTGACCGGCGCCCTCACCTTCGGCAGCGTCGATGAGCACGCCGCCACCCAGCGGCAGGTGGTACGGGAGGCTCCCGGCTTCCCCGACCCGAGCATCACCGACGCCAGCACCCGCTTTGCCTGGCCCCTGAAGGGGCCGCAGCCGGAGGAGCAGATCCCCATCGCCCCGCCGAAGGAGGGAGCGAAGCATGGCTGATTGGCTGCATGATGCCCAGTACAGCCTGGTGGTCTTCACCCTCTTCATCCAGGCCACCGTGGGCGCCTTCTGGGTCCTGCTGGTCTCCGACTTCCTGAAGCGGAAGGCGCCCGATGCGATCCAGGACGCCTTCACCCGGATCGGCACCGCCATTCTGATGCCGATGGCTGCCGTCGGCCTCCTCTTCTCCACCACCCACCTGGGCCGTCCCCAGTATGCCTTCCGGGCCCTGAAGCACATCAGCACCTCGTGGATGTCCCGTGAGATCCTGGCCACCGGCCTCTTCTTTGCCCTGATCGCCCTCTATACCTACCTCTGGTGGAAGCGGGTCGAAGATGCGGAACTCCGCCGTCTGGTGGGCGTGATCACCGGCCTGGTCGGCGCCTTCGCCGTGCTGACCCAGGCGATGATCTACATGATCCCCGGCCGGCCGATGTGGGACCACTGGTCCACCCTGGCGCTCTTCGCCGCCTCGGTGCTCACCCTGGGCCCGCTGGCGGTGGCCGTCGCCTACTCCTACGCCTGGGGCCGGGTGATCGACCTGCGGCAGGGGGAGGAGACCGTCCGGCGCTCCCACCGCCGGCTCGGGATCACCCTGCTGGCGGGCGCCGTCACCTACGGCCTCGGCCTGTACGCCCGCCTCACCTACCTGGCCTCCGGGGCGGCGGCTGCCGCCTCCACCCCCGGCGCACCCGGCAAGGCGGCCGTGGGCGAGGAGACCGTGCGGACCGCCCTGCTGATCGGTCAGTCGGTCGTGGAGCAGAACAGCTTGCTGCTCAACCTGCAGGCGATGCTCGGGGTGGGCCTGCCCGCCCTGCTGGCGGTGCTCCTCTGGTACCTGCACCGGCGGAGCGCCAGCCTGAAGCTCTGCAACAGCCTGATCGCCGCCGGCCTGGGGCTGGTGCTGGTGGGTGAGCTGGCGGGCCGGGCGCTCTTCTACCTGACCGGCCGCCCGTGGTTCTAGTCAAGGAGGCGAGAAGCAGATGAACGAGAAGCGCCGCACCACGCTGCTGGCCCTGCTGACCGGGGCCCTGGCCGGAGCCGCTCTGATCGCCGCCCGCCGCGGCGTTCCCGGGGCCCGGCACCTGGCGACCAACCTGGCCAGGCGTGCGCAGCCCCAGGCCCCCGCCAAGCTCTACGGCTACAAGGAGGTCAACCTCAGTTAGGCAACAAGGGACCGGGCACCCCAGACGGGGCGTCCGGTCCCCTTTTGCTTCCCCGGCCTCTAGTACTCGAAGGTGTGCCCCCAGAGGGTGTTGCCCCAAAGCGTGTTGCCCCACAGCGTATTGCTGTAGTCGATCGTCCCGGTGCTGGGGTCGAGCAGGGGGGAGGGGGTGAGGCCCTGGTTGGCCGATTCCACGGTTTTCTTGTACTCGTACGCCCCGTGTGCATCGACGATGCCCGGCGTCCCCTCGGGCTGGCTCTCGTAGGAGCGGGCGGTGGCCTGGAGCAGCCACTTCACCTGGTCCGGCGACAGCTCAGGCCGGGCCTGCAGCAGCAGGGCGACAACGCCGGAGACGACCGGGGCGGACATGGAGGTGCCTCCCATGTGGAAGTAGTGGGTGTCAACCACATTCTCCGGCCGTACCTCCCGCAGGAGCCCGGCGGGCATGTAGGCGACGATACGGGCCCCCGGCGCCACCAGGTCGGGCTTGACAAACCCATCCTGCGTGGTGCCCCGGCTTGACCACTCCTTCATGAAGTCATCGGAGAGGATCGCGGTGTTGTTGTCATCGATGGCGCCCACCGAGATCACGTAGGGGTCGTTGGCGGGTGGGTAGCAGACGGCGCACGGGTCCGTTCCGTAGTTGCCCGCGGCCACCACCACAACCACGCCGCTCAGCCAGAGCTGCTCGACAGCGGCGTCCGTCGGGCTCTCGGTGTAGCTCACGGCGTTCGCCACCAGGGCTGAGATGTTGGCCACCCGAATGTTGTAACTCTCCCGGTGGTCGTAGACCCACTGCAGGGCGTTGATCAGCTCTTCCTCGGTGGCGTTCCCCTGGTCGTCGCCGAACTTGACACTGACCAGGTTGACGCCCGGGGCGACCCCCTTGTAACTGCCGCCGCTGTTCTGCCCGTCACCGCCGATGATGGCCGCCACGTGGGTTCCGTGGCCGTAGCCGTCGGCGGGGGTGGTGGTGTTTGGGTTGACGGCCACCTGCGCCAGCACCCGGCTGCCAAAGTCGGTCGGTCCCGCCTCGCCCTGGATGATGCCGCTGTCCACCACCGCCACGGTCATGCCGGTGCCCGTGAAGCCGTCGTTCCACATGTGATGCGCCTTGACCGCCATCACGTAGGGCAGGGCCGGATCGCTCTGACCGGCGCCGCTGGATCCATTGCTGGTGCGGGCGACGGGGCTGTTGCTCAGGACCGCCTTCACCCCCGGGAGCCGGGCCAGAGCGGCCACCCTGTTCCCGGGAAGCTCTGCCGCGAAGGCATCGATGATCGTCCAGCGGGCCGTGATGTCGGCGCCAATCTCTGCCGCTGCCTGCTCCACCCCCTCGACCCCTTGCCCCTTGCTCACGATCACCCGCACCCGATCCCCCGGAGCCGCCTGAATCTGCCGGATGACGGCGGGATGAACGTTCGGCGGGAACGGCCCGCCCGCCCGAGTGCCGCGGCTGGCACCACCGGCGGAAATCAGGAGCAGAAACCCGATCAGGAGGCCGCAGACCACTCTCTTCCGGATAGGCACGAGACCCCATCTCCCTTCGGTATGGTCGATCCTGGTGGATAATCATGGAAAGTCGAGGTATTGGTCTATTCGTTCCATAGCAGAGGCGCCCCCGCAGGGGCGCCTATTGTGCGCAGGCTGGTCCGGACTAGTAGTCCACGCTGTTCGACCACATGGCATTGGACCACATCGCGCTCTCATAGGTGATGGTGTTGGTGCCGGGATCTAACAGCGGGGAGGGCTCCAGCCCCTGGTTGGCCTCCCCGATGGGCTGGTCGTAGGCGAGGGCCCGGTACAGGTCCAGGATGCCGGCTGATCCGCTGGGCTGCTGTTCATAGGAGCGGGTGGTGTTCATGACCAGCCACTTCACCTGGTCGGGGGTGAGGGCGGGCCTGGCCTGCAGAAGCAGGGCGATGCCCCCTGCCACCACCGGGCTTGCCATGGAGGTGCCGCCCATCCGGAAGTAGTGATCGTCCACCACGTTGTCCGGGTGCTCCGAGCGCAGGGTGCCGGAGGGCATGTAGGCGACCACGTGCGCCCCCGGAGCCATCACATCGGGTTTGGCATGGCCGTCCAGGGTGCTTCCCCGGCTGGACCAGGCGGCCAGCAGGTCGTCCGACAGCTCGGCGGTCCCCCTGTCATCCACCGCACCCACGGTGATGATAAAGGGGTCAGCGCCGGGGGGGTAACAGACAGAGCAGTCCTCTGTCCCCCTGTTCCCCGCCGAGGCGACCACCACCACCCCACTGAACCAGAGCTGCTCCACGGCGGCGGCTGTCGGGCTCTCCTTGTAGCTCATCCGGGCGCCGACCTGTGCCGAAATATTAACGACCCGAATATTGTATGTGATTCGATTGTCGTAGACCCACTGGAGAGCGCTGACCAGATCCTTCTCGGTGGCGTTGCCATAGTCGTCGCTGAACTTGACGTTGAGCAGGTTGACCCGCGGGGCTATCCCCAGCCACTTGCCGCTGCTGTTGGAGCCGTCCCCGCCCGCGATGGCACCTACGTGCGTGCCATGGCCGAACTTGTCCACGCTGTACCGGGCCTCGGGGTTGAAGGAGACGTTGTTCAGGATGCGGCTGCTGAAGTCGCTGTTGGCGGCGAAGTGGAGTCCGCTGTCCACGATGGCGATGCTCACCCCGTCGCCCTGGTATCCGGCGGCCCACACCTTCTCGGCCTGAACGGCGTAGACGTACGAGCTGGACAGGGCGGCGGCGGAACCGGCGGCAGAGCTGCCCGTTCCTGCGACGGGGCTGTTCGGGAGGACCGCCCTCACCCCGGGGAGGGAGGCCAGGGCGGCGGCGCTGCGGGCCGGCAGATCGGCAGCAAAGCCGTTGATGATCGTCCAGCGGGCGGTGATTCGAGCACCAAGGGCCTCCGCGGCCGCCTCCACACCGGATGCGCCCCCGTTCTTGGTGACGATGACCGAGACCCGGCCATTCCGGGCGGTCTGAATCTGCTTCGCCACCGCCGGATGGAGCTTTGCCCGGGCCACGGGAGCGGTCGGAGGGCCGGCTGCCCCGCAGGCCACAAACAGGACCAGAAGGCTTGCCAGGAACCCGATGACGGATGGCCTGCCCCGCTTCATAGCCATTCACGCTCCTCTTTGATTATGGAGCTCCCGCCCTTTTCATCTACGAGTGGAGTGCGAGCGGCTTCCGCTCTTCATGGACACAGACCCGGTTGCGCCCGGAATGCTTCGCCTTGTAGACCGCCTCGTCCGCTGCCTTGACCAGGGACTCGATCGAGGAGGCATCCTCCGGGTAGGCGGCGACCCCGAGGCTGATGCTCAGCCCCAGGCTTCCTCCGCCCTCCAGGGGCACCCGGGCCGCTGCGACCCCCCGGCGGATCTGTTCCGCCACCTGCGCCGCCTCCGCCCGTGTCGAGCCGGGCAGCATCAGCACGAACTCCTCACCGCCGAACCGGCAGGCGGTCCCGCATGCCCCGCTGTTGGCCTTGAAGAGATGCGCCACCGCCGCGATCGCCTGGTCGCCCACCATATGCCCATGGGTGTTGTTGATGTCCCGCAGGTGGTCCATGTCACCGAAGATCAGGGCCAGCGGCCGGCGGTTGGTGCTCGCCTTGCGGAACGCCTCGGTCAGGGCTTCATCAAAGTAGCGGTAGTTGTAGATGCCGGTCTTCCCGTCAATATAGGCGAGCTTCGCCTGGTTGACCCGCTCAAGGGTCTTGTGGAGGAAGAGCACGATCGGGAGGGCCATTAACATCAGGAAGGGGTTGGAGAGGTAGACGGTGGTCAACAGCGCACCGGCCATCACCATGATGCCATCCCCGATGAGGGTATCGCTGTCGAGGGAGCCCACCTTGGTCCACGGTTTCCGCTGATCCAGCGCCAGCAGGGTGGTCAGCAGGACGTTCTGGCTGCCAACGAAGACCAGGGCGGTCAGCATCAGCACAACAGCCTGGGCCAGATCGGAATCCCCCAGCCAGATGCCCAGGTGGCGGAAGGACAGATGAGCCAGCCAGGCGTTGAGTACCACGTTGGCGGCGTTGAAGTCCGGGCCAAGCCACCACTCGGGGTGCCGCTGCCAGCAGCGCCTGACCACCATGACGGCCCATCGCACCAGAAGGGCGAGGCAGAAGAGGGGGAAGGGGAGGACCATGGCTGCGGTGAAGTCAACCGCCATCTGCCAGCCCAGGGAGACCATGAGCCCTGCGAAGTGGATCAGCTTCAGCTGGGCGACGACCAGCACGGCGGTCCAGAGACCAAACTGGAGCCACTGGGCCGCTGTGGTTTCGGAGAGGGAGCTGAGGGACGGGAGCACGATGGAAAGGGCGACGAGATCGAGGCCCCAGACGTAGATCAGGGCACTCAACGGATGACGCCTAAGCATGAGCAGACACCTCCCCGGACGTCACGCCTGATGCCAGGCGGATGCGACGGTCTTGGTCAGCTCCTCGGGGCTCCAAGGCCAGAGGCTGGTCTGGTTGCGCCGGACCAGTTTGGCGGAGTTCACAAAGAAGCCGCGCCCCTTTGCCTCCACCACCTTGTGCAGCGCCTCGACAATGGCGGGATCGTACAGGGTGCCGTTGCACCGGTCGATCTCCGCAAGGGCGTCGTCGAGGCTGATCCCCTTGCGGTAGGGCCGGTCGGACAGCATCGTCTCCAGCGAGTCGGCCACCCCGACAATCCGGCTGTCGAGGTCCACCTTCTCCCCCGCCAGCCCGTGGGGATACCCCGAACCGTTCCAGCGCTCGTGGTGGTGCAGGGCCACCACGGCAGCATCCCGCAGGGACCGGATCTGGCGGATGATCTGGTACCCGATGGTGGTGTGGCTCTTCATGATCTCGTACTCTTCGGCCGTGAGCCGGCCCGGTTTGAACAGGATCGATTCGGGGATTCCCACCTTGCCGATGTCGTGCAGCAGTGCGCTCCGGTAGAGCCGTGCCAACTCCTCCTTGTTGTAGCCCATCTGTTCAGCGATCGCCTCGCTGTAGCGGGCCACGAAGGTGGAATGGCCAAAGGTGTAAGCGTCGCGCGCGTCGACCACGGCCGCCAGGGTGGTGATCAGCTCCGAGGAGAGCGCCTCCTGCTGCTGGAGGTGCTGCTCACTGGCCCTGGCGTAGAGGGAGTAGGTGTAGTGGAGCATCGGCAGGGGCAGGGCCCCCAGCAACGCCCACCAGCCCACGGTGAGAACGAGCTTCCCCAGGGCGAAACCGGCGATCGCAAGGGTGATGGGTTGGATCGCCATCCAGGAGTAGTTCTCCCGCCAGACCCGGCGCACGGGCAGCTGGTTCATCATGGCGATCACCAGGGCGATCCAGAGGGAGTTGATCACCCAGTACCCCGAGGCGGCCAGGAGCAGTGCACCGAACCAGGGCAGGCCGGTCCGGTAGATCAGGGCGGCAGCCAGCCAACTGGCGGTGGTGAGGGTGCCCACATTGAAGGCAATCTTGTGCCACTGTGACCGGGCGGTCAGCCCATAGGCCACGGTGTTGATGATCAGCGTAAGCATTGCCCAGGCTGGTCCGAACAGGGCGAGCATGAAGAAGGTGATGGCGATGTCCATGTTGATGATCACTTTGTTCTGATTGCTGTACCGCCGCAGGTCGACCCGCATGAGGCCCAGGCTGACCCCCACAGCCAGCACGATGAGGCGGAGCCAGTCCCATTCGGTCCTCCACAAGGTTGTGACCAGCAGGCCGCCCCCGAGGCAGACGGTCCCCCACAGGAACCATTTGACCCTGGCCGGGACTTCACCCACGGTGCTCCCCCCCACAGTGCTATTACAAGACCAACCATTCCATCCAAATGTAACCAAGAAAAGTATATAATGACTCTGAACAGGGGTCAAGGTCCCAATTTTCATTCGGAGGGGGAGAGGCTCCAGTCGAAACGCGAGAAGCCCCCTGCCTCGTGGGAGAGGCAGGGGGCTGTCCTGTGGGGTGCGTCTACTTCACCTGGTCAAGGAGAACAGACTGGCGGGTCAGCTGCTCAGCGAGGACCCGGCGAACCGAGGCGAGGGTGTCGAGGATCTGGTCGGAAGCGACCCGATAGAACATGTTCAGGCCTTCCTTGCGGGATTCCACCAAACCGTGCTGCTTCATGAGCGACAGGTGCTGGGACAGGTTGGGCATCGTGACATCCACAGCCTTGGCCAGATCGCCTGCCGTCATCTCCGAATCCTTAAGCGTGTAGAGGATCTCCAGACGCTTGGGGCTGGCCAACACCTGACACAGGCGGGCCTGGAGTTCATAAATGCGACGATCCTGTTCCATGTTCACGCCTCCTAGGCTCCTGAAGATCTTAAATAGAAATTTATCACCCGTTGCAATTATCATCGCAAAGATTAGTGCGTTTGTCAATCCACGTCGAACAATGTCGAAGAACTTTTTCTGTACTCGGCAAATTAGCCGTATCGCCGCCGCGGGAAAATGGTCAATATTATAGTGGGTCTAGTCGATTTCCGTCAACCGTTTTCCGGTGAACTGCATGAAATGGTTCTTATTGACCACCTGGCGACGGCGAATTACAATAGGGATAACACAAAGGTACTACCCCGGAAATGAGCACAAAGTGCCAGGCTATCGCCCGGGGCGGCCGTTCGGTATTTGCTTCCGTTGGCCAGGGGCGTGGGAGTTTGAAGCGCATGTTCGGGTCTAATGAGAGAAGGGGGTTGCTCGCAATGGAATTGCAGACGGCGAACCAGCTGGACATGGAACAGCTTTTCCCGGTTCGGCGTGTCCTCAATCCCGACGGCACGTTGGTGGGGGATGAGCCGGATTTCCTGACACCGGATCAGCTGAAGGAAGTTTATCGGTATATGGTCTACCTGCGTGCCTTCGACCAGCGCTGCCTGAACCTGCAGCGACAGGGGCGGATGGGCACCTTCGCTCCGTTCAGCGGGCAGGAGGCCTGCCAGGTCGGCTCTGCCTACCTGCTCCGCAAGGGGCAGGACTGGATCTTCCCCACCTACCGTGATCATGGAGCCATGCACGTGCTGGGCGTTCCGTCGGTCAACATCCTCCGGTACTACATGGGCGATGAGATGGGCAGCCGGGCGCCCGAGGGCGTCAACGCCTTCCCGATCTCCATCCCCATCGCCACCCAGCTGGTCCACGCCGTGGGTGCCGCCTGGGCGGCCAAGATCAAGGGGGAGGATACCGTGACGGTCGGCTACGCCGGCGACGGCGGCACCTCCCCGGGCGACTTCCACGAGGCGATGAACTTCGCCGCCGTCTACAACACGGCGTCGATCCTCTTCATCCAGAACAACAAGTACGCCATCTCCACCCCGAACTCGAAGCAGTTCAAGACCAAGACCCTGGCCCAGCGGGCCCTCGCCTACGACATTCCCGGCGTGCGGGTGGACGGGCAGGACATCCTGGCGGTGCTGACGGTGATGCACGAGGCGATCACCCGGGCCCGTTCCGGCGGCGGACCGACCCTGGTGGAGGCGCTCACCTTCCGCTACGGTCCGCACACCACCTCCGACGACCCGAAGCGGTACCGGACGGAGGATGAGGTGACCGAGTGGCAGGCGAAGGACCCGATCGAGCGTCTGCGCCGGTACCTGGTGGCCAAGGGGCTCTGGACCGACGCCGAGGATGAGACGCTCTGGAACTGGGCCAAGGACCAGGTGGCCGCCGCGGTCGCCGAGGCCGAGGCGATGCCCCGCCCGTCGGTGGACGAGCTCTTCGACTACCTCTACGAGACGCCGACCCCGGAGCTGGTGCGGCAGAAGGAGTACCTCAAGGCTTACCTCGCCAAGAAGGGGGAGGGCAAGGCTCATGGCTAAGATGACGCTGATTCAGGCGATCAACGACGCGCTCAAGGTCGCCATGCGGAAGGATCCCAACGTGCTGGTGATGGGGGAGGACGTGGGCGTTAACGGCGGCGTCTTCCGCGCCACCGACGGCATCTACCAGGAGTTCGGCGCCGAGCGGGCGATCGACACCCCGCTGGCTGAGTCGGGCTTCGTGGGCGCCGCCGTGGGCATGGCGGTCTACGGCCTGCGGCCGGTGGTGGAGATCCAGTTCGACGGCTTCCTGGCGCCGGCCCAGGAGCATGTGGTCAACCACATCGCCCGGATCCGGCATCGCAGCCGGGGCCGCTTCAGCTGCCCCATGGTCCTGCGCATTCCTTCCTTTGGTGGGATCAAGGCGCTGGAGCACCACTCCGAGTCGATCGAGAACTGGTATGTCAACAACCCGGGCCTGAAGATTGTCGTGCCCTCCAACCCGTACGACGCCAAGGGGCTGCTGCTGGCGGCCATCGAGGACAACGACCCGGTGATGTACTTCGAGCCGAAGCGGCTCTACCGGGCCTTCAGGGCGGAGGTGCCCGAGGAGTACTACACCGTCCCCATCGGCAAGGCGGCCATCGCCCGGGAGGGCAAGGACATGACGATCCTGACCTACGGGGTCCACGTCCACACCGCCCTGGACGCGGCCGAGAAGGCCTCCGCCGAGCACGGCTGGGAGGCGGAGGTGGTCGACCTGCGCTCCCTCAACCCGCTGGACCTGGAGACGATCATCGGCTCGGTGAAGAAGACCGGCCGGGTGGTGGTGCTGACCGAGGCGCCCAAGAGCGGCGGCTTCCACAGCGAGTTGATCGCCCTGATCAACGACCACGCCCTGGAGTACCTGGAGGCACCGGTCGCCCGGGTGACGGGCTTTGATGTGCCCATGCCCTACCTGCTCTCCGAGGACCTGTACATCCCTGACACGGGGCGGGTCCTGGAGGCCATCACCGCCGTCAAGACGTACTAGCCCGCGCCCCTGGGGAGACTACCCCCGGAGGCCGCATCGAGAGGAGCAGGAGGAACCATGGCTTTTGAATTCAAGCTGCCGGATGTGGGCGAAGGCCTGCACGAGGCGGAGCTGCTGAAGTGGATGGTCAACGAGGGCGACTATGTCCGCGAGGATCAGCCGATCATGGAGGTCCAGACCGACAAGGCGGCCGTGGAGATCACCTCCCCGGTCACCGGTAAGGTCGTGAAGCTGCTGGGCAAGCCGGGCGACATCCTCCACGTCCACAGCGTGGTGGTGGTCTTCGATGACGGCTCGGCCGGCACGGTGCCGACGGAGGCGGAGGCCGAGGCGTCGGTGGCGGCTGCCGCCCCCGGCGGGGCTGCGCCGAAGGCGACCGCCGACCTGCAGAGGGCCCCGGCCGCTGCGGCCCCGGTGACGGGCCGGGCGCTGGCCGCTCCGGCCACCCGGAAGCTGGCCCGCCAGCTGGGGGTCGACATCAACCAGGTGCCGGGCACCGGCCCGGCGGGGCGGGTGACCAACGACGACGTGCGCAACTTTGCGGCGGGCAAGACGGCAGCTGTCGCCCAGCCTGCGGCGCAGGCCCCGGCTGCCGTGGCGGAGGCTGCAGCCCCGGCGGCCACCACCCCGGCGGCCCAGGCGGCCGGTGTGCCGGTCAACAAGCCGGCTGGAGCGCCCTACGGCCTGACCGCCGCCGACGAGCGGGTCCCGCTGAAGGGGATCCGCAAGGTGATCTCCGATCGGATGGTCAAGTCGAAGCATACCGCTCCCCACGTCACCACCGTGGACGAGGTGGACATGACCGAGCTGGCCGCCTTCCGGGAGCGGGCGAAGGAGCTGGCGGCCAGGAAGGGCCTGAAGCTCTCCTTCATGCCCTTCATCATCAAGGCGGTCACCACGGCGCTCAAGGAGTTCCCCTACCTGAACGCCATGATCGACGACGAGAAGCAGGAGATCGTCCTCCGCAAGTCCTACCACATCGGTTTCGCCCTGGACACCGAGGCGGGGCTGCTGGTGCCGGTGATCAAGGATGCCGACAAGAAGTCGCTCTTCACCATCGCCGCCGAGATGAACGACCTGATCGAGCGGGGCCGGGCCGGCAAGCTCGGGCCGGATGAGCTGCGGGGCTCCACCTTCTCCATCTCCAACCAGGGCTCCATTGGCGGGCTCTTCTTCACCCCGGTGATCAACCACCCCGAGGTGGCGATTCTCGGCGTCGGCGCCACCCAGGAGCGGCCGGTGGTGCGGAACGGCGAGATCGTGGTCCGCAAGATGGCCTACCTGGCGCTCTCCTTCGACCACCGCCTGATCGACGGCGGTCTCGCCACCCGGTTCATGAGCCGCGTGGTGGAGCTTCTCAGCAATCCGACGCTGCTCATGATGGAGGCGATGTAGCATGGTCATGGGTTCGATCAAGATCGGCACCGACGTCGTGGTGATCGGCGGCGGTCCCGGCGGCTACATTGCCGCCCAGCGGGCCGCACAGCTGGGCTTCGACGTCACGCTGATCGAGAGCGAAGAGTTGGGCGGCACCTGCCTGAACCATGGCTGCATCCCGTCCAAGGCGCTGATCTCGGTGGGCGACCTGATCCACAAGGTCCGGGAGTCCCAGGACAGGGGCGTCGTGCTCAACGGCTCCATTGACGTGGACTTCGCCAAGACCCAGGAGTGGAAGAACAGCAAGGTGGTCAAGCGGCTGACCACCGGGGTCGCCTCCATGATGAAGAGCGCTCAGGTGGAGGTGGTCCGCGGGAAGGCCTCCTTCGTCGACCCGCACTCTATCGCCGTCAACCTGAACGAGGGCGGTAACGCCGCCTATACCTTCAAGCACGCCATCATCGCCACCGGCTCCGTGGCGGTCAACCCGAAATTCTTCCCGCTGGACGGGGAGAACGTGGTGGATGCCCGCGGCGCCCTGGCCTTCACCGAGGTGCCGAAGAACCTGGTGGTGGTGGGTGGCGGGTACATCGGCGTGGAGCTGGGACAGGCCTATGCCAAGCTGGGCGCCAACGTGACGATCATCGAGGCGATGGAGCAGCTGCTCCCCGGCACCGACCCCGACCTGGTGAACGTGCTGATGCGGAAGCTCCGGCGGCAGAACGTGACCGTGATGCTGAAGGCGAAGGCCTCCGGTGGCTTGCAGAACGGCAAGGTCCGGGTGGAGGATGCCGAGGGGAAGCTCCATGAGATCGAGGCGGACAAGGTGCTGGTGGCGGTGGGCCGCCGGCCCTACCACGAGGGGCTCGAGCTGGAGAATGCCGGCGTGAAGGTCGATGAGAAGGGCTTCATTCCGGTCGACTCCCAGCAGCGGACCAACGTGCCGCACATCTACGCCATCGGTGATGTCTGCTCGCCGGTGATGCTGGCCCACAAGGCCAGCGCCCAGGGCCGGGTTGCAGCCGAGGCGATCGCCGGGCAGCCGGCCCATGCTGACTGGCAGACGGTCCCCGCCGTCATCTTCACCGACCCGGAGATCGCCTATGTCGGCCTGACCGAGAAGCAGGCGCGGGAGGCGGGCTACGACCCGATCGTCTCCCGGCTGAACTTCGCCGCCATCGGGCGGGCGCTGACCATGGGTGAGTCCGACGGCCTGGTCAAGCTCGTGGCCGACAAGGCGACCGGCGTCCTGCTCGGGGCGCAGATGTGCGGGCCGGAGGTCTCCGAGTTGATCGGCGAGATGACCCTGGCCATCGAGATGGGCGCCCTGTTCGAGGATCTGGCGCTCACCCCGCACTACCATCCCACCCTCTCGGAGGGGATTCTGGAGGCGGCACACGCGCTGCTCCACTCCATCGAGAAGGCGGGCAGGAAGTAATGCAGCAGGCGCCCCGAGGGTGATTACCCCCGGGGCGCTTCTCATTGGCACCTCCAGCACGCCTCCGAGGAAAAGCGCCGCCACGGAGCGAACTGTCTGGTATGACAGGAAGCCGCTGGGCGGCAGGTGTTTTCGGGAGCGGTGAGGTGATCTCCATGAGGGTGCGACCCAAAGGCGCATGGAGCCGGGTGATCATCGGGATGCTGGGCATCGGCGTGATCTTCCGGCTGATGCTGCAGGTCTCCACGGCTACCCCTGCGGCGAGGGTGATCCCGGATCCTGCCGGGCTGACCTTCCAGGTCGATCATCCCCCTCGCGGGGTGGAGCCGAGGCTGCGCCTCTGGGCGGATGCCGATCTGACGGACCACCTCCAGCCGGCAGAGGGGGCGCACAGCTGGTGGCTCCCGAACCAGGTTCTCGCCAAGTTCCCGGCGGTCAGGCTTACCTACACCTGGGAGCTGGGCCGGGAGCGGCTGAGGGGGGAGCACCTGCACATTCACAGGGATTATCCCTACCCCTGGCAGGTGGTGCAGAAGGGCGGGCTCACCGTCTACTTCGCCTCCCCGGTGGCCGCGGGGCGGATCAGCCGGTGGGCGGAGCTGAACGACTGGCTCCCGCGCTTCCTCGGCACGCCCCAGCAGCCGGTGGTGATCTATGCCATGCCCGATGAGGAGGCCTACGCCCGGGTGATCGGGGGAAACAGCCACCTGGACCGGGCCGCGGGCTTCTTCAGCGGGGCCCACGAGTGGATCGTCCTCCGGCCCGCACACGGGGAGGAGGCGGTTGCCCACGAGCTGGGACACGCCTACCTGGCCAACGGAAACCCGGTCTGGTGGGAGGAGGGGATCGCGACCTGGGTGGAGGCCCACGCCCGGGCCCGGACCTCTCCGGTCTCCACCTGGCTCCACTGGCGGAGCCGGCTGGCGCCGTTGGGGGAGCGGGCTGCCGAAGGCCCGCTGGAGCTGGCGCAGGCGGGGTATGGTTCGGCCCAACCCCTGGACCCCTATGACGTGGGGCTCAGCTTCTGCCTCTACCTGGAGCGCCGCCTTGGCACCGAAGGGCTGAAGCGGCTGGCGCTGGCCGCTCGCAGGGAGCCCCTGGCCGACGCCCTCTCCCGCACGGTGGGCGAGGAGGTCGAGGGGCTGGAGGCGGACTGGAACCGGGCCCTGCAGAGCGGTGAGCTGCTGGCCTGGCTGGCGGAGCGAGCCGGCCCCTGACGCAAACGCCCCCGGAGCAGCGCTCCGGGGGCCTCCGTTTCTCAGTGATGACCCTCGTGGTAACGGGGGGTTGCCAGGGCCTGCTGGGCCTGTACGTACCCTTGATCGAAGGCCCGCAGCGCCGCTCGGGCGCCGTAGGCGAACTCCCGGTCATAGCTGGCCCAGATGGCGGCGCAGAGCACATCGGGGTCGATCCAGGCCGCTGCCCGGGCCGCTCCGCCCAGCAGGGCGGTAACCGGGTCGGCTCCCGCCTCGAAGGCGATTCCGGCGGCATCGACCGTCACGACGCCAGCGGGCTGACCGCCCAGCCGGTCCAGCACCACCCGGGCGGGCCGGGCGCTGCAGACCACCACCAGGCTCTGCGGGTCGAGGTGGGCCCTCACCAGCGGATGGTCCAGCAGCGACTCCTCCAGGAGCAGGAAGATCAGCTCTTCCTCGGAGCCGGGCCCCTCCATCGTGACAGACGCATCGGACAGCAGGCAGGGGTAGCCCTGGCGCTGCAGGCAGTCCGCCAGAATCGAGGCAGCCAGTTCCGCCTCCTCACCGCCGGCATCGTCCACAAAGAAGAACTGCCGCATCTCATCGCCCCCGCAAGAGATTCTCCGTGATGATCATTCTACGCCGGAAGGCCGGTCTGGTCCTGGATTCACGGTGAATGGCCGTGCAGCGACGGCGAGGGTGAGCGGGGCTCTGGGCGGGGGTGGCCCCTTCCACTCATCGCCCGCTGATGGCGATTCACCGGACCTGGGCGCGGACAGGCGACATTTTCGACGGAAAAGTCACCCGTCCGAGGGGAAGGACGTCGAAAAAGATGGGTGCATAGCGCCCCGGTGGAAATCGTATCCTACCCCATGTTGGAGGTGTCCTGGCTTGCCGAAGGTCGAGGTTGAGGGACGTGGTTCCTTTGAGGTTCCCGCCGGCAAGAAGCTGGTACTTGCCATTGAGGATGGCGGGGTCGATATCCTGCACCGCTGCGGCGGCAACGCCCGCTGCACCACCTGCCGGGTCGAGGTCCTGGAGGGGGATGCGGGGCCGATGGGCGATGCTGAGCGGGCAAAGCTGGAGGAGAAGGGGCTGCTGGGGCAGTTCCGGCTCTCCTGCCAGATTCGGGTCCAGAGCGACCTGAAGGTGCGGCCGGCCCAGACCGCCGCCACCTCGGGGCTGGCCCCGGGGCCCCGCCCTGCGGACTAGACGGGAACAGCGAAGCGCCGTGGGCTCTCCACGGCGCTTGACTCTGCTAGGCGACCGGTGCCAGGAGGGTGACCGGGAGGGCCTCTTCGATGCGGGCGTCATAGATGGCGCCGCCGGAGAGGTTCCGCACCACCGTGCGGAGGGCGTTGGGGCAGAGCGGCTCCATGGCGGCGCTCTCGTCGATGCGGACCACCAGGGTGCCCCCGTCCAGCCGGAGGGCATGCAGGTCGATGCCAATCGCCTCCAACCGCCCCTGCAGCTCCCGGGCCATGCGCTGGACCAGCGGGTCGGTCTGCCCGCAGGCCACGCCGGCGCTGAGGATGAACGGGGCGCCGTTCTCCAGGGCGAGAGTCTGAGCGATCGCAGTGGCAACCTTCATGGATGAAGCCCTCCTTCCGTCTGTTACACCTGGATAGTCGCACGCCCCCGCGAAGACTCCTCGCGGGGGCGTACACTTTTTTCGACGAATCAGCGGCGGATGGGAAGGTTGAGCCGCTCCAACCGGATCTCCATCGCCTGGGGAGAGACATCGAAGTGGCGGGCCAGGGCGAAGAGCTTGCCGCCGGTCACCTTGTGCATCGCCCGCAGGGGCTGCTCGGGCATCAGCAGCTCGCTGGCGAAGAGGTTGGCCTCCACCTCGCGCTGCAGGTGGAGCAGGCGGGGATCGCGGCCCTGCGGGGGGCGTGGCCCTCCCGGCCCCCCTCCGCCGGCGGCGGCCGGGCCCCGCAGGGCGCGGACCGCCTCGGGGCTCACCTGCATATCCTGGCTGGAGCAGGTGAAGAGTCCCATGTGCGGCTTGAAGTGCAGGACGAAGTGTCCCACCTCGTGGGCGACGGAGAAGCGCTGCCGGTGGGGGTGGTGGCGCCCCTCCACGGCGATCAGCCGCCCGTTGCCGTCGAGGAAGGCGGCGTACTCCCGTGTTCCCACCCGGAGGTCGTAGACCGGCTGCACCCCCAGCTCGAAGAGGAGGGCGGCCAGCAGTTCCACATCGACCCGGTAGCCGTCCCACGGCTCCCCGAGCGACTCGAACTCCCGCCGGGCTCGCTCCAACACCTGTTGGGCGGCGCGCTCGGCGGGACTCCTGGCGGCCATCCTATTTCTCCTCGGGAGGCTTCGTCCGCGCCGCCTCCCGGACCTTCCGGAGCAACTCCTCCCGCTCCTCGTCGGTGCTGGCCTCCCGATCCCGGGTGAAGACCGCCTGCCCGGAAGTGGACAGGCCTTCCAGGGAGAGGAGACGCCGGACCTCCTTGACCAGCGAGGCGAAGGAGGCGCCCACCCGCCCCGCCAGCTGCTTGATCGTCGGGTTGTCGAGCCCGGTGACCGGGGTCTGGTCCCGGGAGAGCTGCTCCAGCGCCTGGACGGGCAGGCCGGTGCGCCGGGCCTGCTCCTCCAGGGAGAGCCCGGCCTCCTCCCGCTCACGGGTGAAGAGCTCCCCGACCGTCTCCCGGGCAGGCTGCTCCGCCACCTGGGCAAAGAGGCTGACGGCAAAGGCGCGGGAGCGCTCCTCCGCCTGCTGCCACCGCTTCTCCTCGTGCAGGGTGAGCATCACGGGAAGGAGCTCCCGCAGCTCGTCGGCGTGCTCGGGGTAGGCGGAGGCGAAGGCCGCGATGTCGAGCCGCCCGGTGGCTTCGAGCCGCCGCTGGGCCTCGGCCACTACCGCTTCGATCGGCCTGGTCATGTGCGGGTACCCCCTCGGTGTTCGTAACCCAGGGCCTCGAGCTGCCGCCGCAGTTCCTTCAGGCCCCGATAGTAGTAGTTCTCGACCCGTTTTTCTGCCCCGTCCTCGTTGGGCACCAGCCCTTCCGCGACGAGGATCCGGGCGGTCTCCCTGTTGGAGAGCCCCTGCAGGTGCCGGGCCTCGATGGTGCGCCGGTAATGGTCGGGGAGATTTTCCATGGCCTGCTGAAGGAGCCGCTCCTCGTCGGAGCGAACCGCTACCTCCAGAGGGTCCGGGGTCTCGGCGGCCTGCTGCTCCAGGAGCGATCGACCCTCGCCCTCCCGGTCGGTCTGGGTGGCGTCGAGGATGGCCGCCTCCCTGGTGCGACCCCGCCTGCGGAGTTCGTCGATCAGCCGGCGCTTCAGCAGGGTGTGGAAGAGCGCGGCGAAGCTGTCGGGCGGCTGCCGCTTGACGGCGCTGACCAGGGTGGACCAGAGATTCTGCATGATATCCTCCGCCAGATAGGGGTCGCCGATCTGGCGTCGGATGATGCGCATTCCCTTCCCGTGGTACCGCCCCACCAGCTCGGTCCAGGCCTCCTGGACCCCGGCCATGGCGGAGCGCAGCAGGGCTTCATCCGTCAGGGATGTGATCGGCCCCAACCGGTATGACCTCCTCGCCTACCCCGTACGTCGTCCCGGGGGTGTCAATCTCCTCACCTCTGTTCCATTCTTTTTTTCGGCCGAAGAGTCCTGTCGCCTCCGGGAAACCGGCCCTGGTCCGGAAGGGGGATGGGACCGCAGTCAGGAGGTGTCTCATGGCGGAGTTTGAGGTGCGCCCCGCCCGGTTCGAGGACCTGCCGGATGCGGCGGATGCTCAGTACGAAGCGCTTGTGGATATGCACCGGCGCCACGGCCTCCCCTCGCCGGCTGCCCCGCCCAGCGGCCTGGCCCCCGGCTGGGTCCACCTGTTCGAAAGCCACGGGGGCGGGGGCTTCTACGTGGCGGAAGCAGGGGGCCGGATCATCGCCGTGATGGTCGGAATCCTCCGGGAGGGCAACTGGTTTCTGGCGAACTTCTGGTGCCGCCCGCAATGGCAGGGCAAGGGGGTGGGGGCGGCCCTCCGCGAGGCGATGCGCCCGCACCTGGAGGCGGCTGAGGTCGCATCGGTCTACGCCTCCTATGACCCGCCCGCCATGACCACCTACCAGCGGCTGGGCATGTGGGCCCGGGCTCCGTTCTTCGCCTTCACCCTGCCCGAGGGGCGGCGCATCGCCGGGACGACCCCGTGGCCGGGGGTGGTTCGGGAGCCATCCGGCCTGTCGGAGCAGGATCTGGCGGCGGTGGGTGAGCTGGACAGGGCGGTGCGGGGCTGCCGGCGGGATCTGGACCAGCGGCACATCGCCGGTCGGCCCGGGGTCAGGAGCTACCTGTTCGAGCGGGAGGGGCGGCTCCTCGCCTATGCCCACGCCTGGCCGACCGGGGTGATCGGGCCGGTGGCCGCGGCGGACCCGGCAGACCTGCCAGCGGTTCTGGAGCGGGCGGCAGCGGGGCTGGAGGGTCCGATCAGCCTGCGGGTGCCGGGCGAGAACGTCACCGCCGTCCAGTGGTGTCTCTCCCGGGGCTTCCGGCTGCGCGAACATGCGCTCTTCTTCAGTTCCAGGCCCTTCGGCCAGTTCGACCGGTATATCATCACCGGCCCGAGCCTGCTGTGAGGGGAGCCGCCGGTGGGTGGCGCCAATCGTTTACCTGTGTCTCCTTTTGTCACTGATCCCTCGATCGCGTATACTCAAGTCAGACGTGGCAGGAGGGGATGCCTGTGCCAAACCGCGTGCTGGTCGTCGATGACGATGTGAAGATCACCTCCTTCCTCCGGCGCAGCCTGGCGCTGGAGGGGTATGAGGTGTTGGTCGCCAACAGCGGAACCGAGGCGCTGCGGGTCGTGGCTGATGCCCCGCCCGACCTGATGATCCTGGACATCATGATGCCCGATGTGGACGGGCTGGAGGTCTGCCGCCGGGTGAGGGCGGCGGGAGAGGAGTTCCCGATCCTGATGCTGACCGCCAAGGACTCCATCTTGGACCGGGTGAAGGGGCTGGATCAGGGGGCGGATGACTACCTGGTGAAACCCTTCGCCCTGGAGGAGCTGCTGGCCCGGCTGCGGGCGCTCTCCCGCCGGCTTGTGCAGGCCGGCAAGGAGGAGGAGTCGCCCGGCCTGCTCCAATACGCGGACCTGAAGCTGGACACCGCCAGCCGTGAGGCCTACCGGGGGAGCCGGGCGATCGAACTGACCGCCAAGGAGTTCGAACTGCTCGCCCTTTTCATGAACCACCCGCGCCAGGTTCTGACCCGCGACCTCCTGATGGAGAAGGTCTGGGGCTACGACTACTCGGGTGAGTCCAACGTGCTGGAGGTTTACGTGGGCTACCTGCGCCAAAAACTGGAGGCTGGTGGCGAACCCCGGCTGATTCAGACGGTCCGGGGCGTCGGCTATGTCCTGAAGGAGTGAGCCTCCCGTGTCGCTGCGCCTTCGGCTCACACTGCTTTATACCGGCCTGCTGACGGGCGCTCTGATCCTCTTCAGCCTCCTCGCCTATGGCATCCTGCGCTGGACCTATATCCAGGCGGTCGATACCAACCTGGAGCAGGTGGGGCTCTTCGTGGCGCAGTCCATCCGGCAGGCGGGGGGGCGGGTCTACATTCCGGCCCTGCAGAGCCTCTCTGACCGGTCCACCTTCATCCTTGTCCGCAACCTGGAGGAGGTGGTGGCCCGCTCCAGCGACTTCACCGGCTCCTTTCCCCTGCATGAGCAGGCGCGCAAAGGGCAGGCGATGACCTCCTCCGAGGTGGATGCCCAGGGGCTGCCCTACCGGCTCTACACCCTTCCCCTCACCGTAGGGGACGAGGTGAGAGGCTGGGTCCAGGTGGCCCAACCCCTCCACCTGATGGAGCTGGCCTCCGCCCGGATGCGCCCGCTGCTGGGGCTGGGCGTCTTCCTCTTCGTCGGGGCGACGGGGGTGGCTGCCTGGTGGTTGGCGGGGCGGGCGATCCGGCCCATCCAGAACGTGGCGCAGGCGGCGGAGGCGATCGGGCATTCGGCGGACCTGAGCCTGCGGGTCCCGATGCAGGGGCCCGAGGACGAGGTCGGGCGCCTGGTTCTGACCTTCAACGACATGCTGGAGCAGCTCCAGGGGCTGTACGGCCGGCTGGCCGCCACCCTGGATGCCCAGAAGCGCTTTGTCGCCGATGCCTCCCACGAACTGCGAACCCCCCTGACGATCATCCGGGGGAACATCGAGTACCTGGAAAAGGCGCAGACCCTGGACCCCGAGGCGCTGGCCGACGTGAAGGCCGAGGCCGAGCGGATGTCCCGGCTGGTGGAGGAGCTGCTGGCCATGGCCCGGGCCGACGCGGGGCAGGAGCCGGAGCTGGAGCCGCTCGCCCTGGGCCCGCTGGTGCGGGAGGTCTGCCGTCGGGCCGAGGCGCTGCCGCATGAGGCGGCCTTCCGCACCGACCTGCCGGAGGCGCTGGACCGTGTGATGATCACCGGCCACGCCGAGTGGCTCCGCCGGGCGCTGCTGATCTTGATCGACAACGCCTTCAAGTACACCCCCTCGGGCTCGGTCACAGTGCGGGCCGGGCGGCAGGGGGAGGGCGTGGTGCTCCAGGTGATCGACACGGGGATCGGCATCCCCGCCGAGGACCTGCCCCATATCTTCGAGCGGTTCTACCGGGCCGACCGAGCCCGGGCGCGGGGCGGGACCGGCCTCGGTCTGGCCATCGCCAACTGGGTGGCCGGCATCCACAACGGCGCCCTGACCGTCGAGAGCGAGCTGGGGAAGGGCTCCACCTTCAGCCTCTGGCTCCCCATCCGCCGGTCGGCCTGAGGTATCGACTGAGAGAGACGCCCTCCGGGCCCCCCGGAGGGTGATTCGCGTGAGGGCCGAAATTCTTATGCCATTCTTAGAGAGACTTCAGTTCCCTTTCAGCCATTCCCCGCATCATAAGAGCGTACAGTACAAGATCTCCGTCGATCGTCGAGGAGGGGATGCAGATGTTCGACGAAAAGGACAGAGTAAAGAACAGCCTGGACGAGAGCGGCTCCAAGGGGGAGGAGCGCCCCGTCGAGTCCGCTGATGCCATGGAGGGCCAGCCTGCGGCGCAGGCCGGCACCGCCGTTGAGGAGCCGCAGCAGGTTGAGCCCGCGCTGGAGCTGCCGGAGATCCCGGCGCCCGCGCCCGCTCCCGCTCCCCTTTACAGCCCGCCCGCCCCCGAGCCCCGGCGCAGCGGCTCCGGGTGGAGGCTCTTTGCGGCGGCCCTGGCGCTGGTGGTCATCTCGACCGCCGTCGGCAGCGGCACCACCTACTACCTGATGTCGAAGTACCAGCAGGAGAGCCGTCCCATCGGCTATTCGCTGATCGAATCCCCGGGCATGAAGGCGATTTCGCAGACCACCGCCGAGGCCGCCGCCAGCGTGGTCCCGAGCATCTACCGGCGGGTGGCCCCCTCGGTGGTGGCGATCACCGTCTCCGCCGGCGACGGCTTCTTCCGCAGCCAGGGCTCCGGCTCCGGCTTCGTGGTCGACCCCCGGGGCTATATTCTGACCAACTACCACGTGGTGGATCAGGCACAGCGGATCCAGGTCAAGTTCGTGGACGGCACCACCATGAACGCCAAGGTGGTGGGTACCCACAGGTGGCGCGACCTGGCGGTCCTGAAGGTGGAGCCCGGCAACCGGAGCCTTGTGGCCGCTCCGCTCGGCGATTCGGACCAGGTGGAGGTGGGCGAGCTGGCCATCGCCATCGGCAACCCCTTCGGCCAGGAGTTCACCGTCACCGCCGGCATCGTCTCGGCCCTCAACCGGGAGATCACCGAAGAGGGGAACCCGGTCTCCATCCCGGGGGCGATCCAGACCGATGCCGCCATCAACCCCGGCAACTCCGGCGGGCCGCTGCTCAACGCCCGCGGCGAGGTGATCGGGATCAACACCGCCATCGAGGGGCCGGTGCGCGGCAACGTGGGTCTCGGCTTCGCCGTGCCGGTCAACCTGGCCAAGGAGATCCTGCCGAAGCTGATCGCCGGTGAGAAGCTGCAGAAGCCCTTCCTGGGCGTCAGCCTGAGGGATATGAACGCCCAGGCCGCCCAGCTGCTGGGAACCGACGTGCGGGAGGGAACGATCGTCTGGGGTGTGGAGCCGGGCTCGGCGGCCGAGAAGGCCGGCCTGCAGCCGCCCACCTTTGACGAGACCAACCTGCTGAAGAGCGCCGACGTGATCGTGAAGGCGAACGAGACGGAGATCCGGAACACCTCCGACCTGATCAACTTCATCGCCCGGCAGAAGATCGGTGACACCATCACCCTCACCGTGGTGCGCGGCAAGGAACGGGTGACCCTGCAGGCCACCCTGGGCGCCGCTGACATCGAGGAGTAGGGATTTTGTCGATAAATAAAGTCAGGGGCGCACGCCCGAGAGAGCCGGTATCCCTGGGCCGGCTCTCTTTTCCTTTGCCCTTTGGCCAACCGGGGCAAACTACCCTCAAACGCACGAGGAGGGTAACCCATGACCGAGAAGCACCCGACCAGCGGGAAGCGACCCGCCACCGAGAACCGGCAGCCAGCCGGGCGGATTCACCTGGACCATGGGGTTTCGTCGCTGGTGGCCCAGGACAGCCCCGATGATCCGCAGCTGGGCGCCCCGGATCCCGCCGGCCGGGAGAAGCCCACGGGCAAAAATGAGGCGTAGGCTGCCGGGCGGATAGCCCATCGGGCGATTCTGGTGTACACTGTAAGTGAGTGAGAAGGTTCTGAATCGGGAGGGGGTGCCCCTCATGCCACGCCTGGCCGCAAGCCTCTGGATCGATGCGGAGCCGGAGCGGGTCTTTTGCATCTGTCAGGCGCCGCCGGTGGCGCTACTGCCCCTGGGGGGCCCGCGCCTGATCGTCCTCGACAGGCCGGGGGCGGTGGGGAGCCGCTACCGCTGGGAGTTCTGGCGGGCGGGCTTACACGGCCGGCTCGACTCGGTCGTGACGGAGTCGGAAGCGGGGCGGCGGCTCGCCTTCCGCGGAGAGTCGGGCTGGGAGATGGAGGCCGACCTGACGCTGGTGCCGGAGAAGGGCGGTACCCGCCTGCTCTTCCGGATGCAGTACCGCTTTCGGTTTCCCTTTCGCTGGCTTCTCCCCGGGGCTCTGATCCGACTGGGCGTCTGGCACGCCCTGCAGCAGGTGAAGGCGGTGGCCGAACGGCCCGAGCCTTCCGGGGCGCTCACCTCCCCCTAGCCCGCCAGCAAACAGGAGCCGGAGGGCCGCAGCCAGCGGTTCTCCGGCCACTCTTTGTCCCACGTGAGGAGTGATAAGGCGTGAAGCCAACCGGACGGTTTCTCACCGTCTCCCTGAATGCCGCAGCCGATGTGACCTACCTGACCGACGGCCTTCAGCCCGGGGGCGAGCAGAGCGTCCGGCCGGTGGCGCGGGTGGCCGGCGGAAAGGCGAACAACGTCGCCCGCGTCGCCGCCGCCCTGGGCCACCCCGCCATCGCCACCGGCTTCTCCGGCGGGGCGACCGGCCGGTTTATCGAGGAGTCGCTCCGCAGCCATGGGATCGATGTCAGCTTCGTCCCTGTGGCCGGTGAGAGCCGGACCTGCATCACCCTGGTCGACCCCGGCGGCGGCAGCCCCACCCTGCTGCGGGAGCCCGGGCCCACCCTGACGTCGGCCGATGCGGATCGCTTCCTGGAACAGTTCCGCCGGCTGATCCGCCGGGTGGAGTTCGCGGTGATCAGCGGCTCGCTGCCGCCGGGAATTCCCGATGACTTCTACGCCGAACTGGTCAGCACCGCCTACCGGACGGCCCAGGTTCGGTGCATCGTCGATGCCCGCGGAGCGGCGCTCCGCGCCGTGGTGCCAGCCCAGCCCTACCTGGTGAAGCCGAACCTGGAGGAACTCTCCGAGTGGGCGGGGCGAGCGCTCGCCACTGAGGAGGAGATCCTCTCTGCCGCCCGGGCGCTGATGGAGGCCGGCCCGCTGGTGGTAGCGGTCTCCCTCGGCCCTCGCGGGCTGATCCTCCTCTCCCCCGAGGGTGCCTGGCGGGCCGCCCCGCCGGCGGTGCGGGCGGTCAACACCGTCGGCTCCGGCGACTCGCTGGTCGCCGGCTTTGTGGTCGGCCTGCTGGAGGGCCGTTCAGCGGATCAGATCCTCCGGATGGCGGTCGCCTGCGGCACCGCCAACGCTGTGACCCCGGGGGTGGGGGAGGTGGACGCGGCCGTTGTGGCGCAACTGGTCCGGCAGGTCCGGGTGGAGCGGCTTTCCCCTGCCAGGTGAGACGGCGCCTTGGTTTGGTGGTCTGACCACCTGAAGGCTAGTCCTTTGGTGTCATTTACGAACTACTACGCAGGACTTCTGTCCCGGTGGCGAAGAAAAGGGGACGCAAAAGAGCCCATTCTTTAGAATGGCCTTCTCCTACTTCTCTCCGTGGAGGTGACCCAATGCGCGTCTCCCTCTTCATCACATGCCTCTCAGATATGTTCTTCCCGAACGTGGGCGAGGCGGTCGTCCGCCTGCTCAAGCGCCATGGGGTTCAGGTCGATTTTCCGATGGAGCAAACATGCTGTGGTCAGCCGGCCTTTAACAGCGGATTCCACGATGAAGCCCGCCAGATGGCGCGCCAGTGGGTGAAGGCCTTCGAACGGGCCGAGTACGTGGTGACCCCGTCCGGCTCCTGCGCGGCCATGGTGCGGACCCACTACCCCGACCTTCTCCCCGAGTCCCGGGAGATTGCCTCCCGCACCTACGAGTTCACCCAGTTCCTGGTCGATGTGCTGAAGGTGGAGGACCTGGGCGCCAAGTTCAAGGCCAGGGCAGCCTATCACCACTCCTGCCACATGCGGCGCGAACTGGGCATCTACCACCAGCCGCTCACCCTGCTCCGCCACGTGGAGGGCCTGGAGTTGGTGGAGGTCCCCCGGGGGGAGCTCTGCTGTGGGTTCGGCGGCACCTTCTCCGTCAAGATGCCCGAGATCTCGGAGGCGATGGTCTCCGACAAGGTCTCGGCGGTCGCCTCCACCGGGGCGGATATCCTGGTGGGCTCCGACAGCTCCTGCATCATGAACATCGGTGGCCGGATGTCCCGGGAGGGCCGTCCGATCCGGGTGATGCACACCGCCGAACTGCTCTGGGAGGGGGTGCGGAACCGTGGCTAACGCCGTGAAGCTGCCCTTCAAGGACCGGGTGAAGAAGGCCCTGGCCGACCAGAAGCTGCGGGCTGCCCTGGCCAAGGCGGGCGAGACCTTCAAGACCAAGCGGACCGCTGTCTTTGCCGAGATGGACGAGCTGGCCGCCCAGGGGCTGACTCTGGGCACCCGTGAGCAGTTGAAGGCGGAGGGCCGGCGGATTCGCCAGCACGTGGTGGACCATCTGGACGCCTACGTCAAGCAGGCGGCTGACTCGATCCGCAGCCGGGGCGGCAAGGTTCACTATGCCGCCAACGCCCTGGATGTCGGCCAGATCGTCAAGCAGATCTGCGAGGCCAAGCAGGCGAAGCTCCTGGTCAAGTCCAAGTCGATGGCCTCCGAGGAGGTCCACCTGAACGCCGTCCTCCAGGCGGCGGGCATGGAAGTGGTGGAGACCGACCTGGGCGAGTACATCATCCAGATCGATGGGGAGACCCCTTCCCACCTGATCGTTCCGGCCATTCACAAGAACAAGCAGCAGGTGGCGGAGACGCTCTCCAAGGTGGCCGGCCACGAGCTGCCGGCCGACAGCCAGAAGCTGACCGCCTTTGCCCGGGGCAAGCTCCGGGACATGTTCCTGAACGCTGACATCGGCGTCTCGGGGGCCAACTTCGTCATCGCTGAGACCGGCTCGGTGCTGCTGGTCTCCAACGAGGGCAACGCCCGCCTGGTCACCTCGCTCCCCAGGACCCATATCGTGATCTGCGGCTTTGAGAAGATCATCCCGACCATCGAGGATGCCGCCGTGCTGATCTCGCTCCTGCCCCGCTCCGCCACCGGGCAGAAGCTCTCGGTCTACACCTCGCTGGTCACCGGGCTGCCCACGCCCGGCGAGGCCGATGGCCCCGAGGAGCTGCACGTGATCTTCCTGGACAACGGCCGGACCAACATCGTCGGGACCGAGTTCGAGGAGACGCTCTACTGCATCCGCTGCGCCGCCTGCCTCAACGTCTGCCCGGTCTACCGGAACATCGGCGGGCACGCCTACGGCGGCGTCTACTCCGGCCCCATCGGCGCCGTGCTCACCCCGCTGCTGAACGGCCTGGAGGAGTGGAAGGACCTCCCCTACGCCTCCAGCCTCTGCATGGCCTGTTACGAGGCCTGTCCCATGGGGATCCACCTGCATGAGCACCTGCTCAACCTGCGGAAGCGGGCGGTGCGGCAGGAGATGGCCCCTTGGCATGAGAAGGCGGCCATGAAGATCCTGGCCTGGCTCTGGAGCAGCCCCGGCCGGTACAGGGCGCTCGCCTCCATGGGCCGCCTGGCCCAGAAGCTGAGCGGGGGCTGGTACCCGCCGCCCCTCTCCAACTGGACCAAGTCCCGCGAGTTCCCCAAGATCGCAGAGA
The DNA here is from genome assembly GCA_049324875.1 of Bacillota bacterium. Classification (GTDB taxonomy): domain Bacteria; phylum Bacillota; class Sulfobacillia; order Symbiobacteriales; family Symbiobacteriaceae; genus JAWLHU01. The sequence goes on from JBMONC010000042.1 coordinate 54,599, forward strand.
AGACCTTCCGGGAAAGGTGGGCGGAGATCAATGGCGATGACTGAGCAGGAATTCCTCGCCCGAATCGCTGCGAAGCGGGGCCGCCCGGTGCTCACCACCCCGCCGCCCCGGCCCGGCCATGTCCGGTCGAAGCCGGTCCCGCCGGCCAACATGTCCGGCCGGGAGGCGATGGCCGACTGGTTCGCCCGCGAGGTGGCCAAGCTGACCGGCACCGTCGATATCGTGACCGGGCTGGAGGCGGCCGGACAGGCTGCCGCCGCCCACATCGCCCGGACCTGCGCCAGGGGCGACGTCATCTTCTGGGATGATCCCATCGCCCTCAGCGCCCGGGCCGGCGTGGAGGCCGAGGGCTTCACCGCCCACGTCTGGCCGCAGGACCGCATGCGCTGTGCGGGCGCCGTCGCCGGGGTGACCACCGCCCTGCTGGGCGTGGCCGAGACCGGATCGATCGCCCTGAACGCCTCGCCCAGGAACGGGCGCATCGTCAGCCTGCTGCCCCCGCTCCATGTGGCGATCCTGCCCACCTCCCGCCTGGTGGCCACCGTGGGCGACTACTTCAAGGCGGTGGCGACCCTGGGCAGCCTCCCCGCCGCCCTCAACCTGGTCACCGGCCCCAGCCGCACGGCGGACATCGAGCTGGAGCTCTCCATCGGCGTCCACGGCCCTGCCAGCCTGCACGTGGTGCTCTACCACGACTAGCCCATACCAGATAAGGACCCCCGGCAGACCGTCTGCCGGGGGTTTTGTCATGCTCACCGCATCAGGGCGCCGCCGTTGATCTCCACCGTCTCGCCGGTGATCCAGCCCGCCTGCTCCGAGGCCAGGAAGCAGACCACGTGGGCCACATCGGCCGGGAAGCCCTCCCGGCCCATCGGGATCGACCGCTTGACCGCCTCAAACCGCTCCGGCGTGGAGTGGATCTGGTGGAAGGGGGTATCGCCGATCAGGCCCGGGGAGACCACGTTTACCGTGGCGATGGGGGCCAACTCCTTGGCAAGCCCCTTGCTAAAGCCGATCACGGCGGCCTTGGAGGCGGCGTAGATGCTGGAGCCGCCCCCACCGCCGTTGTGGGCCGCAATAGAGGACATGTTGATAATCCGCCCCCACCCGGCCCTGCGGATCGCCGGGATCACCGCCTGGGTGGTGAAGACGGTCGACTTCAGGTTCAGGTCCATCACCTGATGGTAGTACGCCTCGGTCACCTCGTCCAGGGCGGTCCGGCGGACCATCCCGCCGGCGTTGTTGACCAGGATGGTGATATTGCCCAGCCGATCCGTGACCGCGGCCACCGTGCGGGTCACCTCGTCGAGGATTGTCAGGTCGGCCCGAAGGCTGATCGCCCGGACGCCCAGCGCCTCCATCTCCCGGACGGTCTGGGCGGCGCCCGCCTCGTTGCTCATGTAGGTGATCGCCACATCCGCCCCCGCCCGGGCGAGGCTGAGGGCGATTCCCCGCCCGATGCCCGTGCCGCCCCCGGTGACCAGGGCGATCCTGCCGTTCAACTGAATCTGCATGGAACCTGCCTCCCTCTCGGGTCGCGTTGCCTACCGCGCCTCTATACGGCAGCGGCAGGGGCGATTCCTGCCCGTCCCAGGGAGGAGCGGGGCATCGTACCAACGGACGATGCGAGATTCCGCCCCCGGTTCCTCCAGCGCCAAGCCCATGGCTGGTAGCATGGAGCCAATAAACGCCGCCGCCGGTGCCTGACCGAGCGGCGCGCGGGGAGGCAATGACGCATGTCCACCGCCACTGCTGCCACACCGGCTGCCCAGGCCCCGTCCCTCTTCCGGAACCGGACCTTTGTCGCCATCTGGTTGGGTCACACCATCTCCATCGTCGGCGATGGGTTCCACTCCGTTGCCCTGGGCTTCTGGGTGCTCCAGGCGACCGGCTCCGCCAGTGCCATGGCCACCATCATGTCGACCCGGGTGGTGGTGGGGATCCTGCTCGGGGCCGTGGGCGGGACGGTGGTGGACCGGACCGATCGCCGCCGGCTGATGATCGCCATGAACCTGGTCCGCTTCCTGACCGTGGGCGCCATCGCCCTGCTGATCCGTAGCGGCTCCACCGCACTCCTGCCGGTCATCGGCCTGACAGCGCTCACCGCGGTGGCCGCTGCCTTCTTCGGCCCCGCCTTCCAGGCCAGCCTGGTCAACATCGTCGGCAAGGAGGAGCTGCCCAAGGCCTCCGGCCTGCTGCAGGTGTCCAACACCCTCGCCCAGATCGCCGGCCCCTTCCTCGGCGGTGCGGTAATTGCCTTCCTGGGTGGATGGGCCGCCCTCTCCCTCGACGCTCTCTCCTTCCTGGTCGCCGCCGTGGCGATTCTGATCGGTGGATTCTTCCCCAGCCCCCGTCGGGAGGGCGCCCAGCAGACCTCCTTCTGGAAGGATCTCACACAAGGCTTCATCTATATCCGCAAGCATCCCCTGGCCCGGGGATTGGTGGTGCAGGCTCCCGTCATCAACTTCTTCGGCAACGCCATCGGTGTGCTGATCCCGGTGATCGCCATCAAGCACTGGATGGCCAACTCGATCCAGTTTGGCACGCTGGAGGCGGTCTTCCCGGCCGGCTTTGCCATCGGAGCGATGGCGATCATGGCCTCGGCCAAGAAGATGACCCGCCGGGGCGCCTGGATGCAGGGCGGCATCTTTGTGGCCGGTCTCCTGATCGGCGGAATCGGCCTCATGCCCACGATTACCGCCGCCCTGCCCTTTGCGCTGCTGGCCGGCATCGCCCTCGCCTTCGCCAACGTACTGCTCCAGATCTCCCTGCAGTCCGAAATCGAACCCGAGGTGCAGGGCCGGGTCTTCGGCACCATGGGCAGCCTGATGCAGATCGCAAGCCCGCTCTCCATGATGGCCGCCGGCTTCCTCGGCGATATCTTCAGCCCCGTCCTGCTGATCGCCCTCTGTGGCGGGATGGTCTCCCTGCTCGCCGTCGCCGGCTACCTGCTCTTCCCGGGCATCCGCCAGTACCAGTAGTGGGGCCGTTATCAGTGCCACGGATTACACGGATCACACGGATTAAGACATTTAAACAGACGACGCCGGTGTCATCCTTGGAACGCCATGGTGCGGTGCTTCGCCCCAGCACCACCCATGAAAAAGGGTAGGAAACCCATTATCATTAATATTATGTGTTTATCCGTGCACTCCGTGTGATCCGTGGCGTCATGTTCAAGGGAATCCGTAGCGCGCGGCCCCGTTCCCCTGTAAAATGGAAGGTGGAAGGGAGATGACGGCATGACCGTCCACCGCTACTGACGCTGACGACTAGCTAAAACCGCATACCCGAAGAGCGTCACCGTGGAGCGCAAGGCTCGACGGTTATTTGCGTTGGGCGCCCGAGCTCCTCCTTCGCGCCGTGGCTGATGGATCCCATCGACACGAAGCACAAGAAGGAGGAGCCCACAATGGGTCTGCGCGTCTTTGGAAACCGTGAACTGGAAGCAGCTGACCGGATTCTGCGCCACGTCGAGCGGGGCGGTACCGCCGTGCTGGAGGGCCGCTGGGAGAGGGTGCTGCGGCTGCGGGAGTGGCTGGCCAAGCGCTGCCGTGACAAGGAAGCCCTGCAGCGGCTCGCCCTGCGGGCCTCCGGCGACTGGGTCCGCACGGTGGAGCCGCCCATCCACCTTCCCTACCTCCCGCTGATCACCGGCTCCCCGATTCTTGAGGAGTACCTGGTCCCGCTGGAGGAACTGGTCGCAGGCCTGGCGGCACAGGCCGCCCTTCACCCGGTGGAGGCGCTGGGCGCATCGCTGGTGGTCCACCGGAACGTCCTGGTTCCCCGCTCACAGCCACTGATCCACCTGCTCCGGCGAGCCATGGAGGCGCAGCGCCCTGACCTGCCGGCCTCCCCGTCGGTGCTCGACATGGGCTGCGGCTCCGGTGTCTGCGCCCTGGTGGCTGCCCAGGTCTGGCCCGCCGCCCGGATCACGGCGACCGATCACCTGCCCGAGGCGATCGCGACCACCCGCATCAACGTCGACCGGATGGAAGCGGCGGGGCTGATCCGCCCTGGAGCCGTGCAGGTGACTCAACCGGGCGACCTCTTCGAGCATCTCGGCGGGGCCCGGTATGACCTGATCATCTTCAACGCCCCGTGGGTGGTGGCACCGGCGCGCAACCGGGCGGAGACCGCCCTGAACGACGCCGGCCAGGCCACCGTGCGGCGTTTCCTGAGCCAGGCGGCCACCCGGCTCAACCAGGGCGGCAGGGTCCTGCTCGGCTATGCGAACCACTCCGGTGAGTCAGCCATCGGGAACCTGGAGCGATTCATAGCGGAGGCCGGCCTCCGGGTCGTCCGGCGCCACACCGACCGGATCAAGACCCATCGCGCCCACCGGTCCTGGCAGGCGATCTACGCCTACGACCTCTGCACCGGCCCCAACGACATCCCGGAAGATCGTGCCGGAAGGGGCGGTGAATCGGATTCTGTCGACTGCGCAGACTAAGACTGGCCCCATGATCAAGCCGGAGGTGATATGGGTGCTGATCGCTGTGGAAGACGGTCTGGACCAGGTGGAGCGGGCCCTCCGGCAGGAGGGATTCGAGATCACCAAACTGACGCCGGGGGCCATGTCAGCCAAGGTCGACGCGGCTGTCGTCACCGGCATGTCCGACAACTTCATGGGAATTCACGACACCAACGGCAACAAGTTTCCCGTGATCGATGCCTCGGGCAAGACGGCGGATGAGGTTGTCCGGCAGGTTCGAGATCGCGCGGGTCGCAAATAACCGGGAGGTGAGCCTCATGGCGCTCCTCGAGATCAGCGTTGTCCCCGTGGGGACGGAGAGCCCCAGCTTCTCCAGCGTCGTCTCGCAAGCGCTCAAGGAGGCCCAGCGCAACGGCATCAAGTACGATGTGAGCCCGACGAGCACGGTGATGGAGGGAGACCTCCCCGCCCTGCTGGACATTGCTCAGAAGATGCACCGGGCTGCCTTCCACGGGGGCACCCAGCGGGTTGTCACGAACATCAGCATCGACGAGCGCCGGGACAAGGACCTCCGTATGGAGGAGTCGGTGGCGGCAGCTCGCAACGGCCTCTAGCTGAAAGGGAGCACCCGCTGGGGTGCTCCCTTTAAGATTCCTCAGGAGCGCTGCGTCGGGAACGGGGCGACGCCGGGCTGGCCGGCGGCCTGGGGCGTGGTGCTGATGTTCGGGCCCGTGGCCACCACCGTCGGGTTGGGCGTTGCCCCCGGCATCGTTACCGTCGGTGCCGTTGCGTCCGGTGCCGTTACGTTGGGTGCCTGTCCGGCCAGCGCCTGCTCTGCCGCCATGATGGCGTACTTGACCATGCTGCCGGCCTCCCGGGAGGTCAGCAGGCCATAGTCGCCGGGCTGAGCACGATCGCCGGCGCCCTGCAGGCGCGCCAGGAACATCTTCGTCTCATCCGAGAGCAGGGAACGTCTGCGGGCCATTGCGGTCACCCTCCTTTCCGGCTAACGCTCGATGTCGATGCGGCGGATCCCGGGCTTCGGTCCCTTCTCCTCGGGGATGAAGGTCTCGCAGAGTGTCTGATTCGACTCCCGGGCGTTGCCTCCAAGGGTTCCGACCTCCATGTTGGCGTTGCCCAGGGTAGCGGGGTTGTTCCGCACCATGATCTTCTCGGCCTTGCAGTTGTCGCCGGCGCCGTAGTAGTAACAGCTGTTGACCGTGCAGTAGATCGCCTGGTTGGCCATCTGCATCACCTCCCTCCGGGTTAGTTTCGGCCGGTAGAGACCTGTTGATGCTTGTCAAACTTTGCTGTCGAAGAGAGACCGAGCAAGCCTTAGAGCCACAACGGTTCTACTGGTCTATACAGAACTGCATTTCGCGCGCGATTTTCTTGCACAATGCCCTTGCAGTCGCCCTCGGGAAGCGCTATATTGTGATAGGTTACTATTCGAGGGAAGCGGCTCCGGGTCTTGGCGATCGACCGAATTCGTTTTGACCAGAGGCTGTTGACTTTCCGAGGATTATCCGCTACACTACGAGCTATTGCGAGTCCCATGACTTCCGGTTGGCCCACGATTTTTCGGAGGTTGAGACGCTCAACACTGCGGATCCACAAACAGGAACCTAGTGCGCCTTAAAGGGTTGGGGCTGTGCCCGACTTTTCCCCCGTTGGCGTGACGATGGTCCCGTCTAGCTTGAGAGGGCTAGAATTCGATTTGCCGAAGGGGGAGTTTCTACAATGTCCTTTTCTACCTATGGCCGCCACGTGACCATGGATCTCCGGGATGTTGCCTTCGAGAAGCTCAACGATCTCTCGTTCTTGAAGGAGACCATGCTTGAGGCCGCAAACCGCTGCGGTGCCACGGTGGTCGGTGAGAGCTTCATCCAGTTCAGCCCCCAGGGCGTCACCGGCGTTCTGGTCCTCTCCGAGTCCCACCTCTCGATTCACACCTATCCGGAGGAAGGCTTTGCAGCCATCGACTGCTATACCTGCGGGTATACCGTTGATCCCGAGGTCGCCTGCGACTACATGAAGGCGGCGCTCGGCGGGCGGGTGGCAGGCTACCGTGCCCTGCGGCGCGGCAGCGGTCCCATCGAGGACCTGAACCAGCTCCGCCTCGCTGCAGCCAACTAAATCCGAAGCGAAACAACACGAGGCTTCCCGTCAGGGAGGCCTCGTTTTTTTGTCCGCTGCCCGGCTTGACAAATATCCTTACTACTATTTCCAGTCACCTGGCAGGAGATCGAGAAGTCCTGTCGAATTTTAACCTAGATCCCTGATTTATCCAATTTGACTCCATGGCATCGCTGCAGGCAGCAAGAAGGGGGAACGGTAGATGACGGGACGGGCACAGACGCCCGGGCGCCTGTGGGGCTTGGTGAAGGCCCGACTTGGCCCGGTCGCTCCGCTGGCCCTTATGGGGCTGATTCTGGTCTATGAGTTTGTCTGGCGGGGAACGGCCCTTCCGCACGGGTCGTGGTCGGAGCGCCTGGCCAACCTCGCCCTGTTGCTCCTACTTTCGCCGCTGCTCGCGTGGTGGGGGGGGCGTACCACGCGCCGGCTTCTGAGGCGCCTGGCACAGGAGGAGGCCGCCAGCGAGGAGAAGAGCCGGCTCCTGGAACAGCGGAACCTCCAGCTTCAGGCGGTTGTGCAGGCCTCCCGAAGCATGGCTCCCCTGTTGGAGCCCGCTCAGGTGGCACGCCAGGGCATTGAACAGATCCAGACCTACACCAGGTTCTCCCGGCTGGCCGTCATCACCGGCTCCGATGATTCCTCGCGCTATGAACCGCTCGCCTCCCTGGGTCTGGCTCGGGAAACGCTGGCGCAGCTGGTCAGAGCGACAGAGGGCGCTCAAAAAGCCTCCTCTCCCATCGAATGGTGTAGAATCACCCGGCAGCCGGTGGTGGTGGAGAGCCTCGCGCGCGACTTCCGAACCGCCGGTCTGGCAGAGCTCTGGACGACCGCCGGTGTGGAGGGGATGCTCGCACTGCCCCTGCTGGTGGGCGACCAGTTCCGGGGGGCGCTGCTCCTCTTCCTGGAGAAGAGCAGTCCCATCTCGACGGCGGAGGTCTCCCTGGCCACAGCGCTGGCCGGGCAGACCGCCCTGTTCCTGGAGAATGCCGGCCGCTTTGCCCGCTCCGACCAGCAGCGGGGCCGGCTGGACCGGACGGTCCAGGTCTTTGAGTCCATGGCCTCCGCCCTGGCATCCACACGGGTGGGCATCTCCCCCTTCCTTCAGTTCGTGGCGGATGCAGCTGTCCATCTGGTGGCGCCGGCACGGATCCAGCTTACCATCAGCGGGCCGGCCCGCTCCGCCCCCCTGCTGGTCACCCGGAGCGCCGGACTGGAGGGCATGGCACCGGAGGAGCTCCACCCCGCTCTCGTCCTGCCGATCACCCTGGACGGCAAGGAGATCGGGCAGGTGGAGCTGTCCATCGCCGGGGAAGGTCGGAGCATCGACGGCGATACCACCGGGATCCTCCGGACCTTTGTGCACCTGATCGCGGGAGCGCTGGGCAATAACGCCCTGCTCTCGGGCCTGCGCCAGGCGGTGGACGAGACGGAACGGGCCTACATGGGCACCCTCGAAGCGCTCTCCAAGGCGCTGGAGATGCGGGACCACGAGGTGGAGGGCCACTCCAGGCGGGTGGTTCAGTACACCATCGCCCTGGCCCGGCAGATGAATGTGCCCGAACACCTGATGACCCCGATCATCCGGGGGGCCCTGCTGCACGACATCGGCAAGATCGGGATCCCCGATGCGATCCTGCGCAAGCCCGGGCCGCTGAACGAGGAGGAGTGGCTGATCATGCGGCAGCATCCCCGCATTGGCTACGAGATGCTGAAGCAGATCGACTTCCTCAAGCAGGCCGTCCCGATCATCCTGCACCACCACGAGCGGTACGACGGCACCGGATACCCCGGCGGCCTCGCCGAGGAGAAGATCCCCCTCGGTGCCCGCATCTTTGCCGTGGCCGATACCTACGATGCCATCACCTCAGACCGACCCTACCGGAAAGGCCGCAGTCACAGGGCCGCCCTGGAGGAAATCCGGCGGGGCTGTGGAACTCAGTTTGATCCGATGGTTGTGGACGCGCTCCTCTCCCTGCCCGAGGAGGAGTTGGCCCGGATTCGCGAGGTGCGATCCGAGGCAGTCCGGTAGCGGGGCATAAAGAAAGTGGAGGAGGGCCTCCCATGACGGGTACGAGACGTTGTCTGAGTTGCCGCTGGCCGTTGCCGGACGGGGCCCGGTTCTGCTCCCGGTGCGGCTCCCCCGTCCCCTCCAGCTGGTATGCCGCCGCGGGACAGATGCCGGCGGTCTCGCCTCCCCGGGAGCCGGACTCTCCCGCTCCGAGGCGCACCGGGCTGCCGGACGGGCGGGTGACAGATCTCTATGCCCGGCGGGCCCGCCCAGCCCGGTCCAGGCGGGGTCTGCTGCCGGGGCTGCTGCTCCTGCTGACCGCCGGCGGTCTCCTGGGCTGGTGGCTCCTCTGGCGGTAAGAAGGAAGCCCCCTCGCTCCGCGAGGGGGCTTCGTTATGGTTGGGTTACTTGCCGCTGCTGCGAAGGGGCAGCACCCCCGACATGACCTTCACCCCGCCGGGGTAGTGGATCTCGGCCCAGAAGGCCCGCTGGTTGCCGAAGGGCAGGGAGCCGGTCCAGGACCAGCCGTTGGCCCCGTTGGTGTCCTCGCCCAGCTGCTGCGGCCGGAAATCGTTGCCCGCCTCGGCCCAGAAGAAGACCACCTTGGACGCTCCGCTGTGCCCGGCCAACTTGTAGGTATGCTCGCCGTCCACCATCAGCCAGCCGCTCTCCGTGATGACGGCGGGCTCAATGGTAAACTCGGTCAGCGGGTGGTGGAGGAGGCGCACCTCCAGGGCCTTTTGCAGGTCCTCGGCCTGCCGTTGTTCATCCGTGCTCTTGAGCGTGACCTGATCAAGCTGGCTCTTCAGGTCGTTCCGCTCCTTCTCCAGTTTGGTGACTTGCTCCTGCAGCGCAGCGACCTGACTCCGCAGGTCCTCCTTCTCCGTGTCCTTCTTGCTGCAGCCCACCGAGAGCACCATCGCTGCGACCACCAGGGCCGCCAAAACAGCTCGCTTCATCTTTACAACTCCTTCGCAGGTCAAGTCAGACATGTCCACCTGCTACCTACTATAACGACAGAATTCGCCGAAGGTCACGCTTCTTTTGTCGGATTTTCGTCAAATTGTGGTGGCATCAGCCTCCGAGCCCGTCCATAGACTGGGGCGGGAGGGGATTCCATGTCCAGGCTGCAGGTCCGGAGGGCGCTCCAGGAGCGGTTTGACGAGGCGAGGTCTCGGTTGGAGACCGCCTACGAGCAGTTCCGTGAGAGCAGGCTCTACGTCCAGACAGTCTGTACCGCCGTGCTGGTGGGGGCGGCCTGCCTGGTCCACCTGGCGCCGTACGGACCCCTCGCCCGGGCCCATGAAGCCCTGCGCTGGGCCGTTGCGGGGGATTACGACTTCGCCGGCAGGGCCGAACAGGCGAACCGCTGGGCGCGGGCGCAGGGGGGATGGCAGCCCGCCCTCGCCGGTCTCTGGCAGCAGGGGAACGCCCGGGTTCGCGACTGGGTTGGTCCTGTGGGAGCACGGGCCGGAGAGCCTGCCGCTGCCACCCCTCCGGCCGGGGCGGGGGAAGGGGGCAGAGAGGCGGTGCCCGGCGCCCGGGCAAGCGGTGAGGCCACACCCCAGAGCCCCGCATCGCCCCCGCTCTCCCTCCCCCCGCTCCAGCCGGTGGAGGGGAGCGTCCTCTGGGAGTACGGCTGGCTCCCTCAGGGGGTGGGTGAGGAGTTCCACGAGGGCATCGACTTCGTCGCCGCCAGGGGCACCCCGGTGGTGGCGATCCTCGACGGCACGGTGGTCGCCATCCGTCCGGATAATCGGCTGGGCACGGTCATAGAGGTGAAGCACGGGGAGTTCGTCGCCGTCTACGCCCAGGTGGAGTCGGTCCTGGTCCGGGCGGGCGACACCGTCCGGCGGGGGCAGCCGATCGCAGCGGTGGCCCGCTCCACCGGCGCCGAGGAGAACATGACCCCCCATCTGCATTTCGAGATCAGGCCGGTGGGGAGCGGTGAACCGGTGGACCCCGCCTCCTATCTGGGACTGGGAGGGAAGCGACTCTGAGGCTGGGCCGAATCGCCGGCATGCGGGTGGAGGTGCACTGGCTCTTCCTCTTGATCCTGGTGGCTGCCTCCCTGGCCGGGTTTCACGTGGAGGCGCTGATCCTCCTGGGCTCCCTCATCGCCCACGAGATCGCCCACCTGATGGTAGCCTGGGTGCTGGGCCTGGGCGTGGAGGAACTGCTCCTCACCCCCTTCGGGGGGATGGCCCGGTTGGACACCACCCTGGAGACCGATCCGCAGGCCGAGACGTCGGTCGCCCTGGCCGGGCCTTTTCAGTCCTTCTTTCTGGCCGGGCTGGCCGGCTTTCTCATGGGCGGTGAACTCTTCGATCAAGGCCACGTCCGGTTCTTCTTCGAGGTGAACGCCAACCTGGCCTTCTTTAACCTGATTCCGGCCCTGCCGCTGGATGGAGGGCGGGCCCTGCGCGGCCTGCTGGCCCAGCGGTGGGGCTACCGGCGTGTCACCCACTGGATGCACTGGCTGGGGCGGCTCTGCGGGGCCGCCATGGTGGGCGCGGCCCTGTTGGTTCTGACCAGGAGCGGCTCCTTTTTCGTCACCCCGATGGTGGGTGGTCTCTTTCTGGCGCTGGGCGCCGGCAGGGAGGTGGATCAGGCGATGTACCGCTCCTACCGCCAGTTCCTCCACAAGCGGGAGCGGCTGGCCCGCCGGCGAGTGATGCGGGCCGATCAACTGGTGGTGGTGGAGGGAACCCGGATCGGCCAGGTCCTGGACCACCTGGCCGGGAGCCGCTACCACCTGGTCCTGGTGGTGGATAGAGGGCTGCGGCCCGTGGGAACGCTTCACGAATCGGAGCTGATGGATGCCTTCCAGGAGATCGGGCCCCACGCCACCGTCGAGCAGGTCCTGGAGCTGTAGCGAGGATGAAACAGACCGACCGGCGCCTCCGTCTATGTTCAGAGGTGGTGTGTGGTGACTCGCCTGCTGGTTGGACTTCTGATCCTCTCCCTCTGCCTCCTGCCGCCGGCCCCGGCGAGCGCCTGCTCGCCTGCCGCGTGGGATGCGCGCGAGATCCTGGCCGAGAGCAAGGCCATCCTGCTGGGCACCGTCACCCGGGTCTCGAAGGATGGCCGGTGGGCGACCCTGGAGGTGGAGCGGTACGTGGGCCCGGGCGCTGCTCCGCGCCTGGTCGAGTTGTCGCCCACGGTGGACAGCCGGGCTCCTCGCCCCGAGGGAGAGGAGCGCATCGGGCCGGACCGGGCGATCATCCCGGCGTGCCCGGACATCTCGGTCCGGTTTGAGCGGGGCAGGCGCTACGTGGTTGGGCTGGGGGAGATCGCCCCGCCCAGCCTGATCCGCCCCTCCGGGCGGACCGCCTTCCCGGTCGACGAGCAGGGGCGGGTGCTGGTCACGATCTACGGCGACAAGGAACCGGCGGAACAGTTCCTGGCTGCGGTGGCCGCCGGGAAGGGGCTGGCTCTGCAGGAGGCCGAAGCAGGGGCGCCGGCCTGGCGGCAGCCCGGGGGGGCGGCCATCTGGTTCTACCTGGCGGGCGCCGGGCTGCTCCTGGCCGGGTCCGCCCCCTGGGTGGCCCGCCTCCTGCGCCGGCCTGAGCCCCGCTGAAGCAGAACCCGCCGGAGCCTCGCTCCAGCGGGTTTTTTCATCGCTTCACGCGCACATCGATCAGCAGTTCGGGCTGCAGGCTCCAGGTCATCCGCAGCAGGATTCCCTCGGCCTCCTTGCTCAGGAAAAGGGTGTAGCTGCGGCTGCGGTAGAGGTAGATCGGGCCGGCGAAGCCGGGCACCTCCCTGGTCTCGCCGATCCGCTCCCACCCCGCCAGCCCCAGCGCCTCATCGTAGAAGGTCCGAGCCTCCTCGTAGGTGGCGGCAGACGGCTGGAGCCGCTCCCAGAGGATTCGCTCGGCCGACTCCTCCATCAGCGGTTCGGGCGCCTCCGACCCGGGGAAGGGCGGGATGCGGGTCCAGCGGTAAGCCATCTCCTCCCGGTGGGCTGCGATCACCTCCGGCCCTGCCACCTCCGGGTTCCCCTCGGAGAAGGTCCGGAAGAGGAAGTAGCCCAGTACCAGAAGCAGGAGCAGCCCATATCCGCGGTTTCGCCGGGGCAGATCCATCGTCACAACACCTCGTTCTGGACAGTTCGAAATGCGAAGGGCAATCTCCTCCGGTTTACTTGCGGCCAACTTTCTCGTAACATCAGTAAGTGATCGGGAACACTCTGGAAAGGGGTGGGAGAATGACCCTGCGCGCACAGATCGAGAAGATCCTCCCCCAGGTTTCCAAGCCGTCCCGTTACACGGGCGGCGAGTGGAACGCCGTGGTGAAGGATCACACCGCCGTCGATGTGAAGGTCGCCTGGACCTTTCCCGATAGCTATGAGGTGGGCATGTCGCACCTGGGCTCGCTGATCATGTACCACCAGATCAACCAGCGGGCCGACGCCCTCTGCGAGCGGGCCTATGCCCCCTGGCCGGACATGGAGCAGAAGATGCGGGAGGAGGGAATTCCGCTCTTCACCCTGGAGAGCTGGACCCCGGCGGGCGAGTTCGATATCCTGGCCTTCCCGCTGCTCTACGAGCTTACCTATACCAATGTCTTCACCTGTCTGGACCTCGCCGGCGTGCCGCTCTTTGCCAAGGACCGGACTGAGGCCCACCCGCTGGTGATCGCCGGCGGCCCCTGCGTCTTCAACTGCGAGCCGCTGGCCCCCTTCCTGGACGTGGCGGTGCTGGGCGACGGCGAGCATGTGATCCACGAGATCCTGGATCTCTACAAGGCCTGGAAGGCCGAGGGCCGGAAGGATCGCCGGGAGCTGCTCCGCCGGATGGCGCAGATCACCGGCTGCTACGTCCCCGGCTTCTACGCCGTCGACTACAACCCCGACGGGACGATCCAGCGCTACCGGGTGGTGGAGGAGGGGGTCCCCGCCGTGGTGGAGCGGGCCACGGTGAAGGACCTGGACGAGGTTGACTTCCCCACGGCGCCCATCGTCCCCAACATGGATATCGTCTTTGACCGGGCGCAGGTGGAGGTCTTCCGGGGCTGCACCCGCGGCTGCCGCTTCTGCCACGCGGGCATGGTGACACGCCCGGTGCGGGAGCGCTCCCCGGAGAAGGTGCAGCAGCTGGCCCGGGAGATGGTGAAGAACACCGGCTACAACGAGCTCTCCCTGGTCTCGCTCTCCACGGCGGACTACACCGATATCCAGAGCACGGTCAACCTCCTCTCCACCGAGATGCAGTGCACCGGGGTCAACGTCTCCCTGCCCTCCACCCGGGTGGACGCCTTCTCGGTCAGCCTGGCCGACGCCGTCAACAAGGTGCGGAAGGGTTCGATCACCCTCGCCCCCGAGGGCGGCTCCGCCCGGATGCGCCGGGTGATCAACAAGACCGTCTCGGACAAGGATATTCGGGACGCCTTCCGGGCCGCCTTCGAGAGCGGCTACCGGTCGGTCAAGCTCTACTTCATCCTGGGGCTGCCCACCGAGACCGATGAGGATCTGGTCGCCATCGCCGAGAAGGGCAAGTGGGCGCTGGAGGTGGCGGAGGAGGTGCTGGGCCGGCAGGAGGCCCGCAACGTGCGGGTGACCATCTCGGTCTCGGTATTCGTGCCGAAGCCGCACACCCCCTTCCAGTTCGAGCCGCAGCCGGACCACGCCGAGATCCGTCGCCGCCAGCAGGTGGTCAAGTGGGCTCTGAAGGACCGGCGGATCGAGTACAAGTACCACCCCTCCGACTCCAGCCACCTGGAGGCGCTGCTCTCCCTGGGCGACCGGCGGGTGGCGGCGGCGCTCCTCCGGGCCTGGGAGATGGGCGCCCGCTTCGACGGCTGGACCGAGCACTTCGACTACCAGCGCTGGCTCCGGGCCTGTGAGGAGACCGGCGTGGATATCGGCTTCTACGCCCACCGGCGGAAGGGCTATGGCGAGGTCTTCGCCTGGGACCACCTCTTCGCCGGCGTCACCCGGGAGTGGCTGATCGACGACCACAAGCGGGCGATGAACGAGATCGAGGTGGAGGACTGCCGCTGGGAGAACTGCGACGTCTGCGGCGCCTGCATGCAGTTCAACGTCCTGCCGGTGCTGAAGCCGGCCGGGGCCGCCGCCTTTGTGAGGGAGGATGACCTTGAGGTTACGGGTTAGGCTGTCCAAGACCGGGCTGGCCCGCTTCTTCTCGCACCTGGACCTGCAGCGCACCCTGGAGCGCAGCCTCCGGCGGGCCGGCCTGCCCATTGCCTACTCCCAGGGGTTCAACCCGCACCCGCGCATCAGCTTCGCCTCCGCCCTGGCCACGGGGACAAGCAGCGATGGCGAGTTCATCGACGTGGAGCTGGTGGAGCCGATGGACCCGGCCGAGTTCGTGGCCCAGGCCAACGCCGCCTGCCCCCAGGGGCTCCGGCTGCTGGAGGCCCGGGTGGCGCCGGATGGCAAGGGCGACTCGCTCCAGGCGCTGCTCAACGCCGCCGAGTACCGGATCACCCTGGCGGGGGCTGAGCCCGGTCCCCTGCGGTCGGCGGTGGAGGCGCTGCTGGCAGCCGAGCTGCTGGAGGTGACCAAGGAGGGGCGGACCGGCCCCCGGCCGGTCAACATCCGCCCCCAGGTCTACGCCCTGGAGCTGACCGGCCCCGCCGAGCTGCGGGCGCTGGTGCAGACCGGTCCCCAGGGCAACCTGAAGCCCGAGGACCTGATCGCCGGCCTGCGCACCCTGGCCCCCGGCCTGGAGGGGCTGGAGATCACCGGCACCCACCGGCTGATGCTCTACCGGCGCGACCTCGAGACCGGCGCCCTGGTCGAACCCTGGTCCCTGTAAAGGAGGAAGGTGCCTTGCCGGTTTCTGGCTACTCATCGATCTGGTATCCGGTGGCCGCCTGGGAGGCCGCGAAGCGCTTCTACAGCGAGGGGCTGGGGCTGCCCCTGCTCCAGGTGAGCGATGAGGATGGGTGGGCGCTGCTGGCCGTGCCGGGGGGAGGCCCCCCCTTCTTCCTGGTGCGCAAACCCGCCCGGGCCGGCGGCAGCGGCGGCCCGGTGCTGGGGCTGACCGTCACCGACCTGCCGGCGCTGCTGGAGCAGGTGGTCGCCTGCGGCGGGCGGGTCGACCCGCTGGTCCAGGAGGGGTCCGGCGTCCGCATCACCACCATCTACGACCCCGACGGCAACCTGCTGGAGCTGACCGAAGCTCCCTGAATCCCGTCCGGTTCCGCCGCCCGCTTCCGGCCCGGCAGCCACTGGACCGGACGGAACCGCCCCCCGGCGGGGAAGAGCTCCAGCAGCTGGTACGCCTCCTCCGGCACGTCCGTGGAGACCTTCAGCCCCATATCCCGCAGCGCCTCCCAGGTGAGCGGGTAACCGTGGGTCCACCGCCCCTGCGTCATCGTCCGGGCGATCTCCCGGGCCTTCTCCGCCCCCAGCCGCTCCTCCATCAGGTCGCAGAGGTGCTGCTCCATCTCCCGGAGGATCTTCTCCGCCTGGTCCACCAGGATCCAGGTCTCGTCCTCGATCTCATCGCGCGACTTCTCCCGCACCACCCGCAAGACCGAAGCCATCGCCACCTGCCCCTTCAGGCTGACCGTTTGCGGGTCGACCGGCCCCAGGACGGCGTTCCGGTCCATGATGATCTCGTCGGCGGCCAGCGAGAGGAAGGTACCGCCCGACATCGCCCAGTGGGGGACGATCACCCGGACCGGGGCCGGGTGGTTCTTCAGCGCCCGGGCGATCTGCGCCGAGGAAAGAATCAGCCCGCCCGGGGTGTGGAGCAGCAGGTCGATCGGCCTCTCCGGAGGCGTCTCCCGGATGATCTTCAGGATCGTCTCCGACTCAAAGAGCCCGATGGAGCCGCCCCCGCGGATCAGGGCCAGGGGGCCGCCGCCCCGGTGGATCATGGCGATCACCCGGGAGCCCCGCCGCTCCTCCAGCCGCTGGATCAGCCGCCGGCGCCGCCGGGCCATGCGGATCGAAGGCAGGCGGTAGAGAAACAGGAGCAGCATCACCAGCAGGAGCCAGGGGAGCCAGCCCGCAAGCCTGGCCAACATCTCAAGGAACGCGACCGTGAAGACCGAGGACAGCCTCTCCATTCGGATCCCTCCCTCTGCTTGCGACTTCGCTGCCCCGGAGCGGGCTCCTTCTTGCCTGAAGGGCCTGGCTCCCACCGAAACGTCGAACCTGGTGAGCGGATTGAGACATCCTAGTAGTGAGAGGATTCCCCGGAAAGGAAGGACTTCACATGGAAGAGCGCGAGAAGCTTGAGAAGATGGATCTGCTCCGCACC
Source organism: Bacillota bacterium (assembly GCA_049324875.1). Taxonomy (GTDB): domain Bacteria; phylum Bacillota; class Sulfobacillia; order Symbiobacteriales; family Symbiobacteriaceae; genus JAWLHU01. Next base: position 71,415 of record JBMONC010000042.1, read on the forward strand.
CGGTTCAACGTCTCCTACGCCCGGGCGAGGGAGGTGCTGGAGGCGAACCAGTGGGATCTGATCGCTGCCACCGTCGCCCTGGAGCAGGAGCAGAAGAACGAGTACCGGGGCTTCACCGAGGAGCTGAAGGTGACCGGTGCCGATCTGGTGGATACCCTGAAGAAGCTGCTGCACGAGGGGAACATCAACCGGATCATCGTGCGGGACCCCAAGGGGATCGAACTGCTCAACCTGCCGGTGAACGGCGTGCTGGTGGTCACCCTGCTCCTCCCCATCCTGACGGCGCTGGGCGCCGTCGTGGCGGTGGCGATGGATTACACCGTGGTGGTGGAGCGGAACGGCTGACGAGGAAACCCCCGGCTGTGGGTGCAGCCGGGGGTTTTCCGCGCCGGAGCTACTTGACCGGCAGGGGTGGGCCTACAATCTCCATGCCGTGGGCTCGGAAGAGCGGCTGCAGCCTCTCCGGGGAGGGTATCCCCTCGATCTGGCTGAGATTCCGCAGGAACTCGTCCATCCTCCCTGCGGGCTGAAACCCGATGAGCAGCCTCCCCTGACCATCGCCGACGTGTGCCCAAACATGGGGCACGCCCCGAGGTGCCAGCGCCGAGTCGCCGGGCCTTAGCTGGTACCGCTGCTCCCCCACCTCCAGGACGTACTCCCCCTCAAGCACGTAGAACCACTCCTCCTGGCTGTGGTGAATGTGGCGCGGGGGGCCGCCCTTGTGCGGATCGGTGTGCTCAATGACAAACAGACCGCCTTCGGTCTCCTGGGGCGACACCTTCGTGTCAATGGCAAGACCGTTCAGCACGTAACGGCGTGCGCTGAAGCGGTCCTGACCAGCGGGAACCATCGGGATCATCTTCCCATCCCCCTCCCCTTTGTCGCCGGAAACGCCCGAATAGTCCGGCGAGGGAGGGAGTTCAACAGGAGCGTCAACAAATCCTTCCGTGTAGGGTGTTACCCAGGCGTCCAGACGGCTGCGTAGTCCCGGACGAACTGGGCCATGGACAGCGGCTCCCGCCCCAGGATCCGCCCCAGGTCATCGGTCACGTCGGCCGAGAGGCCCAGCCGGGCCATCACGTACATCATCGTCGTCAGGTTGATGATCCCCTCCGGAGCGCCCAGCGAGCGCATCAGCCGCCGGTACCGGAAGACCGAGGGGCGGGTGTAGCGAATCGGCCGGTTCAGCTCCCGGGCGAAGATGGCGGCGACCTGGTCGAAGTCGTAGGCCTTCTCGGTCAGGGTGTAGGCCTTGTTCCGGTGCTCCTCGCCCATCAGGGCGATGGCGCCGGCGGCGCCGATATCCCGGGAGTCGATCCAGCTCATACGGGCCCGCCCCACGGGCAGGGCGACCTCACCGGTCTCCCGGATCATGCGGGCATAGGTGGTGGAGAGGTTCTGGAAGAAGAAGGCCGGTCGCAGGAAGGTGTAGTCCAGGCCTGCCGCCAGGATCGCCTTCTCGATCTTGGCGTGCGGCAGGAAGGGCATCCGGTCGGC
>JBMONC010000042.1:73011-93461 GCA_049324875.1 Bacillota bacterium
TCATGCGGGCATAGGTGGTGGAGAGGTTCTGGAAGAAGAAGGCCGGTCGCAGGAAGGTGTAGTCCAGGCCTGCCGCCAGGATCGCCTTCTCGATCTTGGCGTGCGGCAGGAAGGGCATCCGGTCGGCGCCCATCACCGAGAGCAGCACCAGATGCTCCACCCCGGCGGCTCGGGCCGCGTGAACGAAGGGGTTGATCTGCCGCTCCACCTGGGCCAGGTGCGGCGGTCGAACCAGGAAGATCCGCCTCACCCCATCCAGCGCCGCTGGGTATGTACCCGGGTCCTCAAAGTCGAAGCGGACGTACTCCACGCTCGTCCCGAAGGTCTTCCGGGCGACGGCCAGATCCCAGGCGGCAACCCGGACGGACCGGCCCGCTGCAACCAGGTTGGTGACGACGCTGCTGCCCACGTTTCCCGGCGCACCCGTCACAAGAATCCTGCCCTGCATCGCAATCCCGGCCTTTCTATATGTCACTATGACGTGTCACTATGACATATCATCACCTCCGGGAGGGAGCGCTGTCAATGACACGAAAGGAGCGGTCACCTTGCCGGTGGCCGCTCCCCCATGGTGCGCAGCAGAAACCGGGCCCAGGAGAGCTCCAGGTGCCACTGCTCCAGCCGGTGGCGCAGCACCCCGGCCAGGGAGGCGGGCTCCCCCGGGATCGCACCCTCGGTCAGCTCCGCAATCCCCCGCTCCAGGTGGGCGATGTGGGCCTGGGCATACTCGATGTAGTGCTGGATCAGCCCAATCCGCTCCGCCGGCGAGATCAGCGGGAAGACCGTCACCTTGAAGGCGAAGAGATCCTGGTACTCCCTGGGGTTGGAGGTGGTGTCCAGCATCAGCTCCCGGAACCGCTCCCTGCCCCGGGGCGTGATCCGGTAGGTGCGGATGGGCCGCCCCTCCTGCTCCTCCTCCTGGGCGGTGATCAGGCCGCTCTCCTCCAGCTTGGCCAGGAGCGGGTAGATCCGCCCGTTGCTGGCCCTTGCCACCGGCCCGATGATGTTGTTCAGCACCTTGCCGATCAGGTAGCCGTGGGCCGGCTGCCGCATCAACAGGGAGAGGATGATCAGTTCGTACACAGAAGTACCTCCCGCTCCGGTAATCCTGGACCTATCGTGGCAGGCCGCCCGGTTGCTGTCAAGCCGGACGGCGCCCATAGGCCCAATGCTCTACGTGTCATTTGCGGATTTGCCTGAACGGACTATACATTGACGCCAATGGCATGGTAGCCGGTGGGAGCCCGGAGGGGTATCATGAAGGTGGATCAGGGAATCGCTGAAACGACAAGCCATCTTACCACGCCGACCGAGCCCCGGAGGCAAAGGGGGGTTGCGCATGCGCAACGTCCGCTGTCGGTGCGGCAAGATCGTCTGCCAGGTGGAGAGCCTGACCGAGGTGATCTACCACGACATGGAGCCCCCGACCCTCAGGGAGCCGGCTGTGATGATCCTCTGCCGCCACTGCAAACGGTACGTCGTTTTGAAGGTGCCTGATCCAGGTACCGGCCCGAGCTCCAGGGACCCCAAGAAGGCCGGTCTGGCCGCTTTTTTCTCCAATTCTATGTGAAACCTTTCACAATCCTTTCGAATCGATTACAGAGAGCCCAGAGACTTTAGAGTCCGGAGGCATGTACGGCATTGCCGTGCATGCCTCCTGCTGTTTTGGCCCACCATTCTGCGACAGGGGGGATGTAAGATGCAGTCGATCCGCTGCCGCTGCGGCAAGATTGTCTGCCAGGTGGCCAACGTATCCGCCCTGCCCGTGGTCGACGAGGCGCCGCAGTCTCTGCCGGGTCCTGCTGCCGTGATCCTGTGCCGCCACTGCAAGCGCTACGTCGTCCTCCGGTTCCCGAGCCTCTCATCGGTCTCTGTCACGTCCGAGGTCCCGTCGCTGAAGGAGCGCTCCCTGGTTACCAGCTGAGCCGCAGATCACAATCGCATATCAACCCTGAGGTACAAGACATCTAGTCAGCCCGGAGGCCATTAGGAGTCCAGAGGCATGCACGCTTGCTGTGCATGCCTTTTTTGATCCCCCGAGGAGGTGTAGGGGAATGGGAGTGTTCATGGCTGTGGTCACGTTCATCGTGTCTGCCCTCGTGCTGCAGGTTGTGAAGACGGTCAGCCAGCTCCGGACCCGGAGACACCCTTGAGGCGCTGCCCTCCAGAGGAGGGCCTGAGGAGAGAACCGGAGGTGTAACAATGAGCCTTTCCAGGCGGAGATTTGTCACCCGCACGGCGGCCCTGGGAGCGGGGCTGGCGCTGGCCCAGGCGGCACCGGCGCTGGCCCTCTTCCGGACGGCCTTCGCGGCCCCGGCCCACAAGGCGGGGGAGGGGGGATCCCACCCCGCTGTGCTCTATGACCTGACCCAGTGCGCCGGCTGCCACTTCTGCGAGATCGCCTGCCAGGTGAACAAGGGGCTGCCGCCCGAGAAGTCGTTCATCTCGTTCCGGACGGCCGAGAACCCGCGGGGCTTCCCCAAGGGGGCCTGGGCGGTCCGGCGGCACCAGTGCATGCACTGCCTCGAACCGGCCTGCGTCTCGGCCTGCCCGGTGGGCGCCATGGAGAAGACGGCGGACGGGCCGGTGGTCTACCACGACGAGCGGTGCCTGGGCTGCCGCTACTGCATGAACGTCTGTCCCTTCGGCGTCCCCAAGTTCGACTGGGAGAGCGGCCTGCTGGATGGAGCCCTGATCCGGAAGTGTGATTTCTGTGCGGACCGGCAGGCGGAGGGGCGGCCCCCGGCCTGTATCGAGGCCTGCCCCACCGGGGCGGTCCAGTTCGGTGAGCGGGAGGCGCTGCTGGCCGAGGCCCACCGGCGAATCGCAGCCAACCCCGAGCGGTATGTGGATCACGTCTACGGCGAGAACGAGGCGGGCGGCACCTCCTTCCTGATGATCGCCGGCGTCTCGTTCGAGGAGCTGGGGCTGCCCGCTCCGGGCATGAAGCCCCTCCCTGAGTTGAGCGAGAAGGTGATGAGCGGCGTCCTGCCCTTTGCCGGCGCCTGGCTGGGCGTCCTGGTGGGCGTCACCGGGCTGGTGCGGTGGCGGGAGCGCCGGACTGCGGCAGATGCCGGGAAGGGGGCGACCGAGGAATGACCACCCATACCCAACGGGCGGCGGTGCACGCCTGGCGCCTCTCCCCGACCAAGCTGATCCTCTGGATCCTGCTGCTGACCGGCATCACCCTGGCGGTGATCCGCTTCATCTACGGCATCGGCAGCGTCAGCAACATGAGCGACGCTTACTCCTGGGGCATCTGGATCAGCTTCGACCTGCTCTGCGGCGTCGCCCTGGCCGCCGGCGCCTTCATGACCTGCGGCGCCGTCCACATCCTCGGCCTGAAGGAGTTCAAGCCGCTGGTGAAACCGGCGGTTCTGACCGGCTTCCTCGGCTACCTGGCGGTGATCGTCGCCCTGCTGGTGGACCTGGGCCGTCCGGAGCGGATCTGGCACATGCTGATCTACCAGAACGTCCACTCGCCGCTCTTTGAGGTCGGCATGTGCGTGATGACCTACACCACCGTCCTCTTCTTCGAGTTCAGCCCCATGTTCTTCGAGTGGCTGGGGTGGAAGAGGGTCGGCCACTTCATCCACCGGTTCACGCTGCCCTTCATCATCCTGGGCGTGCTGCTCTCCACCTTGCACCAGTCCTCCCTTGGCTCGCTCTTCCTGATGATGTCCGACAAGCTGCACCCGCTCTGGCACAGCCCGCTCCTGCCGGTCTTCTTCTTCTTCTCCGCGGCGACGGCGGGCCTGGCCATGGTGATCTTCGAGTCCTCCATCGCCGCCCGCGCCTACGGCCGGAAGCCGGAGACCCCGATCCTGGGCAGGCTGGCAAAGGCGATCCCGTGGATGCTCGGCTTCTACCTGGCGCTGAAGATCGGCGAGCTGATCTACGTGGGTGAGCTCTCCCTGCTGACCACCCCGTCGATGGAGTCGCTCCTCTTCTGGATCGAGATGGGGCTCTGGGCCCTGGCGATGCTGCTCTTCGCCCTGCCGGCCATCCGGCGGAGCGCCGGCGGCCTCTTCTTCGCCGCCTGTCTGGTGATCGGCGGTCTGATGTTCAACCGCTTCGATGTCGGGCTGGTGGCCTGGACCCGCCCCGCCGGCTCCTGGTACATGCCCAGCTGGATGGAGTTCGGCGTCTCCTTCGGCGTGATCGCCGCGGTGGTGCTGGTCTACGACTTCGTCGCCACCCGGATGGCGCTCTTCGAGGAGGAAGGGGGGCATGAGCATGCGTAGGCTGCCCGTGTTCCTCCTGCTGCTCCTCCTGGTCCTGCTCGGCGTCGGGGCGCTCTCGCTCAGCACCGGCGGTGCCGCCGGAGAGGCGCCGCCCCAGGCGGTGCTGGCCTGCGCCGAGTGCCACTCGATGGAGCGGGAGGTGGCCACCTGGGCCGGGAGCGTCCACAAGGACCTGACCTGCCTGGAGTGCCACAAGGAGGGCGATGTCACCTGGGTCCGCCACGAGTTCCTGGAGCGGAACGACCAGATGGCGGCCCATGCCAGGAGCGAGATCCACACGATCCCGCTGAAGACCTACAACGAGCGCTGCGTCACCTGCCACGAGGAGCAGCTGGATGCCCTGAAGCAGGACCGGATCCCGCAGCCGCTCCCCGGCGCCCCGGCGAAGCCGGACGCCGGCCAGCCGATGGCGATTCGGGCGCTGCACGACAAGCACCTGAACGGCAAGGAGCCCATGGACTGCGTCGCCTGCCACCTGGACGAGGTGCACGGCCCGGCCCAGGGCACGGAGGAGCGACGTGAGAGCGCCCACCGGACCTGCCTGGAGTGCCACGAGCAGAAGCAGGTGCGGCTGGAGGTGGCCGAGGGCGACGTCAGCTGTGCCGCCTGCCATCTGGAGGTCGAGGCGATCACCCCCGAGGACCACCGGGAGGCCCGCGCCTGGGCCCGGGCCCACGGGCAGGCCAGCGAGGTCCAGAACTGCGGCTCCTGCCACCTCTCGGCCAGCGCCGGCCCCCACGACTCCGCCGTGACCAACCCGGCCTCCTTCCAGATCAGCCAGCAGGACGCCTGCCTCACCTGCCACGCCGGCCTGACCATGCCCCACCCGGCCAGCTTCGTGGCCCGGCACGGCCAGGAGGCGCTGGCGGCCAAGGAGGGCACCTGCGAGGCCTGCCACGCCCCGGCGGAGGGGGAGGCGGCCGCCCCGGCGCACGCCGACCCGCAGTTCTGCTCGGCCTGCCACCTGCAGCCGATGCCCCACCCGGACGGCTACCTGGGGGTCCACGGGGCCGAGGCGCTCGCTGCCCCCGCCACCTGTGAGGCCTGCCACTCCAACAAGAACCCGGTCAACGCCACGGCGCCCCATGCCTCCAAGACCTACTGCGCCTCCTGCCACAACGCCTACCAGCACCCGCGGGGCTGGGTGGCCGCTCACGGCAGCCAGGTAAAGGAGAGCTGCGCCACTTGCCACAGCGTGCAGCAGGGTGAGGGCGGGCACAACGCCTGCGCCGCCTGCCACACCAGCGAGGGCAGCTGGCACGAGAAGATGTGGTTCATCAAGCACGGCAAGCAGGTGAAGGCCGAGGGCGATGCAGCCTGCCTCAACTGCCACAGCGAGGTCGAGCCATCCTGCTCCAAGTGCCATTCCGAACGGTAGACGCAACCGGGCCCGGGGCAGCCGCCCCGGGCTCGTACTCTTTTGCCAGGGAGAGTGGGCAGAAAGGATGAGACGGCGATACACCAATGAACGATCTCGTAAGTTTTGCGAGTTAGCGCTCCTCTTCGGCGCCCCGATCACCCTGGGTCAGGTGGTGGGCGCCACCGTCCAGCAGTACGGCTTCCTCGAGGTCGAGCTGCACTACGAGCCCTAGAAGAGCGACGGACCGCCCCTGTCGGGAGCGGTCCGTTTGCCTGCCCCTACTTCTCCGGCCACCAGCAGACCTCCAGCCGGTTGCCGTCCGGATCCTGGAAGCCAAAGTAGCGCACCCCGGGCGGGTCCGCGATCGCCGGATCGACCACGACCCCCGCCGCCTTCAGGTGGTTGTAGACCCCGTCGATATCGGCCGCATAGAAGTTGAAGGTGGCGTGGGTGACCGGGGTGAAGGCATCGCCCCGCTCCACCAGGGTGAGCGGCGTCTCCGCCAGGTTGAGGCAGGCATAGCCCTCCACCTTCCAGCGGAGCGACAGCCCCAGGGTCTCCGTGTACCAGCTCACCGCCGCCTCCAGGTTCCGCACCGGGAAGAAGACCGTATCGATCCGCTTGAACAGCTGTGCCAAGAGAGAGAGCCCTCCTCCTCCGAGAGTGGGCTCTCACTTCTCGCTGTCCCAGGGAAACTCCTGCTCCTCAGGCGTGCGCCAGCGACGGCAGCCGGCGCCGGATGATCTCCGCCAGGGTCGGCTCCCCGATCTCCTGCAGCTCATACCGCACCCGCAGCACCGGCTTGTTGGGCCTGATCACCCGGGTGATGTCGATCGGCGTCGCCGAGACCACCAGGTCGCAGTTGCAGGCGTTGATCGTCGCCTCCAGATCCCGCATCTGCTTCTCACCGTAGCCCATGGCCGGCAGCAGCACCCCGATCTCCGGGTACTTCCGGAAGGTATCGGCGATGGAGCCCACCGCCCAGGCCCGCGGATCCACCAGCGATGCGGCCCCGAACCGCCGGGCCGCCACCACCCCGGCCCCGTACTTCATCTCCCCGTGGGTCAAGGTCGGCCCATCCTCCAGCACCAGCACCCGCTTGCCCCGGATCGCCCCGGCCTTCTCCACGAAGATCGGCGAGGCCGCATCGACCACCACCGCCTCCGGGTTGATCGCCGCAATCGACTCCCGCACCCGGTGGACGCCCTCCGGCGAGGCGGTATCGATCTTGTTGATCACCACCACATCCGCAAGCCGCAGGTTGGTCTCCCCCGGATGGTACTCCAGCTCATGCCCCGGCCGGTGCGGGTCGACGACGGTGATGTAGAGGTCGGCCCTGTAGAAGGAGAAGTCGTTGTTCCCGCCGTCCCAGACGATCACATCCGCCTCCCGCTCCGCCTCCCGCAGGATCGCCTCGTAGTCCACCCCGGCGTAGATGACAGCCCCCAGGTCAATATGCGGCTCGTACTCCTCCCGCTCCTCGATGGTGCAGCGATGCCGGTCCAGGTCCTCATAGGAAGCAAACCGCTGCACCCGCTGGGCCAACAGGTCCCCGTAGGGCATCGGATGCCGCACCGAGACCACCCGCAGCCCCATCTCCCGAAGCGCCCGCACCACCCGCCGCGAGGTCTGCGACTTCCCGCACCCCGTCCGCACAGCGCAGATGGCGATCACCGGCTTCGAGGACCGGATGGCCGTCTGCTCGTATCCCAGCAACGTAAAGCCGGCCCCTGCCGCCAGGGCGATCGAAGCCCGGTGCATCACGTAAGCGTGCGGCACATCCGAGTAGGCAAACACAACCTGATCCACCCGCAGATCCCGAATGAGCGAGGCAAGATCCGCCTCATCGAAGATCGGAATCCCCTGCGGATAGAACCGCCCCGCCAGCGCAGCCGGGTACCGCCGCCCCGCAATGTCCGGGATCTGGGTGGCCGTAAAGCCCACCACCTCGTACTCCGGGTTCTCCCGGTAGAAGACGTTGAAGTTGTGAAAATCCCGTCCAGCCGCCCCCAAAATCAGCACCCGCTCAGGCATTGCTGATCCTCCTCTCACACTCCACCTTCGAGCAGTCCACGCAGACCTTCTCCGGATCATGCAACATCCAAAACGCCAGCTGCTCCTCCAACGAGTCAAAGCCCGGCACATCACAACACCCGCGCCCCTGCGCCTCGACCGACGACAGCAGCGCCCCACAATGCTTGCAATAACTCACAACCCCACCACCTCTCATAATGATTCAGCCCTGCAGAAGCGCTCGCCCCCGCCGGCCAGCATCCCCCGCCCGACAACCCCGCCCAACAACCCCGCCCGACAGCCCCGCCCAACAGCCCGACCGCCGGTTTGGGGTATCCCGGAGGGCGCCCATCGTGAAAGAGCCTACGGGCAGTAGGCGACGAGAGGAGAGCCAGCGGCCGGGGGCGCGTAGCCCAAGGAACTGCGAAGGCCCGGTTTCGGCCGGTGGCGGACCCCACTCAGCCGTACTGCCCGTTGGCGAAGGAGCGCAGGGCGCCGGAGGGATGCCCCAAACCGGCATGCCCGGAAGAGGCCGTAACCCGAAGAGGCGGGCCCGAAGGGAACGTGCCTACCCCATTACCAGCGTGAGCAGCGCCTTCTGCAGGTGCATCCGGTTCTCGGCCTGGTCGAAGACCACCGACTGCGCCCCATCCATCACCTCATCCGTCACCTCTTCCCCCCGGTGCGCCGGCAGGCAGTGCATGAAGATCGCATCCCGCTTCGCCAGCCCCATCAGCGTGGCGTTCACCTGGTACCCCTGCATCGCCCTCCGCCGCGCCTCCGCCTCACCCTCCTGCCCCATCGAGGCCCAGACATCGGTGTAGACCACATCCGCCCCCCGGATGGCGCTCAGCGGATCATCCACCACCACCGTCCCGCCGGACCGCGCCACCACCACCGGGTCCGGCTCATACCCCTTCGGGCAGGCCACCACGACCTCCATCCCGAACTTCGCCCCCGCCTCCAGCAGCGAGTGGGCCACGTTGTTCCCATCCCCCAGGAAGACCAGCTTCAGCCCCTTCAGCCGCCCCTTCTTCTCCCGGATCGTCAGCAGGTCGCCCATCGCCTGGCAGGGGTGCTGCCAGTCGGTCAGCCCGTTGATCACCGGCACCGAGGCGTGCTCCGCCAACTCCTCCACATCCCGGTGGGCGAAGGTCCGGATCATGATCCCATCCACATAGCGGGAGAGGACCCGGGCCGTGTCCGCGATCGTCTCCCCCCGGCGCAGCTGCAGGTCGTTCTGGTTCAGGAAGAGCCCGTACCCACCCAGCTGGTAGATGCCCACCTCGAAGGAGAGCCGGGTGCGGGTGGAGGACTTGGCGAAGATCATCGCCAGGGTCTTCCCCTTCAGCGGCTGATCCACCATGCCGGCCTTGAACCGCCCCTTCATCCCCTCGGCCACCAGCAGCAGGTGCTCCAACTCGGCGGGGCTCCAGTCGTGAACGGTCAGGAAGTCGCGGCCCTTCAGACTCACGGTCGTGCTAGCGGACATGTGCAGCCCTCCTCAGTGAGAGACAGGATGGGTGGTGCCAACACGGATGGGAACGATGCGGGTGCCTGCCCTTCCGGCCACGGCCGCCAGGGCCTCCGAGAGCGAGGCGATCACACCCGGCCGCCCCGTCTCCTCCACGAAGCGGCGGACCGCCTCCACCTTCGGCCCCATCGAGCCGGGCTTGAAGTGCCCCTCCTCCTGATAGCGGCGGACCTCCTCGGTGGTCACCTGCTCCAGCCGGAGCTGGTCCGGCTGCTTGTACCGCAGGTAGACCGCCTCCACATCGGTCAGGATGCAGAAGAGGTCCGCCCCCAGCGCCACCGCCAGCCGCTCCCCGGCCAGGTCCTTGTCGATCACCGCCTCGCAGCCCACCAGCCGGTCCTCCTCCAGGTAGACCGGCACGCCGCCGCCGCCCGAGGCGATCACCACCGAGCCGGCCTCCACCAGCCGGCGGATCAGATCCTCCTCCCAGATCCGGATCGGATCCGGGGAGGGCACCACCCGCCGCCAGCCCCGGCTGGCGTCCTCCTTCATCTGCCAGCCCCGCTCCCGCATCGCCTTCTCGGCCCGCTTCGGGGTGTAGAAGGGGCCCACCGGCTTGGTCGGGGCGGCGAAGGCCGGGTCATGCCTGTCCACCAGCACCTGGGTCACCAGCGAGACCACCGGCAGGTGGATCCCCCGGGCCCGCAGGATGTTGCCCAGCTGGTTCTGGATCCAGTAGCCCAGCATCCCCTGGCTCATGGCGCCGCAGACATCCATCGGCATGGGCGGGACGGTACCCGAGGCCTCCTCCTGCTGGATCAGCAGGTTGCCCACCTGGGGCCCGTTGCCGTGGGTCACCACCACCCGGTGGCCCGCCTCAATCAGGTCGGCGATCTGCATACAGGTGAGCTGGATGTTCCGGGTCTGCTCCGCAGCGGTTCCGGCCTGCCCCGGCTGCAGAATGGCGTTGCCGCCCAGGGCGATCACGATGGTGGCCATGCAGCCACCTCCTTCACGGTCTCTCTCGGGGGGCTCCTGTCTATACAATATTGCATAAAACTTCGGCTGACTCTGCCCTCTTTGTTTCATCAATGCGAATCGTTCGAATCAATGGGGGTGAGTGAAAGGTACTACACCCCTCGGAGGGCGGGGGTCGTTGGGTCTGGTGGAGAAGGAATTTGGCCGGTGGGAGAAGAACCCAAATACATTTGGGATACTACGTCCATAGGGTGCAACCCCAAAAGAGATGGGGGATTTTTTATGCGAAAAGAGATCCTTGTGACGGTGGACATCGATGAGACCCGGGCAGCCGTGCTCGAGGATGGCGAGCTGGTCGAGGTCTTCATCGAGCGGCCGGTCCACCAGCGGGTCGTCGGCAACATTTACAAGGGCAAGGTGGAGAACGTTCTCCCCGGCATGCAGGCGGCCTTCGTCGACATCGGCCTGGAGCGCAACTCCTTCCTCTATGTAGATGACGCCCTGCCGGGCAAGGCGGAGTTTGAGGGGGAGGAGGTGGGCCCCCGGGGCGGTCAGAAGCTGACGATCAAGGAGATCGTCAAGCCCGGCCAGGAGATCATCGTCCAGGTGGCCAAGGAGCCGATCGGCACCAAGGGCGCCCGGGTGACCCGGAACCTGACCCTGCCCGGCCGCTTCCTGGTGCTGATGCCCCAGGTGGATTACATCGGCGTCAGCCGCCGCATCTCCGACGAGAAGGAGCGGGAGCGGCTGAAGAGCCTGGCCCAGAAGGTGAAGCCCAAGGGGATGGGGCTGATCGTCCGCACGGTGGCCGAGGGGGCGAAGGAGGAGGAGCTGGCCCAGGACGCCGCCTTCCTGGAGAAGCTCTGGCAGCGGATCGCCGGCAAGGCGCAGGCCGGCGGGGCGCCCTCGCTGATCCACCGGGACCTGAGCCTGGTCCACCGGCTGGTCCGGGACGGGCTGGACGACACCGTCAGCCTCTTCATGATCGACAACCGGGAGGAGTACCAGCGGGCGCTGGAGGTGCTGGAGCTGCACGCCCCCCACCTGAAGGACCGGCTGAAGCTCTACACCCGGGCCGACCAGTCCCTCTTCGATTTCTACGGTGTGGAGATGGAGCTGGAGAAGGCGCTGAAGAAGCGGGTCTGGCTCAAGAGCGGCGGCTATATCGTCATCGACCAGACCGAGGCGCTGACCGCCATCGACGTCAACACCGGCAAGTTTGTCGGCACCACCAACCTGGCCGACACCGTTTTTAAGACCAACCTCGAAGCAGCAAAGGAGATCGCACGGCAGCTCCGGCTCCGGGACATCGGCGGGATCATCATCATCGACTTCATCGACATGGAGGTCACCGACCACCGCCAAAAGGTCCTCCGGACCCTGGAGGAGGAGCTGAAGCGGGACCGGACCCGGGCCAACGTGCTGGGGCTGACCCAGCTGGGCCTGGTGGAGATGACCCGCAAGAAGTCGCGCCAGAACCTGGACGAGGCGCTGACCAAGCCCTGCCACTACTGCGAGGGCCGGGGGAAGCTCTTCAGCGAGGAGACGATGGCCCACCGGGTCCGGGCCGAGATCCGCCGGATCATGAAGCAGTCCTCCAGCGAGGCGCTGCTGATGGAGGTCCACCCCTCGGTGGCCGCCCTGCTGATCGGCCCCGGCGGCTCCAACCTGCGGGAGCTGGAGAAGGAGCTGGCCCGGACGATCTACATCCGCGGCAACAACGAGGTCCACCTGGAGGCTTTCCACCTGAAGGTGCTGGGCTCCAGGGCCGAGGTGGAGGAGCGGGCCCTGCCGGTCCGGGTGGGGCAGCTGGTGGATGTGAAGGTGGATGAGGCCCACGTCAACAACCCGACCGACGGCATCGCCCGGGTGGATGGGTACGTGATCGACATCGAGGACGGCGGCAAGATGGTGGGGAAGCTGGTGAAGGTCGAGATCGTCAAGGCCTTCCGCACCTACGCCAAGGGCCGGCTGGTCTGAGCCCTCTCATACGCAAAGAAACGGCTGCGTGAGCATCGGCTCGCGCAGCCGTTTTCCTTTGCTGACACGCAGGGGAGGGAGTCTGATCACCGGAGAGCAGCCGTCACCCTTTGCCCCCGTCTTCTCTTCGGTCCTCCACAAATCGGGGCAGGATTATTGCCGCACACATCGAAATGTAGAGAAAAATACATTTAGTCAGTCTTAATTCCTATCCCCGACACAAGTACTGCAAGGGAGTGAGGAACCGATGAAGAACAGGGGAGCCACACCGCCACTCGCCGGAAAACCGGCACCCGCAACGTCCCTCTACGACCCGGATTCGCTGGTCTCGCTGCGAAAAGGGCTTCGACATGTCTACATCACCCGGTGCCGGGCGGTCCAGGAGGCGGACGCGCTGCTTGACCGGCTCACGGTCAATCTGCGGTTGCTGGACTACCTGTACCAGCACGCCCGCGAGGTTCTGAGGGGAGACCTGAGGGCGAGCGTTGCGTTCCACCGTGCGATCCAGAGTCTGACGGAGCGGCACCCCGAGTTCCGCGGGAGCACCCATACGCTCCTGGATAGGGTCGGCATTCCACGTCCAACCCGAGGTGCGCTTGCGGCGGGCCAGGGTGGCCCCTCCTCTCAACCCCACGTTCATAAGCGGCAGATGGTGCGACCTGCCCCGCCTGATCTACCGGGGGGAAGGGGAGCACCCTGCACGACCATCCGCTACTCCGGGATGGCGACCATCTACATGGCACTCTGGCAGGTCTACATCCTCCAACCAGGCGGCTTGACCCCATCACCGGTCCACCACCTGTCAGAGGCTCTCGACACCGTGGTCGGACTCAGTCTGGGGCATGGGCATCTAGAGGTGCTGAACGGCAGCCTGACCAGCGGCGGACTGGAGGGTTTGGAGAGCGTTGTTGAGCGTGAGGAGTTGCTGGGCAACCCCCTCTTCGCTCCGGATGGACGGCCCGCTGCTCCAGGTGTGGTACCGCCCGGACCGGCAGGACCCGAGGGGGGGCCGATCCCCGAACCCAGCGGACCGGGCGGGTTCCCCATTCCCGAACCGCGCCCCGGAACAGGGGCAGGGGGGTTACCGATTCCGGGCCACATCCATCCCCCGCCCCCCGGTGACTGTGAGATCATTCGGGAGGCGTGTGAGGCTTGGCTCATCGATGCGGTGAATGCTGGACTACCGCCCCTACCCCTTCCTCCCGCGGTTACTGCATGGGCCGACAACATCGACCGAATCGAACTGCTGGGCCGGTGTGCCGGTGACATCATGGTGATTCATGGGCATGACTTTGGCTCTCCCAAACCGCCCCATGTGCACCTGATCATGAAGGTCCGCGGCGAGTGCGAGGTGGTTCCCGTAGATCCGGCAGACTGGAGCGACACTCGCATTACGGTAACCCTTCCCGACGGTGTCATGCCAGGACCGGTGGGCTTCTACGATGCCCAGCAGGCGGAGTCAGAGCGCAACCGCTATAATCGGGAGGTTGCTCGCTACAATCGCGGGGTACGCCAGGTGGCGACGGCCAGCAAGTGTCTCGGACGGCCTCTTGACCTACCAACCTTTAGCCCCGCCGAGGATCGCATCCCCTGTCCCCCGGGGACCAGCGTCAACATGGTAGAGGCGGGGCTGCCGCTCATCCGCTCCTTTACCGTGGCATCTGACACCTTGTCTGGAACGGAGATTGTTGCGGCACCCGAAGATGAGCTGGTCCTTCGCTGGAATGTGGAGAATGCCGACACGATCGCCCTGGAGCATCGGTGGGAGACTGGTTCCGCAAGTGTGAGAGAGGTTTTGACCAACGATGCGATTGGCTCGAGCTGGTACCTTGGGGCTGGGAATCACGAGGAGTTCGGCGTATCCACGTACCGGTTGACCGCGCGTAACGCCTGCGGTCCGGTGGAGGCGACTGCCCAAGTGGTCCGCTCGCAGCGTCCCCGCCTATCCATCGAGCGGATCGAGGTGACGCAGTCAATTCAGACCGCTGAGCACGACGTCCCTCTCGTGCGCCAGAAGCCGACACTGGTGCGCGCATATGCGACCCACGGGCTGAACGGCTTTGGCGGCCTGGATACGGTAGCAAACGTCACTGGCAGGCTGCGAGTCCGGTCGGGAGGCTCCCTGAGCTCATGGTTCAGTCCAGTGAATGGCGTGGTTCCCACCCCCCCGGACCCGCCACTGCCTGATCCCGCTGCCGCAATCGACCTGCCGGAGAATCCGGATCCCACGCAGACCGACCACACGCTGAACTTCATCATTCCGGAGGCGCTTTGCGTCGGGACGATCGATGTTGAAGTGGAGTTGCGGGTGAACGACTTCGGTGCACCACCGGGTCTGCCCGGTTTTAGTGAGCGGGTCAGCGCTCTGTTCGAGCGCATCGTGACATTCCATTCTCGGCGGCAGCTCAAAATGCGTTACATTCCAGCGACGGTAGTCCCCGACCCCAACGGCAATGTGACTATCAGTATCATCGCCTCAAACCCGCCTACCGATGATGAGTGCCGCAGCTACCTGTTGGAGACCTTCAAGTTTCTGCCGACGATGCCGTCGTCCATCGAACGGTTGGAGGGCGTTGACTGTACGTTCCATATGGACCGCACGGTGCTCAACACTCCGTGGGGATCCTTTCAGATTGACAGCGGCTGGTCCGAGTCCCTCATCTACGACGTAGAGGCGAACACAGCGCTCTTCTGGCTCGGCCTGATACGAACCTGCGAACTGCTCGGTTCCACCGGAACCATCTGTTCGGAGGATCATGATGCGCTCTGGGCGATTCTCGTGCCGATCATGGGTGTATGGGGACGGGCCAATGGGATTCCTGGCAGGGAGTACATCACCCCGATGCTGGATGGGAGGCCGGGTGTTGTCGGAACCGGTGCCCACGAGCTCGCACACTGCCTGAACCAACACCATTTGGTTGGGGCTGGCTGCGCCAACGGAGGCTCTCCATCCGGCGATCCCTTCGAGGGGAGCACCAATCCCTCAGAATGGCCTGATGGCGGTCAGATTCTCCCCGAGAGGGCTGTTCCGTTCGACATCATCCGCAACCAGACGATCGTCGACGGCGGGTCAGATGGGGTCTGGGACTTGATGTCATACTGCCGCACACGCTGGACGACTCCCAAGCGGTGGCAGATGATCTTCGACTTTGTGGGAGGGTGATATGCTCATGAGACATCAGGCAGAAAGAGGAGCCAAGGCTGCGGAAACGCTGATCGTCCGCGGTATCCTGTACGATGACGGGCGCTTCGAACCGCTCGGCTGTCATTCGGCGTACGTCACCGGACCGAGAAGGGCACCGATCAAGGGCGACTATGCCCTTGAGTTGGTCGACGGCGAACAGCGGCTCCTGGTCCGCGAACCGGTGGCGGTGAGGGAACCGACCATCTGCGTGAACATCTCCCCGGGTCTCTCGCTGGTGGAGGGGCGACTGCCGCTTCTCCCCGGAGCGAAGGAAGTGCGCATCGTCAAGGGAGAAGTCCCCATTCGGACGCTGCCCCTGGGGGAGCCGCCGCAGATCCAGGTGGAGTGGAAGCCGAAGCACGTCGACCGCAGGAAAAAGCACCCGCTACTGCTGCACTTCTCAAGGCCGGCGCCGGATGCCTACATTAAGGTTTTCTACCAGTGGGGAGAGAACCGGTACATGACGGCGGCCCTCACACGTCCGGTGGAGAGGCTTGAGTTGGACTTCAGAGGGCTGCCCGGTGGTGACGAGTGCCACATCATTGTGGCCTATACCAGCGGATTGCGCACCGCCGCTGTGACGACGCACGCCTTTTCCGTTTCGCCGCTCCCCCCTTCCCTGGAGATCGTTCGACCGCGCGAGCAGGCGGTCTTCGCCCCCTGGCACCCAATTACCCTGGAGGCCCGGATGGTGGACCGGCAAGGCGAGGGGAGCCGGCAGTCGGACCTGCTATGGAGGCTGAATGGCAAGCGGGTGAGCCGGGGCTGGGTGGGTTGCCTGCAGAGCCTGCCCGAAGGCAACTACGAACTGGAGGTGCAACTTCCAGGCAAGGAGGGTATCGCCGCCCGTCGCACCCTTGTGATCAAGCGCCCCAAAGAGGTGAAGGGGATTCCGGCATCTGAGTGGGACTGAGCGGTCCTCAGACCGAGGTCCGCGGACGGGCCGGGGCCAGCCGTTGGAGCAACAGCATCCCCAGGGCGCCGGCCAGCACGAGGGAGATGCCGAGGCGGGGCCCGCCCGACTCCATCAGCACCCCCTGGAGCCAGGGAAGGAGCATGCCGCCCGCGATCCCGCTGGCAATCACCAGGCTGCTGGCGGCGCCGGGGGCATGGGGAAAGGCGGTGGTGGTGATGCCGACGGCGGGGAAGACGGGACCGAAGCTGAGCCCCAGCAGGAGGATGGCCAGGACCGAGAACCAGGCGTTGCCGGTGGAGGCCACCAGCAGGAGACCGCCCGCCAGGGAGCCCGTCAGGGCCGCCTGCAGGAGCCGTTCCGGGGTGATCCGGCTCCCCAGCCCCGCCCCCAGGAGCCGTCCGACGGTCAGCGCCATCCAGAAGCCGGAGGTGACCAGGGCGCCCATGGCGGTGTCGAGGGGGGTGGTGGCGGAGAGGTAGGTGGTGGCCCATCCCCCCAGGCCGCTCTCCACGCCGACGTAGAGCATAAGCATGAGGCCGAAGGCCCAGACCAGCGGGGAGCGCAGGGGGGAGGCCCCCGCCGCCGCCTGCGCCCGCTCTTCGGGGCCGGTCTCCACCCGGCGGGGCAGGAGGGGGATCAGCAGGGAGGTCAGGAGCATCAGGCCGGCGCCCAGCCAGAGGCCGGAGAGGCCGGTCTGCCAGAGCCGCAGGGAGAGGCTGGCCGCAGCGGGTCCCAGCATGGCGCCCACCCCGAAGAAGACGTTCAGCAGGTTGAGGGCGGCCACGCTCCGGTCGGCGAAGAGCCGGGCCACCAGCACGTTGACGGCGATATCCAGCGCCCCGTGGCCCAGGCCGGCGACCAGGCCCATGGCCAGCATGGCGGGCAGGCTGGTGACCAGTGTCAGCCCCAGGATGCCCGCCCCCGTGAGCAGCACGCCAAACAGGAGCAGGGGCACCTCCCCGAACCGGTCGGTCAGCCTGCCTGCCGCCAGGATGGTCAGCAGCGCCCCCAGGAAGAGGGCGGTGAAGAGCCCGCCCAGGGCGGCCAGGCTGCTCTCGCTCCGGGCGGCCAGGTCGGGCACGGCCGGGCCGATGGAGGCGGTGACAAGGCCCAGGGCCAGGAAGATGGTGCAGGCAACCGCCATGGTTCCGGTTCGCTCCAGGCGCTTCATGGACGGGACTCCCTTCGACCGTCACGCTTGACTCCCGCACCGTCAGGCGGTATCATGCAGAAGTACGGATATTCGTGCAAAAACGTGCACTAACCGGATCATACACGAAGAAACCTGCAGGGTCAAGGAGGTGGTGATCGGTGCTTTCCGCAGAGCGGCGCCAGTATATCCTCTCCCTGCTGGAGCAGCAGGGCAAGGTGCACGCCGGCGACCTGGCCCGGGAGCTGGCGGTCTCGGAGGACACGATCCGGCGGGACCTGCGGGACCTGGCCGAGGCGGGGCTGATCCAGCGGGTGCACGGCGGGGCGCTCCCGCTCAGCCCGAACCCGCCCAGCTACCAGGAGCGGGAGCGGATCGGCGGGGCGGAGAAGGCCGCCCTGGGCGCAGCCGCAGCCCAGCTGGTGCGGCGGGGTCAGATCCTGATCCTCGACGCCGGCACCACCACCCTGGCGGTGGCACAGCACCTGCCGGAGAGCCTGGAGGCGACGGTGATCACCAACTCCCCGCCCATCGCCGTCGCCCTGGCGAGCCACCCCAAGGTGGAGGTGGTCCTGCTGGGCGGGCGGCTGATGAAGGAGGCCCGGGCGACGGTGGGGGTCACCGTGGTGGAGGAGCTGGAGCGGGTCCGGGCCGACCTCTGCTTCCTGGGGGTCTGCTCGGTCCACCCCACCGGCATCGCCACCTGGGACCGGGAGGAGGCGCAGGTGAAGCGGGCGATGATCGCCTCGGCCGCCGAGGTGGTGGCGCTCGCCCCGACCGACCGGGTGGGGACCAGCGCCCCCTTCATCGTGGCGCCGGTCCGGGAGCTGACCCACTTGGTGGTCCCGGAGCGGGTGCCCGAGGGGCAGTTGGCGCCCTACCGGGAGGCAGGCATCACCATCTTAAGGGCATAGCGAAAGAGGGCACCCACCCCGGGGTGCCCTCTGGCTTGCGGTCTGGCTCAGCCCACGAAGTGGCGGTAGAGCAGGGCGGAGACCTCCGCCAGGAGCAGGGAGGCCTCGTTGTCGGGGTGGAAGCGGCGGTCGGCGCAGCCCCGGCTCATGATGCAGAGCAGGAACCGGCGGCCGCGGGCCTCCACCAGCCCCACCTCGTTCCGGGTGCCCCGGATCGCCCCGCTCTTGGAGGCGACGGTGACCAGCGGCTCCGTCCCCGGCTCCGGGAAGGGGTCAAACTCCGGGATCCGGCGGGTGATCCCCTCGGTGATCTGCTGCCGGCCCAGGATCTGGAGCATCTCGGCGCAGGCCTCGGGGGTCAGCACCTCCCGCCGGGCGATCATCCGCAGCAGCCGCCCCAGGTCGGCGGGGGTGCTGCGGTTGGGCGGGGCGCCGGGCGGGGCCCGGAAGAGCTTGTTCTCCAGGCGGGTATTGGTCAGGCCCAGGGCCGCCATCCCCTCATTGACCGCCTCCCGCCCCACCAGGTCGATCAGCAGGTTGGTGGCGGTGTTGTCGCTGACGATGATCATCAGGGTGGCCAGGTCCCGGATGGGGAGGGAGAGGCCGGGGGTCAGCTCCTTCAGCACCCCCGAGCCCGGCACCTGCTCCTCCGCCCGGAGGGAGAGGCTCTCGGTCAGGGCAAAGCGGCCCTCGCCTGCCTGGCGCCAGACCTCATAGAGGATGGGTAGCTTGATGGTGGAGGCCGCCGGGAAGGGCTCGTCCGCCCGGATGCGGACCGTCTCGCCGGTGTCCAGGGAGTGGGCCCACAGACCGAGGGTTCCGCTGAAACGGGCTGCTCGCGCTTCGATCGCTTCATAAAGGGACACACCGGACCCTCCTTTCCTCCCTGGGTCCACGGTCAGGGCTTCAAGCCCTTGGCCGGAAAACCCTTTTCGCCTCCTTAGTTATCCCTTATGAGCGGACCGGCAGCAAAGGAAGCTTGTGTCCCCACGGCGTTGAGGGCGCCCCCCTGAGCTCCAGGGGGCGCCCTTCTCGAAGCCAGGGGAACATCTCACCGTCGCAGAGCCAGCAACTGGTGGGGAAGGAGGCGGGAAGGGGGCGGCGTTCGGCCCCCTTCCCACTTTATTTCCTACAACGCCGCGAGGATCTCGTCCAGCACCTCGCTCAGCTCGCTCAGCAGCTCATGCCGCTGCTCCTGGAGGGGGATCAGCTGGTCGAGGGCAGCGCTCATGGCCGCATCGTCCTTGGCCTCGTGGGCCGCCTCGATCGCCGCCTTCACCGGCTCGAACTCGGCCCGCAGGGCCACCAGCGCCTCGTGGATCGCCCGGGCCTCCTCGAAGAGGGGCTTCAGTTCCTCCCGCTTGGCCTTCATCGCCTCACGCTCGGCCTTGAGCTGCTCCAGCAGCGCCTTCAGCTCCTCGGACTCCCCCGCCAGATCGCCGAAGCCGTTCTGGGCGGCGGCCTTCAGGCTCTCCCAC
This sequence comes from Bacillota bacterium, assembly GCA_049324875.1. Lineage (GTDB taxonomy): Bacteria > Bacillota > Sulfobacillia > Symbiobacteriales > Symbiobacteriaceae > JAWLHU01. The sequence continues at coordinate 92,703 of JBMONC010000042.1, forward strand.
TGGGCCTTCAGCGCCTCCAGCGCCTCCTTGTCCTTCGCCTCCCGGGCCTCCCGGATCGCCTCACGCAGCTCGGCCAACTGCTCCCGGGTCTCCTTCATCGCCTCCCGGCGGGCGGCCATCGCCTCCTTCAGCTGGGCCATCGCCTCCCGCTTCTCCTCGCCGACGCCGCCCTTCCGGTCGCCGATCAGCTCCCTGATCTCCTGCCGCTGGGCCCGGATCTCCTCAGCGAGGGCCATGTTCTCCTCCCGGTTCTCCCGGGCCTCCGCCATCTTCTCCCGGGTCTCCTCGCTCCAGACCGCCTCGACCGGCTCATCCACCGGGGGCTCCGCCGCCATCGCCACGCCGCCGAAGCCGGTCACCGTCATCCCAACCACCAGGATCGTCGCCATCAGCCGCTTCATCTACATTCATCCTCCTCTTGGGGTTCTGGCTCTCGGTGGAGCCGTTGTCTTTATCTTAGGAGGAGGATGTTGCCAGAGTTTGAACGGGAGATGAGCGATCCGACAACGTGATTGGTTTGCCACGGATTCCCCTGGGTGGTGCCCTTCGTTCCAGGAGTGGGCACACCCCATTTTTATAATATAATCCTTAATATATTCCGTGTAATCCGTGTAATCTGTGGCTATATGTAAACGGGACGCTCATACCGAAACGCACCACCCCGGAGGATGGTGCGTTTTCACGTTCCTATTCATAGAGATCGGACGACAGGTAGCGCTCCCCGCCGTCGGGGGCGATGGTCAGGACACGCTGGCCCGG
>JBMONC010000043.1:0-20338 GCA_049324875.1 Bacillota bacterium
CACGCCGCCAGCGTTCGTCCTGAGCCAGGATCAAACTCTCCGTAAAAAAGTTTGAGTTGGCTCTTGCTCTTTGAGCTCGGCTCGCTTGGCTTTCTCTCTCTTCTGCACTGTCTAGTTTTCAAGGTTCGAAGTCTCGCTCAGACCCGTGTTCGTTCGGAGCGAGCCTTTTTAGCTTAGCAGTTCTACTCGCCGTCGTCAACCACCCACATCATGGGTTTTGCGCTTCTTGCGAGCCACGGTGCCGATCTCTCAGAGCGGCGCCGACGAAATGCAAGTTTATCACCCTTGCTCGCCGCCGTCAACCAGCCAATCCCTGGCTAGCCGCCCATCTCGCAGCCTGCGCTGCCTCGACCTTCCCCGCATCGAACTGGTGGCTTGGGCATCTTAACATACGGTGACGCACCGATGCAACCCCACTCAGCTGAACTGCAATTCGCACTTAATCCCCGGCCAGAGGCAAGGCGGCGGGCGGGTCAGATCAAACCATCACAGAAGGCCCGCCGCCGTCGAGACGCAGCCCTCACTGTTTCAGCCGCGGATCCAGGGCATCTCGGAGGCCTTCCCCCACCAGGTTGATCGCCAGGATGGCGATGAAGATGATCAACCCCGGAGGAATCCACAACCACGGCTGAAGGATCAGCACCCTCAGGGAGATGGCCGATGAGAGCATATTCCCCCAGGAGGGCATGGGTTGCTGAACACCAAACCCAAGGAAGGAGAGCCCTGCCTCGCTCAGGATCGCTCCCGCAACCCCCAGTGTGGCTGCCACCATGATCGGCGCCATGGCATTGGGCAGGATATGCCGAAAGATCACCCGCAGATCCCGCGCCCCTTCCGCCAGCGCAGCCTCCACGAAGTCCCGCTTCCGGAGGGTGAGAAACTCGCCCCGGACCAACCGGCAGATGCCCGTCCAACCCAACAGACCAATGATGATCATGGTGTTGTAGACCGATGGCTTGAGGACCGCCGCCATGGTCAGGGCCAGGGGGAAGAAGGGGATCACCATCACCACATCGGTGACCCGCATGATGAGGTTGTCAACCAGACCGCCGTAGTATCCCGCAATCGACCCCAGCAGGATGCCGATCACCATGTAGATGGAGACGGCCACCAAGCCCACGGTGAGGGAGATCCTTCCCCCGTACATCAGTCGTGTGAAGACATCCCGGCCCAACTCGTCCGTTCCCAGCCAGTGCTCCTGTGACGGTGGCCGCTCTGCCATTCGCATATCCGGTCGGTCGCGGTCGTGCGGGCTGAGCTGCGGGGCGAAGGCGGAGGCCAGCGCCAGGACGAGAAGGACATAGAGCCCCAACATCGCCCTCCGGTTCTTCCGCAGCCGCCTCCATGCCTGAGACCAGAGGCCCAGTCCCTCCTCCGGCTGTGGATTTCGGCGACGGGGGCGGCGGGGCGACGCCGTTTCGGGTCTTGTTGCCATCCGTCTCACCTCCCTCCCTAGTCATAGCGAATCCGGGGATCCACGATGGCATACCCGATGTCGGCAAGCAGGCTGCCCACCATCGTCAGGAAGGCGAACATCAGGTTCAGCGCCATGAGGACCGGGTAGTCCCGCTCCAAGAGAGCCGTGTAGGTGAGCCGTCCGATCCCAGGCCACATGAAGATCGACTCGGTGATGATAGCACCGCCCACCAACACCGGCAGTTGCAGCCCGATGATGGTGACCACCGGGATCAGGGCGTTCCGCAGGGCGTGCTTGTAGATGACCACCCGCTCCGTGAGCCCCTTGGCCCGGGCCGTCCGGATATAGTCCTGTCGAAGTACCTCAAGCATGGAGGCCCGCACATAACTCATCAGCCCGGCGATCCCGGTAATCCCCAGGGCGAGCGCCGGCAGGACCAGATGGCTCGCCATGTCCAGGTAGAGAGCGAACCCGGTCAACTTGGCCCCCGCCGTGACAAACCCGGCCGAGGGGAAGATCTTCAGCCCTCCGAGCGCGAACCACTTCAGCAGAAGAAGGCCAAAGAAGAACGATGGGATGGAGATGCCCGCGAAGGCGACGATGCTGACCAGGGTATCGATCCATGTGTTCTGCCGTGTCGCCGCCAGTATGCCGACCGGGATCCCGACGAGAAAGACGATGAACTCCGACGCGATTCCCAGGGCGAGCGTGGGCCCCAACCGAGCACGGATCATCTCAGAGACCGCCGTCTTAAAGCGAATCGACTCCCCAAGATCGCCCTGCAGGGTGCGGGTCACCCACTTCCAATACTGCTCCGGCAGGGGGCAGTTCAGGCAGTAGCGCTGCCGCAGCTCTTCGATCTTACGGGGGTCCATCCGCGGGTCGATCAGGCCGCTGAACGGGTCGCCCGGTGCGAGCTTGATCACCAGAAAGATCAGCATCGTGGCCCCCAGCAGAATCGGAATCATCTGCAGAAAGCGCCGCACAACGTAGGTAGTCAACGCCTCACCTCTTCTTTGGGCTGCCGGTTGAAGCCAGGTGGGGGCAGCAGTGGCTGCCGCCCCCACCCGCGACCTTACTGCTTCTCCTTCGGAATCCACAGCTCCCAGATGTTCCAGAGCGTGCCCCGTGCGTCGGGCTTCAGCCCCTGGATCCTGTCGATCCGAACGGCGTCAATGACGTTCTGGCTGTACAGGAAGATGTACGGCAGCTCGGTGTTCAGGATCTTGGCCCACTCCACGTAGATGGGCTTCCGCTCGGACACCTTGAGAACTCGGGTCCCCTGCCGGATCAGCTCCTCGTTCCGGGCGCTGGTCCAGCCGGTGACACGGCCCCACTTGTTGTTCGGCAGGAAGATGGCCCCGGGGTCGGGATCCATGGTGAGCCCCCAGCCCATCAGCCAGGCATCCATGTTCCGCTCGTCAAAGACGGTGGTGGTCAGGGTGGAAAACTCCAGCATCTGAAGCTCCACCTTGATGCCCACGGCCTTCAGGTCGGCCTGAATCAGGGGGGCTGACTGCTCCCGCACCTTATTCCCGGATGGGTACTTGAGGACGAACTCGAGGAGCTTGCCGTCCTTCACCAGGTACCCCTCGGCGTTCTTCTCGGTCCATCCGGCCTCGGCCAGCAGTGCCGCCGCCTTCTCCGGATTGTACGGATACGGGTTGAGCGACTGCTCGTCATAGGCCCAGAGGGCGGGCGGCATGTGGCTGTTCATCACCGTGCCATGCCCCTTCAGGAGCTGATCCACCATCGCCTGCCGGTCGAGGGCGTACATGATCGCCTGCCGGACCTTCTGATCCCGCAAGACCGGGTGATCAAAGTTGATGCCCATGTACTGGTATCCGAAGTCAGGGCGAGTGAAGATCTTGATGGTGGGGTCGCCCTGGACCAGTTCCACGTCGGAGGGGTTGATTGGAATGAAATCAAGCTCCCCGGCCTTCAACTGACCGATGGCCACATCCTGGTTGGCGATCTTGTAGATGATCGTCTGAATGTAGGGCTTGCCGAGATGGAACTCCTCGTACCGGCTGAGCTCCACGTACTGATCGGTCACGTAGGAGACGAACTTGTAGGGACCGGTGCCGACCGGCTGCCTGTTCGCAGGATGATCGGACATCTTCCCCATGGGCGAGCCCTCATAGATGTGGGCCGGAATGATCGGGAAGGCGAGATTCTCCAGGAAGGGCGCATACGGTTCGGTGGTGGAGAAGGAGATGGTCTGGTCGTCGACGACGTTGATCGCCTTCTTCCCATCGCTGTTGAGCCAGGCCTCCCAACCCTCCAGCTTCTTCTTGGCCGCCTCTTCGGCGCTCAGCTTCTTCGCCTCGACCTGCTGGGTCAGCTGGTCGCGGGCGTCGAGCATCTGCTCCACACCCACCAGGGCGGCGTAGTCGCCCGTGCGGACACCAGTGTAATCCGGGTGGAGCATCGCCCGGAAGGTGAAGGCCACATCCTTTGTGGTGAGCGGACGGCCATCATGCCACTTCACGTTCCGGCGGAGTTTGAAGGTGACCGTCTTGTTGTCGCCGGAGATCTCGTAGCTCTCGCACAGGTCACAGACAAACTCGAGCTTCTCGTTGCGCATCAGCAGGCCGTTGAAGACCAGACCAATGACATTGGCGTCGTACTGGTCCTCGTAAAGAATCGGGTTGAAGACCCCCTTCGGGGCAGAGAACATGGACAGGTTTAACTGGCCGCCCTCCACGGGCCCCTTGGACCCCTTCTCCTCAGGCGCATCTGTCGTGGGGTTCTTCTCGCTCGCCTTGGGCTTGGAGCACCCTGCGGCGATGAAAAGCGCCAGCACCAGCGCCAACGCCAGGAACCGCTTCGTCACCTTTTCGCTCCCCCTCCAATGTTGTTCCGGCACCCTGGGGCCACCGCCCATGCTAGTGGATGCGTCCAGGCCAGGACCTATGCTTACCTTCCCCCAGCACCCGGACAGCCAGCCCTGCTCGTTCACTGCCAGCGAAACCGTCTTTTTCTGGATGATATTGGATGCCCACCCTATTATACAACTCACTGGGCTGGTCTGCCAACCACAATTTTGTGCTTCCTCACCCCTCCGATTTCGGTTCTTCCTGAAGCCGAAGCAAAAAATCAAAAGAGCGACGAGGATCGCTCCTCATCGCCCTTACCGCTTAGTTCGCTCTCCGGGGTGCCACCGGGAGATCCAATGTGGCCATAACCCTGCCGGTCCGGTCCTGCAGGCAGACCCGGTCTCCGGGGTCCACCCAGATCGGCGCTGACCGATGCTGGTACAGGTGGTATTGATGCGCCTCCCCCTCGGTAGCGGTCGCACCGTTCGTCCCCCGGCCGGTATAGAGAATCACCATGCCACCGGGCTCCAGGACCCACGATTCCCCGTTCGACATGAACCGGGGAAAGATGTAGCGAAAGTGGTGCCGCTGATCGGTCTTCAGCTTGGAGAGCGACCAGCCCGCCAGTTGGGCCGGCTCAGCCCCCGTGTTTACCAGAACTACGAACTCGTCCACGCTCAGTGACCGTGGATCGCTCTCATCGACGCCACTGAAGACCCCTGCAATCTCCACCCTGGGCGACATCCGGCGGGTCTCCTCCCTCTGTGGAATCGGATCAAACCACGGGACCGCTCAACTCCGCCCGCTGGTCCTCGGCGGAGGCCTCCTCCCGGAGCAGCCGCTTGACCGCATGGGCCAGGCGCTTGACGCCTTCGGCAATCTCCACTTCCCGCGGATAGGTGAAGTTGAGCCGGAGGCCACGGCGGGCCTCATCGCCGGGGCCGTAGTAGTCCCCGGGGATGAAGGCGACGCCATCCCGAGCGGCTTCGGAGAGCAGTCGTCGGGCCCGCAGAGGACGTGGCAACGTGCACCAGAGGTGGTAACCGCCCTCCGGAACGTGCCAGGTCACCCCGCTGGGCATGTGCTGGTGCAGGGCGTGGACGAGGGCGTCCCGCCGCCGCTTCAGGACCGGCCGCAGGGCGGTCAGGTGCGCCTCCATCAAACCCTCCCGCAGGAAGGAATCCATCACCCACTGGTTGAGGAGAGCGGCCCGGAAGTCCAGGGAACCCCTGGCCCGGGCAATGCGCTCCACCACCGCCGGGGGAGCCGCCAGCCAGGCAAGCCGGAGACCCGGCGTAACCGATTTGCTGAACCCGCTGATGTAGATCACGTATCCGCCCGGATCCAGTGACTTCAGCGAGGGGAGGGGCCGCTCCGTGAAGTAGAGGTCGCCGTAAGGATCATCCTCCACAATGCCCACCTGGTGCCGGGCCGCCAGCTGGATCAGCTGCTTCCGGCGCTCCAGACTCATGGTCACCCCCAGCGGGTTCTGGAAGGTGGGGAGGGTGAAGATCAGCTTGGGGCGATACCGGAGGAAGATCTCGCTGAGCCCTTCCACCACCAGACCGTCCCGGTCCACCCGCACCGGTACGACCCGGACCCCGGCGGCGTGGAAGATCCCCAGGGTATTGATATAGGAGGGGACCTCCACCAGGACGGTGTCACCCGGCTGGAGAAGGGCCCGCGCAATCAGGTACAGACCGAGTTGCGAGCCGCCGAGAACCAGCACCTCGCCCACCGAGAGCCCCATCCGGGCCGCGATGGCCTCCCGCAGCGGGAGGTATCCGGTCACTGGACCGTAACCGAGAGGCGCCGCCCCCCGGGTGAGCGCCCGCCCGAACAGCTCCCCCAGCACCTCGGCCGGATAGAGGTCGGGCGACATCTCCCCGTGGGCGAAGGAGACGGAGCCGTGCCGCCGCACGATGGCGTTGATATCCGCCACCACCGGGTCCTCCGCATCGGCGACGCTGGCCCAGTGCATGGGCCGCACCGGCCCGTCGGGCGGGGGCGTCGGGGGCGGCATCACCACGGTGCCATGGCCCACCCGCCCCTCCACCAGCCCCTCGGCGGCCAGTTCCTTATAGGCGTTGACCACGGTGGTCCGGTTGACCCCCAACGTGTTGGCCAGGGTCCGTTCCGGCGGAAGCCGGGTGCCAGCCGGCAGGCTGCCTGAGAAGATCCGCTGCCGAATCTGGTCCCGCAGTTGCTGGTAAAGCGGGGTCGAACTGGAACGATCCAATTCGAACACAGTCGAACACCTCGTCCTCTCTGACCCTTTCCAAATCGTTCTTTATTGTAGCATATGGACGTAAAAGAGGCGACCCTAGAAAGGTCGCCCCTGGTGGGACAGACTGCCCATGCTCTTTTGAGGATGCCCCGTAGGTACGGAACTTCCTACTGCTGAATCTCGCAAGGCCCGTGGGCGGTCACCTGGCAAGAGAGCCGGTAGCCCTGGTTGACCTTCTCCCCCAGCATGTTCCGCTCGTTGTCGTTCACCGGGCTCAGGTTCTCCATGCCGGAGAGGACCCGGATCTGACAGGTGTCGCAGACCCCGCTCTTGCAGTCCCACTTGACATCGACGCCCTTGTCGTTGACGCCGTCCAGCAGGTTCTCGTCCTTGGGGATCTCGACGTTGAACTCCTTCCCGCCGAGCAGGACCTTGACCTTGATCATCTCCTTGGGCTTCTGCTCGACCGGCGCCTTTTCCTCCTGCGGCACCTCCTCGTGCGGCAGGACCTCCCGGGTCACCTCCACCCGGCTGGAGGTGTGATGGACCAGCTCGTGGTTGTGGTGGCAGGAGGCATTGAATACACCCTTGAGGATGTTCCGCCAGGCGTCGCGGTGGTTGGTGGCGGCGGGGTGGGTCAGGTCGTGGGGTACAATCGCCTTCAAGGTCGCCCAGCACTCAAATACGCCCTCATCGCCCTTGCGGGGTGCCGGCTGCTCGACCTCCAGGCGGAGTTGCTGCACGCTGGGGGCGGTCCGGCGCAGGCGGCCGAGGAAATCCTGGTAGACCCGGGCGGCGGTGCGGCCAGCGGTGTCGGCGTCCGCCTTGACGCCCAGATAGATCCGCGTCGCGTACTTGGTCTCTGGCACTACCGGTCACTCCTTTTTGATCATCATGCCTATTATACGGAAGTTCACCCCGGTCCTCAATTGCGTTTTTGGGAACACCGCCGTTTCGAAAAGAAAAAAAGGTGGCGGCCCAACGGCCGCCAAAGAAAGTATACACACAGAGGGGGTCAACACAGTTACATCTTAAACCCTTTGCGTTACAAATTGATGACACCCCGATGACGTTTCCGACACAAAACAGGAGGATTACCGCCATGGGCCACCATTATCTGGACGATTCCATGGTCCATTACCAGTGGGACCGCTCCATCCCGCCCCGGCTGAGCATCGCCTCCGGAGAGACCGTCACCTTCAGCTGCCGGGAGGCCTCCGACGGCCACTACCATCCCAGCCGCACCCTGGAGGAGATGACCCAACCCCGACAGTTCAAGGGACACCCCCTGACCGGCCCGGTCTACATCGAGGGCGCCGAGCCGGGCGACAGCCTGGCCGTGGAGATCCTCGACCTTCGGCACAAGGGATGGGGCTGGACCGTCAGTGCGACCCATGGCGGCCTTCTGCAGGGCGAGTTTGACTTCATGCTGAAGCTCTGGGAGTTGGGGGCGGACGGCTTCACGGAACTCAGGCCGGGCATCCGGATCCCGATCGAGCCCTTCCCGGGGATCGTCGGCGTCGCCCCGGCGGAGCCGGGCCCCCACCCCACGGGGCCCCCGGGCAGGCACGGCGGCAACTTGGATATCCGCCACCTGGTGGCCGGCTCCACCCTCTACCTCCCCGTCCTCGTGCCGGGGGCCCTGCTCTCGGCCGGCGACTGCCACGCCGCCCAGGGGGATGGCGAGGTGAGCCTGACCGCCATCGAGGCGCCGATGGACCTCACCCTGCGAATCCACCTGCGCAAGGGGGTCGCCATTCCGGGCCCCCGGTTCAAGACCCCCAGCCCCCTCACCCGGGCGGATACCCGGGGGTATTTCGCCACCGCCGGCATCCAACCCGACCTGATGGAGGCCACCAAGGAGGCGATCCGGCAGATGGTCGGCCACCTGGTTCAGGAGTACGGGCTGAGCCGGGAGGAGGCCTATATCCTCTGCTCGGTCGCCGTCGACCTGAAGATCAGCGAGGTGGTGGATGCCCCCAACTGGACCGTATCTGCCTACCTCCCGCTCTCCATCTTCGCATAGGCAGAGACGGGGCGTGTGCCAGCCTGCACACGCCCCGGTTTGATAGCCTATCCCGCTGCCGCCTCAGCCGCCCCCGGCGCCTCAAAGGAGACCAGGTACCCGGAGAACTTGGGCACGTTCAGCACCCCGGTATTCAGGATCAGGTAGCTGCCCTTGATCCCCAGCAGCCGCCCTTCCGCCGGGGCCTTCTCGATATCATGGGAGGCGATCTTCTCCGGCAGCTCCGTCACCGGGTAGGCGAAGTTCCGCACCGGCTCATCCTGCAGGAGGTACCCCCGGTAGTCGTCAGGGATCAGCCCGAGGATCCGCTCCCGCACCTCCAGGATCGGCGTCTCCACCACTTCGCCCTTCAGCATCTTGCGCCAGTTGGTCTTGTCCTGCAGATGGTTGGACAGGAAGAGCTCCAGCTCTCCCGCCATCTTCCGGGTCGGCACCAGGGCGATGGGGATCGCCTCGACCGCCCCCTGGTCCATCCACCGGCCCGGCACGTTCCGGGTGATGCCCACCTTGATGTCGCTGGACTTGGCCAGGTAGACGTAGGTGGGAATCATGCAGTGGGCGTCGCCCCATGCCTGCTCCCGGCATGTCTCATAGTGGCAGAGGTGCGGCTTCACCTGGCACATATCGTTGACCGCCAGGTTCTGAAAGCACGGCCAACAGGAGCCGTTGTTGAACAGCTTGTTTGACTTCCGGCCACAGTGAACGCAGCGTCTCTCCCCGGTAAAGGAGAGCTTCACCTCCCGCCCGATCAGCGGGTTGAGCGGAATCTCCTGTTTGTCCAGGACCAGACTATAATGGACGGTCTCCTCCCCCAGGCGCGGGAGCAGGTCCCGAATCATCCCTGTAAACACCAGCTTCACTCCTACGGCCCTGCCTGTTAAGCGGCAGGCCTCCTCCATTGATTCGCCACCATCGAACCGCACTCCTACCCGGCAGGCGCGAAGAAAGGGCTGCCATCATGGCCGCCCTTACCTGCACGTGGGTGAGGACCTGCCGCTAGTCCATCGGAGCTGCCAGCTGCGCCAGCTTCTGCCGGATGAGCGGGAGCGCCTTGCGGGCCTCCTCCTCCCCCCGCTGGATGAAGATCGGGGCGTTCTTGAAGTTGTAGCCGCCAACGGGACTCCTCGGGCGGAGAACCACGTCTGCCCACTGCAGCTCGTCGGCGACCAGCCGCTCACTGGTGATGTCATAGGCGTGCAGGAAAGAATCGATCAGGTTGCGGGCAGGCCCCGACTCGTAGGTGGGGATGTCGATCTGCACGGCGACTACCAGATCCGCGCCCATGGACCGGGCCACCAGGACCGGGACCTTGTGCACCACCCCGCCGTCCACCAGCTCCTGCCCCTGGTGGAGCACGGGCTTCATGACCATGGGGATCGCGCTGGAGGCGCGCACCGCCATCGCCAGGGATCCTGAGCGCATCACCACCGGCTCGCCGGTCCTGGCATCCGCCGCCACCGCGGCGAAGGGGATCTTCAGCTCCTCGATGCGGACCGGTCCGCACTCCCGCTCAAAGAGCCGGCCCAGCGGCGAGTTGTCAAGGAACGCCTCCCGGGGCCAGACCCAGCGCATCAGGCGGCTCAGCTTCTGCCGCGGAAACTCCTGCTCCAGGCGCTCGATGGAGACGCCGCCGGCGTACAACCCGCCGATGACGGCTCCGATGGAGGTCCCCGCGATCAGGTCGATCGGAACGCCCTCCTGCTCAAAGACCTTCAGGACCCCGATGTGAGCCCCGCCCCGCATCGCCCCGGCTCCCAGGGCCAGGCCAATCTTCGGGCGCGCCCCCGGGACCCGGTAGCGCCCGAGCCGGATATGCTCCGGGTGGATCTTCCCGGCCGCCACCACCGCCGCCTCCCGGATGACCAGCTGCAGCTCCTTGATGTTGCCGTCCAGGAAGGGATAGCTCATCAGATGGCGGACCGTTTCAGCCGAAATCGCCTTGTCCGGGTGGTCGACCCCGAACTGCCGGAGAAAGGCGCGCACCAGGAGCGGGATGTCCTCCCGCCGGTCGCGGAGGGGCGGCAGGTGGATCTTCTCCACCCCGATCAGGTCCGGGAGTCTCTGGGCCGTCATGATCAGCCGGGCCTCCGAGGCGGCGGTCAGCACCCGGCTCAGCGCCGACAGGTCGAGCCGGTGGGCGTCGGATATCACCAGGGTTCCACCCGCCGCCGCCCGGGCCTGGCGCTCGAACGCCTCCCAGGAGAACTCGCTGCCGCTGAGCCTCAGAAGCGGCCCCGCTGCCCGCGGGCCGCTCATGTGGATCCGGGAGGCCACGTGGTCCTTGCCCGTCCCCATCTCTCCGATGATCGCCACCGACTGCATCGAGCCCGCCAGCCGGCTGATCGCCTCACGGACCCCCACCATCGCCTCGCTCTGGCCCACCAGCTCCCCGTACCGCCGCTCCCCCTCGCGCTGCAGCGCCTCGGCCATGACCGCCGTCTTCAGGTGCTCGTCCTGGACCCGCTGGTTGGTGCGGCGCACCCGGTCTACCAGGGAGTTGACCACATGCTGCCGGAAAGCAGGGCTGACCGCCATCAAGCGATCCAGGCCGGCCCGGTCCGTCGCCAGGGTGACCAGCCTCCCCCGGGCCTGGACCGTGGCGCTGGTGGGAGCGCCGGTCAGACAGGACATCTCCCCGAAGACCTCCCCGGGCCCCAACGTCGCCAGCAGCACCCGCGGATCTCCCTCTGCGTATATCTCCACCTCTCCCGAGCGGATGATGTGAACCGAGGTGCCAACCTCCCCCTGACGCAGGATCACCGCATCCGGACTATGCCGCGTTTCGGTCAGGTAGGGCATGAGATCCGCTAGTTCGGCGGGGTCCAGATGTGGCACGGAGTCTCCCCCCTCAAAGGCTCTCCTAAGAGGTTCTGCTGTGCCGAAGGTGAATCCTGCCATGGTTTAATCAATCGAACAGTCGGTGGGCAAGGCAACCTTCCTGGCACGGGAATCTGTCGAGAAAAGCGGGCCGTATGCACTCGCATACAGCCCGCTCTGCTCTGCTGCGTTCTGGATCACCCGCCGGCCCCGGCCGGGGCCGCCCTTAGGAGCACTTCGAGTAGCCGCAGTTGTGGCAGGTCGCGCAGCCCTCACCCACCGCCAGGGCGTGGGAGCCGCACTCCGGGCACGGGTCCACATGCTTGTCCACCTCAGCGCCGGCCATGACAGCGGCAGCGGGCGCCTGAGCGGAGCCGTGGAACTCCTGGTTCTGCCCGGTGGCCACGGTGAAGGAGACCACGTTCGAGTGCTGGCCGGTGGCATCCTTCCAGGCGAGGAAGCGCTGCAGCCCCTTGGCGATGGCCGAAGCGAGCGAGGTGACCCGGTTGGGACCGAAGCCGTAGGAGCCCGACCCGCCGATGTTCTTCAGCGTGTCGATCACGATCTCGATCCGCTCCCGGACCGGCACGTCGGACCGCAGCCGCAGCATCTTCGAGACCAGCATCCCCATGCCGACCGCATCGGCCATCAGGTCAGAGCCCGCCGCACCCACGTTGACGATGATCTCGAAGGGCTCGCCGTAATCGTCCATGTGAATGTCCAACGTCATCTTGCCGAAGTGGGTGGGGATCACGAACATCTTCCCCACCGCCTCCGTGGGCCGCTGCCGCAGGGCCGGACCGGTCGGGGCGGCCGCCGCAGCCGGCGCCTCCTTCTTCTCCTCCGTCTTGTTGCCGGAGGTGAGCACCTGGAAGGCACGGGAGCCATCCCGGTAGACGGTGATCCCCTTCAGGCCCAGCTCCCAGGCGAGGGCGTAGGAGCGCTCCACATCCTCCACGGTGGCGTGGTTCGGGAAGTTGATCGTCTTGGAGACGGCGGCGTCCACCGGCTGCAGGTCGACGGGCAGGTCATCCTTGCCCTGGAAGGCGCCCTGCATCCGGACATGCCACTCCGGCGAGATGTCGTGGGAGGTGGCGAAGATCTGCTGCCACTTCTCCGGCACCCCATCGACGCCGCGGCAGCTGCCATGGTCGGCCACCGCCTTCATCAGCTCGTCCGAGTACCAGCCCTCCATCCGGGCGACCGCCTCGAACTGGCCGTCGATATCCAGCATGATCGCCCCCGCCTGGTTGCGGGTGAAGACCAGGGCGAACTTCGGCTCGATGCCGCCCGAGCAAGGCAGCGCGGGCTTCGCCGCGAAGAGCGAGATGGTACCGGTCGGGGCGACGGTGGTCAGGGTGGCGTTCCGGACCTTCAGCCCGGCCTTGTACCACTGGCTGCCCTCCCACTCGGGGTAGGCGCCGCGGGCCTCAGCCAGCGCCATCGACTCCTCCACGGCCTTCTGCTTGATGAAGGTCATCACCTGGCTGCCCAGGTCGACCGCCTCATGGGAATCGTAGGCCAGCCCCATCTGGACCAGCATCTCCGCCCAACCCATGATGCCCAGGCCGATGCGCCGGTCCCGGCGCGCCTTCTCGGCGATCTGGGGCAGCGGGTACTTGTTGGCATCGATCACGTTGTCCAGGAACCGGGTGGTCAGCCGGGCGACCTCTCCGAGCCGGTCCCAGTCCACCTCGGCGGCGGGGGTGTAGGGGTTTTTGACGAAGTTGCCCAGGTTGATCGAACCCAGGTTGCAGGAGCCATACGGCGGGAGCGGCTGCTCGCCGCACGGGTTTGTCGCCTCAATGATCTCCGCGTGGTTGTTCGGGTTGCGCCGGTTCATCCGGTCGATGAAGACGACGCCCGGCTCCCCCGTCTTCCAGGCGTTCTCCACCAACTTCTCCCAGACCAGCTTGGCCGAGAGCGTGCCGGCGACCTCCCCGTTGCGCGGGTTGATCAGGTCGTAGTCGGTCTCATTCGCCAGCGCCTCCATGAAGGCGTCGGTGATGCCCACCGAGATGTTGAAATTGGTGATCTGGGTGATGTCCGACTTGGACTCGATGAACTCCATGATATCCGGGTGGTCGATCCGCAGGATCCCCATGTTGGCGCCCCGGCGGGTGCCGCCCTGCTTGATCGCCTCGGTGGAGGAGTTGTAGACCCGGAGGAAAGAGACCGGCCCCGAAGCCACCCCCTGGCTGGAGCGGACCTTATCCCCTGCGGGCCGCAGCCGGGAGAAAGCGAAGCCGGTCCCGCCGCCCGTCTGATGGATCAGGGCGGCCTGCTTCATGGTCTCGTAAATCTCGGACAGGGAGTCGCCCACCGGCAGTACAAAGCAGGCGGACAACTGGCCCAGCGTCGTGCCGGCGCCCGTAAAGGTCGGGCTGTTCGGCATGAAGTCCTGGCGATCCATGAGGCCGTAGAAAGCCTCCTCGATCTCCTTGACCTCATCCGGGCCGGCGCCATACTGCGCCTCGACGGAAGCGATCACGCTGGAGACTCGACGGAGCATCTCGTCCGGGGTCTCGCGGGAGCCATCCTCCTTCAGCCGCAGGTACCGCTTCTCCAGTACGGTCTTGGCAATGTGGGTCAGTTCCATTCGGGGCCCTCCCTGTAGTTATATCTGGCGCAGCTGCGCCGGCCCGCGTACCGCGGATGCAGGCCGTAACCGCAGCTTAGTAGGACTTCAAAAGCTGTTCCAGCTGCTCTCGGAACTCGTTTACGTCCTTGAACTCCCGATAGACGGAGGCAAAGCGGACGTAGGCGACCCCATCGATGTGCCGCAGCCGGTCCATCACCCGCTCCCCGATGATGACCGAGGGAACCTCCTTGTCGAGGGAGGAGCGCAGGTCCCGCTCCACCTCTTCCACCAGCTGCTCGATGACCTCCAGCGAAACCGGCCGCTTCTCGCACGCCTTGAGAACCCCGCCCAGCAGCTTGTTGCGGTCGAAGCTCTCCCGCCGGCCGTCCTTCTTGATCACCACGAGGGGCGGCACGTCCAGCTTCTCCATCGTGTTGAACCGCTTTCCGCAGCCCAGGCATTCCCTGCGCCGGCGAATCGCTTCCTCCTCGATGTGTCGGGACTCAATCACCTTGGACTCAGCCCCGCAGTATGGGCATTTCACGATCTCACTCCTGGTGACAACCCACAGGGGCTGTGGATAATCTGTGGGCAAACCCCCAGATATGGGGTGTGCATGTCCTACTTTACCACTACATATGGGGGTAGACAACCTCATTCGCCTGCCGAAATCCGCCATTGCTCGCGCGAATCTCGTCGTAGGTTGTCTTTTCTTCTGTTTTTACACCCTTCAAAAATGTACTAGGGTAAAGACCCTACTACCCTCAATGTACCTGTATAAATTGTTTAGCCATTCGAGCCGATCCCTCGGGCGCGGACCCGATCCGGGCCCAAGGGGACCCCTGCAGCCAGGGGATGAGACGCCGATGAGACGGCGGATGAGACAGGGGAGGCCGGGCGGCGGGGCCACCTCCCGCCTCGCCTACGCCCTGGCCCGGGATGGGGCGCTGCCCGCCGCCCTCGCCCCGATCAACCGCTCCGGCGTGCCCGCCCGGGCCGTCATCGGCGTCGGCCTCCTGTCCGCCGGAGCGCTCCTCCTCACCCTGGTCTGCGGGTGGGGGCCCGAAACCCTGCTGGTCATCCCCAACTCCCTGGGCATCGCCACCTATATCGCCGGGACGGCTGCCGGGGTGAGGCTGCTCTCGGGCAGCGCCCGGATCATGTCCATCATCAGCCTGGTGCTCTGTGTCGCCGCCTTTCCCTTCGCCGGCGCCTCGATCCTGATCCCGGGGCTGGTGGGCGCCGCCGCCTGGGCCTACTGCGCCCTCCGCCCCGCCCCCTCGCCGGTCGACGCCCCCACCCTGTAGCGCGCCAGGGCCGGAACCCGAGCACCGGGCCCCGGCCCCTCCCGTTTACAGCTCCAGCCCCAGGCGGCTCGCAACGGCCGTCAGCGCTGCCCCGGCCCGCTCCCGGACCAGCCAACGGGCGTGCCTGTCCAGGTGGGTCGGCTCCAGGTTGAAAATGGCCAGGTCAGCCCCCTCCCCGAGGGCGATGACCGGCAGCTGATTGGCCGGGCTCACCTCCAGCGAGGAGCCCACCACGATGAAGAGGTCCGCCTCGTAGGCGGCGTTGAGCGCCGACTCGATCGCCTCCATGGGAAGCGCCTCCTCGAAGAGCACCACCCCGGGCTTCAGCACGCCCCCGCACTCCGGGCAGCGCGGGATATCGGCCGGGCTCTCCACCTCCACGTCGATCAGGGCGCTCGGGAACTGCCGCTCACAGGTCAGGCACCGGCACTCCCGGAGCGACCCGTGCAGCTCGATCACGTGCGGGGAGCCGGCGGCCTGGTGCAGCCCGTCCACGTTCTGGGTGACCAGCGCCTTGATCAGCCCCGCCCGCTGCATCGCCGCCAGCGCCCGGTGCACCGGGTTGGGCTCGGCCCCGCCCAGCCTGGCCAGCCGGTGCCGGTAGAACTGGTAGAACTCTACGGGGCTCCGGCGGAGCGCCGTCATCGATGCCAACCGCATCGGATCGACATTCTTCCACAGCCCCTCCTTGGAGCGGAAGTCAGGCAAGCCCGACTCGGTGCTCGCCCCGGCTCCCGTCAGGACCACCGCATGCTTCGATGCCTTCAGCGCTTCCGCCAGCTCCATGATCAGATCCACGGCAGGTCACCTCCCTTACGCCGAGTACTTCGGCGCGCGAAAAACGGCCACCTCTTCAGGATGGCCGTCTTTTCGGTTCAGGCGCGCGTCCCCGTGGCGGAGAGGATGTCGATGCTGGCACCGGCCTGATCGCTGATCGGCCACGTGCCGATCAGCAGGAAGTCCACCTTGATTCCCAGCAGGGCACTGAAGAGCCGGACGATGTAGGGAGAGATCGGGTACTCGCCGGCCCGCATCTCCTCGATATCCGGCTCGCTGTGCTCGAGGTAGCCGAGCCACAGCACCCAGGCCTCCTCCGGCCAGACCTCCCTGATCAGGTCTGTCACGAACCGGAACCGAACGCAGATCGCCCCATCGGCGATGGCCTTCTTCTTTGTGTACGGGGCGCGCTTCCACCCGTCCATGAAGGCGCGCCGGACCCGACGCAGATTGACCTCGTCCAGCCCGCTCCGCTCCATCAGCTTCGCGTCGACACACGTCCGCGTCGGATGGAGATGTCTGGCGCCCGGATACCCATGGGACAACACCTGAGCAATCCCCCCTTCGGTTGGCTGTCAGGGTGTAGCTCTCATAACCTAATACGTATCCTGCGGCTAATTGGTTCGAAAACGTAACTGCATAACTTGTCGTAAAACCAGCGGCTGCCGCAGAATCCCGTCGATCACCCCAGTTGGGGCGGTCCGGGTGGCGCCGGTCCGTCCGCCGGCGGACGGCTGCCGCCCCCGCCCGGGTCGGCGAAGTACTCCTGCAGCATGGCGATGAACTCGTCCACCGCCGCCATCACAAACGGGTCAATCCGGCCCGGCGGGCTGTCAAAGTGCATCTCCTCGGTGGACGGGCCCGGCTTGGCTGCCTTGAAGTAGAGGTTGAGCCGGTAGAGGCCGTCCACAGGCGGGCTCTCGTTGAGCAGCTGCTCCGCCAGCCAGGGGTTGCCGCTCTGGACCAGATCGCTGGCCCTTTCGATCGGCGGCTGCCCGGCCCGGACCAGCTCAAGCCCGTGGATGTTCAGGAAGAGCGGAGCCTCCTCCAGGTACTGGTTGAAGATCAGGTGCTCGGCGAACTTGGCGTCCACCTTCATCTCCAGCGGGATCATCACCAGGGAGGTCAGGGGGTCCTCCGCCTGCCCCGACGGGGGCTGGGAGCCGCCCTCCCCCTGGCTCTGACCGGATGGCTGCTGCTCCGCCACGTTGACCACCGACTTCTCCCCCGCCTTGATCCCCCGGATCTCCGCCCCGCTCAGGATCTCCGCCTGGCTCAGGTGCCAGATCAGCAGGGCGGCGGAGTTCTTGCCGGGGACCCAGGAGTCGACCGCCTGCTCACGGGCGGTCACCTGCGCCTTCCGCTCCGCCAGGTCGCCCTCCCGGGCCAGACGCTTCTGCTCCCGCAGCAGCTCGGTCTCCACCTGTTCCAGCCTCTCCCGGGCCTCGGCCCGCCGGGTGGTGAAGGGCTCATGGACGAAGGTGTAGGTGGCCACCAGAAGAGCGGCTCCGGTCAGCCCACCCACGAGCATCTTCTCCCGTGCACTAAGCGCCACTAGACCCGCCCCCCTCCTGTTTGGCCAGGGTGATCACGACCTCGAACTCCAACTGCTTGAAGGTCGCGGCCGGAGTGCTCTCTAGCGGCTGGTCTCCCTCCACCTTGTACTCCACCCGGATTCCCGCCTCGTTGACGTAGTGGAGGGTCACCTCCGCCACCTCCGCCCGGGCGATCAGCCCGGCAAACAGCTGGGCCACATCCACCAGCCCCCGGCTGGTCGCCTTCAGGGTCATCTCATCGCCCGAGACCTGCAGGGATTGCCAGGTCACGTCCTGCGGGGTCAGATCCCGCAGGGTGAGCAGGACACCTGACCAGCGCCGCCCCTCCAGCCCCTTCAGCTCCCCTTCGGCCCGGGCCACCCGCAGCTCCCGCTGCTGGATTACCGCCGCCTCGGCCAGCTGCGCCTTCACCACGTGCAGCCGCTGCCCCTGGTCCTCGGCCCGCGCCGCCATCCGAAGGGTGTCGGCGTGTACGCCCGCATAGTGAACCGTGCCGACCACCACGGCCAGAGCCGCTGCGGCGACCAACCCCCACTCCAGCACCCCCGCCTGCCTTGGCGGGGCGTACTCCTTCAGCATCAAGTTGATCTTGATGTTGGACATCTCTACCCCTCCCTCAAGGCGGAGCCCAGGGCGGTCAGCAGGATCGGGCCCACGTTGTTGATCTGGGGGAGCAGCGCCGGGTTGATCTCAATCCCATGGAGGGTGGCCTCCTCCACCGCCACCGGCTCCCCGTCTGCCCGCAGCCCCAGGGCCGGGGCCAGCCGGTCGGTCAGCGTCCGGCTCATCCCCGGGAGCATCGCCCCACCGCCCGAGAGGAAGACCCGCTCCAGGTGGACCCCCCGGTGCTGGATCAGGAAGAACTCCACCGAGCGGCCGATCGCCTCCACCAGCGTGTCCAGCCAGGGGCCCACCGCCGGCGCCAGCTCCGGATCCTCCTCCACCCCCTTCAGCCGCATCGCCCGCTCAGCGTCGTAGAGCGGCATGCCCAGGGTGTCGGCAATCGCCGTCCGCAGGTGGGTCAGACCGGTCGGGATGGTGCGGGAGAGCATCGGGATCCCGAAGCGCATGATGGCGATGCGGGTGCCCACCTCGCCGAAGTCGAGCAGCACCACCGGGTGGGCGGACTCGTGGGGCACGGCGCCCATCCACTCCAGCGCCCGGATCAGCGCCATGCAATCCAGCTCCACCGCATCGGAGCGCAGGCCCGCCCGAGCCAGCGAGTCCAGGTGGCCCTGGACCAACCTCTTCTGTGTGCCCGCCAGGAAGACCGCCACCTGGTGCTCGGGCACCCCCGGGGCGTCGGCGACCAGGCAGAAGTCGTAGACCAGCTGCTCCTCCGGGATCGGCAGGTGCTGCGGCGCCTCGAACTTCATGGCCGCCCGCATCTCCTCCATGCTGACCCGGGGCAGGTTGAGGTAGCGCATCATCACCGCCGGCCCGCCGATGGAGCAGCCCAGCCTGCTCTGGCGAAGGCCCATCGCCCGGACCACGTTCCGCAGCAGGTCTCCCAGGTGCTCCGGGGTGACCACGGCGCCTTCCAGCATCATCCCCGAGGGCAGGGGGCAGATCGCGTAGTTCTCCAGCCGGGGGCCGTTGCGGGTCCAGCGGGTCTGGACCACCTTCAGGTGACCGGAGCCCATGTCAACCCCGACCCCGGTCTTTCCCTGGGGCGAAAGAAAGCCCCACCGAAAACCGACATCGGCCCCTGCCGGCAGCAGGTCCCGGCCCGTGCTCACCCGGTTGCGCTCAACTCGGCTCATGGCCTCGCCTCCTCTCAATGCTCAATCACGCCGGTGTTCGCATGGATCCGGATGGTCCGGCCGGCGTAGCCCGACTGGCAGGTCTCTGCGCCGGAGGGCTCCGTCTGCACCCGGCAGACAGTGATCTCCACCGTGGGACCGCTGTAGAAGCCATCGGGATTGAACTGCAGCGGATTCGGGCCCGATCCGCCCATGGGCACCGCCAACCCGAGCCCGTCCTCCAGTTGATAGCGATCCTGCTCCACCCAGGAGGCGCACGGACTCCCCACACAAGACTCCACCCTGTAGCCACGGACCACCGTCGAGCCGGGGGTGGCCGGGGGGTCCCAGTTCAGCCGCCACTTGGCCGTCTGGGCCACGGCGCTCATCCGGGCGATGGCAATGTGGTCGAGGAGCCGGGATGCGGCGCGGGAGGCCTGGCTGCTCCGGACCACGGCGGAGCCGGAGAGCAGGGCCAGCGAGGTGGCCAAGGAGAGCACGGCCAGAACCACGACCAGCTCGATCAGGGTGACCCCGGACTCGCTCCGCATGGGCCCTCTCCCTCCTCCCTGGCTAGTCATAGGCGGTGTGCACCGCCCTGGGAATCGTCCCGGTGGGGTTGATCCAGGAGACCGTACCGGAGACCCGCCGGGTGGCCTGATAGAGACCCGTCCCAAAGGTGCCGGTGGATGAGATGTGGTAGACGCCGTTGGCGGCGTCGATCGGGGTGATCTCGATGCTGTAGGAGCCTCCCTCGTTGCCCATCATGTCGACAAAGGTTTCGGTGTGGCCGTGGAGCGCCAGCATGGTGGGTTCGTCGGCCCCGCCGATCAGGCGGGCGCGGGCCCAGTTGAAGCCGGCCTCGGCGGCGTAGTAAGCGATCTCGGCGTTTCCCTTCACCTTGGCCACCCGGGCCTCCCGGACCACCCGGGCGCTGGCCTCGGCGGCGTAGATGAGGAAGACAGCGATCGCCACCAGCACCAGGGGGAGGGCGTAGCCCCGCTCAGCGAAGGAGGGCGAAGACCTCCAGGCGGGTGGGGGCTGTCTGGCCGGGGAGCGGGGGTTTGAC
>JBMONC010000043.1:20438-80639 GCA_049324875.1 Bacillota bacterium
GAGCCACTCGGACCCGTTCCCCGGCCACCCGAAGTTCGAGAGCGGGTTCGTTTTGGAATAAGGGGTCCTGTAGGCGACGTTGGCCAGCTCCTCCATCTTGGAGGAGGCCAGGGTGGCCGCCAGCTGCCGCTCGAAGGACCGGCCGTTGAACATGTAGGTGGAGAAGTCCAGCATGGGCACCAGCACCAGCACCAGGACAAGAGCGGCCACCAGCACCTCCACCAGGCTGAGGCCCTCCTCCTCCCCCAACCGGGCCAGGGGCCCTCTCAGGCCTGCGGACAACCCTTTAGCCATGGATAGTCACCCTCCCCACCACCCGGCAGCCGAAAGATCTCCTTCAGTCCGGCGGGGGCCGGTCTTGCGACCAGCCCCCGCTCCTGTGCTGTTAGTGGGTCACCACCCGGACATCCAGACCGGCGGTGAGCAGTTGGCAGTTGTCGATATGGGTGTCAGGCACCTGCCAGATGCCTGCCCCCACGGTCGGAATGGTCAACGAGGCGGTCTCGCCGGTCTCTACGGTAAAGGTCCGCTCCTCATCGCTATAGCCGTCGGTGCAGCGAATGGTGATCTGCTGCCCGGCGGTGAGTGGGTCATCATCATGGCGCTCCCGTTGGAGATCCACCAGGACGTAGCCCCTCCCGAACTCGGAGGTCAGATAGAGGTAGCCCTTGTTCCAACCGTTCCGGAAGGAGGTGGTCGACCTGAGGTAGCCCCCGGTCAGGGCGGCCCGGATGGAGGCCGCATCTGCCTGGTACGGGTAGGCTTGATTATCGGTCATGTAGCTCTCCAGCGCCGAGGAGATCAGCTTGATATCGGCATGTCCCGGCGCCGCCTTGGCCTCCTGAAAGGCGTCCATCAGCCGGGGCACCGCGAAGGCAGCCAGAAGGCCAACAATCGCGATCACCACCAGCAGCTCGATCAGCGTAAACCCCTCGCACCTCACGGGGCGCCTGCTGGCCGACATCCGCATCGGTCAGCCCTCCCTGTCCGCCTGCCCTGTCGTCATGCTCTCCGGAGACGGAGCAGCGGGGCCGGCGCCGGCCGGCCCCGCGCAGTTGCTGTCGGGCTAGTGGGTTACCATCCGGGCATCGGCCGTGGTGACCGAGCAGTTCTGGATGTTGGAGAGATGGGTAGTGTTGGCCGCGACCACCTGGAAGTCACCGGTCACGGTGATGGTGTACTCCGCACCGGCGACGGCAGGGTCACACTCGATCGCAACGGTCTCGTTCTTGCCCGGGTCGACCAGCATGTAGCCGGTGCCGCTGCCGTCGGTCAGGTAGACGTACCCGTTGTTGAAGCCGTTGACGAAGGTGGTGTCGTTCTTCAGGTAATTCCCCTTGAGGGCGTCCGCCACCTGGGCGGCGGTGCCCGTCGGGTAGGCGTTGCTGAGGTCCTCCAGGTAGTAGCGCTCCAGGGCGCCGGCGATCGTCTTCAGGTCGGCATCACCGGGGGCCTGCTTCGCGTCGTTGATCGCCTCAAAGAGACGCGGGACGGCGAAGGCGGCCAGCAGACCGATAATCGCCACGACCACAAGCAGCTCAATCAGCGTGAAACCCTTCTGGTCACGACGCACCCGACGAAACAGCTTGTGCACCCTAACCCCTCCCCTTTTCTCCATTAATTGGGACTTGGTTGCAAGTCCCATTATGGTGGAAGATGGAAGGGGTGTCAAGAGGGATTTCAAAAAATTTCCAATTCGTTCTGTCTCCGGGCCTTTCGCCACCCGGAAGGGGTCAGAACATCGTCCAGAGGTTGAAGATGGGCAGCATCATGGAGATCACCACGAAGCCGACCGTCACGGCGAGGAAGACGATGATCAGCGGCTCCAGCGATGCGGAGAGCCGCTCCGCGGACCGCTGTACCTCCTCTTCATAGAAGTCGGCCACCTTGTCCAGCATCTCCGACATGGTGCCGGTCTCCTCGCCCACCGCCAGCATCTCCACCACCATGGGCGGAAAGACCCCGGAACGACGAAGCGGGACGACCAGAGATTGGCCCTGCTGGACCTCCTCCAGTGCGTCCCGTACAGCTGCTGCGATGACCCGGTTGCCGAGGGTGCGCTGCACCACGGCCAGGGCCTTCAAGATCGGTACACCGCTGGCGAGGAGTCCCCCCAGGGTCCGCCCGAACCGGGCGATGTTGCTCTTGGTGACCATCATCCCGGCGATGGGGATCTTCAGGACCAGCCGGTCCCGGAGCATGGAGCCGTGCGGGGTGGACCACCAGGTCCTCAGGGCGAAGAGCCCCACCGCCGCCCCCAGCAGGCAGAGGTACCAGTAGGTGCGGATCAGCTCACTGGTGGCTATCAGCAGCCGGGTGGGCCCCGGCAGGTCGCTGCCCATGTCGGCGTAGACCTGGACAAACTGGGGGACGACAAAGGTCATCAGGAAGATGACGACCATCACCGCCACGCTCATCACGATCGAGGGGTAGACCATGGCGGAGCGGATCTTCTGCCGGAGCATCTCGTCCTTCTCTAGTTGGATGGCGACCCGGTCCATCGTCTCGTCGAGGATGCCGCCGACCTCGCCCGCCTCGATCATGTGGATCATCACCGGCGGGAAGATCCGCCCGTGGCGGGCGAAGGCCTCGGAGAGCCCGTCGCCCGCCTCCACATCGGTGGCGATCCGGTCCAGGGTGCGGGCCAGGCGACGGTTGCCGGTCTGCCGGGCCAGGACCCGGAGGCACTGCACCACCGGCAGGCCGGCGTTTACCATTGTGGCGAACTGCCGGGCGAAGATCGCCAGGTCCTTGCCGCTCACCCTGCGCTGGATCAGCAGGAAGCCCTGCTGCCGGATGATCACACCCAGGTCCCGCTCCGCCTCGATGCCCAGAACCAGGAGCCCCTGGCTCCTCAGACGCCGGATCACTTCCCTTTCCGATTCCGCCTCGGCCCGGCCCTGCACCAGTTCACCGGCGACGGTCCGGGCCCGGTAGACATAGACACCCATGCTTCACGATCCCCTCCCGCGGGGGCTAGAACCGCCCCATGTTGCCCATCCCGCCGGGAGCGCCGTGCTGCTGTAATGCGTTGTACTGCTGGATCATGTTGGTGAAGTCTTCCTGGCTGATCACACCGCGCTCGTAGAGCTCCCGGACCGAAGCCTCCATCAGCCGCATGCCCATCTTGCTGTTGGTCTGGATCACGCTGGGAATCTGGTGGGTCTTGCCCTCACGGATCAGGTTCCGGACGGCGGGGGTAGCGATCAGCACCTCCAGCGCCGCGATCCGGCCGGGGCGGTCCACCCGGCGGAAGAGCCGCTGGGCCACGATCCCCTGGATCGAGCCGGCCAGCTGAATCCGGACCTGCTGCTGCTGCTCGGCGGGGAAGACGTCGACGATGCGGTCGATGGTGGAGGCGGCGTCGTTGGTGTGCAGCGTGGCGAAGACCAGGTGGCCGGTCTCCGCCGCCTGCAGGGCGATCTGGATCGTCTCCAGGTCCCGCATCTCGCCCAGCAGGATCACGTCGGGGTCCTGGCGGAGGGCGGCCCGCAGCGCCCGGGAGAAGGTGGTGGTGTCGGAGCCGATCTCCCGCTGGTTGATCACCGACTTCTTGTGCCGGTGCAGGTACTCGATCGGGTCCTCGATGGTGACGATGTGCCGGTCCTGCTGCTCGTTGATCAGGTCGATCAGGGCGGCCAGGGTGGTCGACTTGCCCGAGCCGGTCGGGCCGGTGACCACCACCAGGCCGTGGGGCTTGTCGCAGAAGGTGGTCAACACCTCCGGCAACCCCAGCTCCCAGAGGGTGAGGATCTTGAAGGGGATGACACGGAGCGCCACCGCCAGGGTGGAGCGCTGCCGGTAGACGTTGACGCGGAACCGGCCCAGGCCGGCGACGCCGTAGGAGAAGTCCACCTCGCCGTACTCCTCGAAGTCCGCCTTCTTCTCCGGCGGGATGATCCGTTCCGTGATGGCCTCCAGGTCCGCGGCCACGAGGGGGAGGTTGCCCTGGCGGATCAGCTGACCGTGGATCCGGAAGATCGGGGGCTGCGCCTCGCACAGGTGAATGTCCGAGGATTCCTTGGCCACTGCGTCTCGAAGCAAGCTCTCCAGGTCGAACAAGGGGTGCACCTCCTGCTATGCCTCTCCAAAGGATGCGACACGGAACACTTCCTCGGGCGTGGTCTGACCGGCCAGCGCCGTCTCCAGCCCGTTGGTCACGAGGAGTCTCATACCGTCCCGGTAGGCCTGGTTCCGGATCTCTGCGGTAGAGGCCTGCTGCAGGACCAGCTCCTGCACCGCCTGGTTCATGCGGAGGAATTCGAAGATCGGGTAGCGGCCGGCGTAGCCGGTCCCGCGGCAGCGGGGGCAGCCCTTCGCCCGGTAGAGCGGGATGCGCTTGCCGGCCTCCACGCTGCAGCCGTAGGCGGCAAAGGTGTCGCTCTCGGCCTCGTAGGCCTCCTTGCAGGCGGGGCAGAGCCGCCGCACCAGGCGCTGCGCCAGCACCCCCAGCACCGAGGAGCTGATCAGGTACGGCTCCACCCCCATGTCCACCAGGCGGGTCAGGGCGCCCGGGGCGTCGTTGGTGTGCAGGGTGGAGAGGACCAGGTGGCCGGTGAGGGCGGCCCGGACCGCCACATCGGCGGTCTCGCCGTCTCGGATCTCCCCGATCATGATGATGTTCGGGTCCTGCCGGAGGATGGAGCGGAGGCCGTCGGCAAAGGTCAGCCCCGCCTTGCTGTGAACCTGGACGTGGTTGATCCCCGCCAGCTGGTACTCCACCGGGTCCTCGATGGTGACGATGTTCTTCTCCGGGTCGTTGACATAGGCGAGGGAGGACATCAGGGTGGTGGTCTTTCCGCTACCGGTCGGACCCGTCACAAGGAGCATACCATAGGGCTTTCGGATCACTTCAGTATACTCCTTAAATATTTCGGGTCGGAAGCCAATCTCCTCTAACTTCGGGAGCGCCTTATCTCGATTGAAGAGGCGCATGACCACTTTTTCGCCGTGGACGGTGGGCAGGGTGGAGACCCGCAGGTCCACATTCCGGCCCTTGCCGCGCAGCTCGAGCCGCCCGTCCTGCGGGATCCGGCGCTCGGAGATGTCCAGCTCGGCCAGCACCTTGATCCGGGCCACCACGGCGGCGTGGTAGGTCATGGGCGGGGTTACAATCTCCCGGAGAAAACCGTCAATGCGGAAGCGGACCCGGAAGCTCCCCTCGGCCGGCTCCACGTGGATGTCGGAGGCGCCCTCGGCGATGGCGCGGTCCACCAGCTCGTTGACCAGCTGGACCACCGGGGCGTCGTCGGGCTGGGCGGCCAGCAACACCTGCGGCTGCGCCACCGCCACCTCGGGGTTGGCCGCATCCCGCCGCCCCAGGGCAGCCAGCCGCTCGTACTGGGCGATGGCGCGACTGAGCCCGGCGCGGGTGGCCGCCACGGGCTTGATCGCCCGGCGGGTCAGGTGCCTGATCTCATCCAGGGCGACCACATCCAGCGGGTCGGCCATGGCTACCACCAGGAAACCGTGCTCCTCCTTCAGCGGCAGGCCCATGGTCCGGCGGCAGAGCTGGGGCGGCAGCAGGCGGGCGACCGCCATGTTTACCCGCAACTCATGGTCGGGCACAAAGGACACGCCGAGCTGCCCGGCCAGCGCCTTGGCCACATCCGCCTCGGTGACAAAGCCCAGGGCCACCAGCACCTCGCCCAGCCGCTGCCCGGAGGCCTGCTGGACCTCCAGCGCCTGGGCCAGCTCGCCGGGACCGATGATGCCGGCCTCCACCAGCAGGTCGCCCAACGGCCGCTTCTCCGGTGACATGCGAAACCCCCTTCCGTCCACAGGATCCTCGTAGAGTAACTAAATTCCATATAATGTGGCCGATTCCTGCTATTTGGCAGGGAATAATTGGTTAAATGGACAAAACCAACGCCCCCCGCGGGGTGCGGGGGGCAGAAGGTCCTGGACAGATCGGGCTGGCAGGGCTAGGATGAGAGCAGGGTGAAGGGGGGGGTGAGGATGGCTTTGGCGTGGGCGGCAGGCCTGCACCTGCTGCAGTGGCTGGCGGCATACCTGGTCCTCGACCTCTGCTTCCGGACCATACCGCTGGAGCCGAATGGCCTCCGGGAGCGGATCCGGGCCTGGCGGGGCCGCTTTGTGCTGGTGGCCCTGGCCTTCACGCTGCCGGCGGGGGCCGCCCAGCTCTGGCTGGCCGGGGCCTGGGGCGGGGCGCTGGGCCTGGCGGGCTGGCTCCCCTGGTGGATCCTCTGGCGCTTCGGCTGGCGGAAGCAGTTCACCTTCCTCTACCGGGAGGACGGCGGGCTCTCGCTCCCGGGCAACCGGAAGCCCGACCCTTGAGATGGGGTCGGGCTCCATTCATCTAAGCCTGGATGTCGAAGGTGTGCTGATACCGGTACTCCCTGCCGTCGTCCTCCTCCACCTGGAGGTGGCGGCCGTCGAAGCGGAGCCGGGTGGTGCCGGTGCTGGAGTTGGTCTGCCACTCCCCGCCGGCCTGCAGGTAGTCGAAGGCATCGGCGGCGAGGCTGACCATCCGCTCCTCATCGGCGTGGCGGCATGAGGGGGCGAAGGTGAGTACCTCCCAGATTCGCTCGAACAGGGGGTAGTCCTGGGGATCCCGGTGCAGGCTGTCGTAGAGCTGCTTCACATCCATCTCGCTCTCTCCTCTCAGCAACTGAACACCGGGTAGTATGCCCAGATTTCCTCCCTTCTTCCGGCCCTAGCTTCCAGCGGCCCGCTCGGCCGCGGCGGCGGCGGCGGCCAGCTCCCTGGCGCTGCTCTCGGCGTTCTTGATCGCTTCGGAGAACCAGGTGGCCTCGGCCAGCTCCTTCATGGTGGCGTTGTTCTGGTGGGCCAGGCGGGTCGCCTCCTCCACCGAGTTGACCAGGTCCACCATCTGGCCGGTGGTGGCCTCCGCCTTCTCGCCGAAGCCCTCCACGGTGCCCGAGAGCTCCTCGAAGGAGCGCAGCACCTGCTCGATCGCCCCCCGGGTGGACTCCACCGTCTCCACACCCCGGCTGACCTCGGTCTGGGACTGGCCCATCACGGTGATGGCCGCATCGGTTCCCGTCTGGATGTTGGTCACCAGCTGCTGGATCTGTTTGGTGGCCGCCCGGGAGCGGTCGGCCAGCACCCGGATCTCCTGGGCCACCACGGCGAATCCCCGGCCGGCGTCGCCCGCCCGGGCCGCCTCAATGGCGGCGTTGAGCGAGAGCAGGTTGGTCTGGTCGGCCAGGTTCTGGATCAGCTTGACGATCTCGCCGATCTGGCTGGTCTGCTTGTCCAGCTCCCGGATCGTCCTGGCGGAGGAGTCGGTGGCGGTCCGGATGGCGCCCATCCCCTCGGTGATCTTGGCCAGCGCTGCCTGGACCCGCTCGGCCTCCTGGCGGTGGCGGGTCGCCTCCTCCCGGGCCTCCCGGGCGGCCTGGGTCATCGCCTCGAAGACCAGCACCACCTGGTGGGCCAGGTCCCGGGTCCGGTCGAGGTCGCCCAGCTGGCTGGCGGTGGCGTTGTGCAGGTCGGTCAGCAGGTCGTTGACGCGGCCGGTCAGCCGCCAGACCTCCTGGACCGCCTCCTGGGTCCGCTGGGCATCGGCTTTCAGGGCGCCGACCCGGGCCAGGAGCTCGGGCGGAATCGCCCGCACCGGCTCGGCCGGCGCTTGCGGCACAGCGGCTGCAGGCGGTGGGGCGGAAAGGGCGGGGGCGGCCTCCCGGGCAGGGGGCGTTCCCACCGCCTGGAGTGCGGCGGCATGGGCCCGGCCCACCCACCAGGCGCCCAGCAGGGAGACAAGCAGTCCGGCTCCCCACAGGCCCACGCGGAGTTCGAAGGTCTCTGTCCAGATGGAAGCGATGATGATTGCGGCCGTCGCCAGAGCCCCTGTCCAAGCTCGCCAGAACAACGCGATCCCCCCGGTTGTTTCCATGTCAGGAAAGTATGCTTGTAGAGTATTCCGCCAAGCGCAGGAACTTTCCTGCCATTGTCAAGCGGAAATGCAAACCCCTGGACCGGTAATCGGTCCAGGGGTCGCTCATCTCTTCCCTGTGCTAATCCCCCACGGGAACCGGGGCCTGGTGGCTGCCGATGGCCCAATCGACGCCCAGCTCATAGAGCTTGCCGGGGGTGGGCACGCCGGTCTCCGGGTCCCAGCCCATCATGGCGTAGTAGAGGGAGCGGGCGTTCATGATCTTCTCCTCGGGCACGGCCACGCCCTTCAGCGGACCGGCCTCGAAGGGGCTCAGGAAGCGGCGGGCCAGCTTGTCGGTCTCGTGGGTGAGCCCCTCCCGCAGGTTGAAGAGGCGGCTCAGGGTGTTGACCCGCTCCCCGACCTTGATCAGCTCCCAGAGGGAGGTCTTCCAGCCGGTGGCGGCGGCCATCAGCTCGGTCACCTGCTCCATGGACCAGGGGAGGAACATGCAGTAGACGGCCGAGTTCTGGAAATGGCGCCAGTTGACGGTGTAGACCAGCATCCGCACCTTCTCGGCCGAGAGGTCGTTGGCCGGCAGCGGCTTGGTGATGCCCAGCGGGTGGAGCGGGGTGGTCCGCTTCACGTAGGCAGTGTCATGCATGTTGTGCTGGTGGTCGGCGCCGGTGGGGCTGACCATGTAGCCCAGACCCAGACCGTGCTTGAGCCGGGGCTCGTGGGCCGGGTGCTCCTGCTTCTTGACCACCGGGGCGAGCTCCACCGCCTCGGGGCCGTACTTCTGGGCAGCCCGGTAGGAGCCGTCGGCCAGCAGATTGCCGATGTGGCCCTGGCGGCGGGCGATCCGCTCCACCACCTCCAGCCAGGCCTCCAGGTTGCCGAAGCGGAGGTCGAGGCCGTCCAGATCCTCCTGCGGGATCAGCCCCTTCTCGACGCACTCCATGGCCCAGCCGATGGTGCCGCCGCAGGAGACGGAGTCCATGCCCAGGGCGCCCAGCCGCATGTTGATGTAGGCGACCGCCTCCAGGTCATCGATGCCGCAGTTGGAGCCCATCATGCCGATGGTCTCGTACTCGGGGCCGCCGTAGTCGGGGTCGACCTCGAAGCGGCCGCTGGACTCCACCACCCGCTTGCACTTGACACCGCAGGCGAAGCAGCCCTCGGTGTCCACCAGCAGGCCGGTATCCTTCATGGTCTGGCCGGTGATCGCCTCGGCGCCCTTGTGGGACTCGGCGGTCAGGCAGGCCTCGGTGGGGCTGAGCACCGGCAGCTCCTCGGCCCGGTCCTGGTCGGGGGCGTCGCCGTGCATCGCCGGCAGGCCGCGGCCGGGCCAGTGGCCGAAGCGGAAGTTGAGGGTGGGCAGGTTCCCCTGCATCGAGTTGCCCAGGGTGCCGCCGGCGGTGCCCAGCTCAGCCAGACCGGCGTAGAGCCGCTTGCCATCGGTGGCCATCCACTTGTTCAGCTCGAGGATCTTCTTCATATCGGCCACCTCGGGCAGCTTGGTCCCGCGGCAGGCCACGCCCTTCAGGTTCTTGGAGCCCATGACGGCGCCCATGCCGCCCCGGCCCACGAACTCGTTCAGGTCGTTGGAGATGGTGGCGTAGAGCACCTTGTTCTCGCCGGCCGGCCCGATCTGGGCGAACCGGATGCGCTGGTCATTGTGCTCGTCGCGCACCGCCTGCTCCGCCTGCTTGCACTCCAGGCCCCACAGGTGGTGAGCGTCACGGATCTCGATCTGGCCATCCTTGATCCAGATATAGACGGGCTTCGGGGCGACCCCCTCGACGATCAGGGCGTCGAAGCCGGCCCGCTTGAACTCGTTGCCCCAGAAGCCGCCGGCCTCACCGCCGCCGTAGCCGCCGGTCAGGGGCGACTTGGCGCCGATGGCGTGCCGCCCACTGCCCGCGAAGGGCAGGCCAGTGAGGGGACCGGTGGCGAAGATCAGCTTGTTCTCGGGGCCCAGCGGGTCGCACCCGGCGGGTACCTCCTTCAGCAGGAAGTAGGCAATAAAGCCGTGCCCGCCCACGTAGGTCCGGTAGAAATGGTCGTTCGGTTCCTCGATGGTGATCGCGCCGGTGGTCAGGTTGACCCTTGCAATCTTGCCATGGTAGCCCTTGGACTCGATTGGCATCCGGGACCTCCTCCTCTCTATCCGCCCTCCATGGGGGCCAATAGCGTTACCTCATCGCCATCCGCAAGCACCCGGTCGTCCTCCGCCTGTGCGCCGTTGACGGCGACCAGGCCGACCTCCTCCCACGGGATGGCGCTGGCTTCGATCAGCGCTCGCACCGTCGCCCCGGCGGGCAGCTCCACGGTAAACCGCTCCTGATGATCCTGCCGGAAGTGCTTTAAGTGCCCCTGAGCACGCACATGAATGACCAGACTGCTTCCCCCCATCGGATGAACAGTGTAGTCCAAATGGATCATACCACAAATATAGGGGGAGATGGTGGCTGAAGTGCTGGGATTGGGTCAATCGGTCGCGTTCCGGCATTGGCTGTGGTAAAATGGGACAGACAGTTCAGCCCCCAGGTCAGGAGAGGTGGATGGGTGTTGCCTACCAGGAAGCTCTTTCATGAGGATAGTTACCGCACAGGGTTCACCGCACAGGTTCTCTCCTGTCTCCCCACCCCCGAGGGGTGGGCTGTGGTTCTGGACCAGACCGCCTTTTACGCCGAGGCCGGCGGACAGCCCAGCGACAGCGGGCGCCTCGGCGACCGCTCCGTCCTCGCCGTCCGCGAGGCGGAGGACGGGACCATCATCCACACGGTGGATGGGCCCCTGGAGGGGCTTGTGGCCGGCCTGGTCGACTGGGAGCGGCGGCTGGACCACATGGAGCAGCACACCGGCCAGCACCTGCTCTCGGGCGCCTTTGAGCAGCTCTTTGACGCCGAGACGGTGGGCTGGCATCTGGGGTCGGAGGAGACCACCGTCGACCTGACCATCGAATCGCTCTCCCCGGAGCAGGCGGAGCAGATTGAGCTGGAGTGCAACCGGATCATCCGGGCCGGCCTCCCCGTGCTGACCCACATCACCGACGATGCAGGGGTGGGCGCCTTCCCGCTGCGGAAGCCCCCGGCGGTCAGCGGCGAGATCCGGATCGTGGAGATCCAGGGATACGACTGGTCGGCCTGTGCGGGCACCCACGTCCGGTCCACCGGCGAGCTCGGCCTGCTCAAGATCAAGTCCTGGGAGCGGTACAAGAAGAACACCCGGGTCTCCTTCCTGGCGGGGCGGCGGGCGCTGGCGGACTACCTGCGGCTGGACCGCCTGACCCGTGAGCTCTGCCGGGGCCTCTCCATCGGCGTCGCCGACCTGCCCCGGTACATCGAGCGGACCCAGGAGGAGCTTTCGGCCCTCCGCAAGCGGATGAAGACCCTCCAGGAGCAGCTGCTGGAGCACGAGGCGCAGGAGTTGCTGGCCCAGGCCCACCGGGTCGGCTCGGTGCGGCTGGTCCGGCAGGTCTTCGGCGGGCGGCCGATGGAGGAGCTGAAGCTGCTGGCCGCCAAGGTGGCGGCGGCGGGCGGGGCGGTGGCCGCCTTTGGCACCCGGGGCGCCATGCCCCAGATCATCCTCCACCGCTCGGTCGATCTGCGGATTGACGTGGGACAGGCGATCCGGCAGGCGTTGCCCCTGATCGACGGCAAGGGCGGCGGCTCGCCCGTCCAGGCGCAGGGTGGGGGAAGCCGGGCCGAACGGCTGGAGGAGGCGCTGGACACGGCGATCGCCAGGATCGTGGAGATGCTGTAGGCAGGTGGAGAGACCCGGTCACCCCCGCGGGGCGACCGGGTCTCCTTCTTTGATCCGCGGGCCGCACCTCAGGGGAGGCGGCGGTCAGCCAGGTCAGCGATCGCCTCGCCGATGGCCAGGGAGGCGGTGGCGGCGGGGGACGGGGCGTTCAGCACATGGATCGCCTCCGCCGTCTCCACGATCTTGAAGTCGTCCACCAGCGAGCCGTCGGGGGTGACCGCCTGCGCCCGCACCCCGGCCCCGCCCGGGGCCAGGTCCTCGGGCCGGACCGCCGGCAGCAGCCGCTGGAGCGTCCGGACGAACTCCGCCTTGCTGAAGGAGCGGTAGTACTCGTAGAAGCCGGTCCGCCAGAACCGGCGGGCCAGCCGGTGGAAGCCCCGGTAGCGCAGCGTCTCCCAGAGCTCCCCGGGGTGGATCGCCAGCCGGGTGTACCCCTCACGGGCCAGGGCCAGCACGGCGTTGGGCCCCGCCTCCACCCGGCCGTCGATGGTCCGGGTGAAGTGGACCCCCAGGAAGGGAAACTGCGGATCGGGCACCGGGTAGATCAGCCCCCGGACCAGGTTGGAGCGCTCCGGCCGGAGGAAGTAGTACTCCCCCCGGAAGGGGATGATCTGCACCCCGGGCTCGACCCCCATCCGCCGGGCAACAACGTCGGCGTGGAGCCCGGCGCAGTTGATCACCAGCTGTCCGGTCACCTCGCCCGCCCCGGTCTCCAGCCGCAGTCCTCCCCTGCCATCCCGGTGGGCCGCAAGCAGGGGGGCGCCGGTGCGGATCACCGCCCCCCGCCGCTGCAGGTCGGCGGCCATCGCCCGGGCCACCTCCCCGAAGTTGACGATCCCCGTCTCGGGGGAGTAGAGGGCGTCGATACCCGCGGCATGCGGCTCGATCTCCCGCAGCTCCGCCGGCCCGATCCGCCGGAGCCCGGGCACGCCGTTGGCCGTTCCCCGGCGGTGAAGCTCCTGCAGGGCGGGAAGCTCCCCCAGGTGGGTCGCCACCACGACCTTGCCGCAGAGCTGGTAGCGAACCCCGTGCTCCTGGCAGTAAGCGACCAGCCGCCGCACCCCCTCCCGGCAGAGCCGGGCCTTCAGCGAGCCGGGCTTGTAGTAGAGTCCGGCGTGGATCACCCCGCTGTTATGTCCGGTCTGGTGGCGGGCCACCTCCGCCTCCTTCTCCAGGATGGTCAGTTGCAGGTGCGGATGGCGTTTCAGGAGCGCCAGGCCCGTGGCCAGGCCGACGATCCCCCCGCCGATGATGATGACTTGCTTCGTACTCAGGCGTGACCCCTCCTCCCCGGGCTACGGGGATGCGACTCCCTCGGCCTTCCAGCGGCCGATGCCGAACCGCTGCCAGAGCGTGACAGCGCCCACCAGCGCCAGGCCGATCAGGTCGGTCACCAACTCCGGATGGATCAGCAGCAGGCCGCCGACGAAAAGCGCCAGCCGCTCGATCCACGAAACCGGACCCCACATCCAGCCCTGGAGGCCGGCCGACAGGGCTGCGATGCCGATCACCGCCGCCACGATCGGGATCAGTCCCCCCCAGGTGAAGGGCTGAACCCCCAGCAGCAGGGAGGGGTTGGTGGCGAAGAAGAACGGCACGATGAAGCCGGCCAGGCTCAGCTTCCAGGCGATCCAGGTGGTTTTCTGTGGATCGGAGCGGGCGATCCCTGC
This sequence comes from Bacillota bacterium, assembly GCA_049324875.1. GTDB lineage: Bacteria > Bacillota > Sulfobacillia > Symbiobacteriales > Symbiobacteriaceae > JAWLHU01. The sequence continues at coordinate 33,735 of JBMONC010000043.1, forward strand.
CGCCGTGTAGGGCGCCAGGGCGGTGGGCGGGGTGACATCCGACATCGCCCCGTAATAGAAGACGAAGAGATGGGCCGCCAGCGGGGCGATCCCGATCTTCATCAGCGCCGGGGCCGCCACCGTCGCCACAATGATGTAGGTGGCCGTGGTGGGCACGCCGGTCCCGACCACGATGGCGGTGATCATGGTGAAGAGGAGGGCGAGGTAGAGGTTGTCGCCCGCCATCTTGACGATCGAGTTGCCCAGGTTGAGCCCCAGGCTGGTCAGCGAAGCGGTGCCGACCACGAATCCGACCACCGCCGTGGCGACGGCCACCCCGATCGCTCCCCGGGCCCCATCCTCCAGTGCCCCGAGCAGCCCCGTGAAGGAGAGCCGGGTCTCGGGCCGCAGCCAGGAGACCACCACCGTGGCGATGATGGCGCTGACGCCGGCCAGCATCGGGGTGTAGTTGGAGAGGAGCATGTAGATCATGATGATCACCGGGATCAGCATATGCCCCCGCGCCTTCAGCACCTCCCAGAGCGCCGGCAGCTGCTCCCGGGAGAGCCCCTTGAGCCCCAGTTTGCGGGCCTCCAGGTGGACCATGATGTAGAGCGAGACGTAGTAGAGAACCGCCGGAATCAGGGCGGCCAGCACGATCCGGCCGTAGTCGATCCGGAGGAACTCAGCGATCAGGAAGGCGGCTGCCCCCATCACCGGCGGCATGATCTGCCCGCCCACCGATCCGGAGCCCTCCACCGCCGCGGCGAACTCGGGCTTGTAGCCCACCTTCTTCATCAGCGGGATGGTGAAGGCCCCCGTGGAGGCGGCGTTGGCCACCGCCGAGCCGTTGAGGGTGCCCATCAGGCTGGAGGCGACCAGCGCCACCTTGGCCGGGCCGCCGGGCGACTGGCCGGCCACCGCCATCGCCCCGTCGTTGATCAGCCGGGTGAGGCCCGTCCGGGTGAGGAACGAGCCCATCAGGATGAAAAGGAACATATAGGTCGCCGAGACGCCCAGGGTGATCCCGAAGAGCCCCTCGGTGGAGAAGAACATGTGCTCGATGATCCGGGGCACGGTGTAGCCCCGGTGCTGCAGGATGCCGGGGATGTACTTCCCAAAGTAGGCGTAGCCGAGGAAGATGGCGGCCATGATCACCATCTCCTTGCCCAGCACCCGGCGCGCCGCCTCGATCACCAGCAGGATCCCAGCCCCTCCGACCCAGTACTCAAAGGGGACCAGGTAGCCGTTGCGGAGAATCACATCATCCCATCGGAAGAGCATATACCCCGCCGTTCCCAGCGAGCCCGCCGCCAGCAGGATGTCCCACCAGGTCAGCCGCTTGGAGCCCTTGCGGGCCGGGTAGAGCAGGAAGGTCAGGACCAGGACGAAGGTGAGGTGGGCGGCCCGCTGCTTGATCGACTCCAGCGGGTACCAGGCGGTGTAGAGTTGGAAGACGGAGAGCGAGATGGCGATCAGGCTGACCAGCTTGGCCACCGGACCGACCAGCTTGCGGTAGTTCGACTCGGCGTCCAGCTCCCGGACCAGCTCCTCCACCTGCTCGGCGGGGAGTTCCTCGACCAATCGGGAGTCCGGGGCGGGCTGCTCAGCCCGCCCCGGCAGTGGCTTCTGCGAATCGGTCATCCGGTCCGCCCCCTTACTTCAGGATCCCCTTCTCCTTGAAGAACTTGGCAGCACCGGGATGCAGGTCGAGAACGCCGGTGATCCCCTTCAACCCATCCTCCAGCTTCATGTCGGCCGCTGCCTTGTGGGCCTGCACCAGGGCGTCATGGTTGTCATAGAGCGCCTTGACCAGGTTGTAGATCAGATCCTCCGGCAGGTCCTCGCGGGTGACCAGGATGTTGGCGACGGCGACGGTGACCACATCCTTCTCCTGGCCCTTGTAGGTGCCCTTCGGGATCACCACCTTGAAGTACCAGGGGTACTTCTTGGTGATCGCCTCGATCTCCGCATCGCTCAGGCTGAGCAGCTCCACATCGCCGGAGGTGTGCATGTCGATCACCGCTGCGGTGGGAAGGCCGCCGGCGATCATGGCGCCCGCCGCCTGCCGGTTCTTAACCGCCTCCGCCGCCTGGCCGTAGTCCAGGTAGTCGACGATCACATCCTTGCGCTCCCGGAAGTCCAGGTTGGCGACGGAGAGGATCTCACGGGAGTTCAGTTCGGTGGCGGAGCCGTTGGCGCCGGGGACGAACCGCTTCCCCTTCAGATCGGCCAGGCTCTTGATATTCGCATCCTTGCGGACGGCGATCTGCATCACGTTCGGGTAGAGGTGGGTCATGCCCCGCAGGAAGCTCTGCTTCCCCTGCTGTGCGAAGGAGCCGGTGCCGGTCACGGCGTAGAAGATGACGCCGTTCTGGGCGAAGGCGACCTCCGCCTCCTTGCGGCCCATCAGCTTGACGTTCTCCACCGTACCGGCGGTGGCCTGAGCGCTGGCCTTGACCCCCGGAACCTTGTCGGACCAGAGGGTGGCGAAGGCGTTGCCCAGCGGGTAGTAGACCCCGGCGGTGGTGGCGGTCGCCACGTTGATGTTGTAGGTCTGGGCCGGCTTCTCGGGCTGGGAGGCCTGAGAGTTCTGGGCCGGGGCCTGTTCGGCGGGCTTGGTCGCGGGTGCGGAGCCGCCGCAGGCAGCCAGGATCGTCAGGGCGAGCAGAACCGAGACCAGACTCAGCACGTTGCGGGTGACTTTTCGAGTCATTTGCGCTTCCCCCTCTATTATTCTGGTGCATATCATTTATTCTTGCTGGTAATGTCCCACCCTGGTTTATCACGTTTATCGCGTTTATCCCATAAAAACCACGGGCGGCCGCCATGGCCGCCCGATCTCCTCACCCCTCCAGCTGATAGACCAGCTCGGGCCGCCCCACCGAACCGTAGACCGGCTCTGCCCTCACCTGACCGGTCGCCGCCAGGTGGCGCAGGTACCGGTTGACGGTGGTCCGGCTCAGGTTGGTGAGGCTGACCACCTCGTCGGCGGTCAGCCCCCGCCCCTCCCGCTGAAGGGCGCCGGTGATCCTGGCCAGGGTGGCCGGGTCGATCCCCTTCTGGGCGGGGGGAACGAGGCCGGCTGCCGGCTCCCGGCCCAGCCGCCCCATCATCCGGTCGATCTGCTCCTGGGGAAGGTCGCCGCCGGCGCTGGCCATCTCCTCCCGGTAGAGCCGGTACTCCTCCAGCGACTGGGTCAGCCGCTCCACCCGGAAGGGCTTCACCAGGTAGTCCACCGCCCCGGCCCGCAGCACCTCCCGGACGATCTCCGCCTCCCGCGCCGCCGAGATGACGATCACATCGGTGCCCAGCCCGTGGCCCCGGATGCGGCGAAGCACCTCCAGCCCCGATATGTCCGGCAGGTAGAGGTCCAGCACCACCAGGTGGGGCTCCTCCTCCTGGGCGCGGGCGATCGCCTCCCCACCGGTGTGGGCGACGCCGATCACCACGAAGCCGGGAACCCGCTCCACCACCCGGCTGTGGATGCGGGCCACCGTGGAGTCATCCTCCACCACCAGGACGGAGATCATGCGGCATTCCTCCCCACAAAGGTAATGACGAACCGGCTGGGCCCCCGGGCCACCTCAATCTGCCCCCCCGCCTGGGTTACCAGCAGGTGGACCAGGGCCAGCCCGAAGCCCCGGTGCCCCTCCTGCTTGGTGGAGAAGCCGTCGGTGAAGACCCTGCCCACCAGCTCGGGCGGGATGCCCGGACCGCCGTCGGTCACCACCAGACGGACCGACGGTCCCCCGTCGTCCAGGAGGATCCGGACCCAGCGCTGCTCCTCCGGCAGGCCCTGCACCGCCTCAATGGCGTTGTCGGTCAGATTGCCCAGCACGGTGACCAGCAGATCGCTGCCCAGCTGGGCGGGCGCACGGGTGAAGCGGCTGGCCGGATCCAGCTCCAGCCGGACCTTCAGCTCGGCCGCCCGGTTGTACTTGCCCAGGATGATCGCCGCCACCAGCGGATCCGGGACGGCGCGGGCCAGCAGGTCCAGCAGCTCCTGGTGCTGGACATGGGTTCGCAGGATGTACTCCAGCGCCTCCTCGTGTGCGCCGAGCTGCACCAGCCCCGCCACGGCGTGGAGCCGGTTGTTGAACTCGTGGGCCTGGGCACGGAGCGCCTCGCTGTAGCGGCGGACCGCCGTCAGCTCGCTGGTCAGCTGGTCCAGCTCGGTCCGGTCGCGGAAGGAGGAGACCACCCCCACCACCCGTCCGCCGGAGCGCACCGGAATCCGGTTGGCCACCACCACCCGGCCCCCCAGGATCATCTCCTGGGCGTACTGCGCCTCCCCGGTCTGCAGCACCTCCAGCATCCGGGACTGGGGGACCACCTCCAGGATCGGACGACCGATGGGGGCCTCCGGGAGCTGGAGCAGCCGGAGCGCCTCCTGGTTGGCCACCGTGACCAGCCCCGCCTCGTCGATGGCGATGATCCCCTCCCGCACCGACTCCAGCACCGCGGTGCGCTCCTGGAGCAGGGAGGCGATCTGCGGGGGCTCCAGGCCGAACATCTGCTGCTTGATCCGGCGGGCCAGCCAGAGCGCCCCGATCGACCCGATGCTGAGGCCGGCCAGCGCCGCCCAGACCACCCGCTCGGTGAAGCGCCAGACCAGCAGGCTTACCTCGTGGAGGCTGAAGCCCACGGAGACCAGGCCCATCAGCTCCCCGTCCCGGCCGTAGACCGGCGAGAGCCCGGCCAGCCCCAGGGTCGGGCCCTCGTTCAGGCGGGTGTAGTACTGCCGCCCTTCCATCAAGGTCGGATCGTAGTCCAGGCCGGCGGTCGCCTTGCCCAGGTTCTCCGGCAGCGGGTGGGAGTAGAGCCGGCCCGCCCGGTCCAGGACCACCACGAACTCGGCCCCGGTCGAGCGGCGCACCTGGTCGGCCAGGGGAGCGATGATCTGGATCGGGTCCGGCTCGTAGAACGCCTGCTGCACCGTGGGCGCCGCCGCCAGCGTCCGGGCGATGTCCAGGGCCCGCATGCCCATCTGGTGCTCCAGGCTGGTGGCCGCCAGGTAGGTGACGGGAGCGCCCATCGCCAGCAGGCCCGAGAGGACCAGCCCCACAGCGAGGAGCGTGATCTTCCCTTGAATGCCGAGGGAGGCGAGCCGCCTCATGGCAGGATTCCCGCCTGCTGCAGGTAGCGGGCGGCCCCGGGGTGGAGCGGCACCACGCCGGTGATGCCCTGCAGCGCCTGCTCCACCTTCAGGTCGGCGGCGGGATGGGCCCGGTGGAGCTCCTCCCGCCCCTCGTAGAGCGACCGGACCAGGTCGTAGGCCAACTGCTCGGGCATGTCATCCCGCACGATCAGGATGTTCGCCACCGCCACGGTCCGCACATCCTCGGTCAGGCCCTTGTAACTCCCCCGGGGCACGGTGAACGGGGTGTACCAGGGGTACCGCTGCACCACCATGGTCGCGTCCAGGGGGAGCATCTCCACCTGGCCGGAGGCCAGCATCTCCTCCACCGCCAGGGTCGGGATCCCCCCGGCGATCAGTGCGGCGTCGGCCCGCCCTTCCAGCACGGCCTTCGCCGCCTCGTCGTAGCCCAGGTCCAGCACCGTCATCTCCTCCAAGGTCAGGCCGTACAGCGCCAGCCACTCCTGGGAGTTGATCAGGGTGGCGCTCCCTTCCTTACCCGGGGCAAACCGCTTCCCCCGCAGATCCTGCGGGCCGCGAATCCCGCTGTCCCGGCGGACCAGCACCTGGATGACGTTGGGGTAGAGGTGGGTGAGCCCCCGCAGCGTCGACCTGACCCCCTTGGCGTCCGCCCGGTTGACGGTGGCATAGACGACGCCGCTTTGGGCGAAGGCCACCTCGGCCTCGCCCTCCATCAGCAGGCGGATGTTCTCGGGCGATCCCGCCGTGAGCAGCACCGCGGGCGAGAGCGCCTCCAACCGCTCCTTCCAAAGGACCGACATCGCCTGGCCCAGCGGGTAGTAGACCCCGGCCCGCGTGGCCGTCGCGATCCGCAGGGTGCCCGGGGGTGCGGGCGCCCTCGCCGGGGATGTCTCACCAGCGCACCCGGCCAGCAGAGTGATGCCCAGGATAAGACCGACCAGGCTGCGCATGGGCCACCCTCCCCCCGAATCTCCGAGTGCCAAACCTTTTCGTTTCCGAGGGCGCTTTTCCTGCCGGACCAATCCGCCTCGACACGCTTGCCTCGCTTCTCTGATACCCGCCCCCCCGGTGAAAACCAAAGAGCCGGCGGCCCCTGCGGGGGTCGCTGGCTCTTCGCTCATAGGGGGCGGACTACCGCCCCTTCACCACCTGCTCGATGAAGAGATCGACCAGTTCCGGCTCGAACTGGCTCCCCTTCGCCTCCATCAGTCGAAAACAGGCGGTGTCGGCCTCCATGGCCCGCTTGTAGGGCCGCTCGCTCGTCATCGTGTCAAAGGCGTCGCAGATGGTGAGGATCCGGGCCTCCACCGGGATCTCCATCCCCCGGGCCCCGTAGGGATAGCCCTCGCCGTCCCACCGCTCGTGATGCATGGCGATGGCCGGCACCAGGGGCTGCAGGGACGGACAGCCGCGCAGAACAGCCGCCCCGATGATCGGGTGGAGCTTGATCAGCCCCCACTCCTCCTCGGTCAGCCTCCCTGACTTGTCCAGCACCGCTTCTGGCACGCCCAGCTTGCCCACGTCGTGCAGCAGGCCGCACCGCTCCACATGATCCACCTGTGCCTCGGGCATGTCCAGGGCTGCGGCCAGCTGCCTGGCGTACTCCCCTACCCGCAGACAGTGGCTGGCCGTGTGCGGCGACTTGGCATTCAGAGCCCCCAGCAGGGCGCTGATGATCTCCGCAGGCCCATGCAGCGTCTTCGGCAGGGCCAGGGCGGTTCGCACCAGCACCGCGGAGGACTGGTTCCATGGGTCGAGCGCCATGGCCAGGTTCTGGCTCGACCCCCCGAGTAGACGCTTTCCGGCGATCGCCATCCCCGATTCCCCCCAGGTCTCCGGCGACTAGGCAGACAAATGCCTTCTCATTACTGATTCGCCAACTCTTTCCAATTTCCTTTTCCTGGTGGTGAGTTTCGCGAAGAAATTTGACCGGTTGAGGCGATGACCTGGGGGCGCCGGGAGAAAAAAACCGGGCCGGGAGCATGCCGCTCCCGGCCCTCTGTCTGATCCGTAACCTTACCTCAGAAACGCAGCGTTGGTCGCCCAGTTGACGAACGGGTTGGCGAGGATGGTCACCAACACGACGCCGACGATGGAGATGATCACCGTGGCGGAGATCCCGAAGCTGCCCTTCAGCGCAGGCTTGTCGGACTGCTCCAGGAACATCGCCTTGACCACCCCGTAGTAGTAGCCGACCGAGATCACCGAGTTGACAGCCATCACCAGGGCGAGCCAGAGGTAGCCGGACTTGGCCGCCGCCGAGAAGAGGAAGAGCTTGCCCATGAACCCGACCGTCGGCGGGATGCCGATCAGCGAGACAAAGAAGAGCAGGAGCGCCCAGGCGTAAATCGGGTTCCGGTTCGCCAGCCCCTTGAAGTCCTCGATCGAGACCCAGCCCCCCTCCTGATCCAGGTGGGTCAGGATGGCGAAGATGCCCAGGTTGGTGATGGCGTAGGCCAGGACGTAGAAGAGGACCGCGGAGACGGCTGCGCTGGACTGCAGGCCCGAGGCGGCGACACCGACGAGGATGTAGCCCGCCTGTGCGATGGAGGAGTAGGCCATCATCCGCTTGATGTTGGTCTGCTGCAGGGCGGTCAGGTTGCCGATGAACATCGAGGTGGCGGCCAGCACGGCCCAGATCAGCGTCCACCGCTCCATGAAGGGGGCGACGCCGAGCCCGCCGACGAAGACCCGCAGCAGGGCGGCAAAGGCCGCACCCTTGGGACCCACCGAGAAGAAGCCGGTGACCGGGGTCGGGGCGCCCTCATAGGCATCGGGGGCCCAGAGGTGCAGCGGTGCCGCCGCCACCTTGAAGGCAAAGCCGCCCGCCACCAGGATGATGCCCGTCACAATCAGCGGGGTGGCGGCCGCCCCGGCCGCAGCGACCACGCCGGTGCCGGCGAGGGCAGCGGCGATGTCAGGCAGCCGGGTGGAGCCCGACATGCCGTACAGGATCGAGACGCCGAAGAGCAGGACCGCCGAGGCGACGGCGCCGTTCAGGAAGTACTTCAGCGCCGCCTCGTTGGACTTGGGATCCTTGCGGAGCAGGCCCGCCAGGATGTAAGCACAGATCGAGGAGAGCTCCAGGCCGATGTAGATGGTGATCAGGTCCCGGGAGGAGACCATGAACATCATGCCGAGGGTGGCGGAGAGCAGCACCTGGTAGAACTCCAGGAAGGCGCCCCGCAGGAACTTCTCGACATAGTCGACCGAGAGCAGGATCACCAGGGCGGCGACCCCCAGGAGCACAGCGTTCATGAAGAAGGTAAACCCGTCGGCAATGACCATCTTGCCGAAGAACTCCAGCGGCTGCCCCCTATCGATGGCAGCTTGGATTGTGGCATCGGTCGCAACGTAGAAGACGCTGCCCAACGCCAGGCCGACGCCTGCCAGCGTGACCCAGACCAGGTGCCGCTTCTCCTTGACATAGAAGTCGATGATCATGACGAGAAGCAGCGTGGCCGTGATGATCAGGTGCGGAGCGATCAGCCAGTAGTTCGGGTTAACCGCCGTGGTCCAGTTCACAGCACCCGGCAAGTTACTTCCCTCCCAGTTCCATCACCTTCGACAGCACCTCAACCGAGCCCTGGAGCATATCGAGGATCGGCCGCGGGTAGACACCGAAGAGCACGATCAGGACCGCCACGGGGGCGAAGATCAGCTTCTCCTTCCAGGTCACGTCATGCAGGCCGGCGTACTCCTTCTTGGCCTCGCCCAGCAGGACGTTCCGCATGGTGATCAGGTGCCAGGCGGCGGTGATCACCAGGCCGGCGCCGGCGACGAGGACCCAGAGGCCGAAGGCCGGGTAGGAGCCGGTCAGCGCCACGAACTCGCCGATGAAGCCGGCCAGACCGGGCAGGCCCAGGTTGGCGAAGGCGATGAAGGCGGTCATGAAGGAGGCGACCGGGATCGTCAGGAACATGCCGCCCAGCTTGTTGAGGTCACGGGTGTGGGTCCGCTCGTAGAACATGCCCACCGCAAAGAAGAAGAGGGGCGAGATCAGGCCGTGGGCGATGGTGACGAAGTAGCCACCCTGCAGGGCGACCTGCGCCATCTCGGAATCGGTCGGGCCCAGCACGCTGGCCGCAGCCAGGGCGATGACGAAGAAGCCCATGTGGTTGACCGAAGAGTAGGCGACCTGCTTCTTGAAGTCCTTCTGGGCCATGGCAGCGCCGGCGGCGTAGAGGATGCCGATCACGCCGAAGGCGAAGAGGACCCAGGCATACCGCTCGGCCACCTGGGGCAGCAGCGGATGGCTGATGCGGACCATGGCGTAGGAGCCGAGCTTCAGCAGGATGCCGGCCAGCAGCATCGAGATCGGGGTGGGCGCCTCGACGTGGGCGTCGGGCAACCAGGTGTGGAACGGGAACATGGGCACCTTGACGGCGAAGCCGACGACCAGGGCGAAGAAGGCGAAGATGGTCAGCGAGTTGATCGGCAGGCCGGCGGTCTGCTGCGCCATCAGCAGGATGTTGAAGCTGCCGACGCCGGTGACGATGTAGAGGTAGATGGCGCCGACCAGCATCACCACGGAGCCGATCAGGGTGTAGAGGAAGAACTTGATCGCCGCGTACTCACGCCGCGGGCCGCCCCAGATGCCGATCAGGAAGTACATCGGCAGGAGGACGATCTCCCAGAAGACGTAGAAGACCATGAAGTCAAGGGCGACGAAGACGCCGTTGGTGCCGGTGGCCAGGATCAACAGCAGGATCAGGTAGTCCTTCACCCGGGTGTTGATGTACTTGTAGGAGGCCAGCACGGCCAGGGGGAAGAGGAGCGTGGAGAGCAGGATCATGGTGAAGCCGAAGCCGTCGACGCCCAGGGTGTAGTTCACCCCGATGGCGGGGATCCAGCTGACGTCCTCCACGAACCGCATGCCGGCGACGTTGGCGGCGGTGGCGGGCTCCAGGCCGTACCACTGGCCGGCCATCACCAGCGAGAGCAGGAACGGGATCAGGGTACCGATACCAGCCATCCAGTAGAGCAGCTTCTCCTGGTTCTTGTCAATAAAGAGCATGACCAGGGCGAAAGCCAGGGGGACAAATACGATCAGCGACAAGTAGGGCAGTGCCATCCCCGTAAGCCTCCTATCTAATGACCTGGAATAGGAGCACGCTGGCCACAAGCACGACCACGAAGGTCAGCATGTACTGCTGAACGTAGCCCGTCGAGAGCCGGCGGAATGCAGAAGCGAGCGACCGAGCGAAGTCGGCCCACATGGTCACCAGCGTGTCGATCACGTTGGCATCGAACCAGCCGGTGGCGGCAGCGAAAGCGTTGCCCACGGTGCCTACGAAGTTGACAAGGCCGTCAACCACAGCGCCGTCGAACCAGGCGATCGCCCGGGAGGCCGCCTGCGTGGTCCGGATGAAGACCAGGTCATAGAGCTCGTCGACGTAGTACTTGTTGCGGACGAGGGTGTAGATCGGGCGGAGCGCCGCAATCCACTTCGCCCGGGTGCTGCCCGGCACGAACTTGTAGAGCAGCAGGCCGAGGACGATGCCGGCGAGGCCGGCCATGGTGGCCAGGGTGGTGACCCTCTTCTCGTCCTCCCAGGTGACTGCATGCTCCACGCCCGGCAGGTGCAGGAAGTTGGGGATCCACATCATCCAGTCGGCGTGGAAGAAGTGGTAGAAGAACGGCGTACCGAACCAGCCGAAGAGTGCTGCCGGAATGGCCAGGATGATCAGCGGGAACGTCATGGCCTTCGGCGACTCGTGGGCGTGCTCGTAGAGATGATGATCACGCGGCTGGCCGAAGAAGGCCAGGTAGGTGGCGCGGGTCATGTAGTAGGCGGTCAGGAAGGCGGTGGCCAGGCCCATCCAGAAGGGCAGCATCGCCACCCAGCCGTGAACCGCGTCGTTGTGCCAGGTGTAGGCGGCCAGCAACAGCTCATCCTTGGAGAAGAAGCCGCTGAAGCCGGGGAAGCCCGCCAGGGCCAGGTAGCCCACCATCCAGGTGATGAAGGTGATGGGGATCTTCTTGCGCAGCCCGCCCATCTTGTGCAGCAGCTGGTTGTGATGGTGCGCATGGATCACCGAGCCGGCGGCAAGGAAGAGCAGCGCCTTGAAGAAGGCGTGGGTCAGCAGGTGGTAGTTGCCGGCGGTCCAGCCGCCGAGGCCCATCGCCATGATCATGTAGCCCAGCTGGGAGATGGTCGAGTAGGCGAGGACCTCCTTGATATCCCAGCGAACCGTGGCGATGGAGGCGGCGAAGAGCGAGGTGAAGGCGCCGACGAAGGCGATCACCGCCAGGACCCAGTCCGGCACGTTCCCGTAGACCATGAAGGCACGGCCCACCAGGTAGACGCCCGCCGCGACCATGGTGGCGGCGTGGATGATGGCAGAGCCCGGGGTGGGGCCGGCCATGGCGTCAGGCAACCAGGTGTGGAGCGGGAACTGGGCGGACTTGCCCATGGCGCCCGTAAAGAGCAGGAAGCCGCCGAGGGCAAGGAGCGCAGCGGTGGCGGGGTCCTGGACCGCCGTGGGGATCGCCGTGGCGAGCCCCGACCAGGTCAGGTCCCGGGTGACCATGAAGATGATCCAGATGCCGACCATCATGCCGACGTCGCCGACACGGGTGGTCAGGAAGGCCTTGATTTGGCCCATCCGGGGCCACTCCTGCTCATACCAGTGACCGATCAGGAGGTAGGAGCAGAGGCCCATGATCTCCCAGGCGATCAGCAGCAGGAAGAGGTTGTCGGCCATCACCAGCACCAGCATACCCAGGGTGAACAGGTTGATGGCGCTGTAGAAGCGGGTCACCCGGCGGTCGCCGTGCAGGTAGGCGCTCGAGTATAGCTGGACGCAGAAGGAGACCAGGGTGATCATGGGCAGCAGCAGAGCGGTCAGATTGTCGATCTGCAGGCCCATCTGGATCTGGTACGGGCCGAAGTTGGCCCAGTTGAAGTGGATGTGCCAGGCCGGTTCGCTGAGGTAGTTGACCCCCTCAGGCGCGTGGGCCGGGTGCTGGATCACGCCGATCAGCGCCCCGACCGAGATCAGGAAGGTGACCAGCATCAGGCCGGACCCGACCTTCCAGGCGTGGTGCTCGCCCAGGTAGCGGGCGAACATCGCGATCAACGCCGAGGCGGCCAGAGGGATCACAGCGATCAGCCATGCGTAATGCAAGATTGTCTCCACGCTGTCTTAACCCTCCTAACCCTTCAGCAGGTTGACCTTGTCGACATCCACCACGTTGCGGTTCCGCACCAACGAGAGGATGATCGCCAGGCCGACCGAGGCCTCCGCAGCCGCCACGGTCATGATGAAAAGGATCACGATCGGAGCGACCGCAGCCTGCTCCGGGGAGGACTGCCAGTAGTACCGGCTGAAGGTGACCAGGTTCAGGTTGACGCCGTTCAGCATGATCTCGATGAACATCAGGATCCGCACGGCATTGGTCCGGGTCAGGGCCCCCCAGAGACCGAGGCCGAAGAGGAGGGCGCCGAGTCCGAGCGGGTAGTAGATCGGCAGCTGCACTAGGACTCCGCCTCCTTCGCCGTCAGGATGATGGCGCCGACCATGGCGATCAGCAGCAGGATCGAGGCGATTTCGAAGGGGACCACGTAGGTGGTGAAGAGCGCCATGCCGATGTCCGCAACCTTGGCGGCGGGCTGGGCCGCCGCCTGGGTCGGCAGGTTGGCCGCCTGGTAGAGGTAGAGCATGAAGGCGGCGAAGACGGCGCCCACCACGATCACGAAGGGGTTGGACCGCCAGACCTTCGGACGCTTCTGCTCGGCCTTGATGTCCCGCAGGCCCGAGAGCATGATCGCGAAGATGACCATGGTCGTGATGGCGCCGGCGTAGATCAGCACCTGGATCGCCGCCACGAACTCGGCCTGCAGCATCAGGAAGACGCCGGCGACGGCGGTGAAGGAGAGTGCCATGAAGAGAGCGGCGTGGGTGATGAGCGGCGTGGCCACCATCCGGTAGGTGGAGACCAGCGTCACCACCGCCAGGATGGCGAAGGCCCAGAACTGGCCACTCATGAGGAGGTCGGTTGTCACGACTGCTTTTCCTCCTCCCCGTCCTTGGTTCCGGTCTCGGTGTTGGTCACCTGGTCCGGCCGGACCTCGGTCGCCTCCTGGCCGGAGGCCTCCGATGCCTTGACCACCGGCGGCTTGGCCGGGCCCGCCTCCGCCGAGACGTTGGCCGGGTTGGCGTTGACCGGCGGGGTCTGGGTCGGCGTATCCTTGGTCACGGCGGGGGCGGCGGGCGCCTTGGCCTCGTGGGAGGCCTCGGCGGGCTGGGCCGCCTCCTCCTTCTTCTTGAACTGCGGCTTCAGCTCGGGCTCATAGCCCTTCGCCACCGGCGGACGGCCCAGGTAGCCGTGGATATCCTGGATATCCTCCTCCGTGGCACCGGTCAGCTCGTGGAAGACCCAGGGCGGCGTGGCGTTCTTCTTCGCCTTCGGGCCCGGCTGCGTTGCCGAGGAGTACTTCAGGCCCATCCGGAGCAGGTCCTCAAACTCGTAGACCATGTTCTCCGGGTCGACCTTGCACAGTTCGTAGTCGTAGCCCATCACCAGCGAGTCGAACGGGCAGGCCTCGATGCAGTAGTTGCAGAGCATGCAGCGGGACATGTCGATCGCGTAGCGGTCGGCGACCTTCTTCTTGGTGACCGGGTCCTGGTGCCACTCCAGGGTGATCACGTTGACCGGGCAGGCCTCCACGCACATGCCACAGGAGGTGCACTTGTACTCACCGGTCAGGAGGTCGGTCTTCTGGAGCGGAATGCCCCGGAACCAGGCCGGGACCTCGTCGTATACCTCGGGGTAATGGACCGTAATCGCAGGGCGGAACATCATCTCCCGGAATGTGATATTCAGGCCGGTGATGAAGGACTTCCCCGCTTTCCAAGCCTCCCCAAAGAAGCTCGTAACGCCCATCTGGGCTCACACCTCCCTACTAGAGCCACCATCCCAGGAGCCGGATCGTAAAGGTTCCGATGGAAATGGGCAGGCCCTCGTTGGCCAGGGCGATATAGCGGAGCACGCCGGTGATGAAGATGTTGGCCAGCGAGACCGGCAGGAGGAACTTCCAGCCCAGGTCCATCAGCTGGTCAATCCGGACGCGCGGCAGGGTCCAGCGGATCCACATCGCCAGGAAGACGAAGACGTAGGTCTTGAGAATGAACCAGCCAAAGCCGAAGATCCAGTTCCAGACGGCGCTGCCCATCATGGCCAGGCCCCAGTCGCCGATCGCCGTGCCCACCGGATTGGTGAACATCCCAAACCCGTTGATGATGTTGCCCAGCCCCGAGGCGATCTGACCGAGGGTCGGGCCGGTCCATCCGCCCAGGAAGAGGGTCGCCGCAATCGCCGACCAGGCCACCAGGTGGATGTATTCGGTGAGGGCGAACATCGCCCAGCGGAAGCCGGAGTACTCGGTGTGGTAACCGGAGACCAGCTCGGACTCGGCCTCGGCCAGGTCGAACGGGGCCCGGTTCAGCTCCGCCAGCGAGGCGATCAGGTAGACCACGAAGCCGACGATCTGCGGGAAGAGGAACCAGCCGAAGAGGCCGCGCTCCTGCTGGACCAGCACGATGTCGGAGAGCCGCAGGGAGCCGGCCATCATCACGACACCGATGATCGACATGACCAGGGTGACCTCGTAGGAGATCATCTGGGCAGCGCCGCGCATGGCGCCCAGCAGCGAGTACTTGTTGTTGGAGCCCCAGCCCGACATGAAGATCGCGATCACGTCGTAACCGGTGATGGCGGCGATGAAGATGATGCCGATATCCATGTCGGTCGGCGTGGAGTTCGGCCCCAGGGGGACGATCAGCCAGACCAGGATGGAGGAGAGGAAGCCGATGAAGGGGGCGAGCACGAAGAGCCACTTGTCGATGTTGCGCGGCTCGATGTACTCCTTGCGGAAGAGCTTGATCAGGTCGGAGATCGGCTGGAGCCAGCCGTGCAGGCCGACCCGCCACGGGCCGACGCGGTTCTGCATCCAGGCGGAGACCTTCCGCTCCAGCATCATGGCGACGGCGAAGTTGAGCAGGCCCCAGACCAGGATCAAGGTGCCCTTGCCGAAGCCGAGGAGCCAGACCTGCGCCGTGGGCGGAATCGAATTCCAGAGAGCGACCATGGCTACCGGTCCACCTCCCCCAGCACGATGTCGATGGAGCCAAGGATGGCGATGACGTCTGCAACCTTGTGGCCCGGGGTCAGGAGCGGCATCAGCTGCAGGTGGGTGAAGGCGGGCGAGCGCCACTTCACCTTGTAGGGGTTCGGGCTGCCGTCGGAGACGACATAGCAGGCCACCTCGCCGCGGGCGCCCTCCACCCGGTGGTAGATCTCACCCTTGGGGGGCTTGAGGATGCGGGGCACCTTGCCCATCACCTCGCCCGGGTTCTCGGCCAACCAGGCCAGCGCCTGCTTGACGATCCGGGAGGACTGCCGCATCTCCTCCTGCCGGACCCACCAGCGATCGAAGCAGTCGCCGTTCTTGCCGACGGGGATGTCGAACTCGAACCGGTCGTAGATGGAGTAGGGCAGGTTCTTCCGCAGGTCCCACTTGACGCCGGAGCCGCGGAGGACAGCGCCCGAAGCGGAGTAAGCGATCGCATCCTCCGGCGTCAGCACGCCGACGTTCTGGGTCCGCCACTGGAAGATCCGGTTGCCGGTCACCAGCGCATCCCACTGCGGCCAGACGTACGAGTCGAAGTAGTTGATGAAGCCCCAGATCGTCTTGTCGGCCTTGTCCTCGCCGTCGTCCGGCGTGCCGATGATCCCCTCCGGCAGGTCGTTGCGGAGGCCGCCGATCCGGAAGTAGTTGTAGAGAAGCCGGCCGCCGGTGATCCGCTCGAAGATCGAGTAGATCTTCTCACGGTCACGCCAGCAATAGAGGAAGGGGGTGACCGCCCCGATATCCATCGCCATGGAGCCCAGCGCCAGCAGATGCGAGGTGATCCGCTGCAGCTCCGCCATCAGGACGCGAATATACTGAGCCCGCTCCGGCACCACAATCGCATCCCCGAACAGCTTCTCAACCGCCTCGACGAAGCACTGCTCGTTGATCATGGCGGCGAGGTAGTCGGTCCGGTCGGTGAAGGGGATCACCTGCGGGTAGGTCTTGAACTCGGAGAGCTTCTCAAAGCACCGGTGCAGGTAGCCGATATCCGGCTCGCACCAGGTGACGGTCTCACCATCAAGCTTGACCATGAGCCGGAGCACGCCGTGGGTGGACGGGTGCTGCGGGCCCATGTTCACCAATAGTTCCTTTGTCTGTTCCAATGTCTACACCTCCGCACCCGGCCTATTCTGCGTAGCGATGGCGCACGAGCCGCGGGCGCTTGGGCCGCTTGTCGACGAAGTCCTTCAGCAGCGGATGGCCGCCCTGCCAGTTGTCCGGCAGGAGGATGCGCCGGTGGTTGGGATGCCCCTCGAAGCGGATGCCGTACATGTCGTAGGTCTCCCGCTCGTGCCAGTTGGCACCGGGGTACAGGTTGGAAATGGACCAGATCCGGGCACCCTGGCGCGGCAGATCCACCTTGACGTGGATCGTCTTCTCGCCCTGCTCCTCGGGAACGATCCGGCAGAGGCTGGCGACCAGCGTCAGCCGGTCCTTCCAGTCGATCGCCGAGAGGACGCTGCAGTACTTATATCCCGCGTCATAGCAGGCACGGATGACCTCCTCGTAGCGCTCCTGCGGCACGAGGACCTCCGTGTCGCCGTTGACCAGGCTGGCGAACTGGGCATCCGGGAACTTCTCCTTCAGAAAGTCCAAACGGACTCACCCCCTGGTGAACTAGAACAACGAATCTTGGGACAACCGGCGCTCAAACGCCCGAAAACCCCGCCCGGAACGGGACAGGGGTTGAGGGGCTACACCCAGTGCAGAACGCCCTTCTTGTATGCATAGAAAAGGCCCGTGCCCAGCACGTCCAGGAAGAGGAGCATCACGATGAGGCCGCCGACACCCAGCTGGTCGAAGACGACCGCCCACGGGTACAGGAAGATCGCCTCCATATCGAAGACGAAGAAGGTAAGGGCGAACACATAATACCGGATGTTGAAGTTGACAAGGGCATCGTCGAAGGGCAGCTCACCGCATTCGTAAGTCTCCAGCTTCTCACCCTGCAGCGGGTTCTTCGGGGCGAGCAGCCAGACCAGCAGGTAGTTACCGAGGACGAAGCCCACCGCGACGATCGCCGTCGCTACGATGTCTACGTAGGAGTACTCCACCAGACTGTGTCTCCTTTCCTGGGAGCATGGCTCCACGGCTCGTGCCGGAAACTCCGGGAGCTTCTCAATATCAGCGATCAGCGGCCCGAAAAGCACCCCACCCATTATACCGTCGGCCCTTAGGAGCGTCAACGAAGCCGGTTCTGGTGGTCGCTGCAGCCGCAGGGGGTCCCTGGCAGAAAAGGCAGGGCGCCGGCCCTGCCTCTATCTAGCCCTTGGTGACCAGGCCGCGCTTGCCGGTCTTGAGCATCTCCTGGATTTCGACGAGGCCCTGGAGCAGCGCCTCCGGGCGCGGCGGGCAGCCCGGGACGTAGACGTCCACCGGGACGACCTTATGGACGCCATCCACGACGTTGTAGGTGTCCCAGTACGGGCCACCGTTGGAGGCGCAGGCCCCCATCGCAATGACGAACTTCGGCTCGGACATCTGGTCGTACAGGCGACGGACGACGACCGCCATCTTCTCGTTGACGGTACCGGCCACGATCATCAGGTCAGCCTGGCGGGGAGACATGCGCATCGCCTCAGAGCCAAAGCGGGCCAGATCATATTTGGACGAGGCAGCCGCCATCATCTCGATCGCGCAGCAGGCGATACCGAAGCCGAGCGGCCACGTGGAGTTGCCCTGCCCCCAGCCGAGTACCTTCTGCACGACCTGCGGCAGCTTCCCGACTATGACGTTCTGGTTGACCTCCGCGTCCGAGATCACCACGGGGTCATTCAGCCAGTCCAACTCATGGACCTTGTTCTCTCCCAACTCAAATGCACCCCCTTGCGTTCTTGATGTAGTCTATAAGCGCTAGGCTTTGAACCCTACGTCACATGCCAATGCCCATTATACTGTCTGCTTTCTTGGCCAGTCAACGACGAGAGGCTTGGGCCATCTTAACCAGAGGCCTATGCAGAATGAAAAGGCGTTATCCCATCCATGCATCATTATAATGTGACGACCGCTGATGGCGCATACCCAGGGCGGGCGCCGCTTCGGGGCCCGAAGAGCAGGAAATGCCCCCCAGGGACCGAAAAGGATTGGCATGTATTTTGTAAGAAACGACGGGGAGGGAGCGCCGTATGTCGTTGACCGCCGCGCAGTGGGGGGCGTTGCGGAGCCTCTGTGATGCGCTTCTGCCGGGTTCACCGCCGGACCTGCCCGACCGGATGGTCGAGGCGCTGAGCACCAGCGGCAACCCGCGGGATCTGAAGCAGTTCGGCCAGGCGCTCAGCCTGCTGGAGTCCCCCTTCGCGGGCCTCCTTCTGAGCGGGCAGCCCGCTCGGTTCAGCCGGCTGGACCGGCCCGGTCGGGAGGCGGTGCTCCTCCGCTGGGCGACCCATCCCCTCCCCGTGCTGCGACAGGCCTTCCAGGGGTTCAAGCGACTGGCGGCCTTCCTTGCCTACGCGGCCCCGGGGAACCCCGCCTGGCCCGAGTGGGGCTACCCGGGGACCGACAGCCACCCGCCCGGGGAGCCGCTGCTGCAGGTGGCGCCCCTTGCCCCGCACGAGGAGTGGCTGGCCGCCGATGCGGTGGTGGTGGGCTCCGGCGCCGGGGGCGGGGTGGCCGCTGCCGAACTGGCCGGTCGGGGCCTGCAGGTGATCGTGCTGGAGAAGGGTGGCTACTACCCGGAACCCGAGCTGGGCGGGGGAGAGCTCTGGGGTATGCAGCGGCTCTACCTGGACCGCGGCATGACCGCCACCCGGGACCTGAGCGTGCCGATCCTCGCAGGGTCAGCGGTGGGAGGCGGCACCCTCATCAACTGGACCGCCTGCGTCACGCCCCCCGATTGGCTGCGGGAGGAGTGGGAGCGGGAGTACGGCCTGGCGGGCATGTCGGGCCCCGAGTTTCAGTCCTGCCTGGATCGCGTGCTGGCCCGGCTGCAGGTCAGCACCGAGATGTCCACCCCGGAGCCGCACAGCAGCGCCGGCAGGCTGATCGCCGGCTGCCAGGCGCTCGGGTACCAGGTGGCCGAGCTGCCCCGCAACGTGACCCACTGCGGGCACGATTGCGGCTTCTGCACCTTCGGCTGCCGGACCGGCTCCAAGCAGTCCACCGCCCGCACCTTCCTGGTGGATGCGGCGGCGCACGGCGCCCGGATCATCCCCGGTGCCGATGTGCGGCGGGTGCTGATCCAGGGCGGGCGGGTGGCCGGGGTGGAGGCGCTGGTGCAGGGCCGCCCGGTGACGATCCGGGCCCCCCGGGTCGTCATGGCCGCCGGAGCGATCGGCAGTCCGGCCATCCTGCTCCGCTCCGGCCTGGAGCACCCGGCCCTGGGCCGACACCTCCACCTCCACCCCGTCGCCGCCGTCGTAGGCCGCTATCCCGAACCGGTCAACCCCTGGGCGGGCCGCCTACTCCCGGCGTACAGCCGCCAGTTCGCCCGCATCGACGGGAACTACGGCTTTCTGCTGGAGGTCGCCCCGGCCCATCCCGGCCTCGCCGCCCTGAACCTGCCCTGGGCGGGGGGAGAGCAGTACCGGGCCGATACGGCCCGGATGCCCTTTGCCGGCAACTTTATCGCCCTGGTCCGGGACCGCGGGAGCGGGCGGGTCACCGTGGACCGGGAGGGTCGCCACCAGATTGACTACCGGCTCTCCCCATATGATAGGAAGCATCTGTTGATGGGGCAGGCGGAGATGATCAAGGTGCACGGCGCAGCAGGGGCCACCGAGATCTTCACCCTCCATGCGCAGCTCAACCGATGGGTGGCGGGGGGTGAGCCGGTGGAGGCCTTCGCTGCCCGCTCCATGACCCTCCCCAGCGGCCCGAACCAGCTGCCGGTGCTCTGCGCCCACCAGATGGGCACCTGCCGCATGGGGCGCAGCCCCAGGGAGGCGGTGGCCAACCCGGAGGGCGAGGTGTACGGGGTCCGGGGGCTGCACATCGCCGACACCAGCGCCTTTCCGGCCGCCAGCGGCGTCAACCCGATGATCACCGCCATGAGCCTGGGACTTTGGAACGCCCGCCGGATCGTCTGAGGTATAGAGTGAGGCCGTGGTGCAGTACCACGGCCTCTGCGCGCCTTTACAGCGATTCCAGATAGCGCAGGAAGTCCGCCAGCGTTCCGGACCGGTCCGGGGGCAGCGCCGTGCCCTTCCGGTCGATCAGGAAGTCGGTGACGAAGAAGACCTCCATGCCCAGCCTGGCTGCCACCCCATCCTCCTGGACGTCGTTGCCTACCATCATACATTCCGCCGGCTGGCGCCCGATGATCTGCAGCACCTCCTGGTAGTAGGCGGGCTGGGGCTTGCAGGCGTGCATCTCCTCGTAGACGGTCACCAGGCGCCAGGGCAGGTCATCGATCTCCACCCAGCGCATCCGCTCCTCCACCGCCCGCCGGGGGAAGATCGGGTTGGTCGCCAGCACGATCTCGAAGCCCTTCGCCACGGCGGTCTCGACCACCCGGCGCGCCAGCCCCGGAAGACCGGGGCAGGTCCGCTTCAGCACCGGAAACCGCTCGATATAGAAGGCGTCGAAGATGGGCATCATCTCCGCCTCCTCCTTCCCCACCTTGGGGAAGAAGTCCCGGGCGAAGACCTGGGCATTGGTCAGGGAGGGATCGGTGTTGGCGATCATCTCATAGGTGGAGGCCATCACCTGCTCCACCAGCTGGTTCGGGGGAATCAGGTGCCCCGCAAAGGCGGCCAGCTCCTTCATGTAGTGGCGGGTGAACAGCTCCGTGTCGATGGGGAGGAGCGTACCGTCCAGGTCGAACAGGATCGTCTTTCGCATGGTCCACCTCACTTGCAGGATGAGTAAACGATTGGGCGCGCCGGGGCGGAATCCCTGCCGTGGGGGTGTTGGCAGAATCGACAGCGATCTGTTCCCCTTGTCGTCGAACAGCTGTCGAGCAGTTCGCTACCAGCAATCGTATTTTCCCCCTTGCATTCCCATCCAGCTCCTGGTACTATCTGGATAGGAAATCCATCTGATGGCTGTCTACAAAAGTAGCCTTCAGCACGACGGGTTCCATACTAGGGGGGGGGATTGCTCGTTGTCACTGGGCAAGCTGCGGCAGCACCTCGCTCGAGGCGAGTACCTGCAGGCCCGGCGAGAGGCAGAGCGCCTGATTCACATGGGCGAGCTGGTCGGTGAAGACCTGGTTCGAGCCTACCGAGGGGCAGCTCAGGCGCACTACTACCTGCAGGAGATCTTCGCCGCCATCAAACTGGCGGAACGTGGGCTGGAGAGCGCTCAGAACCTGGGGAGTTGGGAGCTGATCGGCAACCTCCGTTACGACCTGGGAGAGTTCCATCTCACACTGGGGGATTACCATGAGGCTTACAATCACCTCATGGGCTTCCTGACCGACCTGAGCCAGTACCCTTCTCTCCAGAACCTGGAGGGGTGGGCGCACCACAAAATCGGTATCATCTTCCGCCACCGCCGCCAGTACGAGAGCGCGCTGGATTCGCACCACCTGGCGGTAGGCATCCACAGCCGACTCGGCGATATGCATGCGGCCATGGAGGGTCTCCGGGGCGTGATCTGGTGCCACCTGACCATGGGGCAACCGGAGAAGGCATGGCCCTACATCCAGCGGATTTCGGCCTTCCTTCAGGAGAATCCGGACGAGCGCCTGGCGGCCAGCCTGCTGAACGACACCGCCTACTACCACCAGCAGACGGGGGACATCAAGGCCTCCATGGACTTCTGCGCGGAGGCCATGGTACCCGGCCGCCCCGGTGTCGACGACCACATCCTGGCCACAGCCTGTGTGATCGCCGGCGAGAATGCGGTCCTGATGGCCCGCCGGGAAGAGGCGAATATCTTCACCAACCTGGCACAGGAGTACGCCCTCAGGGCCCAGCAGCCGGCCCTGATGAACCGGGCCGTCTCCCTCCGGCGCCAGCTACACCAAATGAATTCCACACCTGCCACTGATTCCTGATCCCGCTGATTTGGTGGCCCACGAGGCCACCAAATTGCAGAATCCCTTTTCGCCCGGAGCGAAATCCGCTACATAAGAGAGCCTGAATAAACAGGTTTCGGGCGCAAACAAAAAAAGATCCCGGTGCAGGCTGCACCGGGATGCCCGAAAGGTCAGAAGCTGCAGGCTGCCGTCACGGCCTGCAAGGCACGTCCGATTGCGAAAGGAGAATGAGGCATGAGGAAGATGCTGGTTGCCCTGTTCGTTCTGGTGAGCATGATGGCGATGGCTTCTGTGGCGATGGCTGAGGTTCGGACCGGTGGTCCTGGTCCCTTCACGGTGACCACCTACACCCAGACCCGGTAGAACGGTACCAGAGCAGGGGCCTGACCAGCAGGGAGAAGTGGGCAGGCCCCTTACTTTCCTGCGTTGAACTGCCGAATGATCACCACCAGCTGCTCGGGGGAGATGTTCGCTTCCGCCGCCATGCCGATCGCCTCGGCGTACTGGATCATCTGAGCCGGAGAGGCGTCAACCCCGCCGGTCTCCATCTGCCCCTTGGCGAAGAAGGTGAGCGGAATGCCGGTGATCGAGACCATCTGGTTCAACACCATCGGGCCGACCTCGCAGTTGCGCTCCAGGATGTCATTCAGCGCCCGCACCGAGAGACCCAGCTGGTAGGCGACCACCGCCCGGGTGAAGATGGCCGGGAACTGGTCACAGAGGAATTCGACCACAAGGGCAAAGCGCTCCTCAACCGTCTCGAACTGGATTCGCTCCCGCTCAGACTTGGCAAGCCCCTCGAAGTGACGAGCGAAGCGCTGCCCCACCGTCCAGGCCTGTCCACCGATCAGCACAGAGCTGCGGTCGTCGTACGGCGGCGCCTGAACCTCCCCCAGGATGAAAGCCACGCTGACATTCAGCGCCTTCGCCAGCCGGCCCAGCGCATCGATGGTCGGGTTCACCTTCGCACCCTTTTCCAGCTGCGAGATATACCCGATCGCCAGACCGCTCTTGTCGCTCACCTGCTGCAGGATCATCCCCTGCTGATTGCGGGCCCAGGCGAGCCGTTCCCCCATCGAGCTGTTCATGCTCTGACCCCCCAATCCCAGTTTCACGCGGTGTTGCTAGAAACTGGTAGTTATCCATATTGTACCAGGAGGGTAGGCGGGCGTCAACTAGTTGGCAGAATTTGCGGACGCCACAAGAAGGAGTGGGGCGGAATTACCAACTTCGTCCGCCGTGCTGATCCGCCATTCGGGGGGTGCGCAAGGCCCGTTCATTTATTTTTGTTTATTGTTCATGTATTAATCAGTGTAATCCGTGTAACCACCATGGTGCGGTGCTTCGCACCAGCACCACCCATGAAAAGGTACGAACCCCATCATTGTCCATGTTCTGTCTTCATCCGTGTAATCCGTGTAACCACCATGGTGCGGTGCTTCGCACCAGCACCACTGATGAAAAGGGCACCACCCCACATTGTTGTGATGTATTTGCTTTATCCGTGTAATCCGTGTAATCCGTGGCCGTCATTTTCAGGGGAATCCGTGGCCGTCATTTTCAGGGGAATCCGTGGCGAACAAAATACCCCATTCCAGCCAAAGAGAACCCTCCGATCATCCGATCGGAGGGTCGCCTTATCGTATCGGTGTTCTCAGCTGTCCCCGAAGCAGATCCCGATGGCCCGGGCGGCCCGGACCAGATCGCCGCTGGTGGGAACCGGCCGCACCTTCCCCCCCACATCCTCAATGGGGACGTGGAGGATCTCATTGCCCCGCAGGACCACCACCCGCCCGTACTCCCTGGCGATGGCCAGTTCCGCCGCCGCCACCCCGTAGCGGGTGGAGAGAATCCGGTCGTACGCAGTGGGGCTACCGCCCCGCTGGACGTGGCCGAGCACCGTCACCCTGGCCTCCAGCCCGGTCAGCGCCTCCAGCTGGGTGGCAACGATCTGACCGATGCCCCCCAGCCGGAGCGGGTCATGGCTGCCGCTGACGGTCTGCTTGACCACCAGCTGTCCATCGGGGGTGCGGGCGCCCTCGGCCACTACCACGATGCTGAACGGCTTTCCCGCCTCCCGGCGCTGGTTGATCTTGCGAGCCACGCTCTCAATGGTGAAGGGGATCTCGGGAATCAGAATCGCATCGGCGCCGCCGGCCATGCCGGAGGCCAGGGCGATCCACCCCGCGTACCGGCCCATCACCTCCAACACCATCACCCGGTGGTGGGACTCGGCGGTGGTGTGAAGGCGGTCCAGCGCCTCTGTCGCCGTGGAGACAGCGGTATCGAAGCCGAAGGTCTGGTCGGTCGACTCGAGATCGTTGTCGATCGTCTTGGGCACCCCGATCATCGGGAGGCCCCGGCGAATACACTCCGCCG
Source organism: Bacillota bacterium (assembly GCA_049324875.1). Classification (GTDB taxonomy): domain Bacteria; phylum Bacillota; class Sulfobacillia; order Symbiobacteriales; family Symbiobacteriaceae; genus JAWLHU01. The sequence goes on from JBMONC010000043.1 coordinate 58,272, forward strand.
CCACGGCCAACGAACCCTCGCCCCCGATCACAATGATCGATTCGACGCCCAGTGCCTGACAGTGGCGGACACAGTCCTCAAACCGGTCCTCCCCGTGAAAGTTGAAAGGGTTATCCCGGTTGGAGGTGCCGAGAATGGTGCCACCGCGGGGCAGGATTCCGGAGATCGCCTGGCCGTGGAGGATCTGAAACTCCCCCTTGACCAGGCCCTTGTACCCGTCTCGGAATCCAACCACCTCGATCCTCTCGACATGCAACCGCTTGACAACCGCTCGGATCACCGCATTCAACCCCGGAGCATCACCGCCGCCAGTCAGGACTCCAACGCGTCGCATCTGCTTCGACCTCCTCTGCAATGCGGGGTGTAAGACACGAACCCGGCGCCCGGGGAGGACGCCGGGTTCATGGTCAGACCAGCTTCATGAAGGCCTCGAGCAGGGCCCGGGCAACCGGGCCGGGCCGGCCGTCACCCACCTGCCTGCCGTCGATCTCCACGATCGGCATCACCTCGGAGGTGGTGGAGGTAACCCACATCTCCGTGCAGCGGGAGAGCTCCTCGACCGGAATCCCCTCCTCCCTGACCGGGTAGCCGAGCTGCCGGGCCAGTTCGAGGGTCACCTCGCGGGTGATGCCGCCGAGGATGTAGTTGCACCGGGGGTAGGTCCGAATCTCCCCGTCGAGCACCGCCATGAAGTTGGAGGAGGAGCCCTCGATGGCGTAGCCGTCCCGGATGAAGATCGCCTCGTAGGCCCCCGCCTCCGCCGCCTTCTGCTTGGCCAGGGCGTTCGGCAGGAGGGAGACCGATTTGATGTCGCAGCGCGCCCAGCGCTGGTCGGGCGTGGTAATCACCTTGACGCCCTTCTCGTGGGATGCGTTGTGGTAGGCGAACGGGCGGGCGATCGCCACCACGGTCGGCTTGTACTCCCCGGTGGGGAAGGCGTGGGTCCGCGGGCTGTACGCCCCGCGGCTCACCTGAATATAGACGGTCGCTTCGGAGAGGTTATTCATAGCGATCAACTGGCGCGAGACCCGGTCCAACTCGACCAGGTCGGGCTCGGGCATCCGCAGTTCCCGAGCGCTGCGGGCCAACCGCTTCAAGTGCCCCTCCATCTGAAACGGCCGTCCGTTGTAGACCCGAACCACCTCATAGATGCCATCGGCCAGCAGGAAAGAGCGGTCCTCCACCGGAATCAGCGCCTCTTCGTAGGGCACAAACCGCCCATTCAGGTAGACCGTCAGCGACATCTGACCCGACCCCCCACCCAACAACTTCAATATCGTGTGTTCACGATAACACAACGGTTGGGAGTCTTCAATCATACCGAAGGACTACAGATGAAGGAGGTGAGCCTGTGCGCCTGCGCACCGGCCTGGTCGCCGCTGCCCTCCTGATCCAGCTCTGCGCATTGGCCGACCCGAACCCCCTCCGCTCCGCAGCCCAACCCTCATCACCCGCCGGTGCCGCCGAAACAGGCCAACTCCGCCGCGGGCTGGAGCTGGTGCGGCGGGAGATCGCCCGCCGCTTCGGTGCGGAGGAGCTGCTCCCGGACCAGCCCTGGGAGCTTTCTCTGGACGAAGCGGGGGTGGGCGTGCAGTGCCTCCCGGCGGAGGCCTCAGAGTCCGTGGTCCTCTGCCAGTACGGGCCCGAGGCGGGGGCTCCGCTCTGGCAGGGGATCTTCTGGCGTGAACAGGGGAGCTGGCTGGCGCAGCTCTACCCTGAGCCACCTGCCTCCCTTGCCCATGAGCGCATGCAGTTCCTCGGGTCCCTGGGGTGCAAAGCCTGCTCGGGGAGGCTCCGACAGGTGCGGTGGGGAGAGGACGGGCAGGGCTGGGAACTCCTGGTGGTCCACGACAGGGGAACCGAGGCGGCGCCGATGGAGGAGGTCCACCTGCTCCGCCTGTTCAGCAGGGAGTGGCGGACGCTTTGGGCGCCGGGCCCCGGCGACTGGAACTGGGGCCACGCCCGGGTGACCCTGCTGGGGGCGGGGCTGGACGGCTTCTCGGTCCGCTCCTCCTCCTGGAGCCGGCAGGACCGGTTCGCCGGCTACCTGGCGGAGCCGCCGGACGGCGAGCACCGCTGGTTTCAGGAGCGGTGGGTTCGCCGGGGTCCTGCCTACATCCTCCGGGATCAGGTGGAGGAGCCCGGCGCTTACGGTGCCCTGGTCCGCCTGATCTACTACCTCAGCCACCGCTACGACCAGCGGGCGGAGGGGCTGCTTGGGCCGGAGATCGGGCTGGAGGAGGCGCGCACAGCCCTGGCACAGCAGCCGCCGCGCCAGGGCTGGGGCGTGGAGCGGGTGGAGCCCGGCACCTTTCGCCTCGATCGGGACGGCGACGGGCAACCGGACCTGGAGGCGGTCTTCACCCAGCTGTCGGAGGGGTGGGCGCTGACCGGGCTGGGGGCGCCGGCTAACGCCGGCGAAAGGTGAGGCCGAGGAAGAAGCCGACGACCAGTGGGAAGAGGCTGGTGCCCATTAGCAGCCAGAAGCGCAGGTGCTCATACTCCTGGGGGATGACGATCCAGCCGAACCAGGCGCCCACCAACATGCTGATCCCATGGAGGATGGAGAGCAGCAGGGACCAGCCCAGAAGCTTGACCACCATCTGGCCACCCCCGGCGTAGTTCAGCCCGGCCGCCTCCAGGATGACGGCCACCAGCCGCCCGGTCATCCGCCAGAGCGGCCCCCGGTTCTGCCACAGATGCCGCCAGTTCAGCCCGCTGTCGGACATGGGGGGAAGGACCGGCGGGTCCTCCGCCGCGTACTCGGGGATCGCCTCCCGCAGCCAGCGGTAGGCATAGTACCGGCCCACCTCGTAGTCGTGCCGGAGGAACTCCTCGGAGAAGAAGCCGCCGAAGTTGTGCAGATCCTCGCCCCGGAGCATCCGAGGGTCCTCGGGGGTGATCTCGCTGAGCCCAACCCAGGGCTGCGTCAGACCCAGGCTGACCGCCAGGTTGACGTGGATCTCCTCCAGCGCTTCCTGGTGGGCCCCCGGTGCCTCCGGATCGGCACCCCAGAGGCCGAGATACGCCTCCCGCAGGTCGGTGATCGCCCGAAGGATCGACTGGTGAGCCTCCCGGACCCTTCCCGGCGGCAGCCGGTCCACCCACTCCAGGTCCCGCTCGAAGCGGTCGCTGACCAGCCACCGGTAGAAGCGGCGAACGGCCTGGCCGAAGAGGTCCGGGTTGATCAGCCCGATCGGGGCCTCCCCGTCGGCCAGCGTGGCCCCGGCGCGACGGAGCACCTCCCAGTCGGGGTGGCGCCGGTCGATGCGGTTCAGCAGCTCGCCGGAGGAGGGCGCCTGCGGCTCCGATGCGATCTGCCACCCCAGCTCCGCCAGGAACCGGAAGAGCCGGACGAGCTTGGTGTTGCTGTAGGAGACGCGCGGGCGGCCGATGTAGGGGGACGAGGCGAGGGTCCAGAGGTGGACCGACCGGGTGAATAGGTCCCACCAGGTGCGGCGGCGGCCGGTCCGGATCGCTTCGGGGGTGGATGAGGGCGGTTCCGGCTCGATAAAGAGCACGCACCGGCGGGGATCGTAGACCAGCGCCTCCAGCCCCGGCTCCCCCCGCCCCCCCGTCACCAGCGCCAGGTCGGCGATGGCTCGCTCGGCGGGCTGGTTGTCGAGGATGCCCCCGTCGGCGTAGAGCATCTTCCGCTGGATGCCAGGATCGGCTCGGTGCAGCCGCTCCAGGAGCGCATCGTTCTCCCAGATCTCCTCCAGCTGCCCGGGAATCCAGATCCGCTCCGCCCAGGGGACGGTCAGCGGGTCGAAGGCGCCGGGAAAGGCGGCGCTGGCCTGGGCGATCCGGCCAACCCGCTGCCAGATGGCAGGCGGGTAGGGGCTCTGATCCAACCGATGCGGGTTGGGCGGGGTGAAGCGGAAGGTGACCGCCTCGGTGAACTGCCTCTCCTCGGTCTCACCCGAAAGCAGGGGGAGCCCGTCGATGTTGGTGATGGTCATGGTCAGGCAGAGGCGCGGCGAGGGATAGGCAGGCTGGAAGTCCCGGTGAACCGGGTCGGCCACCAGGTTCTCTTCCACGATCCGACGCACCGCCCGGGAGGAGAGGATCCCCCTGTCCAGCATCTTGCGTGCTCGCCGGGCCTCGTCCACCGTCTCATACCCGGTGGCCAGCTCCTGCAGGGTGTACTCGGTCCACCGGGGAAGGATCTGCTCAAAGGGCACGCCGCTGACGAGGCACTTCGCAGCCGCCGCCCCAACCAGCGAACCCGCCGAGGCGCCGGCGATCACATCCACCGTCAACGGAGCGCCGGCCCTCACCGCCCGGAGGAGTTCGTAGACCACCCCGGCCTCGAAGGTGCCCAGGGCCACCGCCCCGGAGAGAACCAGCACCAGCCGCATCGGCTCGGCTCCCTCCGTGTGCCGGCCCACCTCCCTTTCCGCCGCGCCGTGCACGTGCATCCACTCCCACGAGGGGACCCGCATTCCGCCCGGGGGCGGGAATGGGGTCCCCTGTTCTCACTTATCGCCTACTGCTTCGAGGGCGCCGCCTCCGCAGCAGGGGTCGGCCTGTTCAGCCAGCCGGCCACCTCCTGGGTCTCAGCCGCCAATCCCCTGGCGGAGGAGGCGACCTGCTCCCAGATGGAGGCCTGCTCCCGGGTGGTCTCCGCGAGCTCGCTCAGGTTGGTCTTGCCCGCGATCTGGGCCATCTGCTGGATCAGGCGGACCGCCTCACCGGTGGAGGCCGCCATCTCCTCCGTGGTGGCAGAGTTCTCCTCGGCCACGGAGGCGATCTCACCCATCGCCCGGGTAACCTCCTCGGAGCCGGTCAGCATCTGCTCAGCCGAGCCCAGGATCTCCTGGACCAGCTCCCGGGTCTCCCCGACGATCCGGACCACCTGCTGCATCGACTCCCCGGCGGTGGCCGCCAGGGCGGTGCCCTTCCGGACCTCCTCGGTCCCGGCGGCGATCGCCTTCTGCACCTCTTCCATGCCATGCTGGCTCTTGCCGATCAGGGCAGCGATCTCCTCGGTCGCCTTCTTGGAGCGCTCGGCCAGCTTGCGCACCTCGTCGGCCACGACGGCGAAGCCCCTGCCCGCCTCCCCGGCCCGGGCCGCCTCGATGGCGGCGTTGAGCGCCAGCAGGTTGGTCTGCTCGGCGATCTCGGTGATCACCTGCACGATGCCGGCAATCTGGTTGGACTGGTGGCTGAAGTCCTCCACCTTGGCACCGGCTGCAAAGACCGTCTCCTTGATCTTGTCCATGCCCTTGATCACCTGCTCCACCGCCTGGCCGCTCTCCGTGGCCAGCGCGGCGGCGGAGTTGGCCGCATCGGCCACCCGCTTGGTCGCCCCGGTCACCTTGTGGATCATCCTGGACATGTCCTGCACCGACTGGTTGGCGCTCCCCACCGAGATCGCCTGGTTCTGGGCGCCCTCGGAGATCTGGTGCGCCGAGTCGGAGAGCTGCTTGAAGACCTCCAGCGCATCGTCCACCAGCTGCCGCTGCTCGCTGGCGCCCGCCGCCGCCTCGGTGATGCCGGTGGCCAGGTCGTAGCTGACCTGCACCGCGCTGGCGGAGGCGCCCGCCACCTGTCCGGCCACCGACGCCATCCTGTTCGCCCGCTCCGCGAGATCGGTCCAGCGGGGCTGAGCCTCCTGCGCCCCGTCGGTCGCCCTCCCGACCTCCACCTTCGCCTTCTTCCGCCACCAGAACGTTCCTGACACCGAAATCATCCTCCTTCGGTAGAAATAACCATTTATACCGAATGCTATTACAATATATACCTTGTAGGTTCAGCTTGTCAAGTCCTGGCAGAAAAAAACCCACCCGCTGTTGACGGGTGGGTTCCAGTCGGATCTGTCCGGTTATTGCGCAGCCTTGGCCAGCGCCTGCTCGATGTCGGCGATGATGTCGTCGACGTGCTCGGTGCCCACCGAGAGGCGGACGAGGCCGGGGGTGACGCCGGTGGCCAGCTGCTCCTCGGCGCTCAGCTGCTGGTGGGTGGTGGTGTTGGGGTGGATCGCCAGCGACTTGGAGTCGCCCACGTTGGCCAGGTGGGAGAGGAGCTTCAGCGACTCGATGAACCTCCGGCCCGCCTGGGAGCCGCCCTTCAGCTCGAAGGTGAGGATGGCGCCGGCCCCCTTGGGGAGGTACTTCTTCGCCTTCTGGTACTGGGAGCTGGACTCCAGGCCGGGGTAGTTGACCCACTCCACCTGCGGGTGCTGCTCCAGGTACCGGGCCACCGCCAGGGCGTTGCTGGAGTGGCGCTCCATGCGGAGGTGAAGCGTCTCCAGCCCCTGCAGGAAGAGGAAGGCGTTGAAGGGCGAGAGGGCGCCGCCCATGTCCCGCAGCAGCGAGACGCGGGCCCGGAGAATATACGGGGGCAGGCCGGCCCCGGCCAGGTCCGCGTAACGCAGGCCGTGGTAGGCGGCATCGGGCTCGGTGAAGAGCTCATGCTTCCCCGTGCCCCAGTCGAACTTGTCGCCGTCGACGATCACGCCGCCGATGGAGGTGCCGTGACCGCCGATGAACTTGGTGGCGGAGTGGACCACGATATCCGCACCGTGCTCAATCGGCCGGCAGAGGTAGGGTGAGGCGAAGGTGTTGTCGATGATCAGCGGCAGGCCGTTCTCATGGGCCACCCTGGCCACCGCCTCGATGTCCAGGACGTCGCACTTGGGGTTGCCGATGGTCTCAGCGTAGAGCGCCTTGGTCCTGGGGGTGATCGCCTTGCGGAAGTTCTCCGGGTCGGAGGGGTCCACAAAGTGGACCTTGATGCCCAGGCGGGGCAGGTTGTGGGCGAAGAGGGCATAGGTGCCGCCGTAGAGGCTGACGGCGGAGACAATCTCATCGCCGGCCTGCGCCAGGTTCAGGATCGCATACAGCTCCGCGTTCTGGCCCGAGGCGACAGCCAGCGCCCCCACGCCGCCTTCCAGGGCGGCGATCCGCTTCTCGAAGACGTCGGTGGTCGGGTTCATGATGCGGGTGTAGATGTTGCCAAACTCCTGCAGGGCGAAGAGCCGGGCAGCATGGTCGGAGTCCTTGAAGACATACGAGGTGGTCATGTAAAGGGGCACAGCGCGCGCACCGGTCGGGTCGATCTCGTGACCCGCGTGGAGCGCGAGGGTTTCAAGGCGGTACTTCTGCTCGGACATGCTCCCCACTCCTCCACTCTTGGCTTGACCCACATGCTAACACGAAGCGCCAGGGCCAGCAAGCAACTGTCTGCATCGGTGAGAACAGTTGGGGGAATCCCCAGCATCCCGCCAACCGGCGGCAGGGGGAGCAGGTCCTTTATGGAACTAGATATCCAACGATTTATGGAACGGAGGGAATCATTCTATGGGAGATGCCGAGCTGCGCCATGCTTGTGAGGCCGAGTTTGGGCGGGCGCTGGCAGAGCTGCAACGGCTGGTCCGGCAGCCCAGCGTCGCCGCACAGGGGGTGGGCATTCCGGAGACGGTCCGACTGGTGACCGAGCTGGTCGAGGCGGCCGGGGGAAGCGTCCGGGTGCTGACCGAGGGGGTGCCGGGGAACCCGGTGATCTACGCCGAGTTCGAGGGCGAGAGCGACCGGACGCTCCTCTTCTACAACCACTACGATGTGCAGCCGGCCGAGCCGCTGGAGGAGTGGAGCACCGAGCCCTTCGGCGGCGAGGTGAGGGACGGGAAGCTCTTCGGCCGGGGCACCTCGGACAACAAGGGCGAGATCGCCGCCCGCCTGGCGGCCCTCCGGGCGGTGAAGGCGGTGCGGGGCGGCCGCCTGCCCTGCCGGGTCAAGTTCCTGATCGAGGGCGAGGAGGAGATCGGCTCCCCGGCCCTCTACCCGGCGCTGGAGCGCTACCACCCGCTCTTCACCGCCGACGCCTGCATCTGGGAGTTCGGCGGGGTGGACGCCCAGGGGCGGCCCCAGTTGATGGGCGGCGTGAAGGGGATGGCCTACATGCAGGCCTGGGTTCGGCATGCGGCGGTGGACCTGCACTCGGCCAACGCCGCCGTCGTGGACAACCCGGCCTGGCGGCTGGTCTGGGCGCTGGCCTCCATCAAGGGGCCGGACGGCCGGGTGCTGGTGCCGGGCTTCTACGAGGGGATCATCCCCCCGACCGAGGCGCAGCGGGCGGTGGCCCGCCAGATCCCGGTGGATGCCGAGGTGCTGAAGGAGACCTACGGCATCACCCGGCCGCTGCTGACCGAGCAGTTCGGCCTGGACTACATCGACCAGATGCTCTTCCAGCCGACCTGCACCATCTGCGGGCTGGAATCGGGCTACTACGGCCAGGGCTCCAAGACGGTGCTGCCAAAGCAGGCGCAGGCGAAGATCGATTGCCGGCTGGTGCCCGGCATGGACCCGCAGGCGGTCTATGAGCACTTCCGGGCCCACCTGGCGGCCGGGGGCTTCTCCGACGTGGAGCTGACCCTCCTCAACGGCCAGAAGGCCTACTGGACCGACCCGGACCACCCCTTCGTCCGGCTGGTGATCGATACCGCCCGGGAGGCCTGGGGGGCTGAGCCGGTCTACCACCTCTCCTCCCCTGGCACGGGGCCGATGTACCCCTTCGGCCAGCTGCTGAAGCTGCCCATCGTCTCCACCGGATCGGGCTACTTCGCCTCCCGCGCCCACGCCCCGGATGAGAACATCCGGCTGGATGACTTCCGCAAGGGGATCCTGCACATGGCGCTGCTGTTGGATCGGTTTGCCGGGAAGGGGGCATAGCTGTGAGCATGGACGGGCTCTTTGGGCAGGCCATCCCCCTGGCGGCGCTCTCCGCCTCCCAGCAGGTGGAGCCGCAGCCGGCCCGGGGGCCGGGATTCGACCTGAGCGGCCGGGTCGCCGTAGTGACCGGTGTGGGGCACGGCTTCGGCCGGGCCATCTGCGGGGTGCTGGGACAGAGCGGCGCTACCGTCTACGGCTGCGACCTGGATGAGACCGAGCTGGCCGAGACCGCCCTGCTGACCGGCGCCCGGACCGCCCGGGTCGATGTGACCGATGAGGCGGCGGTGGCTCGGTTTGTGGGGCAGGTGGTCGCCGACGCGGGGCGGATCGATATCCTGGTCAACAACGCCGGTGGGGTGGCGGGTCAGGTGGGGCGCCCCGTGGAGGAGGTCTCCACCGCCGACTTCAACCGGGTGCTGGAGGTCAACCTGCACGGCGCCTTCTACTGCATCCGGGCGGCCGCCCCTTATATGAAGGAACGGCGCTACGGCCGCATCGTCAACATCGCCTCGGGGGCCGGGCGGACCTACTCCCTGACCGGGATTCAGGCCTACACCAGCGCCAAGCACGCCCTCATCGGCCTGACCCGCCAGGAGGCGGTGGAGCTGGGGCCTTACGGCATCACGGTCAACGCCGTGGCGCCGGGGTTCGTCCTCTCCAACCCGTCCACCCTGCGGCAGTGGGAGGCGATGGGGCCGGCGGGCCAGCGGGCGCTGATCGAATCCCTCGCCCTGCGCTGCCTGGGCTCCCCGGAGGATGTCGCCAACGCCGTCCTCTTCTTCGCCTCGGACCTGGCCCGCTGGGTGACCGGACAGGTGCTCAGCGTGGACGGGGGCAGAGCCATCTTCTAAGGGAGGCACCCGCCGTGCGGATTGCGGAGATGAACTGGATGCAGGTCGAGGAGTACCTGAAGCGGGACGACCGGGTGGTGCTGCCGCTGGGCTCCACTGAGCAGCACGCCTACCTGAGCCTGAGCGTCGACTCGATCCTGTCGGAACGGGTGGCGGCGGAGGCGGCGGAGCCGCTGGGGATCCCTGTGATGCCCGTGATGGCCTACGGGATCACCCCCTACTTCCGCGCCTTCCCCGGCACGGTGAGCCTCCGGGTCGAGACCTACCTGAACCTGGTCCGGGATATCCTGGACTCCCTGGCGCAGAGCGGCTTCCGGCGGATCCTGATCGTCAATGGCCACGGCGGGAACAGCCCGGCCCAGGGCTTTGTCGGGGAGTGGATGGCAGATCACCCCGGGGTCCGGGTCAGGTGGCACAACTGGTGGAACGCCCCCCGGACCTGGGCGAAGGTGCAGGCGATCGACCCGGTCGCCTCCCACGCCTCCTGGATGGAGAACTTCCCCTGGACCCGGCTGGACGGGATAGAGATGCCGGCGGAGCAGAAGCCGATGGCCGACCTGGAGCTGCTGCGGCTGCTGGGGCCGGAGGAGGTCCGGGCCTACTTGAAGGACGGGAACTACGGCGGCCTCTACCAGCGCCCCGACGCCGAGATGGCGGCGATCTGGCAGGTGGCAGTGGCCGAGACCCGGGCGCTCCTGGAGGGGCCGTGGGGGCTCTGAACGGTTATAACCAGGACTGGTAACTGACCAGTCCTGTTATAACATCTAGGAATGTCCGCTATACTTTACATTTTGACGAGTTCGGCTTACATTGGGATTAAGGGGGGATGGCGGTGCCGAGCTACATCTTGCGCAACCGGCTCCGGGTCGCCCGGGCGGAACTGAACATCTCCCAGGAGGAGCTGGCGAGCCTGGCGGGGGTGACCCGGCAGACCATCAGCTCCATCGAGAACAACCAGTACATCCCCTCGGCGCAGCTGGCCTTCGTGCTGGCCCGCTGCCTGGGGAAGCCGGTGGAGGAGATCTTCTACCTGGAGGAGGTGGTCCCATCGTGAGCCTGCCGCATGAGGTGGATGAGCGGACGGTCGCCTACCGGCACGAGGCGGGGTACCGGGCCTTCCAGGTGATCCGCTGGCTGATCATCGCCGACCTGATGCTGGCCGGCATCGGCTGGCGCCCCGCCTGGTGGACCATCCAGACCAGCCGGGGGCAGATCATCCCAATGGAGCTCTATCTGATCGCCGGCGTCGGTGCAGTCACCGAGCTCTGGTACCGCTGGCGCCGCCGGATCATCACCAGCGAGGACCACCTCAGCCTCATCGGGCCCGTCTTTATCCTCCTGTTCCTCGGTCTTCTCTGGCTCGTCAACCGCTGAACCGCTTCTGGAGGAGGGATCCACCCATGACCGCCCGCTTCCCCGACACCGATGAACGGACCCGGGCCGTGCAGCACGAAGCCTCCCACCGGGCCTTTGCGGTGGTCGGCTACCTGATCCTGCTGGACATCATGCTCTACGCCTCGGGCTACCGCCCCGCCTGGCTGGACTGGGACGGGGTTCCCCTGGACCTCTGGATCATCATGCTGGTGGGCGGCGGGGTGCAGTTTGCGCACACCCTGCGCCACCGGATCCACTCCCCCCGGCAGTTCCTCTTCCTCGGCGGCTTGATGCTGCTCTCCGCCGCCATCGCTGCGGTGATCGGCTCAATGTCGTAGCCGTAGAATAGGCGGGGCGCCCCCAACCCGGGAGCGCCCCGCTCTGCTACATCCGCACATCGACCAGCATCCCCTTGATCTCCCCGATCGCCTCCAGGATGGCGATCCGGTCCTGCTCCTGGTCCAGCACCAGCCGGGAGAGCTCCTCCAGCTTCTCATCCACCTTGCGGATGGTGACCATCGTCCGCTGCTCCCAGGTCTGCGAATCCCACTCCAGGTCGGCCCGGACCTCCACCATGTGGTGGGTCAGGTCCCGGAAGAGCCGGGCGATCGCCTCCCGGTAGGCGCGCAGGTCGTGCTGGCTGAAGGTCTCACCCAGCCGGTTCCCGAACCGCTCAATCTCGGCCAGCGCCCGGTCGATGCGCTCGTTGAAGTGCATCGCATGGGTCCGTGCCAGCTGCTGGCGGAAGGGCACCCGCTCCACCGGGACCGCCCGCTCGCCGCGGCCGGTGGTGGCGACCCGGGTCAGCCCACCCCCCAGCCGGACCTTCTCTGTGGACATGGCGCCCCCTCCTTCCCCGGAGCTTTACGAGCTGGAGAGGCGGGTGCTGTCCGGATCATCCCTCCGGAGAGCGTCCACCGCCTGCAGGATCTCCTCGGTGGAGGGCATCCCCTCCTGCACCCAGGTGACCACGCCCTGCTTGTTGACCAGCACCACCGTCCGCTGGATGCCGCCCTCCGGCTTCAGCGCACCGTAGGCGGTCGCCACCTTCTTCTCGGCATCGACGCAGATGGGGAACCGGAAGCCCATCTCCTGCGCCCACCTGGCGTGGGATTCCAGGCTTCCCGGGTTGATCGCCACCACCTGCACCCCACGGGCCTCGTACTCCACCGCAGCGTCACGCGCAGCGCCCAGCTGCCGGTTTCAGCCCGAGGTGTTGTCCTTCGGGTAAAAGATGAGCAGAGCATGACGCTGACCCCGGAGCGCCGAGAGCGTGAAGCTCCCCTGGGTCGACTCCAGGGTGAAGTCGGGCGCATGTTCTCCCACCTGAATCACTGCCAGATCCCTCCTGTACCATCCACCTGTTTTTGGATTCGCCATAGGATGCGCAAATCCCTCCGGGATTACCCGGCCACTAGTGGAGGGCGGGGCGCCCCAGGAAGGTGGTGATCGGTTCGGCCAGCCGGTGGGCCTCCAGCAGCGTGGCCTGATGGCCGGCGGAGGAGTCGATCTCCACCACCTCCACCCTCCCCCCGTGGGCCCTGACCAGATCGGCGAAGGCGTGGCTGGCCGCCGGCGGGAAGAGGATGTCGCTGGAGACGGGCAGGAGCAGGAGTTCCGCCTTGATCTTCTGCACCGCCACCTCCAGGTCCCGATTGCCGTGGGCGATGTCGTGGAGGATCGCCATCCGGGCCGTGGCCACGAAGTGGTCGGGGTCGAAGCGGCTGGCCAGGCGGCGGGCCTCCTCCTCCAGCTCCGCCTGAAAGGCGTAGCGGCCATCCCGGTCGGCCCAAGGGTGTGCCGAGGCAACGGCGGTGCGGCGCCCCCAGACCGCCTCCATCCAGTCGTTGGAGCGGGAGAGCGCCAGGAAGAGCTGGGTCGCCCGGACCAGCCCCTCCTCCCGGTCGGCCTCGATGGCGTCGATGGCCGCCTGGCAGACCGCCAGGGAGAAGAGCGGGGTCGCCCGGTGGGCGGAGCCGGCGGCGATCACCTGCCGGACCAGCCGGGGGAAGGTGACCGCCCACTCCAGCGCCATGAAGCCGCCGGTGGAGGGGCCGGCCACGCAGGCCAGCCGCTCGATCCCCAGCGACTCCAGCAGCTGCCGCTGCAGCCGGACGTTGTCCCGCACCGTCACCTGGGGAAAGGCGCGCCCGTAGACCCGGCCCGTCTCGGGGGAGAGGGTGCCAGGGCCGGTGGTGACCACGGTCGCATCCCGCAGGTTCAGGTTGCAGAGGCTATCCACGGCGATGATGAAGTAGCGGTCGGTGTCGAAGGCCTTGCCGGGGCCGACCAGCGGCTCCCACCATCCCGCCTCCTCCCCCTCGGCGTGGTAGCGGCCGCCGGCGTGGCTGGTGCCGGCGAAGGGGTGGCAGAGCAGAACGGCGTTCTCCCGGGCTGGACTGAGTTGACCGTAGGTCTCGTAGCCCACGGTGGCGGTGATGGACTCACCCACCTCCAGGTCCAGCCGCGGCGTGGTGAAGACATGTTTGGCTGCAAGCACGAGCGGTTTCGCCTCCTGAGGCTCTGAGATTCCGGCTGGGAACCGTTTCTCCTTGTCCCGCGGAGGCGGAGGTTAATGGAAGCGGCCCGGCTACCCTCAGGAACGGACGGCCGCCGGCGAAGCGGTGCCTACTTCGGGAAGAGGGCGGGCAGGCAGCAGCCCTGGTTGCCCGCCAGCAGCGGCGCGGCCTCCCGTACTTCCATCCAGAAGTAGTGAAAGCGCATGCCCTTGTCCTCCACCCCGTCCGAGACGATGTGGACCCACTGATCGGGCAGGGGCAGGTCGGTCTGCAGGAGAAAAAAGTGCCGCTCCTGGAGTTGCTGCGACTCCGGCACCGGAAGCTCATCGGACCCCAGTTCTCGAACAACCGTGGCAGTGACGCCGGACTCCTCGAAGACCTCCCGGACCACCGCCTCCTCCAGGCTCTCCCCCGGCTCCACCGATCCGCCGGGCACCTGGGTGCCGGCATCGGGGTAGAGGCTGCGGTCATGGTCGAAGACCATCACCTGGAGCTGCCCGTCCCGCTCACGGGTCAGATAGCCGTACACCTTCAGCTTTCGCCGCATAGACCCACTCCTAGGAGATCTCGGTCCGCTTCCGGGTCCGCCCCGCCTTGGAGACGCCCGACCTGGCCAGTCGCCTGGCGTCGGCCTTCACCGCCCTGGCGGCGTCCTTCTGCGCCTGCTGCCCGAACTTGCAGAGGTCCAGCAGGGGGCACTCGCTGCACCGGGGCTTGCGGGCGTCGCAGACCTGCCGCCCGTGGTGGATCAGCCAGTGGTGGGCCTGACTCCACAGCCCCCGGGGGATCCGCTTCATCAGCTGCTGCTCCGTCTCCTCCACCGACTCGGCGCTGGCCAGCCCCAGCCGGTTGGAGACCCGGAAGACATGGGTGTCCACCGCGATGGCGGGCACCCCGAAGGCGTTGGAGAGGACCACGTTGGCGGTCTTCCGGCCCACGCCGGGCAGCTGGACCAGATCCTCCAAGTTGGGCGGCACCTCCCCGCCGTGCTTCTCCAGCAGTAGGCGGCTGAGCGCCTGGATGTTCTTCGCCTTGTTCTGCCAGAGGCCGCAGTCCTTGATCATCTCGCCGATCTGCTCGACGGTCAGGGCGGCGAAGTGCTCCGGCTTGTTGTATTGCGGGAAGATCCGCCCGGTGACAATGTTGACCCGGGCGTCGGTGCACTGGGCCGAGAGCACCGTTGCCACCAGCAGCTCGAAGGCATCCCGGTGGTGGAGGGCACACTTGGCATCGGGGTACATCTGGCTCAGCCGCTGGAGAATCTCGGCGGTGGGGACTCGCTTCGTGGCCATGCTGTCACCTCTGGAGAGCGGATTCGACGGATCCGTGCCGACTCCTGGTCACAGAGCGTCGTAAAGGAGAATGTCTAGAAAGTGGGGGCAGAGCCAATGGCATACGACCTGGATCGCATCCTCGTGGGGATGGGCGATGCGGATGATACCACCCGGCTTTCGGCGGCCTACGCTCTGGAGGAGGCGCTGAAGGAGGAGCTGGAGGCGGGCCGGACCGACTGGGCCCCGCTGGTGGAGCGGCTGCTGCCGGTTCTGATCGAGGGGATCGGCGACAGCCACAAGGGGGTGCAGGTCCACTCGGCCAACTGCCTGGAGTTCCTGGCCTACCAGTCGGAGCGGGTGATCCCGGCCCTGCGGGCGGCGATGGCCGCCCCGGATAGCTGGCGCGCCTGGGGCGCCGCCATCGTCTTCGCCCGGATGGGGCTCTGGGCGCCGGAGGTGGGCCCCGCCCTGAGCGCCGCCATGGGCGCCCGTGACCGGGATGTGCGCTGGGCCGCCGCCAGCTACGCCCTCCAGTTGGGACGCAAGCACCCCGAGGCGGTGGCGATGGTGAAGCGGACGATCCAGTCCGAGCAGCCGCTGGCCCGGAAGATGGCAGCCTACTGCCTCGGGGCGATGGGCGAGTTCGCCGCGGTGGAGCCGGACCTGGCGGCCCACCTGGACGACCCGGAGATGGAGGTCCGCCGCTCGGTGATCCTGGCCCTCGACAAGCTGCCCCGGCTCTCCGAGCCGGTCAAGCAGCGGATCGCCGCCATGCGGCAGGACCCGGACCCCTTCGTGCAGCGCACGGCCGACGCCGTGGCCAGGAAACTGGGACGCTAGCCCTCCAGCATCCCGGCGATCAGCTCGCCGAAGGAGGCGGTCAGCTTCGACTTGGTCACCACCCGGTCCGCCCCGGCCTCCCGGGCGGCGTGGCGCAGCTCGGTCTCCACGTGGGGGCCGAAGGCCAGCACCTTTACCCCGGCGGCCCGCGCCGCCCGCACCAGCTCCAGCGCCACCGGCCCGGCCTCCAGGTCGATCAGCGCCAGCTGGGTCCCCTCGGGCAGCGGCCCGGGCGCCGGCCCGGCGGAGAGGTCGACCACCCGGGCCTGGTGGCCCAGCTGCTGCAGGGCCCGCTCAAACCGCTCGGCGAAGAAGAGGTCCGCCGTCACCGCGTAGATGAATGCCATCGATCGACACCTCCTGGTCTTTCGTCGCCAGTCTGCCCCGGGGCGGTGCGCGCAAACCCCGCCGTGTGGTATGCTGGTACAAGATTTCTCACAGGCAGGTGGAGTTCCCATGACGCGCTACTCCCAGTCGGAACGCTACTACGAACGGGCCCGGGCCCACATCGTCGGCGGGGTCAACTCCCCCGCCCGCTCCTTCAAGGCGGTGGGCGGCGGGGCGCCCGTCTTCATGAACCGGGGGCAGGGCGCCTACCTCTTCGACGTGGACGGCAACCGCTACATCGACTACCTGGCCGCCTACGGCCCGGGGATTCTGGGCCACGCCCACCCCGAGATCGTCGAGGCGATCACCCGGGCAGCCCGGAACGGCACCCTCTACGGCACCCCCACCCCCTGGGAGGTGGAGCTGGCCGACCGGCTCCACCAGGCGCTCCCCTCGCTGGAGCGGGTCCGGTTCGTCTCCTCCGGCACCGAGGCGGTGATGTCGGCCATCCGGGTGGCCCGGGCCTACACCGGGCGGCCGAAGGTGATCAAGATGGAGGGCTGCTACCACGGCCACGCCGACCTGGCGCTGATCGCCGCCGGCTCCGGCCCGTCGCAGCTGGGCACCCCCGACTCCGCCGGGGTGACCGAAGGGGTGGCCCGTGACGTGATCACCGTCCCCTACAACGACCTGGAGGCGCTGGCCCAGGCGCTGGATGCCTGGGGCCGGGAGGTGGCCTGCGTCATCACCGAGCCGATCGTCGGCAACTTCGGCATCGTCAACCCCGAGCCGGGCTACCTGGAGGGGGTGAAGCGGCTGACCCACCAGCACGGCGCCCTGCTGATCTTCGACGAGGTGATCACCGCCTTCCGGGTGGCCTACGGCGGGGCCCAGACCCTGCTGGGGGTGGAGCCCGACCTGACCACCCTGGGCAAGGCGATCGGCGGCGGCGTGGCGCTGGGCGCCTACGGCGGGCGGGCCGAGATCATGGACTGGGTCGCTCCGCTGGGGCCGGCCTACCAGGCGGGCACCCTGGCCGGCAACCCGCTCTCGGTCCAGGTGGCGCTGGCCTCCCTCGACATCCTGCAGCGGCCCGGCACCTACCAGCGGCTGGAGCAGATGGGCGCCCACCTCTCCGAGGGGCTGCTGCGGATCGCCCGGAACCACGGCCACACCGTGCAGCTGGGCCGGAACGGCTCCATGTTCACCCTCTACTTCTGCGACCAGCCGGTGCGGGACTACAAGGGGGCCGAGACCTCGGACCCGCAGCGGTTCGCCGCCATGTTCCGGGGCTTTCTGGACCGGGGGGTCTGCCTCGCCCCCAGCCGCTTCGAGGCCTGGATGATCTCCATCCAGCACGAGATGGCCGACCTGGAGGAGACGCTGCAGATCGCCGAGGAGGTCTTCGCCTCCTTCTAGACCCCCAACCCGCCGGTGGGAGCGATACCCCGGCGGGTTTTTGCGCGGAGTTGTGCGACTTCTCCCGAATTCCCCCCCAAAATGTGCTACACTTTCGGGTGTGATATGGGAAGGGAGTGTGGTCCGGTCATGTTTGCGCGCGAGTCCAGCCAGATCCACCGGATTGGTCAGGCCATGACCGCCCGGGGGCCCCTGGGTGTGGTCGCCATGGCGCTGGGGGTTGGTGTGGGAGGCGCTGTCGCTTCGGTGCTCTTCGTCTGGGCGATTCAGGGGGTCTCCTTCCTCGCGGAATCGCTGGTCGACCGCATGGGCTGGGTGGGCCTGATCGGGGCAGCCGCCCTGGGCGGCCTGGCGGTCGGCCTGCTGGTCTACTTCTTCGCCCGGGAGGCCAAGGGTCACGGCGTCCCGGAGGTGATGGCCGCCATCGCCCTGCGGGGCGGGCGGATCCGGCCCCGGGTGGTGGCGGTCAAGGGGATCGCCTCCGCCATCACCATCGCCACCGGCGGCTCGGCGGGGCGGGAGGGGCCCATCGTCCAGGTGGGGGCCGCCCTCGGCTCCACCATCGGCCAGTGGTTCAAGGTCTCCGAGTCGAACCTGAAGACGCTGGTCGCCTGCGGGGCGGCGGCCGGCATCGCCGCCACCTTCAATGCTCCCATCGGGGGCGTCTTCTTTGCGATGGAGGTGATCCTGGGCGACTGGGACGGCGCCCGCTTCGGGCTGATCACCCTCTCCTCGGTGGCCGCCGCCGTCCTGGCCCACTCGATGCTGGGCGATCACCCGGCGCTGGCTGAGCTCTCCTACACCCTGCGCAGCGGCTGGGAGCTCTGGTTCTACGCCCTGCTGGGCGTCCTGATCATGCTGGCGGCGCAGCTCTACACCCGGGTGCTCTACTTCGCCGAGGACACCTTTGACGGGATCAAGCGGGTGCCCGAGTGGGTGAAGCCGGCGGTGGGCGGCGTGCTCTTCGCCGTGCTCGGCCTGCTGGTCCCCGCCACCCTGGGCCGCGGGGAGGATATCGTCCACGCCCTCCTCTCCGGCCACATGCCGGAGCAGGTGGCCTCCTGGTCGGCGCTCGCCCCGGCGCTGATCCTCTTCCTGATGGCCCTGGGCAAGATCCTCTCCACCTCCATCACCATCGGCTCCGGCGGCTCGGGCGGCATCTTCTTCCCCGGCCTCTTCATCGGGGCGGCCTTCGGCGGCTCCTTCGGCCACGTGGTCCACAGCCTCGCCCCGGGGATCACCGCCGCCCCCGGCGCCTACGCCCTGGTGGGGATGGGCGCCTTCTTCGCCGGGATGACCCACGCCCCGATCACCGCCATCGTCATGCTTTTTGAGATGACCCGGGACTACCGGATCATCCTGCCGCTGATGCTGACCTGCGCCATCGCCGCCGCCCTCTCCCGCTGGGTCCACCCCGAGTCGATCTACACCCTGAAGCTGGTCCGGCAGGGGATCCGCCTGCGGCGGGGCCGGGAGGTGGGGGCGCTCCAGTCGCTCACCGCCCGGGATGTGATGACCACCCGGGTCGATGTGGTCCGGGAGAGCGATACCATCGCCGATGTGATCGCCTTCATGCAGAAGACCCACCACACCGGCTTCCCCGTGGTGGACGAGGAGGAGCGGCTGGTGGGGATCATCTCGCTCTCCGACATCCGGCGGACGCCGCTGGAGGGGCGGCTGGAGCGGCGGGTCTCCTCGGTGATGACCCGGCCGGTGGTGGCCGTCCCGCCCCACGCCAACCTGGAGGAGGTCACCCAGATCATGACCCGGCGGGATATCGGCCGGGTCCCGGTGATCGACCCCGACGGCGACGACCGGCTGCTGGGGCTGATCACCCGGTCCAACATCCTGAACGCCTACAACACCCGGCTCCTGGAGCGGGAGGCGCAGGCGTAGTGAAAGAGGCGGGCCCGGCACGCGGGCTCGCCTCTGTTCTTATCCTATTCTTTGCGCTCAGGGGGCGGCGGGGCCGTCCACTGGCGCTGGACGTTCTTGGCCATCTTGGTCAGGTAGGCCTGCTCCAGGTCGATGCCGGCGTTGTTGGCAATCTTGAAGATGTAGGCCAGGCAGTCGGCCAGCTCCAGCCCCAGCGCCTCCCGGTACTCGGCCTTGGCCGCCTCCCGGGCCGCCTCCTCCCCGAGCTCCGCCTTCAGGAGGGAGGCCTTCCAGTGGATCTTCTTCAGCTCGTTGGCCACCTCCCCCACCTCGCCGCTCAGCAGCACCATGTTGAGCAGCAGGTTTTCGGGCCAGCCCTTCTGCTCATCCATCCACCGGTGGAAGGCCTGGAAGTCAGGGATCGTCTTCATCTCGTTAGGGAACATCTACGAACCTCCTACCAATCCGGGTTTGTTATAGGGAAAGTCGGCATGGCGGATCGCGTAGGCGAAGGGGGCGATGTCCGGCATCCCCCGCTCCCGGGCGACGGCGATGGCCGCCTCCACGTCGTAGGGGACCCGGCGGATCTGCACGCCCCACGTTCCCTCTTCCAGGTCGATCAGCGCATAGCTGGCCCGGGGGTCGCCGTCGAAGGGGTAGCCGACGGCGCCGGTGTTGACCACCTGCACCCCGCGCACCTGGCGGATGTATGGCTGGTGGATGTGGCCGCAGAGCACCAGCCGGGTCCCCTCCTCCCGGCGCAGGGTGCTGAGCTGGTCCGGGTCGGCCCAGGGGTAGACGGTCTCCAACAGCCCGCGCGGGGAGGCGTGGACCAGCTCCACCTGCACCCCGTCCAGGGTGAGGGTCAGCATCTCCGGCAGGCCGCCCAGCCAGGCCACGTCGGCCTCGGGCAGGTGGGCCCGGTCGTACTCCACCGCCCGCCGGTGCAGCTCGTGCATGGGAATCGCCGGGTTATACCCCGGCCAGGGGAAGTGGGTGAGCAGGTGCTCCTGGTTGCCCAGCACCACCGCCAGCGGGTCAAGGGAGCGGAGCAGGTCGACGCACTCCTTGGGCTGGGGGCCGCGCATGATCACGTCCCCCAGGCAGAGCACGGCGTCCGGGCTCTGTCGCTTCAGGTCCGCGATCACCGCTTCGAAGGCCACGGCGTTCCCGTGCATGTCCGAGATGGCTGCGATGCGCATGGGAGCAGCCCTCCTCCAGGGTGCTAGGCCGGGGCAAGCCCCTCGGCCCTGAGCCAGGCCAGCAGGTCGGCGAAGACCTCCTCATAGCCGGGATCGTTGAAGAGCTCGTGGTACCTCTCGGGGTAGAACCGGAATGCCTTGCGGCGGCTCTGAATCCGGTCGAAGACCGCCCGGGCGGCCTCGGGGATGAGCAGATGATCGGTGCCTGAGACCAAAAAGAAGACGGGTAATTCGGAAGGGAACGACATAGAGCTATGGCAGGCCGCCGCCGCCTTCACGCACTCCGAGAACCAGCGGGGGGTGAAGGAGCCGGGCCGCAACGGGTCGCTCCGGTCCCTGGCGAGGAACTCGGGGTTTCGATGGCAGGCCTCCGGCGGCAGGGCGCCCTTCAGCCGAGCCCGGGGCACCAGGACCGAGAGGGCGGGAAGCAGCAGCTTCTGCACCCCGGTCGGCTCCGCCCGGTTCCGGAACCAGGGCGAGGAGAGGACCAGGCCCCGGATGGCGTCGGGGTGGGCGACGGCGTAATGGTAGGCGATCAGCCCGCCCATGGAGTGGCCCACCATCACCGGCTTGCCGTGCCTCGCGGCGGCCAGCTGAACGAAGGCGTGCAGGTCCGCCACGTACTGATCGAAGCGGTCGATGTGCATGCGGTCCCCCTCGGACCGCCCGTGACCGCGGTGGTCCATCGCCCAGACGGCGAGTCCCTGCGACACAAACCAGGCGGCAACATGCTCGTAGCGGCCCCCATGCTCCCCGGCCCCCGGGACCAGGAGGAGGCTGCCCTTCACCTGGTCGGGCTCCCAGAGGCGGTAGAAGAGCTTCAGCCCGCCCTGCCCGGTCAGGGTGCCTTCGGATGGCTGCATCGTTGCATCCCTCCTATTCGATTCTTCTCGAGGCGCGAATTCGGCTGGGGGCCGATCTTTTCCTGCCACTGTTCAGGCAGCCGCTGTGGTCAGGGGGAGATGGCCTTTGCAGGAATCTCCTGACAGCGGGACGAATCTTGGTCCAGATACCTCGGGAGAGAGGGGAGAGCCCACGGTGAAGCTGAACTGGAAGTATACGTTCGTCATCGGTCTCGGCTTCTTTGGTGTCGGACTGATCTGGCCGATCTACAACGCCTATATGCCGATCTTCTACGCCAAGTTCATTGAATCCAAGACCACCATCGGCTACCTGATGACCATCGACAACTGGCTCGCCCTGACCCTCACCCCCCTGATCGGCTTCCTGAGCGACCGGACCCGCACCCGGTTCGGCCGGCGCATCCCCTATCTGCTGATCTTTGCGCCGCTCTCGGCCCTCTTCATGGCGCTGATCCCCCTGGGCTGGGCGAGCAGCCTGGTGATCCTCTTCGCCGCAGCGGTGCTGATGAACCTCTCCATGGCCGCCTGGCGCTCCCCCATCGTGGCGCTGATGCCCGACGTGACCCCCCAGGAGCTCCGCTCCAAGGCCAACGGCATCATCAACTTCATGGGCGGGCTGGCCTACATCGCCGCCACCGGCGGCGGGGCGATCCTCTACAAGATGTACCCCGGCTACCCCTTCTTCGGGGCCGCCCTGCTGCTGCTGGGCGTCACCCTCGCCTTCCGGTTCTGGATCCGGGAACCGGAGAACGCCAGCGAGAAGTCGGAGCGCTTCCAGCTCGGCCGGGTCAACGCCAACGCCTTCTTCCTCCTGCTGGCCATCTTCTTCTGGTTCGTGGGCTACAACTCCCTGGAGACCTGGGTGACCACCTACGGCAAGGAGCACCTGATGATGCACGAGGCGGACGTGGCCGGCCTGCTGGTCTTCTCGGGCGGCGCCTTCCTCCTCTTCGCCATCCCCGCCGGCTTCCTGGCGGATGGCTTCGGCCGCTGGAAGGGGCTCGGGCGGAAGCGGACGATCATGGGCGGCCTGGTGCTGATGATCCTCGCCTTCTTCCTGCTGGACCTGCAGACCAACCTGAAGGCGGGCTGGCACTGGTTCCTGCTGGTGGGCTTCGCCTGGTCCTGGATCAACATCAACTCCTACCC
>JBMONC010000043.1:80739-92529 GCA_049324875.1 Bacillota bacterium
GCCGGAGTCGGCGGCGGGGGTCCATGACGCTCTTTGGACCTTTGTGCTCCGCGGGCTGGGCGTGAAGGAGTAAAGGCCACGAGGACGCCCCCGGCATCTGCCGGGGGCGTCGCTGCTTATCGGTCCAGCAGGATCGGGCCGGAGCCGGGGCGGTACTCCCGGATCACCCGGCGCCCGTCCCCGAGGCAGAGTTGCAGGGTGGCGGGGCGGTCGAGCCCTTCCACCTCCGCCTCGCCCTCCGGCGACAACCGGAGCCGGACCTCCTGCTCCGGGCTGAGGGGCCAGGCGGAGCGGATGCCCTCCCGGGCCGGGTAGAGCACCAGGTGCAGGTTCTGCCAGCCCTGGTAGTCGCCGTTCTGCATCCCCTCCCCCAGCCGGCCCGAGGGGGCCAGGTTGAGCGGGAGCACCGCCCCGGCCCGGACGAAGACCGGGATCCGGTCCCAGGGCGCCTCCCACCAGATGCGGCAGGGACCGGTCACCCGGCGGTCGGTCCAGAGGTCGTACCACTCGCCCGCGGGCAGGTAGAGATCCCGGCCCCGGGTGCCCGGCTCCACCACCGGGGCCACCAGCAGCTCCTGCCCCAGGTAGTACTGGTCGCTGATCGTGGCCACCGCCGGGTCATCCGGGTGGACGAGCCAGAGGGGGCGCATCATCGGCAGGCCGGTCCGGTGGCTGCGGATCGCCTCGCTGTAGAGGTAGGGCAGCAGGTTCATCCGCAGGTGGGCCAGGAAGCGGTAGGCCTCCAGCACCTCGGGCCGCCCGGTCCGCTCGGCGATGTTCCAGGGGGTCCGGTCCTGGTTGAACTGGGCCTTGGATTCGGCGTGGTACTGCATCACCGGGCAGAAGCAGGCCATGGCCGCCCCCCGGCAGTAGAGCTCCGCCGTGGGGATGTCGCCGGAGAAGCCGCCCAGGTCCCAGCCCCAGAAGGAGATCCCGGCGATCCCGGCGTTCAGCCCGGCGATGATCGAAGCGCGCAGCGCCTCCCAGGTGGAGGCCTCATCCCCCGCCCAGTGGAGCGGGAAGGCCTGCGCCCCGGTGTAGCCGGCCCGGCTGAAGGTGACCCCCTGCCCGCCGGTCCGCTCCTGGACGAAGCGGTAGGTCGCCCCCACGTACTGGTTGACGTAGCGGTTGCGGCCCACATCGCCCCGGGAGCCGTCGGCGAACATGAGCTCCCGCTCCCAGACGTGCTCGCCGCCGTCGGTCTTGAAGCCGTCCAGCCCCACCTCATCCAGCAGGTAGCGCCGCTTCTCCAGCCACCAACGGACCGCATCCTCGTGGGTGAAGTCGATCAGGAGGGAGCCCTTGAACCAGCCCTCGGGGATCCGGTAGGGCGAGCCGTCCGGGTTCTTCACCACGTAGCCCCGCTCGATCAGGAAGGCCTCGTCCAGGTCCCGCTGCTCGTGCCGGATCCCGTTCATCGCCTTCCATACCGGGATCGTCCAGAGGATAAACTTCAGCCCCTGCTGGTGGAGCCGCTCCACCATCCCCTTGGGATCGGGCCAGCGGCCCCAGGCCGGGAAGGTGAAATCGGCGTAAGCGAAGGGTTCACCGTCGGGGCGCGGCTGGTACTGGGCGTCATTGAAGAGGCAGAAGGTGGCCTCGTCGCTCCATTGCTCCACCACCAGCACCGTGGCGGGGATGTCCAGACTCCGGGTCAACTCGGCCTGCCGCTCCACCTCGGCCTGGCTGTCCCAGTTGTTGCTGGACATCCAGGGGCCGAAGGCCCAGGCCGGCGGCAGCTCCGCCTTGCCGGTCAGCCGGGTGAAGCGGGCCAGCACCTCCGCCGGGGCGGGGCCGGGGATCAGGCAGAGGTCGAGCGCCTCGCCCCCGAAGCGGAGGCGGAGCCGGTCGGAGAGGGAATCGGCGACGTCGATCTCGCCCACCTGATCGGTGGCGGCCCACAGGCCGTAGCCCCGGGAGGAGATCAGGAAGGGCACCGGGATGTAGGTCCGGTCACCCTGGCTCTTGTACTGGTTGTAGACGGTGTTGATCACGGTGGTGCCCCGCCGGTCCAGCCGGTCAAACCGCTCGCCGGTGCCGTAGAACCGCTCCCCGTCGGCGGCGGTCAGGCTGCACTCCACCCCGGTCACCCGGCCGTCGGGGTCGGTCCACCAGCGGATGGGCTCCAGCGGGTGGGTGGTCAGCAGGCTCCGGCCGTCCCCGTCGGTCACGCTCAGCCGCAGGGGCGATTCCTCCAGCCGGACCCGAAAGGAGCCCACGGCCCAGTCCGGGCGGGCCGGTCCTGGGGCGACCGGGCCACCGGAGTCAAGCGGTGCGTCCGCCCCCGGCTGGATGCGGATCCGCAGCACCCCCTCCTCCTCCGCCAGCAGCAGCCGGAGCACCCGGTCGCCCGCCTCACCGGCCAGATCGACCTGCAGGTGGCCCGCCTCCAGCCGGAGGCCGAGGAGCCGGGTGGCGCTGTGCTCCGAGCGCACGCCGAAATCGAACCAGCCGGTGGCTCCATCGGGGGCGGCGAAGCGGTAGCGCACCCGGGCGCCCGGTCCGAGCGGGTCCAGCGTGGCGCTCCAGTAGCCCTCGCTCTGCCAGTGGGGCGGGTGGTAGACCGCCTCGATCGGCGGCTGCTCCTCCCCGTTCAGGCTCCACTCCAGCCAGAGCCGCTCCGCGGGGCCGCTCACCGTGGCCCGCAGCTCCACCGGTCGCCCTGCCAGCGGGTCTCGGGGGATCCGCTCCGGGGTGTAGTGATGGTAGGGATGATCATGCCCGGTGGGGATGTGCTGGATGGCGCTGCCCTGCCTCCCCGCCCGGGCGAGCAGGAGCCGGACCACCGCCTCCCAGAGGGAGTCGCCGGTCAGCCCCTCCCGCAGCTCCGCCAGCCGGCGGGGGTGGGTCCCCTTCAGCTGGTAGTACCAGGCCAGCCAGGCGGCGGCGGGACCGGCCGCCACCTCCTCCCCCTCCAGCGCCCGGACGGTGGCGACCATCAGCAGGTCCTCCACCCCGAAGAGGCCGAAGGGGACCAGCAGCACCAGGCTCGGATCGAGCCCATCGCCGTCGGGCTGGGCGGCCAGCCGCCCGCCCCGGGTGGCCCGGGCGAAGAGGAACTCCCGCACCTCCTTGGCCCGCCGGGCCAGCTCCAGCTCCGGCAGGAGCGGGGCCCAGACCCGGAAGGCGGCGTAGAGCGCCCCCCAGCCCAGGGTCGTGGCCAGCTCCAGATGGAGCAGCTCCGGGAGGAGCCGGCGGGCGGCCCGCCCGACCTCCTCCTGCACCGCCGGCGGCAAGTTCTCCCGCTCCTCTCCCGCCGCCCAGAGCCAGGCGGCGGCCATCCAGTCGGCGGAATCGGCCTGCGCCGCAACCCGCCGGTGGAAGTCGGCGGTGCTCACCCCGGCGGCGGAGAGGGCCCGGGCGGCAAAGGCCGCCTCCCAGAGCGGCGCCTCTGATAAGGCCCGCTTCAGTCGTGAAAGATCATTCATCGGCCTCGCCTCCGTGGGGGGAACGTATGGCCACGGCGGCGACCGCCTCGGCGCAGCCCCAGACCAGCGGGTTGACGAAGCAGACCGACTCGTCCGCCGCGTCGATCGCCTCGGGCATCAGCCCGTACTGGTTGGCATGGGCGATCAGCCAGGCCAGCTTCGCCCGGTACTCCGCCTCGTTGCCCGCCAGCGCCTGAAACTGGGCGCAGGCCGCCGTGTTGAAGATCCAGGGGCCATGGTGGTAGCTCTGCTCGGTGTAGCCGATCCCGTCGCCGAAGAAGGTGGCATGCCGGCGGAGGAAGGCGTCGTTGCGCCGCACCCGCTCCGTCAGCGGGAAGCCGTAGAGCGGGCCGAAGTACTGGGGGGTGTCGTACTGCCAGACCGGCTCCGGGTCATAGGTGACAAAGCCATAGCCGTAGCGGCCATGGGCCTCGTCCCAGCTCTGCTCGATCCCCTGCAGGATCCGCTCGGCCAGCCGGCCCCAGCGCTCCGCCGCTTCGGGCCTGCCCTGGAGCCGGGCCGCCTCGATGCCGGCCATCAGCCCGCCGTACAGGCACATGTTGGTGGAGGTGATGTAGGCCGGTCCGTAGACCCCCTCGTTCACCCCGCCCTCCGGCCCCGCCATCCCCTGCGGGCCGATGCAGTCGGCCAGGGCGTCCAGGGCGGCTGCCAGCCGGTCAAACTCCACCAGCCAGCGCCCGGTCCGGCGGTAGAACTGGAGCACGCACCAGGCGAAGTAGCCCTGGGAGTCCAGCTGGTGGGGCACCCCGTTGTGCTGCCCCTCGGAGGGGAGCCCTGCGGCGTCGTACCGCTGGCAGAACTCGCCGCCCCGCTTCACCGATCGGCCGGCCAGGTAGCGGATAATCGCCCCGGCCTCCTCGTAGTGGCCGCTGAGCAGCAGGGCGCGGGCGATCATCAGCGAGTCCCGGGCGTAGTAGCTCGGCCGCCCCTCGGCGAAGTACTGGCCGGTCATATCGGCCGGCACGAAGCCGCGGATCACCGCCCCCCGCAGCGCCGCCAGGTTGGCCCGGTAGAAGGGCTCCACCTCGGGCAGCGGGCAGGGGTGGCCTGCGGCGTACCAGTCCTCCCAGAAGGGGCCGGGGTCGCCGGGCAGAGAGCCGGCCCGCCCCAGGTGCCAGCGGAGGGTGTGCCGCTCGCCGGCGGCCAGGGAGAGCCGCCGCCCCACCGCCACGCCGATCGGCTGGTCCGACTCGACCGCCGGGGGTGTGGCCCGGAAGCGCTGGAGCACCTGTACCGTCCGGTAGAGGAAGCCGCTGGGGCTGTCCGCGGCCAGAGCCCGGGCGTCGCAACCGCCCTCCACGGTGACCGCCAGCCGCTTTCCCTCGGGCCCGGTCCACTCGGCCCCGCCGGGGTTGATCCGGCAGCCGGCGCCCGGGTAGCCCCGGAAGATCACCAGGGCCATCAGATCCCCCTCAAAGGGCCCCTCCACCTCGCAGGTGAAGGTGATCACGTCGGGGGCGGAGGCGATCACCACCTCGGTTCGGGAGCCGCCTCCCGGGAGCGGGAAGGTGGCGCCCCACCCGCAGCCATCCCGGTTGAAGACCGCCGAGGGGCGGGCCCAGACCGGGTGGCTCAGCCCGTCATCCTCCACCTGGCCGTAGGCCAGGCGGCCGTCGGGCCAGCGGAGCAGGCTGGTGCCGGTGTGGATCAGGTCGTGCCGGTAGTCGTCGAGGAAGCCGTGCTGCAGCCCGGTCCCCCGGGGGTCGGCCAGGCCGCCGTTCACCCCGTAGAGCCCGCCGAACTCGCCCCCGCCGACGATCGCCAGGCCGGGGTACGGCCCGAAGGTGCGATCAGCCATGGGGAAGCCCCTCCTTCCCGCCGAAGGCGGTCCAGATGGCGTAGCTCAAGTAGCCGGCACAGGTGGCGAAGGCCGCCCCCGTCCTGACCTCGCCGGTCTGCTCATCGATCGCCTCGCAGGCGATCCCGTTATCCATGGGGGCGTGGGTGATCAGCCACCGGGCCCGCTCCCGCCGCATCGGCATCAGCAGGCTGTTGGCGGCGCTCAGGATCCAGGGGTGCTCGGCGTGGGTGCAGCCCAGCTCCTCAAAGGGGGTGCCGGTGAAGGCGTGCCGGTACTCGGGCGAGCGGATGAATGCCAGGGTCGCCAGGTAGACCGGGTCGTCCCAGCCGCAGAAGCCGTGGAAGGGGAGCATCTGCAAGGAGCCCGGCGGCTCGTCGTAGAACCGGTAGCGCCCCGCCAGGTCCACCTCCCAGGCGAAGCGGCCCTCCTTGACACAGTGGGCCCAGATCGCCTGCCGCACCCGCTCCGCCTGCGCCTCCAGGGCCGGCCCATCGCCCAGCCCCAGCCCGGCGGCGGCCCGCAGCCCCCGCCAGACCAGCACGTTGTCGTAGGTGCAGTAGGGGTAGACCGGCAGGTCGTCGGTGGGCAGCAGGAAGGTCTCGTAGAGGTCAATCTGTGGATGCTTCTTGGTGGCCAGCACGGCGAGAATCCGGCCGACCACCGACTGCACCGCCGGCTCCGCCAGCACCGACCGGTCGCCGGTGGCCGAGACGTACTGCTCCAGCGCCAGGAGCGGCGCCATCAGCTCGTCCAGCTCGAAACCTGGCTCCAGCACCACCCCGTCGATGTACCGGCTGTGGATCCCCACATTCCGGCCCTGCCTGCCGAAGGCGTACGCCAGCATCTCCCGGGCGCAGCCCGGGTCGCTGATCAGCAGGGCCGGGAAGGACCAGTAGAGCGCATCCCGGTCCCAGTAGGCGGCGCTGACGTAGTAGCGCGGGCTCCGGGAGGTGACCGAGACCAGCTCCTCGGTGTCCAGCGTCCGGCCGGTGGCGTAGAAGCGGTTGAAGAGCAGGTTCAGGTTGAGCACCCGGTCCAGATCCGGGTCGCCCACACTCCGCCGCCGCTCCCCCAGCCAGGCCAGCGTCTCCGCCAGCAGCCGGTCGAAGCCGGTCCGCTCCATCTCCCGGGCGGCGGTCACCGCCCCGACCTCCTCCAGGCCGACCCCCCAGAAGAGGGTCAGCTCCGCCTCCGCTCCCGGGGCCAGCTCCGCCGACCGCCAGACGCCGAAGCGCTCCGGATCGCCGGGGGCCTCGTAGCCCGCCCCCTCTGCCAGGGGCGCCAGAGAGAAGAGCGTCACCGTGGCGCGGAAGTCCAGCACCGGGCCCTCGGTCCAGCGGCTGGTGTAGTGATAGCGGGCGCCCTCCAGCGGCTTCGACTCATTGATCGTGTGCAGCGTCTCGCCCCAGTGGCCCCGGAAGCCCAGGACCACCCGGGCCGGCTCATCCCCGGCCCGGATCGAGAGCCGGGTGATGAACCCCCGCTGCCCCACCGGGGCCAGGTAGAGCCCCCGCACCGCCAGGCCGCCCGCCCGGCCCGCAAAGGCAGGGACCCAGCCGCCCTGCCGCTCCCAGGTCAGCCCTTCCAGCGGGACGGGCCGGCCGTTCACCTCCACCGATGGCAGGAGCAGCGGGGCGCCCACCATCTCGATCAGGCCGCGAAATCCCATGTGCAGGACGTTGATCGACTCGATCCCCCCGTCATCCTCCCGGATGGTCGGCAGGGCCACATACTCATTTCCGGTCGGCAGGAACCTCACGGCAGACAACCCCATTCGGTCAGGATGAGGGGAGCGGCCCGCAGGCCGCTCCCCAGGCGCCTACTTCATCAGGTCCTCCAGCTTCTTCTTGGCATTGGCCAGCGCCTCGGCGGGCGTCAGCTTGCCCAGCTTCGCCTGCTCCAGCTCCTTGCCCACGCCGTCGGTCATCTCGTTCCACTTGTCGATCACCGGCGGGACCACCGGCGAGTTGAGGGCGTCGAAGACCGCCTTCCGGGTGGCGGGCGGGCTCTGCTTCAGATAGCCCTCCACCAGCTTCGGGTCGGAGACCGCCGGCAGCTCCCAGGAGGCATCGACCCGGACCTTGGCCGCCTCCGGGCTGCTGGTCAGGAACTTGGCCCACTTGTAGGCCGCCTCGGCGTGCTTGGTCTTGGCAGAGACGGCGACGGCGTTGGCGAAGAAGTGGTGCGCCTTCTGCGTGTTGCCCGGCTCCACCTGGATATCCCACGGGAACGGGGCATCCTTGAAGGCACCGAACATCCAGATCCCGGTGTGGAGCATGGCGATCTTGCCTGCCTTGAAGAGATCGCCGTCGCTCTGGCCGGCCATCTGGGCATCGGTGGGCTGGATCTTGTGCAGGTGGATCCGGTCCACCAGGTACTGGAGCGCCTCCACGTTCTCCTTGGAGTCGATCACGACCTTATCGCCGTCCAGGATCTTTCCGCCGTTCTGGGCGATGGTCTTGTAGAACTCCCAGAACTGGACCGGCTTGTAGGAGCCCCAGACCCCCGCCTGGGCGTCGGTCAGCTTCTTGGCCGCCTCGATCTCATCCTTCCAGGTCCAGCTTGCCGTGGGGTAACCCACCTTCGCCTTGTCGAAGAGATCCTTGTTGTAGAAGAGGAGCACGGTGGAGAAGGTCTCGACGAGCCCGTACTGCTTGCCCTGGTACTGGAAGACCTGGTGCGCCTTCGGGTAGAAGATCTTCTCCAGGCCGTCCTTCTTCGCCATCTCCGTCAGGTCCAGCAGGGCGCCCTTCTTGGCGTAGGTGACGAAGTTCTCGTAGTTCAGCTCGAAGGTGTCGGCCACGGTCCCACCGGAGACAGCGGTCTGCAGCTTGGTCCAGTACTGGTCCCAGGCCACCGCCTGCACCTCAATCTTGATGTCGGAGTTCTGGGCCTCGAAGGCCTTGACGATCAGATCCAGGTCCTTCACATGGTCCGGGGCGGCCGAGAAGGTCATGTAGGAGATGGTGACCGGCTCCTTCTTGGCCGGGGCGGGTTCGGGCTTGACGGGCTCAGCCGGCTTGCTGCCGCTGCACCCCGCCACCAGGAGCATCAGAAGAGCCATCAGCAACGCTCCGAAACGCTTGGCATGCATGGGCGAATCCTCCTCGTGAGTTCGTACGGAAGCTGCGGGAACGGAGCGCCGGCCCAGGCCCCGGGTTGCCGGACCGGTTCAGTGAGGAACCGAACCGAGAGACGTGAAACCCCCTTCTGGTTACCCTTTGATGCCGCTCAGGGTGACCCCCTTGATGAACTGCTTCTGGGCGACCAGGTAGACCAGGATCATCGGCATGACGTTTAGCACGGCGCCCGCCATCACCAGGTTCCATTCCGTGGCCCACCGCCCCTGAAGGGTGGCCAGTCCCAGGGGCAGGGTCATGAACTTCGGATTGCTGGTGACGACCAGGGGCCAGAGGAAGGCGTTCCAGTTGCCCATGAAGGTGAAGACCATCAAGGTGCTCAGCGCCGGACGGGAGAGCGGCAGGATGATCCGCCAGAAGACCGTCCAGTGGCTGGCGCCGTCCACAAAGGCCGCCTCCTCCAGGGAGCGGGGGATGGTCAGCAGGAACTGGCGCATCAGGAAGGTGCCGAAGGCGCCGAAGAAGCCGGGAAGGATCAACGCCTGGTAGCTGTCGGTCCAGCCGATCAGCGTCATCAGGATGAAGAGCGGGGTGAGGGTCACCTGCTGCGGGATCATCAGGGTGGCCAGGTAGAGCAGGAAGATGGCATCCCGTCCCCTCCACTGGAGCCGGGCGAAGGCATAGGCCGCCATCGAGGCGGTCAGCAGGTGGCCGGCGGTGGCGGTGACCGCCACGAAGAGGCTGTTGAGGAAGAAGCGCCCGACGGGGAAGGTCTCCGCCACCCGGCGGTAGTTCTCGGTGGTGAAGGGGTCGGGGATCAGCTTCGGCGGCATCGCCAGGACGCCGGTGTTGGTCTTGAAGGAGGTGGAGAGCATCCAGAGGAAGGGGAAGATCATCCAGAGCGCCGCCGCCGTCAGCAGCAGGTAGGCGAGGAAGGTCTTGAGCTGCTTCACCGGCGCACCCCCTACTCGTAGTGGACCCAGCGGCGCTGCAGGCGCATCTGGATCAGCGTGGCGGCGAAGACCAGGGCGAAGAGCGCCCAGGACATGGCGGAGGCGTAGCCCATCTTGCCGTAGCGGAAGGCGTGGTTGTAGATCTCCGCCACCAGCACGGTGGTGGCGCCCGCCGGCCCGCCGTTGGTCATGATGTAGACCTGGTCGAAGACCTGAAATGAGTTGATCAGCGAGATGATCACCACGAAGAAGCTGGTCGGGGTGAGCAGTGGGAGGGTCACGTGCCGGAACTTATGCCAGAGGCCGGCGCCGTCCAGGCTGGCCGCCTCGTAGTAGTCGTCGGGAATCCCCTGCAGCCCGGCCAGGTAGAGGACCGCCACAAAGCCGAGGTCCTTCCAGACCGAGGCCAGGATGATCGCTGGCATCGCCCAGTGCTCGTCAAAGAGCCAGGCCGGACCGGCGATGCCCACCAGGGAGAGCAGGTAGTTGACCACGCCGTAGACCGGGTTGAAGAGCCACCGCCAGATCAGCGCCACCGCCACCCAGGAAGAGACCACCGGGAGGAAGAAGGCGGTGCGGTAGAAGGCCCGCCCCCGGAGCGGGAGGTTGAGCGCCAGGGCGACACCCAGCCCGACCGCCACCACCAGGGGGATGTAGCCGCTGATAAAACGGAAGGTGTGGCGGAGCGCCGCCCAGAAGTCGGCATCGCTCAGCAGGCTGCGGAAGTTCTCCCAGCCCACGAAGACCGGCGCCGAGAGCAGATCCCAGGAGTAGAAGCTGAGGCCCAGCGAGGCGAAGACCGGGCCGAGGGAGAAGATGAGGAACCCCAGCAGGTTCGGCAGCAGGAAGAGCAGGACCACCCCGGCCTTCCGCCAGCCCTTGTCGCCGACCATGTGCATCCTCCTATGACTGGACCAGTACCACGTTCGTCTCGTCCCGCCGGTTGATGGGCACCCGGAAGGCCTGCTCCAGCACCAGCAGAGCCGCACCCCGGACCCAGGCCGCCTGGCCCAGCTCCGCCGGCACCACCGGCAGGTCGGCCATCACCGGGAAGGCCTGCCCCGCCACCGCCCTGCGGATCGGCTCCAGCAGGAGCTCGCCCGCCTGCAGCAGCGCCTCGCCGCCCACCACCACCCGATCGGGGCTGATCAGGTTGACGGCGTTGGCAATGGCGACGCCGATCAGCTCGCCGGCCTCCCGCAGATGGCGGACCGCTTCCGGGTCTCCCGCCTGCGCCCGGCGGATCAGCTCCTCCCGGGGCAGTCCGGACCGCCGCTCCAGACCGGCGTCGCCGGCCAGCGCCTCCAGGCACCCCCGCCGACCGCACCGGCAGAGCGGCCCGTCCGGCGCCACCAGGCTGTGGCCGATCTCGCCGGCGCCGTAGCGGAAACCACGGTGGAGCCGCCCGCCCACGATCAGCCCGGCGCCGATGCCCACGCCCACGGTCAGGCAGAGCAGCGTCTCCGCCCCCCGGCCCGCCCCGTGCCACCGCTCCGCCAGGGCGACGGCGTTGGCGTCGTTGTCCACCAGGACCGGCACCTGCAAGGCCTCCTCCAGCACCTGCCGGAGGGGGAGCCCGGCCCAGTCCGCCACATAGGGGTTGATCGTCGCCCCTGTCTCGGGGTCGACCACCCCTGGCATCACCAGCCCGGCGCCCAGCAGGGGGCCCAGCTCATCGGACGCCCCCTCCGCCGCCTCCCGGACCGCCGCCAGCAGCGTCGCCACCACCGCCCGGTCGCCATCGGCCTGGGTGAGGGGCCGGACCACGGTGTGGCAGACCTCGCCGTGCAGGTCGACCACCCCCACCGTCACCTGCTCGGGGCCCAGCTTGATGCCCAGCACGCTCATCGCCCGGGCCCGCAGCCGGAGCAGGGTGGGCCGGCGGCCGGGGTCGGGGCTCTCCAGGCTCCCCACCTCCTGCACCAGCCCCTGCCGGATCAGCCGCCCGGTGATCACCGTGATGGTGGACCGGCCCAGCCCGGTCCGCTCCGCCAGCTCCACCCGGGTCACCGGCTCGTGCCGGCGGATGGTGTCCAGCACCAGCGCCTCGTTCCACTCCTTGATCAGCTGCCTGTCACCAGGGCGCAGCGCCATGACCGGTCCCTCCCCGCCGATTCGTTGGGGGAGATAATTCGGCTATCAACTGATCAATCCTCTTCCCAGAACTCACATTTTCCAAATTCTTTAAAAGAATCTAGTCCACTTAGTTCATCATTTGAACCAAGTGGCCGCATGTAGGTCCCGCACACGGCCGGTGGGTACGCTGACTACCACGGATTACACGGACCAACACGGATTACACGGATAAAGACATAATTATATAATAATGGGGGTGGTGCCCATTTGCATTGTGGTACTGGTGCGAAGCACCAGTACCACTCATGAAAAAAGCCCATTCACATTTTTATAAATGTATTTGTTTTATCCGTGTAATCCGTGTAACCACCATGGTGCGGTGCTTCGCACCAGCACCCCTGATGAAAAGGGCACGAACCCCATCATTGTAA
>JBMONC010000044.1:0-10333 GCA_049324875.1 Bacillota bacterium
TTGAGCGCCTTCTCCACCACCACCCACCGCCCCACGGGGGTCGGGGTGGTGGGCGCCCCAACCGCCACATCGTAGGTCCGCTCCACGGCGCCCCGGCGCTGGAGGAAGAGCTTGCGCTTCTCCAGGTCGATGGTGATGCTCGGGCCGGCCTCCCCGATGGCGGGGGGCGTGGGCGGGGCGCCCAGGGCGTTGTATGTACTGGGGCCGACGATCCCGTCCACGGTCAGGCCACGCCGGGCCTGGAAGGCGATCACGGCGTCGTAGGTCCCCCGGCCGAAGACGCCGTCCAGCGGGCCCTGGTAGAACCCCTGGGCCCGCAGCCCTGCCTGAACCGCTCGCACGTCGGGGCCCCGCATGGGCGCCTCGGGGATGTACCGCAGAAACCTGGAAGCAACGGTGGCCATGCATATCCCTCCTTCTCGGCAGGGTATGCAGGGCCACCGTCTCGCGCTATTGTCCGATCAGGCGCTCGCTCAGCCACTTGGCCGCCAGGGTGAACAGGCCGAAGCCGGCCAGCGTCAGGATCAGGCCGATGAAGGCCGGGGACTTGTACCACTTCTGCTTGGGCTCTGACACGTCGGCGCCTCCCTGCTCACAGGCATCTCTTTATCTTTGACGATGCCGCACCGTCGGGAGTGACTAGCCCTGCTGCGGGAGCATGGAGGCGGGCATCTCCTCCACCCGGACCTCCCGCTCCACCAGGCGGCCGCCCCGCAGGACCGACGCCCGGATGTACCGGCCCACCTCGGTCCGCCGGATCTGGCGGCGCAGCGCCTGGATCGACGGGGTGGCCTCACCGCCCACGCCCACGATCATGTCGAAGGGCTGCAGCCCCGCCCGGTCGGCCGGGCCGCCCGGCTCGACGCTCATCACCACCACGCCCCGCTCCGGCAGCTCCAGGGCCCGGGCCATCACCGGGTCGATCACCTCGGTGGTGCCGCCGATGCCGATCCAGGGATGCTGCGCCTGACCAGTCCGCCGGAACTGCTCCACCACCAGCTCCACCTGCCAGGAGGGGATGGCGAAGCCGATGTTCTGGCCGTGGGCCAGCACCATGGTCGGGATCCCCACCAGCCGGCCCTCCAGGTCCACCAGGGCGCCGCCGCTGTTGCCGGGGTTGATGGCGGCATCGGTCTGGATCAGCCCATCCAGGCCGCCCAGCATCCGGTCGACGCTGGAGACCACGCCGGCGGTGACCGTCCAGCCGAAGCCGTAGGGGTTGCCGATCGCCACCACCAGCTTGCCGGGGAGGATGGACTCCTCCGGGGCCAGCTCCACCCGGGCGTCCACCGGGGAGTCGACCTCCACCAGCGCCAGGTCGTAGGTCCGGTCGGCGGCGAGCACCCGGCCCGTCCGGGTGACCCCGTCCGCGAAGGTCAGCGCCGGCGCCGGGTTCTGACCGATCACATGGGCGTTGGTGATCACGCTCCGCCGGTCCAGCAGCACACCGGACCCCTGACCCTTGCCGCTCCGCACCTGCACGACGCCGGGACCCACCTGAGAGGCAACCTTGGCAAACGGTTCACCCGTAAACATCGTCGCAAACCCCCTTTGATCGCTCTTCGACCTTTTCTGCCCTTCTGACGTTATTTGACCAAAGGGGGATACGGCAGGATCACCCGCCCAGTGAGCGGGTGATCCCCAGGGGTCAATAGACCAGTTCAGAGGCGGGCAGCCGGGGCCCTGGCCGGAGTTTGGCCTCCATTCGCCCGGCGATGTTCCGGTAGAAGAGCCGGTTGACCACCCCCACCGCCATCGCCTCCCGGGCCAGGTCGGTCTGCGCCGCCTCCCGGCCGTACAGGCTCCGGGCCACCTGGGTCTGGCAGTCCCGGCTGGAGGCCTCCAAATCGATCCCCAGCGACCAGTCGAACTCGCCCGCCACCCAGGGATCACGCCCCGGCACGCAGCGCCAGCGGGCCCGGTTGATCAGCCAGGCCACCAGCACCCGCCGGGCGGGCGTCGACTCCGACAGCCGCCGCAGCACCCCCTGCCGGAGCGGGTCGCCGGTGGGACCGTTCAGCACGGCGACGATCATCCGCTGCAGCTCCTGGATCGAGGCGCGCTGGCTCATCTCCCGGCACTCGTCGCTCAGCCGCATCACCAGCTCCACCGCCGGTTCGCCGTAACGGAGCATCAGGTTGGTGGCGATGAAGCCGGCGTTCTCCTCCAGGGCGTAGCCCGCCGAGGGCGGGGTCGGGTTGGAGGCCCACTGCCAGTATGCATCGAGCATCCGCTCGTCCCCGGCGTGCCTTTCCAGCGACCGCTGCACCAATTCCCTGACCTCAGCATTCTGCATGGGAATACCCCCCTCGGCCCTCCAGTATTGACCAGATCGCCGGTCGCCATACCCGGAGTGATACCCCGCCGCGCAAAACCTTCGACCAAAGGGGGAAGGATGCCGCCCGCCCCGCCACCCCCCGCCCGACAGGAGGATACCGCCATGCGCCGCCGACGCTGGATCCGCTGGCTCCTGCTGCCCTCCCTCGTCCTCACCCTCCTGCTGGCGACCTTCGCCCTCTGGGCCGGCCGCCCGCCTGCCCCGATGGCAGAGGCGCTGGCCGCCCTGCGATCCGACCCCGCGGTCCAGGTGGAGACCGAGCCCTGGCTCACCTTCCGGCCCGCCGACCAGGCCCCGGAGACCGGGCTGATCCTCTACCCCGGCGGCCGGGTCGACCCCCGGTCCTACGCTCCGCTGGCGCGGCTCATTGCTATGCAGGGCCACCTGGTTGTGATCCTGCCCATGCCGCTGAACCTGGCGGTGCTCGCCCCGGAGCGGGCCACCGCCGTGATCGCCGCCCACCCGGAGATCGCCGGATGGGTGATCGGGGGCCACTCCCTGGGCGGGGCGATGGCCGCCCGCTACGCCTACCGCCACCCCGATGCGGTGGACGGGCTCCTGCTGTTGGCCGCCTACCCCGCCGCCTCCGATGACCTCTCCCGCCGCTCCCTGGCCGTCACCACGGTCTTCGGCAGCCAGGACGGGCTGGCCACCCCCGCCAAGGTAGAGGGCTCCCGCCCACTGCTCCCCCCCTCCACCCGCTGGGTCCGGATCGAGGGCGGCAACCACGCCCAGTTCGGCTGGTACGGCCCCCAGTCCGGCGACCTGCCCGCCGCGGTCAGCCGGGAGGAGCAGCAGGCCGCCGTGGTCGAGGCGGCCGCAGCGCTGCTTGAGCAAATCCGCCCATGATCGGAAGGAGGCGCCCCATGCTGATCGCCCTCGCCCTCCTGCTCCTGCTGCTCCTGACCGCCCCCTTCCTCCTTCCCCTGCCCCCGGGCGGCTCCACCCCCGCCAGGGAGCTGGCCGACCCCGACAGCCGGTTCATCCACGCCGGGGGCCTGGAGGTCCACTACAAGCAGGTGGGGGCCGGAGAGCCCGCCCTGGTGCTGCTGCACGGCTTCGCCGCCTCCGCCTTCTCCTGGCGGGAGCTGCTGCGCCGCCCCGGGGGCCTCGGCACCCTCTACGCCTTCGACCGGCCCGCCTTCGGCCTGACCGAGCGGCCGCTCCCCGGCGACTACTCCCCCGAGGCCCAGGCCGACCTGGTGGCGGCGCTGCTGGACGCCTGGCAGGTGGAGCGGGCGGTGCTGGTGGGCAACTCAGCGGGGGGCAGCATCGCCCTGCTGACCGCCCTTCGCCACCCCCACCGGGTCGAGGGGCTGGTGCTGGTGGATGCCGCCGTCTACCGCGGCGGCGGGGCGCCGCCCTTCATCAAGCCGCTGCTGCGCACCGCCTGGGGCCGCCGGGTGGGGCTTCACATCACCCGCCGCTTCGGCACCGCCGGCCCCCGCTTCCTCGCCTCCGCCTGGCATGACCCCGCCAAGGTCACCCCCGCGGTGATCGAGGTCTACCAGAAGCCCACCCGGGCCGAGCGCTTCGCCGAGGCGCTCTGGGAGTTCACCCTTCAGAGCCGCTCCCCCGACCTGGCCCGCCGGCTGAAGGAGGTCCGGCAGCCCGCCCTGGTGATCACCGGGGCGGATGACCGGATCGTCCCCGCCGCCCAGTCGGTCCGGCTGAGCCAGGAGCTGCCCGACGCCCGGCTGGTGGTGATCCCCCACTGCGGCCACCTGCCCCAGGAGGAGTGCCCCGAACCGGTGGCCGAGGCGATCCGCACCTTTCTCGCCGACCTGCGCAGGGAAGGGCGCTGACCGGACCGAACTCTCTTCCGGGCGCAGGAGAGAGAAGGAGGCGCATCACCGTGGCAACGGGGGCGAGGTGGTCCGCATCCGCCACCTGATGTCCAATTCCAGCGGCATCCCGGGGCTGGCCTACCTGGAGAACCTGCTCCCCTACCGGCACGGGGCGGTGGACCGGTACGTCACCGTGGGCAACCTGGAGGATATGCTCACCTTCGTCAACGGCGCCCAGGACTGGGCCTACACCAACCCCGGCGAGCGCTGGTTCTACCTGAACGAGGGCTTCGTGCTGCTGGGCGGGATCATCGCCAAGCTCTCGGGCATGAGCTACCCCGAGTACATCCGCCGACATATCTGGGAGCCCCTCGGCATGAGCCGCTCCACCTTCGACCGGGATCGCTTCCACGCCGACCCGGACGCCGCCGTCCCCTACGCCCTGGTGGAGGGGTGCCACCAACCCCGGGGAGTACGTCTGGGGCCAGGCCCAGGCCGACGGCGGCATGGTCAGCAACGCCCTGGACATGGCCCGCTACATCGCCATGTACCTGGCTGGCGGCAAGGGGCAGATCTCCCCCGAGTCGCTGGAGGCGATGTACGCCCCGCGGGTGGCCCAGCCCCGCCCTGGATGTGAAGAGCGGCCAGCTAAGCACGGGGAGATGACGGTGCCGCTGGTGCCCGAGGAGCTCTCCGACCCGGCCAACCCCCGCTTCTTCATCCTGGGGCTGGGGCGGAAGCAGTGGGTGGACTTCCACGTGGCGGAGGGCCGGACCGAGCTGATCTACGAGCGCTACCGGATGCGCCGGACCGGCTGGTAAACCCCTGTACAGCGAAGAACCCTGCGGCCTGCAAAGGCCCAGGGTTCTTCGCTTCTCTTCCGGCTACAGCCCGAAGATGATCCGGCGGTCGGAGCCCTCCCAGCGGATCACCAGCAGCCGCCCGTCGGGCAGCCAGCCCACCGTCCGGCCCTCGCCCCACTCTCGCTCGGACCCGTCCGGCCCCACCAGCTTCACCGGCCCCCAGTCGGAGAGACGGTAGGCCCAGCCGCCGGGGCCGGGGTAGGTGCGGGCCCAGGGGTCGCCGGTCGGGGTCTCCTCCGCCGTCTCGGTCACCTGGCCGGAGGCCAGGTCGAGCCGGACGGAGCGGAAGCCCTCCCGGGAGATCCGGTCCCGCAGCAGCAGCCCGCTCCCATCCTCCGTCCAGATCATGGGGAACTGGTAGCCGTGGGGGTGGATCCGGGCCCGGACCACCTCAGGGTAGGCCCGTTCCGTCCGCTCCTTCAGGTCGAAGAGCACCACGGTGGCCGGGGGCCTCCAGTCATGGGCGTGAACGGCGTCGAAGTCGTAGGTGAAACCCGCCAGGTAGCGCCCGTCGGGCGAGAGGGACTGCCAGTACCGCCCCTGGCTCTCCAGCGCCTCCCACCGGCCCGCCTCGGGCTCCCAGGCCTGGACCCGGCCCCGGGAGGCGATGAAGGCGGTCCCCTCCCACCAGCCCAGCCGGAAGTAGAGATCGACCGGATGGGGCTGCTCCCAGCTCCGCCCGGTGGCAAGCTCCATCAGGAAGGCGTGGGCCTTCAGCTCTCTCTTCAGGAAGATGGCCAGCAGCCGCTTGCCATCCGGCGAGAGGCTGGCGGTCTGGATATCCGGGGGCACCTCGCCCAGCACCTGCTCCTGGCCGGTGGCCGGGTCCAGCGCCACCAGGCGGGGCGGCAGAGCGGGCGCAGGCTCCGGCTCCGGTTCGGGGGCCGGCTCCGGCTTTGGCGGCGCCGGGGCCGGAGGCTGCTGGTCCGCCGGCTGAGCCTCCGGCTTGGTCGCCGGCGCCGGGGCGGGCGCGGGCGCGGGCTCGGGCCCGGGTGCCGGCTGAGGCCCGGCCCCACAGCCCACCAGCAGGAGCAGCAGAAGGAGCAGGCCGCTGGCCCTCCGCAAAGGACAACCCCTCCCGTATGGCGCAGGTCGCATCTCGGTCTCCCCCTCCTACGGCATCGGCTCGATGTAGCGCCGGTCGCTGGCCCCCCAGCGGATGATGTAGACCCAGTCGCCCTCCCAGCCCACCGGCAGCCCGTCGCCCAGCTCCTGCCGGCTGCCGTCCCGCAGGTCGTGGACGAAGACCCCGGCCCAGTCGCGGTCAGCTCCCAGCAGCCGCTGACTCTTGCCATCCCAGTAGAAGGCGCCGGGCACCTTCTGCTCCGGCCCGCCGTCCAGCGGGATCACCCGGCCGGCCCGCTGCACCAGGACGCTCTTCCCATCCGGGCTCCAGGCCAGCCGCTGGGCCCAGACCGAGAGATTCAGCCCCTCCCGCAGCACCTGCCGCTCCCCGGTGGTGACATCGACCGCCACCAGGTCGCTCCGGCCGGTCCGCTCCACCGGGTCCAGCGCCGCCACCCGCCTGCCGTCGGGGCTCCAGGCGGTCCACTGGCTCCAGTCGCCGCCCTTCTGCCACGTCCAGCCCCGGATGAAGTCCGGGAACTCCCGGCGGGCGCCTGTCTCCAGGTCGGTCACCAGCAGCAGGAGCATCTCCGCCCCTTCGCGGTACCCCAGCTGGGCGGCGTACCGGCCGTCGGGGCTGATGCGGACGTTGTAGAGCTCCCCCGGGTGGAAGGCCGGCTCGCCGCCCGCCTGCGGATCCCAGGACTCCCAGCCCCGCTTCTCCCCCCAGCGGTAAGCGAAGTTGAGCAGGCGGGTGCCGCTCCAGTGGAGTTCCGTGGCGTGGATCGGCACCGGGAGGAGCTTCCGCGCCTGCAGGTCCACCACATGGGCCCGGGTGTTCCGCCAGCCGTCCACCTGCTTGACAAAGGAGCGGAGGGCGAGCCAGCGGCCGTCGGGGGAGAGGTGGACCTCCGAGATCTCCGGCGGCAGGTCGACCAGCCGCTGCCTCTCCCCCGTCGCCAGATTCACCTTCTCCAGGTAGGGCGCCGAATCGAGGCTCTGCACCAGGAAGTTGCCGGGCCCGGTCACCGGCAGGCCGGTGGCGGCCGCCTGGAGCCGCCCGAAGGAGAGCTCCAGCTTGCTGGGCACCCGGGGAAGCTCCCACCGGATCCAGTCGAGCTTCTGCGGCTCGAAGGAGAAGCTGCCGCCCAGCGGGTTGGCCATCAGCACCGCCTCCCGCCAGAGGTCGACGCTGGTCGGGCTGAGGGGCTGGTCGAAGGTGAACTCCAAGGTCAGCTTGCCGGAGGGCAGGGAGAGCTCGCCTCCCTCCACCATCACCAGCTCGCCGCCGTCCAGCCGGTAGCCGATCCGGACCGTGGGCTCCGGGGCCCGGACCAGCACCGTCCGGGAGCCCTCCACCCCCTCCAGCCAGACCTCCCAGCGCTCCGGCCCGCCCGCCGCGAAGCGGGCCTGGACCACGTTCTCCACCACGTTGATCCACATGGGGCTATGGCCGGCGGTGCCGACCCGCTCCTGCGCATCCGGGAGCGGCCGCTCCAGCACCCAGGTGAAGACCACCTCGCCGCTGCCGACGATCGCCTCCTCCCGGCCGAAGTCCAGCTGGATCCTGGTGATCCCGTCCACAGGGCCGGGCAGGCCCGGGCTCTCCCGGTAGTACCAGCGCTCCCGCAGCCGGGGCCCCTCCACCACCGGCTCCGGCCCGGGCTCCCCGCCCGCCGGCTCCCGTACGGGCTCCTCGGCCCCCGCTCCCGGCTGGGGCGCCGGATCGGGCGCCGTGGTCGGGGCGGCGCAGCCGGCTATCGTCAGCATCAGAAGTATGAGTGCCAGCCATCGACGCATCGCCGATCGCCTCCTTCACTCATCTGACGCCGCTCGCCGCCGGAATGTTGCAGGCCTCCTTCTCCCCCGAAATTGTTACAGTCACACCTTGCGTGTTATACTGATTTTTGGCATGGGTATGGTAACCCCCCTACAGGAGTGAACCCCATGCTGATCGGCGCCTACCTGCTGATGTGCACCATCTTCGGCACCACCTACCTGGCGATCAAGGTGGGCGTCGATGCCGGCCTCCCGCCGCTGCTCTTCGCCGCCCTCCGCTTCGCCATCGCCGGGCCGATCGCCCTGGCCATCGTGCTGCTCCGCGGGCTGCCGCTCCCCCGGCGCCCGGCACAGTATGCGGCGCTGGCGGTGGTGGGCCTGCTCAACACCACCCTGGTCTACGCCATCCTCTTCTGGGCGGAGCAGTACGTCTCCTCGGGCATGGCCGCCATCCTGCTCTCCAGCGCCCCCATCCACGTGATGCTGATCCGCCGCCGCTGGAGCGCCTCCGCCCGGTGGGTCCAGATCGTCGGCGTGATCACGGGGATCGCCGGGGTCGGGCTGGTGATCCTGCCCCAGATCCGGAGCGGCTCCCCCGCCCCGCTGGGCGCCTCCGCCCTCCTGCTGCTGGC
Source organism: Bacillota bacterium (assembly GCA_049324875.1). GTDB lineage: Bacteria > Bacillota > Sulfobacillia > Symbiobacteriales > Symbiobacteriaceae > JAWLHU01. The sequence goes on from JBMONC010000044.1 coordinate 8,465, forward strand.
CTGCTTCTTCCTCGGCCTGGGTTCGGTCAAGGCGCGGGAGGCAATGGAGGAGGGCATCCACCCGCTCGCCCTGAACGCCTTTCAGATGCTCTTCGGCGGGCTGGGGCTCCTGCTGGGCTCCCTGCTGTTGGAGTCCCCCCTCCGGCTGACCATGGGTCCCGCCTCCTGGTGGGCCCTGGCCCACCTCTCCCTGGCCGGCTCGGTGCTCGGCTTCGGCATCTTCTACGGGCTGGTGGCCCGGACAGGGCCGCTCTTCCCCTCCACCTGGACCTACGTCGCACCGGTCATCGCCACCATCGCCGGGGCGCTGGTGCTGGGCGAGCCCGCGGGTTGGGCCACGGTGGGCGGCCTGCTCCTGGTGCTGACCGGAGCGGCCCTGACCGACCCGGCGGGGATGCGGCGGCTGATCACACGCGAAGGGGGCTGATTCCCCGTGCACCTCTCCCTGGACCGCACCTCCCCGGAGCCGCTGCCCCAGCAGATCCGGCGGGCGCTGGCCGACCGGATCCGCTCCGGCCTCATCCCCCCCGGGGAGCGGCTGCCCACCGTGCGCAGGCTGGCCGAGCAGCTGGGGGTCAGCCCGGTCACGGTCATGCAGGCCTACGCCACCCTGGAGGCGGCGGGTCTGGTCAGCCGGGTCCAGGGCAGCGGCGTCTACGTCCGGGAGCGGCCCGAGGCCCCGCCGGAGGGCCGGAAGCCGGAGCCCTATGGCTGGCAGAGGGGGCTGCCCGACTACATCCCCCGCTCCCTCGCGGGCCACCTGACCCGGACCGACCTGCCGCCCCGGGGGATCCCCATGCACGTGGCCATCGTGGATGCCGGCCTGCTCCAGGTGATGGAGCTGGTCAACGCCATCCGGAACGCCGCCCTGAACGACCCGGCCCGGCTGGGCTGGTACAGCCCCACGGAGGGGGTCCCGGAGCTGCGGGAGGCGGTCGCCGCCCACCTCCGGCGGATGGGGATGGCGATCTCCGCCGGGGAGGTGCTGATCACCCAGGGCGCCCAGCAGGGGATCGACCTGGTGGCCCGGACCTTCACCGGCCCGGGTGACGCCGTGGCCGTCGAGAGCCCCTGCTACCCGCCGATCATCGACGCCTTTCTAGCCCGGGGGGCGCGCCTTCACCCCATCCCGGTGGATGGGGAGGGGATGCAGGTCGACCGGCTGGCCGAGATCCCCGGCCTGCGCCTGGCCTGCGTGGTGCCCAACTTCCAGAACCCGACCGGGGCGGTGCTGAGCCGCCGCCGCCGGGCCTCGCTCCTGGAGTTGGCCCGCAGGCGGGGCTTTCTGATCCTGGAGGACGATCCCTGGTCGGAGTTCGCCTTCGGCGGCAGGGCGCTGCCCCCCAGCCTGAAGAGCCAGGACCCGGACGGCCACGTGATCTACCTGAAGTCCTTCAGCAAGCTGCTCTCGGTCGGGGTCCGCCTCGGGGCGGCGGTCGCCTCCGGCCTGGTCTTCGAGCGGCTGGTGGCCGCCAAGCGGCTGACCGACCTGGGCGTCTCCCTGCTGCCCCAGTTGGCGGTGACCGCCGTACTCCAGTCCCCCCGGCTGCAGCGCCACCTCCAGCGGATGATCGGCGCCCTGCGGGAGCGGCGGGACGCCGTGCTGGAGGCCCTTACCGCCCACGCCCCCCGTGCCGTTCGCTGGAGCCGGCCGGGCGGCGGGCTGAACATCTGGCTCACCCTGCCGCCCCACGTCGACCCCGAGGCGCTCCTGCGCGCCGCCGAGGCCAGGGGAATCCTCTTCGCCCCCGGCACCGGCTTCTTCGTCGGGGACCCGGAGGGGAGCCACCTCCGCCTCTCCTTCGGGGCCGCACCGCCCGCCGACCTCCAGCGGGGGGTGCGGGAGCTCTGCGCGCTGATGGAAGAGGG
>JBMONC010000045.1:0-88822 GCA_049324875.1 Bacillota bacterium
CGGGCAAGTAGGCTCACGGGTGATGCGAAGCCCCGCGGCCCCTTCAGGGGGGCCCGGGGCTCCGCTTTTTCCCGGTCCGGGGGCAGGGTTTCCGTCCCTCTGAGTGCGAATTGTTGAGGGTCGATTCTTTCGGGTCAGGAGGAAACCCTGTGAGTGATCATCAGCATCAGGCCCGGGTGGGGCCGTCCCAGGAGGGTGCGCTCACCTGGGGGACGATGCTCCGCCTGTTCCTGCCCCTCTCCCTCTCCGACGTCATCATGATCCTCTCGGGGCCGATCCTGACCATCGGGCTGACCCGGCTGGCCGATCCCACCGTCTCGCTGGGCGCCTACTCGGTGGCGCTGAACGTGGCGATCCTGCTGGAGAGCCCGATCATCATGCTGCTCCACGCCTCCACCTCCCTGAGCCGGTACCGGGAGACCTACCGACCGCTGCGGCTCTTCATGCTCTGGGCCAATGCGGTGCTGACGGTGCTCTTCGCCCTGCTGGCCTTCACCCCGGCCTACGACTGGCTCTTCCGGGGGGTGCTGGGCCAGCCGGACGCCATCGCCACCGCCGCCCGGCCCGCCTTTCAGGTGATGCTGCTCTGGCCCGCCGCCATCGGCTGGCGCCGCTTCCACCAGGGCATCCTGATCAACCGGAAGCAGTCGAAGCTGGTCGCCTACGCCGGCTTTGCCCGCGTCGGCTCCCTCAGCCTGGTCACCCTGCTGGGGGTGCTGGGGCGGGGGCACGGGGCGACGGTGGCCGGCCTGGCGCTGGTGACCAGCGTGATCGTGGAGGCGGCAGCGGTCACCTGGCTGACCCGGCCCTACCTGAAGGACGGGCCGACGGTGCCGGAGGGGGCCGCCCCCGCCTGGGCGCCCCGGGACCTCTGGCAGATCACCCGCTGGTACTGGCCCCTGGCCATGACCCAGATCCTGGTCTGGGTGGTCCGGCCGCTGATCAACGGCGGCATCGCCCGGACCCCCGACCCCGAGCTGGGACTGGCCGCCTGGCCGGTGGCCTGGACCACCATCGGCATGGTGGCCAACTCGGTCCGGATGGTGCAGCAGCTGGCGCTGACGCTCCTGAAGGACCGGCACTCCTACGCCATGCTCCGCCGCTTCGTCTGGACCGCCGGGCTGGCCGCCTCGGCCCTGATGGGGCTGCTGGCCTTCACCCCGCTGGGCTTCGGCTACATGGAGTGGGTGCTGGGGCTGCGGGGCGGGCTGGCGGCGGTGGCCCTGGCGGCGGTGCCGGCGCTGCAGATCGGCCTCTTCTACCCGCTGATGCTCGCCTTGCAGAACTGGATGCAGGGGCTGCTGGTCAAGGACGGCCGGACCGGCATGGTCAACGCCGGGGCCATCACCGGCGGGGCGGTCACCATGGTGGTGGTCTACGCCGGGGCGCTTCTCTGGCACCTGCCCGGCCCCCAGCTGGGGATCATCGCCCTCCTGTGCGGCGGGGCGGCCGAGCTGTCGGTCCTCTTCCTGGCCTCCCGGGCGCAGCGGGCCCGCTTTCAATAGAAGAGGGAGCACGGGCAACCCACCCGTGCTCCCCACTGCTTCTGGTTAGTAAACCTGGTGGAAGAACTTCTCGAACTTGAGCTCCACCAGCTTCCGGGTCTCCTCCGAGACCGGGGGCAGCCCGCCCAGGACCCGGTCCATCAGGGTGAAGCCCCGGCGGATCGCCTCCCGGGCTGCCAGCAGCTGGCTCTGCTCCCGTCCGACCGAGGCGATGGCGGTCTGGACGATCCGGCTCGCCACGGCGTTGGGGTTGCCCCAGCCCCGCAGGACGAGGTCGGGGTGGTCATAGGGAAGTCGCTTCCCCTCGATCTCCGCGGCCCGGCGCTGGCGGCCCACCTCCCGGCGGACAAAGTCGGTGAGCGCATCCAGCACGACGGCGGAGCGCTGGGAAGCGAGCGGGGAGGCGGCGGATGCTGCTCCGACCCTCATCTGGTGGACACCTCCTTGGTGGCAGGTGACAGGGGATGTACACAACTTGGGGAGATACATTGTAACATGGCGATGCAGATAACGGAATATCCTTTGTGAATTCTGAATAAAATTCACCCGGCCTTTCCAGAGCCAAACGCTCCTCTCCGGAACGGGCAAGCGATGGATATCCACATGTTAACTTCAGACAATGCTTCAACAGTGGATAACGCGACCGTTTTTCCCCAGAGCGAAACCGGTCTCAACAGAGCCGCCACCGGCGCATCAGGGGGGCGAGGGGGCGGGCCCAGCGGAGGAGGGGGAAGCGCTCGATCTCCCGGGCCACCCGGAGGGCATCCTGCTGGATGAAGCGGATCACCATCTGCCGCTCCGGCTCGCTCTCGGCGGCCAGCAGGAAGCGGGCGTTCCGCCAGACGTTGTCCCGCCAGCTCTTCAGGCCGAAGGTGGCCAGGTGCTGGTCCAGGGTGCCCATCACCCGGCCGAGGGGAAGCACCAGCCGGCCGTAGCAGCCGGCCACCTCCCGCTCCACGGCGGGAATCACCTCGAAGAGCACCCGGTTGATCTGGTCGTGGTCGAAGCGGCGGCGGAGGATGCGGAAGAGGGAGGCCTCGTCCCGCTCGCCCCGGAGGATCTCCGCTGCCACCAGCGGCAGGTCGTTGTTGATGTGGGCGTTCATCCCCAGCAGGATGTCCTGCAGGAGGAAGCCCTGCCTGCGCACCGCCACCCGGAAGGCGTACTCCCAGGCCGGGGGCGGCGCATCCCCCCGCTCGAACCGGTCCAGGGCATCGAAGTAGTACCAGGCGAAGCGGATGGCGACCCGCTCCACCCAGGCGGGGTCGAGGAAGAAGGGCTCGGTCAGCCGCTGCCGCGCCGTGGCGGTCATCCGCCGGTAGACCCGGAGGAAGGCGGCCCGGTGGTCCTCCGCCCGGTCGAAGCGGGCCAGGTGCGCCGTCATCACCGCCAGCAGGTCATCCAGGGAGCCCACGTGGGCGCCGCCCATCTCCACCGGTCAACACCTCCTTTTTGCTAGTCTGCGCGAGGAGACGGGCTGCCCTCCGGCGACATCCTGGTCAGATGACCGCCGGGAGGGAGTTCGCATGGCCGTTCTGCTCGATCTTTGCCGCCGCACCGCCGAGCCCAGCCTTGTGATCAAGTGGAATGGGATGCCTGCCTCCTTTCGCTGGCGGGGAGAGATGCACGAGACCGCCGTCCTGCACAGCTGGTGGGAGGATGGCGCCGGCCGGCAGTGGTACCGGGTGGAGTCGGTCGAGGGGCGGCTCTTCCTGCTGGGCTGCGGCAGGGATGGCTGGACGGCGGCGCCGCTGCCCGGCGGTGCGGGGCCGGCGAGCGGCCAGGCGGCCCGGGCATGAGCAGAGCGGCCCGGGGGGGCCGCTCTGTCAGCGGTGTTGGGGCTAGTCCCAGTGGAGGGTGACCGGACCGGAGGTCCAGACATCCCAGTGGTCGGGGTTCTGCTTGTCGCCCAGGGGGCGGAGCACCTTCAGCCGCAGCCGGTAGGTCCCCTCCGGCAGCTGCCTTCCGGTGTCGTTGTAGCCGGCGAAGACGGCCCACTCGATGTAGCCGGCGGAGCGGTGGTAGTAATCCGCCCGGAAGGCGTGGCCGAGCTGCCGACCGGTCTGGGCGTCGATGATCTCCACCCGCACCTCCTGCCCCTGGCGGGCCATGGACCAGATCACGAAGGCGAGCCCCTCGTCGCACCCACAGTTGGGGTAGATCTCCATGGACTCCATCGGGTAGAGGTAGCCCTCGGAGTACGCTGCCAACCAGGGCAGGTCGTAGCCCAGCGGGTCCAGCGCCGTCTCCGCCTGGTAGTCGCCGTAGTAGCCCAGGTAGGGGATGGAGGCCACCCGCTGGCCGCCGCCGTCGAGGACGCTGATCCAGCCATGGATCAGTCCTTCGGGGGCGCCTGCCACGTCGACCGTCAGCCGGACCTGCCGCTGCTGGCCGGGCCGGAGCCGCAGGACGGCGGGCTCTGCCTGGAGCGAGGCGCCCTCGCCGGTGATCTGGAAGGTGTAGAACTGGGTCTCGTCGCTGGTGTTGGTCAGGGTGACCCGCTTCTGCACGGCGCTGACGCCGTCCATCTCCCCCAGGGAGAGCTTGTCGGGCAGCACCCGCACCCCGGCGTTGATCGCCGCGTAGAGATCGATCATCCCGGCGCCCTGCCGGTGGACGGGGTAGAGCTCAGCGCTATCAGGCCCCATGGTCCGAGGTTCAGCGGTGTTCATCAGCATCGCCCGGACCGCCTCCTGCCGCTGCCTGGGCCCCATCTGGCTCAGCTCCTCCGCCCTCGCCTCGATGATCAGGGCGGCGGCGCCGGAGACGTGGGGAGCGGACATGGAGGTGCCGGAGAGGCTGGCGTAGCCGCCCTCGGCCAGCGGGTAGGTGGAGAAGATGGAGCCGCCCGGGGCGGTCAGGTCGGGTTTGAGCGAGAGGTCGGGGGCGGGGCCCCAGGAGGAGAAGCTCGAGATCAGCCCGGCGGTCTCGTTGGCGAAGGTGTAGCGCTGCCCCGTGAAGGTGAGGGTGACCGGCCCGCTCTCCATCAGGCCCTGCAGCCGCAGGCCGTCGCTCTGGGAGAGGGAGAGGGTGGGCAGGTAGTCGCCGGGCTCGCCCAGGGTGCCCCGGAAGAAGCCGGGCTGGTTGTTGTGGATGAGCACCAGCACCGCCCCGTGGGCCTGGGCCCGCATCGTCTTCTCCCGGAAGGTGATGGCGCCCCGGGAGATCAGGGCGACCTTGCCCTCCACCTTGGAGCTGCCGTCCGGGTTCTGGAAGTCGGCATCGCTGGTCCCCAGCCCGGCATAGACCACCTCCGCCGAGGTGCCCGAGGAGGGCGGGGCGGGGGCGAATTCCATGGTGGCGTAGCCCATGGGCAGCCCCTCCGAGTCGAGGAAGCCGTCCCGGGTGGCCATGTTGTTCTCGAAGGAGGCGACGGCAATGGCGCCCGCGCCCACCGCCGGCGAGCCCGTGGCGAACTCCCCCGCCTCGCCCTCGTTGCCGGCCGAGGCCACCACCACCACGCCCCGGTCCGCCAGCCACTGGGCCGCCTGGGCGCTGGGGTCCTGGGGCCAGGTGAAGGCGTCGCCCAGCGACATGTTGACCACGTCGACCTCCAGGTCATAGGCCATCTCCAGCGCCTGGACGATGATGCTGTCCCAGGTGTACCCCTCGGTGCCGAAGACCTTCAGGGCGACCAGGTCGACGCCCGGGGCGACCCCGGTCACGCCGGTGTTCGGCTCGGCGGCCAGGGCGCCGATGATCCCGGCCACGTGGGTGCCGTGGCCGTTGATGTCCATCGGGTCGAGGTCGGGCATGGGCTCGTTGGAGCCATCGAAGTCGTCGCCGAAGAAATCACCGAAACGACCCCAGGTTTAGGGTGGGGGGAAGGTGGGCAGAATGAAGACGGCCCGGTGAGAAGCCACCGGGCCGGGCGGACGCCGTTGTCATGTACCGCGTGGGGTTAGGCGCTGCCTAACCCCCTACAGGCAGAGGGTCAGGAGTTTGAGCAGGAGCGCGAGGAAGATGAGCCAAAAGACCCGATCATCCAACTTGCTCATGCCGACACCCCCTTCCGCTCAACGAGGCGCCGCCACCTACATATACGGATGGACCTGCGATTCGGTTCGCGGGTCCATCTGCTATGTCGGGGCGGCTGGTCTGCCCATCGAAGCAGAGCTGGGTTCTTCATAAAACCACCCCTATCTGGTAGAATACGGATAGAGGTGAGGAGTTTGGCAGCGGTGGCGATCTACATTCGCTGGTCAACGGAGGATCAGGGGAACGGCACCACCTTGCAGGTGCAGCAGGAGGCGTGCATGGCGTACTGTGACCGGCAGGGCTGGTGCGTCTCGGAGGAACTGATCTTCGTGGATGATGGCTACTCCGGCGGCAACCTGCACCGGCCGGCGCTGGAGCGGCTGCGGGAGCGGGTCCGCTCGGGGGAGGTGGACCGGATCGTGGTCTACCGCATGGACAGGCTCTCCCGCGACCTGGCCGATGCCACCGGCCTGGTGGGCAAGGAGTGGCGGGGCCGGGCGGTGGTCCGGTCGGCGACGGAGGATCTGATCCCCGAGCAGGACGAGGGCTGGCTCAACTACTCCTTTCGGGCCGCCTTCGCCGACTACGAGCGCCGGGTCATCCGCCAGCGGACCTACGCCGGGAAGGTGCGGCGCTCCCAGGAGGGCTACAAGGTGGCCGGGGGCGCCCCCTACGGCTACCGGCGGACGGAGAGGCCGGGGGTCTTTGAGGCGGATGAGGAGCGGGCGGAGGTCGTCCGGCAGATCTATCTCAAGTGCGCCGTGGAGAACTTCGGACTGCCCGCCCTGGCCCGCTGGCTGAACGAGATGGGCTACAAGCCGGCCCGGGCGGCCAAGTGGACGGTGGGGACGGTCCGGCCGATCCTGGTCAACCCGGTCTACAAGGGGCGGGTGGTCTTCGGCCGGCAGAGGTTCCTGAAGAGCTCGGCGGCCGATTCGGGGCCGTGGCGCAAGCTGGTGACGCCCAAGGTGGATGTGGAGGCGGCGCCGGGCACCCTTCCCCCGCTGGTCTCGGAGGAGCTATGGGAGCTGGCCCAGGAGGCGCTGACCAGGCGCAGGGCCTGGATGGAGGAGAGCTCCGGCCGGTCGCTGGGCTCCCACCGGCTGCTGACCGGGATCATCTACTGCAAGTGCGGCGGGCGGCTGATGCCGAAGACCGGCGGTGCCAAGCGGCCCGGCCAGGACTCCTACCGCTGCCGGGGGAATGAGCAGACTGAGCGGTGCGGCTTTGACCCGGGCTACATCCAGGTCGACCTGCTTGATAGGCTCGTGACCCAGCAGGTGCTGGAGCGGGTGACGGCCGAGGGCTTCCCGCAGCAGCTGGCGGCGGCCCTGACCGGGCAGGTGCGGGAGGAGATGAACCTGCTGAAGGTGCGCCGGCAGGGGCTGGAGGAGGAGCTGGAGCGGCTGGAGGGGGAGCTCCGCTTCCTGGACGCCGAGTACCGCCAGCGGCGGCTGACGGTCGAAGAGATGCGCCGGCTCCGGGGGCAGGTGGAGGAGGAGAAGTCCGGGCTCCTGCTGAAGATGGCAGAGGTTGAGAACTCCCTGGCGGACCAGTACCGGGAGCTGCGTGGGCAGCAGGCAGCCCTGGCCCAGGTGGAGCTTGCCCGCCGGTGGGATGAGCTGGAGATGCAGCAGCGACGGGCGCTGGTCCGGACCTTCGTGCGGCGGGTGGTGGCCCACCGGCCCCGGGGGAGGCAGGAGCTGAGCCTGCACATCGAGTGGGCCATCAGGACAGATACCGCTGAGCAGACTCTGGTGGCAGAGGTCCGGCGCAGGAGCAGGGTTTGAGGAGGTTTGCAGCAGTGGTGGATGGCATGGTCATCCTGGAGGCGAACCGGCAAGGGCTGCTGGACATTGCGGAGGGCTGGGGCGGAAGGCCAGACGCTGGTGGGGGTTTAGAGAGTATTGGTGGGGGTGCTTCTCAGAGCGCTCCAGGAGTTGGCCGAGCATGAAGACCAGGGAGGCCAACCACAGATGGAGTGGGAGAAGGCGGGGAAGAAGATCCTGTGGGCTGTGCCGGGAGTCATCCTGAATTTCGTGATCGCATCTGTCGCTCCAGGACCGTTAGGAAACTTCTTCAAGTTCATGGCTATCTTCATGGCTGTGATTGTGGGTCTTGTTATCCTGTCGCTTCTCTACGCAATCTGGAGGGAACGGCGAAATGGATAGACAGAGGGTCAGCACTCCCGAGGTGCTGACCTTTTTCGTGCCCTGCAGATGGGGCTTGAGCCTAGAAGTTGTCTGACAGATTCAAGGGTCGACAGCCCGGTCGGTCGAATTCCTGCAGCAAACGGCGGCACGAGGGAGGACCGGCATGGCTGGGCGGAGCGAGACCTACGTGGTCAGGATCACCCATTCCTGTAACCCCGACCCGAAGGCCTTGGAGCGTGGCCTGCGCATGTGGGCAGCGTTCCATGCGGAGAACCTCCGCCGCCAGGCCCGGGCCAGGGCGGCACAAGCCCCGGTCAAGGAGGGTTGATCCGCCGGGCCCGCCGTCTGTGTGACGGCGGACCACCTTCTGGGACTGCTTGTAGATGACGTTGGCCAGGAGCAGGGCGGCTTCGGCCCGGGTCATGGGCGTGTCGCCGGCGAACTTGGTACCGGTGAAGACGGGGTAGGCAGCGTTCTCGTGGATCAGGATCACCTTGGAGGCCTGGGCGACGTAGGGGCGGTACCAGGGGTCCAGCGGGATATCGGCGTAGAGCTTGGGGGCATCCCCGTTGGCATCCAGGCCGCCCATGCCGGTGACCGCAATCTTGACGCCCTGGGCCCGGGTGACGGGATCATCTGGCTTGAAGGAGCCGTCCGGGAAGCCGGAGAGAGCGCCCAGGCCGACGGCGGCCTGCAGGTGGCCCTGGGCGGCGGCCCAGTGTCCCTGCGTGTCACTGAAGGCCAGGCTCTGGCCGGGCAGCGGCTCCTCACCCATAGCCAGGACGAAGAGCTTGGAGAACTCGGCCCGGGTGACGGACTTGTCCGGCTGGAAGGTGCCGTCCGGGTAGCCGCTGACGATCCCTTTGCCGACCAGCAGATTGATGGCGGAGCAGGCCGGGTGATCCTTGGGGAGGTCTGTGAACAGATCGGTCTCGCAGTGGGAGTCAGGCCCCGGGGACTGGTGGGGCTGATCGTCTGCGGCCAGGACCTTGGTGGGGAGCATGGCCACGTTGTTGGTCTCATTGGTCTCCACCACAGTGCCGGTGTAATCCGCAATCACGGCCAGGTAGTAGTCGCCAGGAGGCGTATCGTACGGAATGATCACGCTGATGGAGTAGACTCTCTCCTCCTGGAAGGGGAGGGTCTTGGTCTGGACGACCTCACCGATGATCATGTCTTCCTTGAAGCCCTTACCTGGCGAGGGGAAGAGGTCCGGGAGGGTCTGGTCCGTGGAGAGGATGGCCGCCACCTGATAGGCGGCCTGCACTTCCTGGTACTGCCCGAAGGCTGTGCCCGCCCCTCCGTTGGCCACGGTGACCTCGATCAGGTCATGGGCCTCCTGGCCGGTGGGGAAGCTCTCCGCATTCAGGGTCAGCGTCACCTGCAGGTCCGGGAGCAGCGGGACGACGATTATCTCAGCGTGGACGGCGCCCAGGGGCAGGGTCAGGAGCAGGAGCAGGACGGTGGCGATCAGCCGGGTGATGATTTTCTTTATCCGATTTTTTTCGTACGACGAAAGGGTGGGGAATGGTACCCTCGGCGCCCCCCCGCCAGTCCCACACGTAATCAGCCCCGGCTGGCAGACGGGGCTGTACATGGCTACGGGCCGGCACGGAGAGGAGGGGGAGCGGCAGGTCAGAAAATCAGAGGGGTTCTTTCAAAAGTTCCTCCCCGACAAAGTCATACCCCGCAACCACCCGGCAGCCGGCCCCGAGGCAGCCCCCCAGGTCCGGATGGGTGTAGTCGATGCCAATAGCGGTATGCAACCGCACACGGCCATGGTTGCCCATGGCCGTGTGTTATCTTTACGATGCGCTGCTTCTCTTCTCCTTTCGCGGGTTCCCTTTCTCTAGCTTGGCTAAGGCCCGGCGCAGACCGATATTGAGGATCTTTTGGGCGGCCCGAGCCTCTTGAGTGTCCGTCACATAGGAGACTCTGACAATCACTTCAGGCTTCCGCTCCAACCGGAACCCCTCCCTTTCATAAGTGTCTCCTTTCTTCATCGTACTGGAACATGGAGGCGATCGACCAGGAATGAGCAACTATCTTTCCGCAGGCGAAGTCTTCCTTGAGTACCTTGCTCTTTGCACCCGAGGGAGGCAGGGCAGAGATTAATATAAGGGAAAAAAGAAAATATTACCCATGAGAGTGAATACATAGATTTGGACCGCCCCAACTCCCCGTTGGGGGGCTAAGAATGAGTCCAGGGGGAGGATACGATGATCATGAGGATGAGAGGGGTTGACGGGCCGATTGGTTTTCGCAGACAGGTGTCTGTCGCGACTCGGAAGGCAGGAGGCTCTCCTTCCACCAACGTCCTTAAGGCCACTGGTTCGCAGCCTTCGCAGATCCGCACGAGCCCTCGTGTGGAGTCCAGAGGGGTGGTGGCATCTTTTCAGTCCAAGGTCACCACGGCTGCGCCCAGGGTGGTTGCCGATAAGCCGGTCAGCTACTCCCCGGCTGCCGTCATGCGCCACCGTCACCAGAGGCATGAAACGGTCGCTACAGTGGCCACCCCCAGGAGAGCGCCCACGTCGGTTCGCCGGTGGAGTGCCTCATCTGCCTCGGTCCGGAGTACGGTAGCTCCCAACAGTGCGGAGCCTCAGCGCCCCAAGAAGCTGACCGTGAAGCAGGGGGACTTTACCGCTGCCGCTTGGGAACGTCGGCGCACCGCCGCCCTCATCCACAAGATCCCTGGGGCTTCTCAGCAGCAGATCTCAACCACTGGCTTGACGGGTCTTAACGCGGGCTTGTCGGACCAGGCTGAACAGCCGAACGCAGCCGTGACGAAGTCCCCGAATGGCGGGAGCGGAAAGGCGAAGCTCGTCTCATTTGATCCTGACACGACCAAGTCGGCCCGGTCCTCTGGTACATCTACCACCGCGGTTGCGTCGGAACCAACCGCTCAGGAAGATGCTGTCGGGATCTGCTACCCAACCGCGGACTCTCCCGTGGCAAGCGGGGGCACGTCCCGGAAGCCCTCTGCACCGAACTCGGCAGAGGTGGCAACCAAGACCCTGAACAGCGGTGAGAAGGTGATCCTGCATAAGGATGGAGAAATCACCTTCCAGGGTGCTGATGGTCAGCCGGTCCGCGCCGAGAAAGTCGGTGAGAACACCATGACCGAGGCTCGCTATTGGCTGTCCCTGGGTGCCGCCGCGGCTGCGAACTACCTGGTCACAACCTACCTGCAAAAGGGTGTAGTCCAAACACTGAATGCCACGCCCTCGGCGGTCTCCGAAACCCTGGGGAAGGGAGCCATACCGGCCATGAAGGTCGAGGAGTCCCAACTGATAAACGGGATGGTCTCTGGGGCAGCAACCGCCGCTCAGCAGCGGACAGAGCTTTTCGGTGTTCCTCGCCCGGGCACCAGGGAGGTCCTTTTCTATCGGGAGGTGGCACCCGGTACGCACGTGAAGCTTCGGGTGGTAATCTCCCCTGAGGGATCCATCTCGGTTCCGGAAGGTGACTGGACGCCCTTGAACTGAGAGGGGGTCATGAGGTGCTAAACTCGCAGTCCCTGGCGAACCTCTTGCTGCTGACTGCCTATGTGGTGGCAAAGGCGGGACCTGACCTGGGCGGGGCTGTACTCGCGGCCGCGAGCGTCTTGATCCACCTCCGGCGGGCCTGGACCCTCCCCCAGGATCTTGAGTCACCCTTCCTGATCCTGGGTGTTTCCCTGGCAGGCGCGGCGGTTCTGGCATGGGCCGAAGGGTGGGCCTACGCTCTGTTTCCGGCGGCCATTGGCCTCACGGGTCCCATTGCCTTGTGGAGACAGAGGCACAGGAAAGCCAGGTAGGCATGCGGAAGCCTCCCCGTCATCTCGACGAGGGAGGCTCTTCGATTCGGTCGTAGAGGGTCACTGCTCAGCCATCCGCAGCTCCAGCTCCACCGCCACCGGATTGGTGTTCTCAACCCCAACCCCCCGGCCGCTTCGGGCCCGGTAGACGACGCAGCGGGCGACGAAGTGCCGGAGCAGCTGCTTCTGCTCCTCGGGGCTCAGGCACTCCCAGGCATCCAGCCGGGCAGCCATGCCCTCCAGGTCGGTGCGGCTCCAGTCGGCGGCCTGCAGCCGCCTCGCCTCCTTGGCCATCCCGGCCAGGGCGCCCCGCAGCCGATCCGCCTCCCGGTCCAGACGGTCGATCTCGACGGCGAAGATCCGGGCTGGAAGGTCCCCCTCGCGATAGTCCCTCGTGACCCGGGCCTGGGCCTTCTCGACCTCGGCCAGCTCGCCCCGCAAGCGCTCCATCTCGGCTGCCGCCTCGGCGGCCTGGCGGGCGGCCTCCTCCCGCCAGGAGGCGATCAGCAGCTCCCGGCTGGTCGGTTCCAGCGCTGCCCGGACCTGTTGCAGGACCGCATCCTCCAGCATGCGGGCCGAGACCAGCCCACCGTCGCAGCGGAGCTTGCTGTTGGCACAGCGGTAGTACCGCTTTGATTCGCCCCGGTCGTCGCCCCGCACCGTGGCCCCGCAGCGGCACCGGGCGATGCCGGTCAGCAGGAAGGTGGCGCCCCGGGCCCGGGTCCCGACGGTCGCCCCGCGGCTCTCCCGGACCCGCTGGGCCAGCTCCCACTCGGCTCGGGGGATGATCACCGGAACAGCCCCCTCCACACTGGCGTAGCGCGGCTCGTCGAAGAAGAGCCGAAACTTGCCCAGCTGCTTCCGCTGGGCCCTGGTGGTCAGGGTCGAGAGCCCGTACCGCAGCAGGCCGGTGTAGACGGGGTTGTTGATCATCTTGATGATGGTCTCGCCGCGCCAGAAGTCGGCCCGCCTGGGCCGGATCCCATCCGCATTCAGGCCGGCGGCGATGGTGTGGATCCCCCGGCCGCCGATGTACTCCCGGAAGATCCGGCGGAGCACCGCCGCCTCCAAGGGCTCCACCGCCCACTGCCCGGGCTCCTCGCCCCGGGTGTAGCCGTAGGGCGGGGTGAAGCCGGGGTTCTTGCCCTGCTGGGCCCGCTTGATCTTGCCGGACATGGTCCGCTCCCGGATGGTGGCCCGCTCCCACTCGGCGTAGGAGGCAAGCATATAGAATAGAATCGAGCCGGCGGGGTTGGTGGTGTCCACCGGCTCCCGGGTGGAGCGGATCGAGCAGACCCCGTCCCACTCCTGGAGCACCAGGTTGACGGTGTCCAGCACCGAGCGGGAGAGCCGGTCCAGCTTGTAGACCACCACGCAGGAGATCAGCCCCTCAGCCACAGCCGCTCGGAGCCGATTCAAGCCCGGTCGGTCGAGGCTGCCCCCCGACCAGCCGTCGTCCACGAAGACCAGGTCCTCCCGGTAGACCCAGCCCTGGGACTGGATGAAGAGCCGGCAGGCCTCCTGCTGCACCTCCAGGGTGGTGCCGTCCCCCTGCTCCTCGGTCGACCAGCGGATGTAGACGGCCACCCGCTGCTTGTCCACGCCCGTGGTGTAGTTCATCGCCATCGCCTCCCGGGTTCCATCATGTGCGATGGCAGACCGATCTGCCCGTGTCGACCACGGCAACTGTGACCCCGGACCCGTCGACGCCGGGGGCGCCGGGGGCGCCGGCCCTGGCCAGGTGGGCGTTGATCATCTCCACCGACGAGGCCAGCTGGGGTTCGGGCATCCGGTGCATCCGGTTCAGGTGGATCCGCTTGATGCCGGGCAGCGCCGCCACGCGGCCCATATCACGGGCGTCGATCTCCAGCGCCAGGCCGTTGAAGAGCTTGGTGTGGCGGCTCAGGAGCCGGTGGGCGATGCGCTCCTGGCCCAGGAGGTCCAGCAGCTGCTGGTGCTCGCCCTGGAGCAGGTCGGCCTGCCGGGAGCGCTGGATGCCCTCCGCCATGGCGGCCAGGGGAGCGCCGGGGAGTTCCAGCATCAGCATGATCTTGCCCTCCCGGGCCCGGTTGAAGGCGATCTTCTGCGGCGCCTCAGGGGCCGCCCCGGCCCCGGGCACGGCCAGGCTGAAGAGGAGGCCGGTCAGGGCCAGCGCCGCGACGGAGCGCCGCAGCCGCTGGCTTGCATTCGTTGGATGCATCTTGGGTCTCCCTCCTTTGGGGTGATGGCTTCCCTATTTGGGAGAGGAGCCGTCTCGACCTTTGAAGGGAGCCCCTTTTCCCCGGCAGTGCAGAAGATGGGCCCCGGCTAGACGCCGAGGCCCATCTTCTGTGCTTGTGGTGCTATGGCCGTCGCGGGCTGGAGCAGCTTCTCCATCATCACGCCCCAGAGGCGGAAGCCCTTGTCGTTGGACGCCTTTCTGCCCAGCGGGTTGCTGGCATGGGTCCAGTTGGTCGCCCGGCGGATGCCGAGCCGGCGCAGGTAGTCCTCCCCGATCCGGTGGAACTCCGCGGCCAGCCCCTTTCCCCGGAACGGTGGCTGGATGTAAATGTCGGCCATGTAGCCCTGGATCTCCCCCGTCCTGTCGTCGGGGCGCAGGCCGATCAGCAGGTACCCCACCGGCCGGCCGCCCTCATCGGCCACGATGGCGGTCCCGCCGGGCGAGGCCAGCACCTGGATCAGGTTCCGCTGGGCGTTGGCGAAGACCACTTCGGGCCGGGCCACCGCCTTGTCGGAGGGGTTCATGATCTCCCAGGCGGTGATGGATGCCATCTGCAGCAGGCCGGGCAGATCGCTCTCTCGCCAGAACCGGACATGCGGCACGCGTTGCCCTCCTTTCCAAGACCACCTTACGCTCTGGGTCGGGGGGAGGTACCTGCGGTGGAGCGCATCCATACGATGGAGAGGTCGGATCTCCGTCCGGCCTTTGAGAGGAGGGACCGCATGTACCAGTATCGCTTCGGCCAATCCTCGGACCTGCCCTGGTTGGACCAGGCGGTCGCCGCCGGGGCTTGGGAGTCGATGACGCCCGAGCAGCGGATGGTCGTCCCGCCGGGGTTGGCGGCCTGGCAGGGCCGCACCCAGCTGCGCCAGGTGCTGGGACTGCCGGGGACGGCACTGCTGATCGCCACGGTGGGTGGGCAGCCGGTGGGCTACCTGCTGGTGGCCATCGCTCCGGACTCCTCCACCGATGAGCCGACCGGCCACCTGTTGGACTTCTGGGTGGTGCCCCAGCACCGCCGCCGCGGGGTGGGGTCCGGACTGCTGGTCCGGGCGGAGCGGTGGCTGGCGGCCCAGGGGCTCCGGAAGGTGAAGCTCTGGGGCGGACTGCACAACCAGTCGCTGCTCGCCTTCGCAGAGCGGCGGGGGTTTCAGCCGGCGGGCCTGATCGGCATCAAGGACCTGTAACCGCTGGGAAGACGGTTACATAAGCTATCAGCGGAGACGTTCCACCTCTGGGGTGGTGCTCATCCCCCTACCGATCGAAAGGAGGTCCCTTTCGTGTCCCACAAATCTCGGGTCGTGACCTCGACCGCTTGCCCTGTCAGCGTGACGCGGCCAGCCGTCACGATCAGTTGCCCGCCGGCGGTGACGGCCGCTCAGGTGGTTCCCACCACAGCGATCACGCCCACCACGGTGGTCACGCCCACCACGGCAGTGACCCCCACCGCCGGGGTGACCGACGCCCTGACCGCCCTGGCCACCCAGCTGGGCATCACCGGGGTGACCCCCACGGCCGCGGTGACGCCCACCGCCGGGGTGACTGACGCCCTGACCGCCCTGGCGAACCAGCTGGGCATCACCGGGGTGACCCCCACGGCCGGGGTGACCGACGCCCTGACCGCCCTGGCGAACCAGCTGGGCATCACCGGGGTGACCCCCACCGCAGCGGTGGCCGGGCAGCTGAACCCGCTGGCCCAGGCGGCGCTGACGGCCAGCTCCCCGACGGCGATCTTCAACAATCCGGCCACCCAGCTGGGCGCCCTGAACCCGCTGGCCTCCCTGGCTGCCTTCAGCCCGTCAGCGGCGCTCGCAGCCACGAGCCCGGCCCTGAACATCTTCAACCCGGCTGTCAACCCACAGGCAGCCCTGCTCCAGTGGAACCCGGGCGCAGCCCCGACCCTGGCCCTGACCGGCAAGGGCTTCGGCAAGGGGGCCTTCGGCAAGGGTGGGCTCGGAGCGGGGACCCTCGGCAAGGGTGCACTCGGGGCGGGCACGCTCGGCAAGGGTGCGCTCGGAGCCGGGGCCTTCGGCAAGGGTGGGCTCGGAGCCGGGACCCTCGGCAAGGGCACGCTCGGCAAGGGTGGGCTCGGAGCCGGGACCCTCGGCAAGGGCACGCTCGGCAAGGGTGCGCTTGGCAAGGGCTTCGGTGCGATCTAAGGGTACCCAGGCGACTCTGGCCGCAGCCGGCAGGTCGATCACCTGACGCGCTGCGGCCCTGGGTGCGGGGGGAGGCGGCTCTGCGCCGCGGTCCCCGCCCAGAGGATCACACGACTGCAAGGAGGTTTTGACGTGTTCGGCCAACTCAACCCGCTGGCCCAGGCGGCCCTGACCGCCAGCGCTCCGTCTGTCATCTTCAACAACCCGGCGGCTCAGCTGAGCGCCATCAGCCCGCTGGCCGCACTGGCCGCCTTCAGCCCATCGGCGGCGCTGGCAGCCAAGAGCCCCTCGCTGAACATCTTCAACCCGGCGCTCAATCCGCAGGCCGCATTCCTCCAGTGGAATCCGGCGGCTGCTCCGACCCTGGCCCTCCAGGGCAAGGGCTTCGCCAAGCCGTTCGCCAAGGGATTCGGCAAGCCGTTCGCGAAGGGGTTCGGCAAGGGATTCGGCGTAATCTAACCCAACCTCCGGGAGAAACGGGGAGTCCTCCGGGGCTCCCCGCTTCTCTTCTCCGACCTGCTCTTCTGGCATGGAGGTGTCACCGTGCTTCATACCTATGCGCCAGAGCCCGTCACCCATGAGGTCTTCACCGACCCCGTGGTCCAGCTGGCGGCGCTCTGCCCCATCTGTGCCCTGGCGGCCTACTCGCCCTCTGCAGCCCTGGCGGCCCTCTCCCCGGTGCTGAACATCTTCAACCCGGCGGTCAACCCCAGAGCTGCCCTGCTCGCCTTCGCCCTGAGCCAGCCCCAGGCGGTCTTCGCCGCCCAGGCCCAGGCCCGCGCCCACCGGCGCTTCCAGCAACTACTGACGAAGCACCGGCTCCGCCATCCCGGGCTCTTCGGCCCGCCACTCACAGTCGCGCTCTAGTGAGGCAGGAGATTGCGTGTGAAGGGAGAAGTTTTTACGAGTTGTCCAAAGTATCATGCCCCTCTCTATGGAACCAAACGTTTGGTAGGGAAGGGGCGCCGCTTGACAAAGGGGGAGTGGCATCATGGCTTCGGAGGAGCGCAAGCAGCGCTTTGCGGGCGTCTCGGACCGGGAGGTCAAGCGCTTCTACGGTCCCGGCGATGTCGCCGATCTCGACTACGCCCGGGACCTGGGGGATCCTGGCGAGTACCCGTACACCCGCGGGGTACACCCGACGATGTACCGAGGCAAGCTGTGGACCATGCGGCAGTTTGCCGGCTTCGGAACGGCGGAGGAGACCAACGCCCGGTTCAAGTTCCTGCTGGAGCAGGGACAGACCGGCCTCTCCACCGCCTTTGATATGCCCACCCTGCTTGGCTACGACTCTGACCACCCCTACGCCAACGGCGAGGTGGGCAAACTGGGCGTCGCCATCGACTCGCTGAAGGACTTTGAGATCCTGTTCGACGGGATCCCGCTGGACAAGGTCTCCACCTCGATGACCATCAACCCGCCGGCCTCGATCATGCTGGCGATGTACCTGGCGGTGGCGGAGCAGCAGGGGGTCTCCTGGGACAAGGTTTCGGGCACCATCCAGAACGACATCCTGAAGGATTATATCGCCCAGAAGACCTACATCTACCCGCCCGCGCCCTCCATGCGGCTGATCACCGACGTGATGGCCTTCGCGGCGAAGCACGTGCCCAAGTGGAACACCATCTCTATCTCCGGTTACCACATCCGGGAGGCGGGCGCCACCGCCGCCCAGGAGCTGGCCTTCACCCTGGCCGACGGGATGGCCTACGTGGAGGCGGCGATGAAGGCGGGGCTGGATGTGGATGAGTTCGCCCCGCGCCTCTCCTTCTTCTTTGATGTGCACAACGACTTCTTCGAGGAGATCGCCAAGTTCCGGGCCGCCCGCCGGATCTGGGCCCGGGTGATGCGGGAGAAGTACGGGGCGAAGAACCCCCGCTCCTGGATGCTGCGGACCCACGCCCAGACCGCCGGCGTCTCGCTCACCGCCCAGCAGCCCGAGAACAACATCGTCCGGGTGGCGCTTCAGGCGCTGGCGGCGGTGCTGGGCGGGACCCAGTCGCTGCACACCAACTCCTACGACGAGGCGCTGGCGCTGCCCACTGAGGAGGCGGTCCGCATCGCCCTGCGGACCCAGCAGATCATCGCCGAGGAGAGCGGGGTGGCCAACGTGGTCGACCCGCTGGCCGGCTCCTACTACGTGGAGAACCTGACCAACAAGCTGGAGGAGGAGGCGCTGGCCTACTTCGCCA
Source organism: Bacillota bacterium (assembly GCA_049324875.1). Classification (GTDB taxonomy): domain Bacteria; phylum Bacillota; class Sulfobacillia; order Symbiobacteriales; family Symbiobacteriaceae; genus JAWLHU01. The sequence goes on from JBMONC010000045.1 coordinate 18,008, forward strand.
GGATCGAGGCGCTGGGTGGCGTGGTGAAGGCGATCGAGAAGAACTTCTTCCAGCAGGAGATCGCCGACTCCGCCTACCGGTTCCAGCGGCGGGTGATGAACAAGGACTACAAGGTGGTAGGGGTTAACGTCTACGTCGATCCGGACGAGAAGCTGGAGAACAACATCCTGAAGATCAACCCGGAGGTGCAGCGCCGCCAGATCGAGCGGACCCGGCAGGTGCGGGCGACCCGCGACCAGAAGAGGGCGGAGGCGGCCCTGGCCGAGCTGCGGCGAGCCTCCCAGACCTCGGAGAACCTGATGCCCTACATCATCGAGTGCGTCAAGGCGTACTGCACCGAGGGCGAGATCTGCGGCGTCTGGCGTGAGCTCTGGGGCGAGTACCGGGAAGAGTCGATCTACTAGGCGGAACCGCTTTAGGAGGAAGGATCTGTGGAACGGAAGTTGCGGGTCCTCGTGGCCAAGCTGGGGCTGGACGCCCACGACCGGGGGGCCAAAGTGGTGGCGCGCGCTTACCGCGATGCGGGCTTCGAGGTGATCTACACCGGGATCTACCAGCGGCCGGAGGCGGTGGCCGAGGCGGCTATCCAGGAGGATGTGGATGTGGTGGCGGTCTCCTCCCTGGCGGGGGCGCACACGGTGCTGATCCCCCAGCTGATCCAGCTCCTGAAGGAGCAGGGGGTGGATGACATCCTCTTCCTGGCCGGCGGGGTGATCCCGGAGGACGATATCCCCGCCCTGCTGGAGGCCGGCGTGGCGCGGGTCTTCGGCCCCGGCGCCGACCTGGAGGAGATCATTCAGTTCACGAAAGCGAATGTGAAGCGGCGATGAGCGATCTGTTCGAGCGGTTCAAGAACGGCGACCGGCGGGCGCTGGCCCGGGCGATCACCTGGGTGGAGAACGGGGCGGAGGAGGGCTACGACCTGATCCGCCAGGCCTTTCCCCTGACCGGCCGCGCCCACGTCATCGGCATCACCGGCCCGCCCGGGGCGGGCAAGTCTACCCTGGTGGACCGGCTGGCCTCCGCCTTTCGCCGGCGGGGGAAGTCGGTGGGGATCGTGGCGGTGGACCCGACCAGCCCCTTCTCCGGCGGCGCCATCCTGGGCGACCGGATCCGGATGCAGCGCACCCTCTCCGACCCGGGCGTCTTCATGCGCTCCCTGGCCTCCCGCGGCCACCTCGGCGGCATCTCCATGGCCACCGGCGACGTGGTGACGCTGCTGGACGCCTTCGGCTTCGAGGTGATCCTGGTGGAGACGGTGGGCGCCGGCCAGTCCGAGGTGGAGATCATGGAGCTGGCCCACACCACCTGCGTGGTGCTGATTCCGGGCATGGGGGATGACATCCAGGCGATCAAGGCCGGGATCCTCGAGATCGGCGACCTCTTCGCCGTCAACAAGGCGGACCGGGACGGCGCCGACCGGACCGTGACCGAGATCGAGATGATGCTGGACCTGGGCCACATGGGCGAGGCGGGGATCAACCGCTGGTCGGCCGGCGGCTCGGCTGCCGTCAACTCGGGCGCCCTGGAGCGGCTGGACCGGACCGGCCACCACTCGGCGGCGGAGGCCGGCGGGGCCTCCGGCTGGCTGACCCACGCCGCCCGGCACGCTGCCGAGCGCCACGGCACCGCCAACCCGGGGGACACCTCCTGGCGCCCGCCGGTGACCAAGACGGTGGCGAAGGATGACCAGGGGATCGACCCCCTGGTCGATTGGATGGAGCAGCACCTCGCCTTCCTGCGGGAGACGGGGCGGTGGGAGCTGCTCAAGCGGCAGGACGCCGCGGCCAAGCTCCGGGAGCTGGTGGGCGGGCGGGCTGCCCGCCGGGTGCTGGAGCGGGCCGGCCAGGCGGGAGACCTGGAGCGGCTGACCCAGGCGGTGGCCGACCGTGTCACCGACCCTTACACCGCCGCCGAAGAGGTGCTGAAGCGGCACTTCGGCGGGTAGCAGCAGCGATCAGAACGATGGGGAGGCACGAGGGATGGATTTCTTTCTGAACGACGAGCAGAAGATGATCCGGGACGCCATTCGGGACCTGTGCGACAAGGAGATCGCGCCCCGCTCCGCCGAGTATAACCAGAAGCATGAGTTCCCCTGGCGGAACTTCAAGCTGCTGGCCGAGAACGGCTACCTGAACATGCACCTGCCCGAGCCCTACGGCGGCGGGATGGACTGGATCAGCTACGCCATCGTGATCGAGGAGCTGGCCCGGGCCTGCGCCGTCACCTCGGTGATCTTCGAGGTGCACTGCTCGCTCCACTCCGAGGCGATCTTCCACTTCGGGTCCCGGGAGCAGAAGGATAAGTACCTGCCCAAGCTGACCGCCGGCGAGCTGCTGGGCGCGTACGCCCTGACCGAGCCCGGTGCCGGTTCCGACGCCGCCGCCCTGCGGACCACCGCCGTCAAGGATGGCGACCACTATGTGCTCAACGGCGAGAAGACCTTCATCACCAACGGCGGTCAGGCCGGGCTCTATGTGGTCTTCGCCCGGACAAACCCCGACCCGTCGGTGGGCCACAAGGGCATCTCCGCCTTCCTGGTGGAGGCGGGCACCCCGGGCTTCACGGTGGGCAAGCCGATGGAGAAGATGGGGCTGCACGCCTCCCACACCACCACCCTCCACTTCGAGGACTGCCGGATTCCGGCCGGACAGCTCCTGGGCAAGGAGGGCGAGGGCTTCAAGATCGCCATGGCGATCCTGGACCGGGGCCGGATCGGCATCGCCGCCCAGGCGGTGGGCATCACCCAGGCGGCGCTGGAGGACTCGATCAAGTATTCCAAGGAGCGGAGCACCTTCGGCAAGCCCATCAGCGAGCACCAGGCGATCGCCTGGAAGATCGCCGACATGGCCACCGACCTGGATGCCGCCCGGCTGATGCTCTACCGGGCCGCCTTCCTGATGCAGCAGGGCGCCCGGGCGACCAAGGAGATCTCCATGGCCAAGCTCTTCGCCTCCGAGATGGCGATGAAGCACACGGTGGAGGCGGTCCAGATCCACGGTGGGTATGGCTACATGCAGGAGTACCGGGTGGAGCGGCTGATGCGGGAGGCGAAGATCACCCAGCTCTACGAGGGGACCAGCGAGATCCAGCGGCTGGTGATCTCCCGGTCGCTGCTGAAGGATTAGTGCGTGACGAAGCGAGGGGCCGCCTGCGATGCTGCAGGCGGCCTTCCTTACTTGTTATAGGCGGGCCACTCAAACGGGCGCAGGTTCTCGATCAGCAGCAGCCTGCCGTCGGGGGTCCAGCCGGCCGGCAGGCCCCGCCCCAGGGCGACGCTCCGCCCCGAGGGCAGGTGGAGCGCCTGCAGGTCGCCTCCCACGCTCTCCAGCAGCCACTGGCCGTCCTGGCTCCAGGTGGCCCGGCCACTGGGGTTGGTCAGCTGCCGCTCCACCCGGCCGGTGGCGGCCTCCAGCACCGCCTTCCCCACCAGGAGGCGGGTGGAGTCGGGCGACCAGACGATCCGGTCAAAGTTGTTGCCCCGGATCCCCTCCAGCCCACCGGCGATGGTGCGGAACTCGCCGCTCTTCACATCCGCCACGATCACCACCGGGCCCCCGTCCCGCACCTGGGTGAGGGCGATCCGGCTCCCGTCGGGGCTCCAGACCGGGTCGTGCAGCTCCAGGCCATCCTTGGGGGGGCGGCTGAGCTGGAAGGGCTCGGGCAGCAGCCGGCCCTGGCTCTCACCGAATGGGAGGATCAGGAACCGGTAGGTATAGAGGTAATCGGAGGTCGGGGGGGTATCCGCCCGCTGCAGCAGGTAGAGGAGCCTTCCGTCGGGCGACAGCTCGTACCCTTCGTGGGGGGGCAGCGCGTCCATGGCTAGCCGCCGGGGGCCGTCGGCGGCATGGATCGTCAAGGAAAGCCTCCCATCGACGCTGCTCCACTCGGCCAACTCCCCGGTGGAGAGCCAGAAGAGGTAGCGGTTGCTCCCGATCGCCCGGCGCTCCCCGGTGGTCAGATCCAGCAGGTAGCGTTTCCCGTCGGGGAAAGCGCCCAGACGGGGCTCGATCACGGAGAGCTGCAGCTGCTTCCCGTCCGGCGAGAGGAGGGCGTGATCGATCAGCGGCGGGAGTTCCAGCAGCTCCTGCCGCTGGCCGGTGGAGGGGTCCACGGCCACCAGGCGGCCCGGCTTCCCCGCAGCGACGGCGGGAAGGCCCCCGGCCAGGTAGAGGCCGTGAAGGCTCCGGGCGCCCTCCAGGTTCAGGTAGAAGAGGGAGCCAGGCTTGCTGACCGCCACCTCCAGGGTCCGGTCGTCGATCCAGGTGAGCTGGTCGATGCGGCTGTAGTGGGCGATCTGCTGCAGGGCGAGCTCCACCGTGGGCCGCTCCATCGCCGCTGTGAAGCTGATCCGCAGGGTGAGCGGCCCCTCGGCCTCGGACGGCGCCAGGCCTTCGGACCCCACCGGCAGCCACCGGTCTCCATCCTTGTAAGAAAGGGAGGCGGTGGGCAGCTCGGCCCTGCAGAAGACCACCTGCACCGGGCCCACCGTGCCGTCGGTGCGGAGCACGTCGGTGACGGTCACCCGGAAGGCCTCGCCCGGCCTGCCGGCGGGAATCCGGAACTGCGGGCCCTCCTTGGTGAGCGGCTCGACCCCTTCGATTTGCACATGGCGGTCGAACCAGTCCTGGGGGAGGCCGGCCGGCGGCTCCAGCTGGAGGTAGAGCGAGGACTCCTCGGTCCCGACCATGGCGTAGCCGGAGCGGACGGCATAGGTGGTGCCGACCACCGGCCCGCCGGGGGCGATCTGCCCCACGGAGAGAGCCTGGAGCCAGGGCCGGTCGGGGGTGGGCTCCACCGGGGGCTGCTTCAGGGTGAAGCCGTGGCCCCGGTAGTTCGGATCGAGAAAGGCGGCCGAGGCGTTGGGGGTGCAGGCGCCCTCGGGAAGGGAGGGCAGCTCCTCCTTCGGCTCCTCGGCTTCCGGCGGCGCGGCGGGGACCGGGGGCTGCGCTGCCTCCGGCCCTTTTTCAGGAGCGGCTTGGGCGGGCGGGGCGGGCTCGGGGCCCGGCCGGGACCCGGCGCAGCCGGAGAGGGACAATAGAGCGATCAGCAGCAGGAGCATTGACAGGCGACGCACAGCAGGACACCTCCGCTCTTCTCAACGGTGGTCCGGGGCAAAAGGTTGCGCCACCTTACAAAATGGCGCCGGGAGTCCCCCGGCGCCCGGATCAGTCGAGCAGTTTGGCCATGTAGTACTCATCGACGTAGAGGCCGCCCACGCAGAGCGAATCCCGCTTGGTCCCCTCGAAGCGGAAGCCCATCTTGGAGTAGAGGGCGATCGCCCGCTGGTTGTGGGCCATCACCGTCAGCTCCAGCCGGCGCAGCCCGACCTGCCGGGCCCAGCGCTCCCCCTCGGTGAAGAGCTGCCGGCCGATCCCCCGCCCGGCGAAGGCCTGAAGCACGCCGGCAACGATGTAGGCGCTGTGCCGGTTCCGCCGGAAGCTCCCGCCCATCAGGGCGATGTAGCCCATCAGCTGCCCCGCCTCCTCGGCCACCAGGATCGCCTGGTTGGGCCGCTGCTTCAGCCCCTGGATGCGGCTCCGCTGCTCCTCCACGGTGGTGGTCCGCTCGCCGGGCTCCAGCATCATGAACTCGGTCTCCTCGTCCAGGCGGCGGGTCAGCCGGAGGAGGCTGTCCGCATCGGCCTCTTCTACATGGCGGATGATCACAGGGCACCGCTCCTCTCGGGAACCGTCTGATCGGGGAAGGAGTTCTGGAGCAGCTGGATGAAGTCATGGGCCGCCTTGGGCAGCTCCCGCTCGAAGGGGAGGATCAGGTAGGTGGCGGCGGTGGGCAGCGTCATATCCGTGACCGGGATGGTGACCAGCCGGCCCTCCGCCAGCTCCCGCATCACCGAGGAGCGGGGGAGGAAGGATACGCCCAGGCCCTCTTCCAGCATCCGCTTGGTGATATCCACCCGGTCGACCGCCAGGGTCCGCAGGTGGGGCTGCCGCTCCGAGAGGTTCATCAGCAGGGCGTCCCAGTAGACCGGATGGTTGCCGGTCAGCAGCAGCTGGGAGGCGAGCAGCTCCTGCCAGGTGGGCGCCGCGGCATGCTGCGGGGAGGCCACCAGCAGCACCGGGTCCAGGTACAGGACGGTGGAGACGGTGTCCGGGTGGTTGGACGGGGCGCGGGAGAGGCCGACCTGAGCCGCCCCGGCGGCCACCGTCTGGCCGATGTCGGGCGAGACGGCGGTCAGCACCATCAGCTCGACATTGGGATGGCGGCGGGTGAACTCCTTCAGCAGCCCCGGTAGCACCGAGGTGGCGACCAGGGGGGAGGAGACCAGCTGCAGACGGGCTTCGAAGCCCTGCCACCAGGCGGTCATGTCATTGACCGCCTGCTCGTAGGTCTCAATGACCCGCCGTGCGTGAGGGAGGAAGCGGTGGCCTGCCTGGGTGAGACGGACCCGCTTGTTGACGCGCTCGAAGAGCGGAAAGCCGAGCTCCGCTTCCAGCTGCCGGATGTGGGCGGTGACGGTGGGCTGGGTGAGGTAGAGCCGCTCCGCCGTCTGGTGGAAGTTCTCGAGTTCAGCGGCCACCACGAAGGTGTGCAGCAGTTTCAGGTCCATGGCCCGACCCCCCGGAGAAGAGCTGTATGGCGAAGCTATTCGAGCCGAGGGGCGGGTTTCCTTTCGTCTGTGTCAAGGTGCGCCGAGCAAACGGTGCACGGCGGAAGGAGTCATCATCCAGGGCGTTGAATTGGGGAGGACTTGGCAGAAGAGGGAGGGAGCCGGCATGCCCCTGCGCATTGCACACCGGGGCGCCTCGGGTACGCACCCGGAGAACACCATGGCAGCCTTTCACCGGGCGATCGAACTGGGTTCACACGGGATCGAGTTCGACGTCCAGCGGACAATGGACGGTCACCTGGTGGTGATCCACGACGCCTTTGTGGACCGGACGACCAACGGCACCGGTCTGGTGATGGCGATGACCCTGGAGGAGGTCCGTGCGCTGGACGCCGGGAGCAAGAAGGGTCCGGAGTTCGCTGGGGAGCGGATTCCGACCCTGCGGGAGCTGATCCGGGGCACTCCCTCCGACTGCCTGCTCTTTCTGGAGCTGAAGGCCGGGTCGATCCACTTCAAGGGGATCGAACAGGAGCTGGTGGCCCTGTTGCGGGAAGAGGGGGCGCTGGGCCGGACCCAGGTCTCCTCCTTCGACCACCACGCCCTCAAGCTGCTGCATGAACTGGAGCCGAACCTGGCGCTGGGCATGCTCTTCACCGCCAACCTGCTCAACCCCGTGGCCCTGGCGAAGGAGATCGGGGCCGATGCCCTTCACCCGGCCTGGGAGTGGGTGACCGAGGAGATGGTCACAGCCGCCCATGCAGCGGGGCTGAAGGTGAACACCTGGACGGTCAACCACCCGGTCGCAGCCATGCGGGTCCAGGCCTTTGGCGTGGACGGCATCATGACCGACTACCCCGACCTGATTCAGGGATGAGGGATACCGCCCTCCGGACTCTTCCGGAGGGTGGTTCTGTTCCTAGACCCGGAGCCCCAGCGCCCCGCTGAGCGGACGGTCGCCCAGCCAGCGGCGGAGGTTCTCCATGTCCGGGTCGCTCATGGCGTAGGAGAGGTAGGCCAGGTCGCCGGCGACCGCCTCCCGCAGCCAGCGCAGGCAGTCCTCGAAGCGGCTGCTCAGGCTGTAGTAGCAGGCGATGGTGTAGCTGATCAAGGGGGTCTTGTGCTGGCTGCTGATCGCCTTCTCGATCGCCTGGCGTGCCAGCCAGTCGTAGGTGTCCCGCTGATCCAGCGGACTTCCCTCCGCCCAGGTCCGGTAGGAGCAGGCGAGGGCGGCCTGGATCAGCGTCAGGGTGGTGGGGTTCTTGGTCTGCTCGGAGACCTCGGTGTAGGCCGCGACCGACTTGTCCTGCAGCCCCAGGAAGCTGTACAGGTTGCCCAGGTTCAGGTGCGCCTGGAAGTAGTCGCCGCACTTGCCGGCCTTGCGGGCGCTCCCGGCGGCGGTGAGAAACTCCTTCAGCGCCTGGGTCCAATCGCCCATGCGCTGGTAGAGCAGGCCGCGGGTGTTGGCATCCCGGGAGAGGGAGACCAGGATGGCGTCGGCGATCAGCCGGGCCATCACCTTGACCAGCTCCCCGGGCTGCTCGTAAGGGGTGGGGTCCAGGGAGACCACCCGCAGGTAGCGCACGTACCCGTTGGCGCTGTCGGCTAGGGAGACGGCGGCGTTGACCAGGCCGTCCTCCTCGGTGATCTCGACGTTGATCCGCTGGAACTGGCGGTTGTAGACCATCTCCATCAGCTTGGCCAGCAGTTTGGCCTGGGGCAGGCCGGTCTCGCCGATGAACTGGAAGTCCGGCAGCACCGCCCCCTTCTCGTCGTAGATGGTCAGGCCGGCCTCGTTCATGTTGGTGGACAGGTAGTGGGGAAGGCCGGGCAGGCGTTGCCGCGGGTCCAGGAACTGGCCGATGCCCAGCAGGGGGATGCCCCGCCGGCGCAGGATCCAGAGGCGGACCGTCTCCACGCCGAGCTTGAAGGCGATGGCGAGGAAGAAGAGCAGGAGGGCGGTCCACCCGAAGATCTCCACCAGGACGGAGATGAAGCTCCCGCTGCCGTCAGTGGGGATTCCGAGCCACTTCTTCCACCAGGGCGGCTCCTCCGGCTGGGGCAGCCAGACCAGGTTGTAGAGGGCGTTTTTCGCCTCCAGGTTATCGGGCCAGAGGTTCAGCGCCTCCTCATACATCTGGCGGGCGCGCTCCAGATCGCCGACCTGCTGGTAGAACTGGCCCAGATCATACCGGCTCCGGGACTTGGCGATCGCATCATCCTCGACGCCCTCCGCCAGGGCCCACCCGGCCCAGAGAGCGCCGATGCAGAGCAGCAGCGCCAGGATGGCACCGCGGCGCAACCTGAGGCTCATACCGATTCCCCCCACCCGGCAGCTGATCATCTCCCCTTTCGACACGGAGAGGCAAAATCCCTCTTTTTTCCATAGTTGACTTTGTGTGAGTGATGGTGAATCGCGGGATCCGCTGTCGGGCAAGGTGACAGGAGCAGGAAAACCGGGCGGTTTTCCCGAACTTTCGGGGGTGACCGTCTTCCCACTGAATATATATCCATTCTTCCATTTCGGGAGGGAGATCGATGTTCGGTCGTCTTGGTTGGACCGAGATCCTGCTGATTCTGTTGGCTCTGGTACTGATTTTCGGCGCCGCGAAGCTGCCGCAGCTGGCTCGGGGCGTGGGTGAGTCCTTCAAGGAGTTCAAGAAGGCAGTCAAGGAGGAGGAGAAGGAGAAGCAGGGGTAGACAGGACATGAAGAGACGGCGCGCCTGTGTGACCGGCAGGTCACGGCGCAACTGTTGGAGATAGAGAGGAGAGATGGCGATGCTCATCCGGCGCATCGGGCGCCTGGCGCTCAGCCTGTCCCTTTTGGCGGCGCTCGGCTTCTCGACGGCTGTCCGGGCGGAGACCACCACCCCGACCCCGGCGCCTGTCCCGCAGGACTTCAACGCTGCTCAGTTCGTCTACATCTCCCTGGGCACGGTCAACGACGAGCAGGGCATCCGGCTGATCGACGGGCAGCCCGACGGGCTGACCGAGGCGCTGCCGGAGGGCGGGCGCCGGTCGATGCCCAACACGATCGGGCCGGACCGGTTCATCTACTTCGATGTGCACGACTCCTACATCCGGGGCGGATTCAACAAGGTGATCATGACGGTCACCTACGAGGATGTGGGGCTGACGCCGATCGAGCTGGAGTACGACGCCTACGATGTGGTCAACCCCGGCAACAAGGCGGACGAGTGGGTGAAGAAGCGGGTCACGGTCGCCGTGCGGAACAACAGCCTGGGGGTGAAGACGGCCCGCATCGTCCTGGAGGATGCCCGCTTCGACGGGAATCAGCCGGGCGGGGCCGACTTCCGGCTGGTGACCACCGACGAGCTGATCGTGCGGAACATCTCGCTGATGCGCTCCTGGGACCCGACCTCCAACCTGCCGATCCGGGTGGTGGTCGACGGCAGGGAGGTCATCTTCGATGTGCTGCCCTTCATCCACCCGCAGACCAATCTGACCCTGGTCCCGATGCGGAAGCTCTTCAACGCCCTGGGGGTCTCGGACAACGACATCCGCTGGGATGGGGAGGCGCGCACGGTAACGGCGAAGAAGGGGCAGACTACCATCATCCTCAAGATCGACAGCGATGTGGCGATCGTGCAGGGAAAGCCGGTCAAGCTGGCCCAGCCGGCTCTCATCAAGGATGGGCGGACGCTGATCCCGCTCCGGTTCGTCTCGGAGAACCTGGGATTGAAGGTCCAGTGGAATGGTGAGCACCGCCTGATCACCATCTCCTCGGCCCCGTCGACCCCGTAAGGAGGCTCCTCGCTTGTTCTGGATCATCCCATTGCTGGCGGGCTCGCTCCTGATGTCACTCTCGGTCAACCTCTTCCTCGTCCCCCTGAAGCTGGCCGAAGGCGGCGTTGTCGGTGTCGGGATCATCCTCTACCACAAGCTGGGGGTACCGATCTGGCTGACCACCCTGCTGCTGAACATCCCGATCCTGGCGCTGGGGGTCCGGGTGAAGGGCTGGAAGCTCCTCTGGCGGTCGCTGCTGGGCGTCGCCGCCTTCTCCGGCTTCCTGGCCCTGACGGCGGGGATGGAGGGGCTGACCCGGGAGCCGGTGCTGGCCATCGTCTACGGCGGCGTCACCATGGGGATCGGCCTGGGCCTGGTCCTCCGCTCGGGCGGCACCACTGGCGGCACCGATATCCTGGCGATCGTTGCCCAGCAGAAGTTCGGCTTCTCGGTGGGAACGATGGTGATGGCGGTGGACGCCCTGGTGCTGCTGGCCGCAGGGATCGCCTTCTCCCCCGAGGCGGCGATGTGGGCGGCGATCACCCTGACCATCTCCTCCAGGATGGTGGACCTGGTCCAGGAGGGCTTCTACGCCGCCAAGGGGATCACGATCATCACGCTGGAGCCCGAGCGGGTCTCCCGGCTGATCATGGATGAGGTAGGGCGCGGCGTCACCATCATGCCCGGCGTCGGCGCCTGGACCGGCCAGCCGAGGAGCGTCCTCTACACGGTGGTCCAGCGGGGCGAACTGACCCGGATCAAGCAGATCGCCTACAGCGCCGACCCCAAGGCCTTCGTGGTGGTGGCCGACGTCCACGAGGTCCTGGGCGAAGGCTTCCGGGACCCCGGGAAGGAGACATAGCGAGAACGGCTGCCTTCGTGTTGAGGGCAGCCGTTCGGCGTGGTGGGGAGATTATTTTTGCCACGGATTACACGGATTACACGGATAAATACATGAAATAAATAATAATGGGATTGCATCTTCATCAGCGGTGCGGTGTTTCGCACCAGCACCACCCATAAAAAGGGCGCGAACACCATCATTGTAAATTTTTATGTCTTCATCCGTGTAACCACCATGGTGCGGTGCTTCGCACCAGCACCACCCATGAAAAGGTACGAACCCCATCATTGTCCATGTTCTGTCTTCATCCGTGTAATCCGTGTAACCACCATGGTGCGGTGCTTCGCACCAGCACCACCGATGAAAAGGGCATCACCCACATTTTTGTAATGTATTTGTTTTATCCGTGTAATCCGTGTAATCCGTGGCCGTCATTTTCAGGGGAATCCGTGGCGAACACCGACCCGACCTACCTGCCCCGACCCGAGACGAGCCTCACCTGCCGGGGGGATTCGAGGGCGCGGGTCGTGCCGCGGGCTACGGCGTCGGCGGGGGCGTCGGCGGTCCGGACGGCCAGGCCGGTCAGCCTGGTGAGGCGCTCGGCCAGACCGGCCATCTGGGCCACGCCGCCGGTCAGGACGATGCCGGAGCGGCTGATGTCGGCCAGCAGTTCGGGCGGGGTCCGCTCCAGGAGGCCCAGGAGCAGGGCATCCAGGTGGGCCAGGGGCTCCCGCAGCGCGGCGTGGATGTCATGGGCGCTCAGTTCGACGGCGGCGGGCAGGCCGTTCGCCACCTTCCGGCCGGAGACGAGGGTGCGGGCGTCGGCGGGGGGGACGGCGGAGCCCAGCTGCTCCTTGACCCGCTCGGCGGTGGGGGTGCCGATGAACAGGTTGTGCTCCCGCCGGACGTGGCGGATGATCGCTTCGTCCATGGTATCGCCGGCGATGGGGACGGTGGCCGAGATCACCACCGCCCGCAGGGAGAGGACGGCGGCCTTGGCGGTCCCGCCGCCGATGTCCACCACCAGGGAGCCGATGGCCTGATGGACGGGGAGTTCGGCGCCGAGGGCGGCAGCCACCGCCTCGTCGATCAGGTGGATCTCGCCGGCGCCGGCCTGCACGGCTGCGTCCAGCAGGGCCCGGCGCTCCACGTCGCTGATGCCGGTGGGCGCGGTCAGGACCAGCCGCGGGCGGAGCCAGCGGCTGTGCGCAATCTGGCGGATCATGTGGCGCAGGAGGGCGGTGGTCCGGTCCAGGTCGCAGATGACGCCGCCCCGGACGGGCTGTACGGGGAGGATGGAGTCCGGGGTTCGGCCGATCATGTGGCGCGCCCGGGTGCCAACGGCCACCACCTCGCGGGTGTACCGGTCGATGGCCACGACGGAGGGCTCCCTGGCGACGATGCCCCGCCGCCTGACCACGACGGCGGTGTTGGCAGAGCCCAAATCGATCCCCAGCTCCTTGGCAAACATCTCGTCCCCTCCACCGTTGCACGTTACTTATCATGATAGTGAAGATAATGAGGCGGCCACAACGGGGAGTTGCTGGGAGATCATCGGGGCGGTTCAGGCTGTCCAATGGCCCGCAGGACCAGTTCCCGCAGAGTCTCCGGCGAGAGGTCGCCGGCGGCGGCCAGGGCGATGGCCTCGGCATACCGCTCCGCCAGGGCGGGGGAGGGCAGGAGAAAGGAAGCGGGCAGCCCCAGTCCGGCGGCCAGCCGGCGGAGCGCCTCCCCGTCCGGCCGGGGTTCAGTCAGCAGCTGCTCCAGCGCGGCCGGCGTCAGGTCCGCTCGGTCCGCCGCCGCCCCGGCGGAGACGGACGGCCCCCACTTCTCCTCCAGGTCTTGAAGGACCCAGCGGATCCGCTCCTGGAGGGAGAGGGAGGCCAGCAGCGCCGCCTCGTTGGGCGCGAGGGTCGCCAGCCGGATTCGCAGGTAATGGGCCGGGTCATCGGTGGTGAAGTAGTCCACCGGCACCCCCAGCGCCCCCGCCAGCGCCTTCAGCGTGGCGGGCTGGCAGGCCGCCCGGCTCCCCCGCTCAATGTGGGCGATGGTGCTGGCGCCAACGGCGGCCGCCGAGGCCAGGCGCTCCTGGGACCACCCTTTTCGCTCCCGCAGCCGGGCCACCTTCGCCGCCAGCGTCTGCATCGCCAAATCACCCCTCTGTGCCAGTCTACCACGTAGACTTGCAACTGCAAGCCCTACCCCTCAGCAAGCGGTTGCCTTGGATGGGATAATATGGTATAGTCGTCCCATCCGAGGGAGAATGGAGGGGTGAGATTGGAGGAGATCCGCGGGCAGTACGGGATGGAGGAGTATCGCGCCGTGCAGGAGCTGGCGCGGGAAGGGCGGTTTGCAGAGGCGATCGACCGGGCCTGCCGGGCCCTGATCAACGGCCGGCTGGGCCGCCGCTATGCCGCCCGGCTGAACAGTCTCGTCTGCTGGCTCTACGTCTCGTCGCTCCAGGAGCCGTCGCCCGCAGCCGTGCTGCACGGCGAGGAGGCGGTTCGGCTGGCCGACCTCTGCAAGGATGAGTGGATCCGGTGCGAGGCGCTGGCCCGCCTGGTGCCCGCCTACTGTCACATGGGGGATGTGGAGCGGGCGGACCAGACCTGCGAGGCGCTGGCCGGAGAGCTGGAGCGAAATGAGATGCTGATCCCGGGGGGCTGGGGGGCGTTCTGGCTGCTGCGGAGTCTGGTGGCCATGGCGGCGGGGGAGTTGGAGCAGGCCTGCCGCTGGCTGGACCGGGCTGAGGAGGCTACGGGGTCCGGGGTACCGGGGTTGTCCGACAGGATTCGCCAGCACCGGCAGGTGCTTGAGGCGCTGGGGGACCAGACCGGGGCGGTGGAGGCCCGGCGGCGGGCTCGGACGGTGTCGCTGGAGGGAGACGGGGAACTGGCGGTCACCGTGCGGAAGGTGGCCATGGAGGCGCTGCTGGCGGAGCCGCACGACGCCCTGGTCGCCCAGGAACATGCCCGTGATGCGCTGCACCGGGCGATCGCGATCGGGCGAGCCGACCTCGCCCGGTTGCTGCGGAAGCGGCTCGCCCATCTGCTGTGACTACTCGTTGTACAGGAGGACCATCAGGGGAACGGCCACGGTCAGGAGGGCCAGCAGGTAGAGTCCGACCCCGCCCAGCCGCAGCTTCTGCCGCCAGGCCCACCGCCCGTAGTTCCAGGTGTAGATAGCCGCCAGCAGGGGGATGACCAGGACGTAGTACTGGGTCATGAGACTCCCTCCCTTCCTACCGGGGATCGACGGGGCTGAGAATCAGGCCGAACCGGCGGAGCTTGACCACCACCTCGATGTCGAACTCAGCCTGCGGGTACCGCTCCGGCCAGTTGTAGGCCTCCCAGGCTTGAACCGTGGGGAACTGTGCGATCAGATGACGGCCGAAGCCGACAACGTCGGCCTCCCAGGTTTGGGTCTTCGCAATCAGCCGCTCAATCGACTCATGCACCTGCCGCTCAATCGCCTCGTTCAGGAGCCCCTGCAGCTCCGGCTCGTCGTAGGCGGCGCCGCTCTGGACTCCCACCATTTGCGCCTCCAGGGAAATCCGGCCGTAGATGCGGGGGCGCTCGCCGGAGAGGTCGGCGTTCAGCCAGAAGGGGCGGCTCCGGCTCAACTGGACCGAGATGTACCGGTTGGGCTCCCTGGGGTCCTTGAAGACACAAAGCGCCTCCCGGAACTGATCATTGAGCATCAGCAGGTGCCGGACCTCGTCCCCTGTCAGCACCCCGACCATTCGCTGGCGGCGAAAGGCGGCTGCGCCGATCATCTCAACGTTGGTGCCGCCCGTGCGGGGAAGCTCACCGGCACGGAAGCCAGCCTCCGCCTGCGCTGACGCCGAGGCGGTCTCCTCCTTTTTCTCCTCCCCGACGGCCAGGGCCGCGTAGTAGGTGATCGGCTGGGCGAAGGCCACATCCACCCGGCTGACAAAGGCGTTCACCTGGCTCTCGGCGGGGAGCATGGCGCTTCGCCTGTACTGGTAGGTCAGCTGCTCGATATAGCGCATCGGATTCTTGTCCAGTTCGGGCTTCATCTGCGCGAGAAACTCGGCCGCCCGCTCCCGGGTGACGATCAGGAAGATGGTCTGCCGGGTCTGGCGGAACCGGGTCACCTCATCGAGCAGCACCATGCCCTCCTCCCGGGCCAGCGCCTCGTGCACGAAGAGTGCCCGGGCGTGGTGGAGGTTGACCTGGCGACCGATGTAGCTGTTGAGCATCGTGAGGGCGCCGGTCAGGCTGGGGGCTTCCACTGTCGTCAGGGCGGTGGGCTTCTCCTCCTTCCCGCCGCCCTCCTTGCCCGCGATGTTGGCCGGTTTGGCGATGGTAACGGTGATGCTGTAGGGCATCTGCTCCCCCCTGTCCACCCCGATGGCCAGCACATAGGCGGCCTCCTCCACCTCGATCTTGTTCCAGCAGCCGGCCAGCCCGGGCAGGGTGATCAGCATGACCAGGAGGAGAGCGGCTCGCCTATGCCGCATGAGCGGAGCCCCCCTTCCCACGGACCGCCGCCAGCACCCAGAGGAGCAGGGGGATGGTCAGCACTACGAAGCCGGCGGGCCGCAGCCAGTCCCGGTTGAGGCGCAGCACCTCGAGGAAGTTCTGGGGCACCAGGGCCAGGGCCATCAGGATCACAGCCGCCGGGAAGAGCAGCGGGCGGTAATAGGGGAGCCGGAGGGAGCCGGCCAGGGAGACGACGGAGGCGTGGAGCAGCACCGAGATCCGGACGGCGGCGGCGAAGAACCAGAGCATGACGATCACCGCCTCGGTTCGCTGCAGGAACCGGCCCAGGTAGATCAGCCGGGCCAGGTTGAAGAGGGGGAAGGGGTTCTGGCTGGCGATGGGCGAGGAGAAGACGCAGACCAGGACCCAGGCTGTCAGGGCTGCCCCGATGCCGAAGTAGAGGATGCCGCGGAGCGCACTGGACCGGAGCACCCTGCCCTCCCGAAAGGCGTAGCCCACCACCAGCAGGAAGATCACCTCGGTGGCCAGCGTGCCGTAGTAGGCGCCACCGACCAGGGTGGGGATCAATCCTTGGCCCCAGAAGGGGTACATCAAGGTGAGATCGACGCGCGGCAGGCTGAAGAGCAGGACCAGCAGCCCACCTCCAGCCACCAGGGGCAGCAGGATCAGGGAGGCGCGCCCCACCGCCTCCAGCCCCTGGTAGGAGGCGAAGACAGCGCAGCCGATCACCACGGTGATCAGGACGCTGGGCGGGGTGTCGGGCAGGATGGCGATCAGGAAGGTCTCGGTGAAGTTCCGCACCGACAGGGCAGCGGACAAGAGCAGCCAGAGGGTGACCGGCAGGGTGAGCAGCGGCCCGAGAATGGGTCCGGCCGCCTCCACGCTGATTTCCGCCAGCCCCCGCCCGGGGAAGCGGCCCGCCAGGGCGATCATGGGAAGCAGCAGAAGCGCAGCGCTCCCGGTCATCACCAGGGCGACCTGCCACCCGGCGGGCCCCCCTACTTCAATCAGATACTGGGGCGTCTGCAGAAAGAGCGTGGCCGTCAGGACGGTCAGCACCAGGACAACGCCCTCCCGCAGGTCGATGTGCCCTTCATACTCCCCCATCGGCTACCCTCCCTTCTCCTCGGTGGACTGCTTCGGCGCCATCGGATCCCACGGCCGGACCACCTCTTTCTGCCGCTTCTTGTTCAGGGGGCGCAGGTGGCGGGGGCGCTCCTCCATCCGGAAGAGGGGCGGGCGGAGGGTGATGTCCCGCGCCTTCCCCCGGTGGGGGGCGGCGGGGGAGAGGTAGGGGACCCCGAAGGAGCGCTTGGCAGAGAGCAGGGTGATGATGATGAAGAGGCCGGCCGCCACCCCGTAGAAGCCAAGCACCGTGGCGAGGGCCAGCAGGGTGAAGCGCAGCAGCCGCACCCCCCAGCTCACCAGGTAGTTGGGGATGGCGAAGGAGGCGAGACCGGTTACGGCGACCACCAGGATCATGATCGGGCTGACGATCTTCGCCTCCACGGCCGCCTGGCCCAGGATCAGGGAGGCCACGAGGCCGATGGTGGGGCCGATCACGTTGGGGATGCGGGTCCCCGCCTCCCGGATCAGCTCGAAGACGATGTCCATCACCACCAGCTCGGCCACCGCCGGCATGGGAACCTGCTCACGGCTGCCGGCGATGAAGAGCAGCAGGTCGGTGGGGAGCATCTCCTGATGGTAGTTGACAATCGAGATGTAGAGGGCCGGCAGCAGCAGCGCCAGGGCGACGGCCGCCAGCCTTATGTAGCGCAGCATGGTGCCGAAGGGCCACCGGAGGTAGTAGTCCTCCGCGGTCTGGATCAGCGACCAGAAGGTGGTCGGAGCGATGACGGCGTAGGGCGTGGTGTCGACGAAGAGGGCGACGTGGCCCTCGGAGAGGTAGGCGGCCACCCGGTCGGGGCGCTCGGTCACCATCAGGCTGGGGAGAAGGAAGCTGGGGTTGTCCTCGATGTACTGCTCCAGCACACCGGCCCCGTTGAGGATGTCGACCTTGATCGACTCCACCCGCCGCTTCGCCTCGGCCACCAGCTTGGGCGGGACGATGGTGTCGATGTACATCAGGGCGACGAAGGTCTTGCTCACCTCGCCCACGGTCAGGATCTCGGTCACCAGCCGGGGGTCCTTTACGCGGCGCCGGACCAGGGCGATGTTGACCCGCAGCGCCTCGTTGAAGGCGTCGTGGGGGCCCCAGATCACCTGCTCGTTCTTGGGCTCGCTGACGCTGCGGGCGGGAGGGCTTTTGGTCTCCACCCCCAGGGCGACCCGGGCGCCGTCCATCAGCACCACGGTATCGCCCGCCAGCAGCGCCTCGGCGATGGAGGCCAGGTCGTACTTCTCGCTGGTCTGGTTCCCCGGGAGGAGGCGGAGCTTTACCAACTCCACGGGAAAGGGGGTGGGGGGCTCGGTCTGCCCCTGCTGGTTGTGGCCGGTCTTGGCCGCCATCAGCATCAGGGGTTGGAGGATGTTGGTGTTGATGACCTGGGTGTTGGTCAGTCCCTCCATGAAGAGGACCGCCGCCTTGGTGGGCGGCTCCGTGGCGATAATCAACTCCCGGACGACCAGGTCCTTGTTGTCGGGCAGCCGGAACAGCTTCTTGATGCGCCGGAGGTTCTCATCGAGGCTGTAGGAGAGGTCGCCGACTTTTTCAAGGGACTCCTTCCCCCGGGGTGCAGCCTCCAGCAGGCGGTCGATGCGGGCCAGCATCGACTCGGTGTGCATCCGGGCATCGGCCAGCATGGCGGCCCCCTGCTCCTCGCTGGCGGGCTTCTCCCCCCGGTCTCCGAGGGTGAAGGTATCGTCCACCAGGGTGGCGGACGGGTCCAGCCACCGCTTCATCGCCTGCCAGATGGACACCCGGACCCCTCCCTGTCGCGCGTCTCGGCATGGTCTAACGTGCCCTGCTGGTCGGCACGGCTATACCTGCCAGAACAGCCGCGGGCGCGCTGAGCGGCCCGTCCACCCGGGCGGGCGGAGGGCCGCTTGTGTCAGGGTACCGGCTGCATCCCGGCGCTCAGGTTGACCAGCTCGGGGAGGAACGGTGCGATCGACCGCTGGTTGATGATCTGGTGCCGCACCGCCCGGAGCCGGTGGATCACTGCCGGATCGGTGCTGACGCGGACCTCGACGATGTGCGGGAACGAGGCCTGAATCTGGTCGGCCACCTTGTGGTGGACGGTCCGGTCGCCGCTGGGTAGCCCCACCAGGGCGACGTTGCCCAGGATGACCGCATCGACGGAGCCGGCGCCCGGCACGGCGGAGGCGACGGTGGAGACGCCCTGGGACGGGTCGTCGTAGGCCGAGCCGGCGCGGGGGCTCGGGTAGCGGACGGTCCCCCGCTCCGTGGGCTCCACCTGGATGGTCGCCCCCTCGGAGACCGGCGGTGGGGCGGGTCGGTTCTGCTGCTCCGGGCGGCGGGCCGCGCCGCATCCGGCGGTCAGCGACAGGAGGAGCAGGCCGCTGACCAGCCAGCCGGGACGGATCAGGCGCATCGGTTGTGGCCCCCTTCCATCTGAAATCGCATCGGTTTTATGTAGCATTCACCGGTGGATGGGCCGGTATGCAGGTGGCCGCGCAGGGTATGCTAACCGTGACGCAATCCTGCGAGAGGGGGCCTTTTTCGTGTGGCAACGGTTTAGCGTGAAGCTCCTGGCCCTGATGCTCGCCTTCGGCGTGCTGGCGGGCACCACCGCCTGCATGGGACCACAGCGGCGCGGCGGCGAGCAGGAGGAGACGGAGAAGAAGGAAGATAAGGAGAAGGACAAGGAGAAGGAAGAAGAGAAGGACGAGAAAAAGGACGAGAAAAAGGACGAGAAGAAGGAAGAGGGCGGCGGCAAGGAGGACGAAAAGAAAGACGAGAAGAAGGAGTAGGGGGAGGAGCACCTCCCTCTTTTCATTTCCGGCCATGGACCCCAACAAAAGGAATGAGACGGCCAAAGTCGAAGTAGGTCCTACGGGTCCGGAAGATTTGGTGATTGGGGGCGGCGTATGAAGGGGATGATTCCACCGGAACGCCACGAGGTCTCCGGTGTGATCCACTGTCACAGCACCTACTCCGACGGGATGGAGCCGGTCTCGGTGATCGCCGAGGCGGCCAACCAGGCGGGGCTCGACTTCCTCCTGATGACCGACCATGACACCCTGGCCCCGCTCCACGAGCTGGGCGAGCAGTGGGTGGAGCGGACCCTCCTGCTCTTCGGGGTGGAGATCACCCCCCGGCACAACCACTACCTGGCCTACGGGGTGACGCAGTCGATCAGCCCCCACCTGCCGCCGGCGCTCTACACGGCGGCGGTGGCGGAGCAGGGGGGGATCGGCTTCCTGGCCCATCCGGTGGAGCGCGGAAGTTCTCCCCTCGGCCAGAATAGCTATACCTGGGAGGACTGGTCCGTCACCGCCTACACCGGCATCGAGATCTGGAACTACTTCTCCCAGTGGATCGGGGCCTGCAGCAGCCGCCTGGCCACCGCCCGCACCCTGATCGACTGGAGGAGCGCCGTCCGGGCGCCCTACCCGGAGACCCTGGCCCGCTGGGATCAGCTGGGCCTGCAGCGCCGGGTGGTCGGCATCGGGGGGATGGACGCCCACGGGATCAAGGTGAGCCTCCTGGGGCGCCAGGTGACGCTTCACCCCTACCTCCGGGCTTTTCGGGCGATTCGGACCCACCTGCTGCTTCCCCGCCCCTTCACCCGGGACCTGCGGACCGACCGCCTGCTGGTGATGGAGGCGCTCCGGGAGGGCTCCTGCTACGTGGCCAACCACGAGGAGGGCGACCCCACCGGCTTCCGGTTCCTCGGGCGCCGGGGCGACCAGTGGGTGGAGATGGGGCAGGAGGTGGCGATGGAGCGGCCCGGCGAGCTCTTCCTCTCCACCCGGGTCCCCTACCAGCACCGGGGGAAGCCGGTGATTCGGATCCTGAAGGACGGTGTGCCCATCGCCGAGACCCGGGACTGCGACCTGCAGGTCTGGGACCAGGGGCCCGGCGTCTACCGGGTTGAGGCCTGGCGGAACGGCCGGGGCTGGATTTTCTCCAACCCAATCTATCTACGGGGATGATGAGGATGAAGTTGGTGATCATCGGCGGGGCGAGCGCCTACACGCCGGATATCATCGACGGTCTGCTGAAGGAGAGGGAGCTCTTCGCCGGCGGGGAGCTCTGTCTGCATGATGTGGACGAGGTGAACCTGAAGCTGATCCAGCGGCTGGCCCAGGGGCTGGTCCGGGCGGCGGAGGCCGATCTGAGGGTGACCGCCACCCTGGATCGGGCGGAGGCGATCGGCGGCGCCCGCTTCATCCTGACCCAGCCGCGGGTGGGCGGGTTGAAGCACCGGGCCCTGGACGAGCGGATTCCGCTGAAGCACGGGGTGATCGGCCAGGAGACCCTCGGACCCGGCGGTCTCTCCTTCGCCTGGCGGACCATCCCGGTGATCCTGGAGATCGTGGAGCAGGCCCGGCAGCTGGCGCCGGAGGCCTGGATCATCAACTACGCCAACCCGGCGGGCATGGTGACCGAGGCGGTGATCCAGCGCTTCCCCGACGCCCGGTTCATCGGGCTCTGCGACATGCCGACCGGGGTGCAGTGGGCGATCGGCAAGCTGCTGCGGGTCGACTTCCACCGCATCGCCCTGGACTATGCGGGCATCAACCACGCCGGCTGGGCCCCGCGGGTGACGCTGGACGGCGAGGAGATCACCGACCGGCTGCGCCGGTGGGTGCGGCTGCTGGGACCGGTGGCCGGGGTGCTGCCGCTGACCGAGGAGACCGGCACGCTCCGCCTCTTCCGGGAGCATGACATGGTGCCCGACCCCTACCTGCGGTACTACTACTACACCGACCGGATCCTGAAGAAACTGCAGTCCTCGGCCAAGACCCGGGCCGAGGAGCTGATGGAGCGGCTGCCGCAGCTGTACGGTCACTATGAGGTGGTCTCGGCGCAGGACCAGCCGGTGCTGAGGCAGCACCGGGGCCACCAGTCCCACTCGGACCTGGCCTCCCAGGTGATCGCCGCCATGGCGGCCAACCGGCGGACCCGCTTCGTGATTCAGCAGCGGAACGGGGGGGCGGTGCCCAACCTGCCGGCGGATGAGGCAGCCCAATTCCCGGCCTGGGTGGACGGCGCCGGGTTTGAGCCGATCCCGCAGCCCCCCCTCCCGTCGGAGGAGGGGGAGCTGATCCGCCGGATCAAGGCGGCGGAGCGGCTCAACGTGCAGGCGGCGCTCAGCGGCGACCGGAAGCTGGCGGTGGAGGCGGCGGCGATCAACCCGCTGGTCCCGTCCCGGGCGCAGGCGGAGCGGATCGTGGAGGAGCTGCTCCACGTGCACCGGGAGTTCCTGCCCCAGTTCCACGGCTGAGTTCCGCGGTGAATTGAGGGGGAAGCAGATGACCCACTACCTGATCGTGAACGCCGACGACTTCGGGCTGACCCCCGGGGTGAGTCGTGGGATTCTGCGCGCGCACCGGGAGGGTATCCTCACCTCCACCACCTTCATGACCAATCTCCCCTGGGCGCCCGAGATGGCCTCCCTGCTGCGGGAGGCGCCGGATCTGGGGGTGGGGATCCACCTGAACATCACCACCGGCAGCCCGGTGCTCCCGCCGGAGCAGGTGCCCAGCCTGGTGGTGGCGGGCGGGCGCTTTAGCCGCTCGGTGGTCCGGCTGATCGCCCGGGTCCGGCCGGAGGAGGTGGAGCGGGAGTGGGCGGCCCAGGTGGATCGGGGAATCGCCCTGCTGGGCAGGCTTCCCACCCACCTGGACACCCACCGGTTCCTCCAGGCCTACCCGCCCTTCTGTGAAGCGATGCTGGCGGTGGCCCGCCGCTTTAAGATCCCGGCGGTGCGGGTGCTGGACCCCGATTTCGTTCCCACCGGGGAGTTCCGGAGCTGGAGCCCCGCCGGCCTCCTGGTGGACCGGGCGCTCCGGCGCTCCTCGGCCGCCACCCGGCAGAGCGGCCTGCGCTGCCCGGACGCCACCCTGGCCGGCGACTTCGACCTGACCGGGCTGCTGCAGCGGCTGGACCGGGTCGGCGAGGGGGTGACCGAGCTGATCTCCCACCCAGGCGAGGTGGATGAGCCGCTGACCCGGCTCAGCTCGCTGCAGGGGCAGCGGGCGGTGGAGCTGGCGGCGCTGACAGCGCCGGAGGCGCGGCAGCGGGTGGCGGAGCGGGGGATCCGGCTGGTCCATTTCGGGCACCTGGGGTGAGGAGAAGGAGGGGCGACATGCGCTCTCGGGAGGCGTTCTTTCAGCGGGTGGCATCGAGTCTGATCGTACCGCTCACCTTCCTGCCGCTGGCGGCGATCCTGCTGGCCATCGGCTCCCAGCTGGGGATCGGTCCGGTGGAGGCGGCCGGACTTACCCTGATCCGGACCTGGCTGCCGCTCTTCTACGGCATCGGCATCGCCATCGGCTTCACCGAGGCGGACGGGATGGCTGCGCTGACCGTCGCCTCCGGCTACCTGGTGATGGTCTCGGTGGCGGAGGCGGTGGCGGGCGACCCCTCGCTCAATGTCGGCGTGCTGGGCGGGGTGGTGGCCGGCGCCCTGATGACCTGGATCTACAACCGGGTGAAGCAGGTGGAGCTGCCGGAGTACCTGGCGCTCTTCTCCGGCAAGCGGATGGGCCCCATGGCCGCCGCCCTGGCCGGGACCCTGCTGGGCTACCTCTTCGGTCTCTTCTGGCCCCCGATCCACCGGTCGATCGTCGCCCTGGGCGAGTGGATCTACTCGGCGGGCGGTGTCGGCGCCTTCGTCTACGGCGGCTCGCTCCGGCTGCTGATCCCCACGGGGCTGCATCACATCCTGATGCAGTTCGTCGACACCCAGCTGGGCGGCTGGACCGACCCGGCCACCGGCAAGCTGGTGGCGGGCGAGTACGTCCGCTTCCTGCACGGGGACCCGGCGGCGGGCCGGCTGCTGAGCGGCTTCTTCCTCACCCTGGGCTTCGGCCCCCTGGGGGCGGCCCTGGCCATCGCCAGGGAGGCCCGGCCGGAGCAGCGGCGGCGGGTGGCCGGGCTGATGACCACCGGGGCGCTGACCGCCATGCTGCTGGGGGTCACCGAGCCGGTGGAGTTCGCCTTCATCTTCGCCTCGCCGCTCCTCTTCGGGCTTCACGTGCTGCTCTCCGGGCTGGCCTCGGCCCTGGGCTACGTGCTGGAGATTCACCTGGGCGGCTACGCCCTGCCGATGATCCTGATCAACTGGCACCGGCAGCAGAACGGCTGGCTGATCTTTCCCCTGGGGCTGGCCTGGACGCTCCTCTACTACGTCAGCTTCCGGCTGGTGATCCGCTGGATGCGCCCGCCGATTCTGGGGCAGACGGAGGAGGCGGCGGACCTCGGTGCGGGGGAGCCCCCGGCCGCGGCGGAGGGGGAGCAGCTGCTGGCCGCTCTGGGCGGGACGGAGAACATCCTCTCGCTCTCGGCCTGCATGACCCGGCTCCGGCTGGAGGTGCGGGAGCCCGGGGCGGTGGATGAGCCGGCCCTGAAGCGGCTGGGCGCCTCCGGGGTGCTGCGGGCGGGCTCCACCATCCAGGTGGTGGTCGGCGCTCGCGCCGGACAGCTGGCCCGGAGCGTGGAGGCGGCCATGGAGGGCCGGATGGTCCGGTCCACCGCCGCCTCGGTCCAGTCCCCGGAGGGAGAGGCCGGGGTGGTCCTCCTGGTCAGCCCGGTGGCCGGCCGGGTGATGCCCCTGGAGCAGGTCCCCGACCCGGTCTTCGCCGGGGGGATGGCCGGCCGTGGGGTCGCCCTCGTCCCGGCGGGCGATCAGCTGGTCTCGCCGGTGCGGGGCCGGGTGGCCCATATCTTCCCCGGTGGGCACGCCATCGGGCTGGTCACCCCCGAGGGGCTGGAGGTGCTGCTCCACGTGGGCATCGAGACCGTCTCGCTCAAGGGCGAGGGGTTTGCGCTCACCGTGCGGGAGGGGGAGCAGGTGGAGCCGGGCGCCCCGCTGGGCCGGTTCGACCGGCGGGCGATCGAGGCCTCCGGCCGCTCCACCGTCACCCCGCTGCTGGTGACCAACCCGGAGCGGGTGGCTGCCCTTTCGGTGCTGGCTGAGGGCGAGGTCCAGCCCGGAGCGCCGCTGCTCCGGGTGGCGGTCCGGGCGTAAGGGCGGACCGCCGGGCGAACTGCCCGGCGGTCCTACATAGGTTATACAGTTTCGAGACCCGCTACGGTCGCATAGGTTGTGCAGAGTTCGAGGAGCTCATCCGGCTCGATGGACCGGTTTCCCCAGGCGTCGAGGGCGACCCTGGCGAAGTCGGTTGCCCCGGCCTCCAATAGCCTGGCCAGGACTTGCGGCAACTGCTCCTGTGCGCTGCCGCGGCGCTGCAGTCGTTGACGGCGCCGCGAGTCGAGTTCCACTAGCATACCCACGTGGCACCACCACCCTATTCGCTTATGGGGAATCCCCTGAGAGAATCATACCAAGATTTCCCACGGAAATCAAGTGGATTTTTGTAAGAAATTGGGTTATCCTGTTGAGGATTGTCGAAGAGCCGGAGCGCATGCGGCTTGCGTTGCCGCCGCTGGATCGCGGCGGTATAATGACAGCATGACCATTGCACCGGAAGCAGCGGAGGTGGCCCCGGGATGCAAGTGACCATGGCGGTCGCCAAGGTACCCAAGTTCGGACTGAGCGAGAGCGGGGACTCCGTCGAGATCGTGGAGCGCCCCCGGGGCGGGATCACGGCGATCCTTGCGGACGGACAGACCCACGGGCGGGCGGCCAAGCGGGTCAGCCAGATCGTGGTCGCCAAGGCGGTGCAGCTGATCGCCGACGGGATCCGGGACGGCGCCGTGGCCCGCGGGGTTCACGACTACCTCTACGCCGTCCGGGACGGCAAGGTCTCCACGGAGCTGGTCATGATCTCCGTGGACACACGTACCAAGAGCCTGGTGATCGCCCGCAACACCCATGTGCCGGTTCTCCTCCGCCACGCCGATGGCCGGGTGGAGCGGCTGGAGGCCGCCGTGGAGCCGGTGGGGATCCGCGAGGTGATGAAGCCCGTGATCACCGAGGTGCCGCTGGAGGCCGGTGTGATGGTGGCCGCCTTCACCGACGGGATCTTCTCCGCCGGGCGCCGCTACGAGGCGGAGCTGGAGCTGGACGAGCTGATCGCCATGCTGGCGGAGGCAGAGCCGAATGATGTGCAGCGGCTGGCCGACCGGTTCCTGAGCCGGGCGGTGGAGGCCGATCGGGGCCGCCCCGGCGACGACATGTCGGTGGTGACGGTGGGACTGGCTCCCCGTCCGGGGGGCGAGCAGGTCCGCCGGATGAGCGTGACGATGCCATTCTAGGAGGGCTTCGATTGAAGGAGCCGGTGGTTTCGATTGTAGGGGTCTGCGCCTCCGGGAAGACGACCCTGGCAGCGGGGTTGAACAGTGCCGGGGTGCGAGCCTACAGCGTGCCCCAGGAGCACTCGTTCGTCCGCCGCCTCTGGGAGAAGCAGCATCCCGAGACCACGGTCCTGGTCATGCTGGACGCCACCTGGGAGACGACCAAGCGGCGCCGCCCGACCATCGCCTACGGCCCGGACCGGCTGGAGGAGCAGCGGCAGCGGCTGGCCCCTGCCAGGGAGGCCTGCGATCTCTACCTGCCGACCGACGACCTGAGCATCGATGAGGTCCGCCAGCGGGTTCTGGACTTCCTGGCGGCCTGGAAGGAGCGTACCTGATGCAGCCTGCTGAGGAGAAGAAGCAACCGGTGCCGGCGGAGGCGGCGGCGCCCAAGGAGGGACCGGCCCCCACCGGCGAACCGGCAGCCGATCCGGCCCCGCCGGAGCCCGCCGAACCGGTCGAAGCGGCGCCGACGGCGCCCCCCGTCGCCACGAGCGCCCTGCGGGAGACGCTGGAGACGGTCGTGGTGGCCCTGCTGGTCGCCCTGGTGATCCGTTCGTTCCTGGTGCAGCTCTACGTGGTGGACGGGGAGTCGATGTACCCGACGCTCCACCACGGGGACCGGCTGCTGGTCAACAAGATGGTCTACCGGCTGCGGGAGCCGAAGCCCGGGGAGATCATCGTGGTGGAGGACCCCGCCAACCCGCGGCGGCAGCTGATCAAGCGGGTGGTCGCCGTCGAGGGGGAGACGGTGGAGGTCCGTAACCGTGTCGTCTTCGTGGACGGCCGTCCCCTGAAGGAGACCTTTACCAACCCCACCTCGGTCCACTTCAAGGATGTGGCTCCCAGCAAGGTGCCGGAGGGGCATGTCTACGTGATGGGCGACAACCGGGGCGGCTCTCTGGACTCCCGGATGCTGGGGCCGATCCAGCGCTCGAAGATCGAGGGGAAGGCCTTCTACCTCTTCTGGCCCCCCGCCCGCATCGGGAAGCACGGGCCGCTGGAGGCAGCGCGGCTCTATCTGGACGAGTAGAACCGGAGGAGTAAGATGAACCAGCACCAGGTTACCTACCTGATGGTGAGGGATGACCCCGAGGTTCACACCTATATTGTCAAAGCGAATGAGATGCTCTCGGCCATCGGCTTCACCGAGCACGGCCTGAGGCACGTGGGGCTGGTGGCCCACCGGGCGATGAGGCTGATGGAGGAGCTGGGCCGGCCGGCCCGGCAGCGGGAGCTGGTGGGGATCGCCGCCCTGCTGCACGACGTGGGCAACATCGTCAACCGGCATGACCACGGGCAGACCAGCGCCCTGCTGGCCCATACCATCCTGACCCGGCTGGGGATGGATCCGGCGGAGATCGCCGTGGTCATGGCGGCGATCGGCAACCACGAGGAGGAGATCGGCAACCCGGTCAACGACGTGGCGGCGGCGCTGATCCTGGCGGACAAGTCGGACGTGCACCGAAGCCGGGTCTACAACCGGGATGTGGCCACCTTTGACATCCATGACCGGGTCAACTATGCCGTCACCCAGAGCGAGCTGATCACCGAGCCGGAGCAGCGGGTGATCCGGCTCCGGCTGCAGGTAGATACCACCATCATCGCCATCATGGAGTACTTCGAGATCTTCCTCACCCGGATGGTGATGTGCCGCCGCGCCGCCGATCGCCTCGGCTGCCGGTTTGAGCTGGTGATCAACGAGACCCGGCTGCTCTAGGTTTCCAGCCCTCACCAGGGGTCCCAACTTGGCTTCATTGACAACCGGGTCCATGAATCCGTACAATTGCATCGTGCTTTGAGCAGGAAGAGTTCAAAGGGTAATCGTATGTTTTAGGATGGGTTATGGGGAGGCCTCGCCTCCTTTTCTTTGCGACTCCACTATCAACAGGACGAGAGGGAGGACGGGCCATGAGGGCCGCATCGTGGCTGCTGGTGATCGTTCTGGCGATCGCCGGCATTGGGTACTGGTACACTGCGCCGAACCCTGAGACCGGAAAGGCACGCATCATGGACTACATGAAGCTGGGCCTTGATCTCAAGGGCGGCGTCCATATGGTGCTGGAAGGCGTCGACTCGGAGGTCGGTCAGGTCACCGAGGAGGCGATTCAGAACGCCAAGATCGTGATCGAGAACCGGATCAACAAGCTGGGCGTCTCCGAGCCGGTGGTCCAGATTGACGGCAAGAACCGGATCATCGTCCAGATCGCCGATGTGCAGGACACCGACAAGGCGCGCGAGCTGATCGGCAAGACGGCGGTGCTGAAGTTCGTCGACCCCGAGGGCAACATGATCCTGGACGGCAAGGACGTGGAGAGCGCCGGTGTGGCCACCGACCAGACCGGGGGCGGCTACGTCGTCACCCTGAAGATGAAGGAGTCGGGCAAGCAAAAGTTTGCCGACGCCACCACCAAGTTCCAGGGCCAGATCATCGCCATCCTGCTGGATGACCAGGTGATCTCCGCCCCGACCGTCGATGAGCCGATCCCCAGCGGTGAGGCGATCATCCGCGGCGGCTTCACCGCCGAGTCGGCGGCCCAGCTGGCCGACCTGATCAACGGCGGCGCCCTGCCGGTCAAGCTGGAGGTCAAGGAGGTCCGGGTGGTGACCGCCACCCTGGGCGCCGACTCGATCGCCAAGTCCGCCCGGGCCGGCCTGGTGGGCATGCTGGCCGTGCTGGCCTTCATGCTGCTGCTCTACCGGATTCCCGGCCTGATGGCCAACATCGCCCTCTCGGTCTACGCTGTGCTGACCATGGGCTTCCTGCTGGCCATTGGCAACGTCTTCACCCTGCCGGGCATCGCCGGCATCCTGCTGGGCATCGGCATGGCGGTGGACGGCAACGTGATCATCTTCGAGCGGATCAAGGAGGAGCTGCGGAGCGGCAAGGGGCTGCGCTCCGGCATTGACGCCGGCTTCCACCGGGCCTACGTCACCGTTCTGGACTCCCAGATCACCACGGCGATCGCCTCGGTGATCCTCTGGTACCTGGGCACCGGCCCGGTGAAGGGCTTCGCCATCACCCTCTTCGTCGGCACCGTGCTCTCCATGTTCACGGCGATCACCTTTACCCGCTGGCTGATCAACCTCTGCGTGGCCACCGGCTGGTTCACCAAGAAGAGCCTCTTCGGCGTGAAGGAGGTGGCCCAGTAATGTCCTTCCTGTCGCGCATCCGCTATATGAAGTATGCCAAGGGCTGGGTCATGTTCTCCCTGGTGCTGACCCTGGTCAGCCTGGTCACCCTGCTGACGGTGGGTCTGAACAAGGGCATTGACTTCACCGGCGGCACCCTGCTGGACGTGCAGTTCGAGCAGCAGCTGACCCTGGAGCAGGTGAACGAGGCGGTCAGGACCGCCCTGGGCACCGACAACATCCAGGTGCAGAACGCCGAGGTGAAGGGCGCCGAGTGGCCGAACGCCTCCGAGTTCTTCATTCGGACCCCGGAGCTGACCGAGCAGCAGCGGGAGGGCCTGGAGAAGGCCTTCGCCGGGCTGGGCAACTACAAGAAGATCAGCGAGGACGGGGTCTCCGCCTCGGTCTCCGCCGAGCTGACCCAGCGGGCGGTGCTGGCGATCGCCATCGCAGCCGTCCTGCAGGTGATCTACATCACCATCCGATTCCAGTTCAAGTTCGGCATCACCGCCGTGCTGGCGCTGCTGCATGACGTGGCGATCACCCTGGGCCTGATGGCGGTCTTCCGGGTCCAGATCAACTCCGCCTTCGTGGCGGCGATCCTGACGGTGCTGGGCTACTCGATGAACGACACCGTCGTCGTGATCGACCGGATCCGTGAGAACCTGGGCAAGCGGCAGAAGGGCGAGACCCTGGAGGAGATGACCACCCGCTCCATGCAGGAGGTTATCTTCCGCTCCCTGGCCACCGGTGTCTCGGTCCAGATGATGCTGATCGCGATGCTGATCTGGGGCGGCGACTCGGTCTGGGACTTCGCCATGACCCTGCTGATCGGCATCACCTCCGGCACCTACTCCTCGATCTTCATCGCCGCCGCCCTCTGGCTCTTCTGGGAGCAGTGGGAGGAGAAGCGGCGGAAGGCGATGGGCAGGTCCAAGCCGGCCCGGGCCTGATCAACGAAAGGAAGCGGCATCCCGTCAGAGCGGGGTGCCGCTTTCGCGCGCCGGGGGATTGACCGGATGCTTCATGTGTTAGAACATTGGCGGTACATACCAGTGTGGGGGGATGGCGGTGGCGAGGATGATCTCGGAGCGGGAGGCAGGGCCGCTGGCCCCGATCTTTGCCGAGATCCGGGAGCGGATGGCGCTGGGGGTGGTGCCCGCCGTCTTCCGGGCGATGGCCGGCGTGGGGACCGATGTGCTGACCCAGAACTGGACCGCCTACCGGGAGACGGTGCTGGAGGGGCACCTGCCCCGGAGCCTGAAGGAGATGGTGGGGCTGGTGGTGGCCCGCGCGGGCGGCTGCCCCTACGGGATCGGGCTGTACAGCCGCGGCCTGGCGGTGTTGGGCATCTCCGCGGAGGTGATCAGCAGCCTGGCGGAGTGCGGGGATGCCGCCCACCTGTCGCTGCGAGAGCGTGCGGTGGTCCGCTTTGCCGAATCCTACCACCACGGGGCGGGCGACGACCTCTCCCAGCAGGCACTGGAGTCCTTCGGGCTGAGCGACGACGAGGTGGCGGAGGTGAGCGACGCCGTGCTGCTGAGCGAGGGGCTCTGCCGCTTCGCCCGGGAGGTCGGGCTGACGGCGGAGGAGATCTGACGGCCACGGATTACACGGATGACACGGATGAAGACAAAAAAACGGAATAATAATGGGGGTTGTACGCTTGCCATGGGTGGTGCTGGTGCGAAGCACCGCATCAATCCCCGTAATGTGCCTCTTAGCATTACGGGTGAATAAGCAGCTGTCCTCCATGTGTTCGTCCGTGTAACCGCCATGGTGCGGTGCTTACGCACCAGCACCTCTTGTCAAAAGGATATAAACTCCCTTATTATTTATTTCATGTATTTATCCGTGTAATCCGTGTAATCCGTGGCAAAATAATCGCTCAGTCCACGGCGGCGAGGGCCGCCTGGGCCCGGGCGGTCTTGGCGTCCAGGTTCCAGGAGTAGGCGATGGCGGCGAGGACGATGCCGACGCCCATCAGGAAGGGGATCTGGGGGCCGAACCACTCCCAGAGCAGGCCGCCGGCCATGGGGACGGTGACGCCGAAGATGTGGTTGATGGTGGTGCCGGTGGCCAGGGAGGCGGAGAGCTTCTCCCTGGGGATGATCCGGCCGGCGTGGGTGGAGATGGCGATGTCGAACCCCGTCAGCACATTGTCGAGGACGTAGAGGGCGTAGACCACATAGGCCTCCTGGACAAAGGCGTACCCGAGGAATACCAGCGCCACCACCGCATAGTTGAGGGAGAGCGCACGCTGCTCGCCCACCTTGTCGATGATCCGGCCGATGAGGGGACGGGTAAAGATCGCCAGCATGGAGATGATCATCAGCAGGGTGACCATGGTGCTGACCGGGGTGCCGTGCAGCTTGACCAGGGCGTAGGAGGCGAAGGTGAGCACGATGTGCCGCCGGGCGCCGGAGAGCAGGGTCAGGATGTAGTAGGAGCGGAAGCGCCAGTCGAAGACGAAGGAGGAGCGCCGGGCCGCCTCGGGGTTGGGTTTGATCAGCAGGGCGACCAGGCTCCCGATCACGCCGACGGCGCCGAAGATGGCGAAGTACTGCCGGAAGTTGAACCACTGGTTGGTCAGGAGGACCATCACCATGCCGACCATGGTGCCGGCCGCCGCGGCGCTGTTGATCTGACCGAGACGGCGGGCCCGGTCGCCCACCTCGGTGGTCCGGATCACCATCGAATCCTGGACGACGAAATAGATGTGGAAGCCCACCGACTGGACCAGGGTGGCGAAGACCAGGTCGCCGTAGCCGCCGGCGCCGGCGTAGAGCCAGATGCCGACAGCGATCATGCCGCCGGAGAGGGCGTAGAGCCGCTCATCCTTGATAAAGGCCATGGCGGCCAGCAGGAACATGGCCAGCAGCCCCGGGATCTCCCGGATGCCCTCCAGCAGCCCGTACGCCCCGGGGAGCACACCGATCTCCTCGACGGCGAAGTTGTTGAAGATGGAGCGGTAGGCACCGAAGGTGAGATTGAGCAGGAAACTGGAGAGCATGATGATGACGAGCAGTCGGCCCTGCTTCCCAAAGGACGGCAACAGACACATCTCCTCTGCCAAACGGTCGTGCCTTTAAAGATACGGCGCCGGGAACGCTTCCCCTCCCGGCGGTGGCAGGGAAGGATAGAGCCGGTGCCGAATTCCGCCGATGAGAGAAGAAGATAGGGGTGCTTCTTGGGATGTACGTGATCCGTCCGTTGAAGGTGACGGTCCGGGGGAAGGAGTTCCAGCGGGACGTGGTGGAACACCCCGGTTCGGTCTGCGTGCTGGGGCTGACAACGGAGGATAAGATCCTCTTCGTCCGTCAGTTCCGGCCGGGGATGGGGCGGGAGAGCCTGGAGCTGCCGGGGGGCCGGCTGCGGGCGAAGGAGGCGCCTGAGGAGGCGGCCCGGCGGGAGATGGAGGCCGAGACGGGCTACCGGCCCAAGAGCCTCCAGCTAATCGCCCGCTTTTATCCGACCCCGGGGTACTCCTCCGAGGAGGTCTACTGCTTCGTCTGCCAGCAGATGGCGCCGGGGCAGATGCAGTTCGACGAGTCCGAGGAGATGCAGGTGGAGTTTCTGGCCTATTCGGACGCCCTGGAGGCGGTCCGGAACGGGGAGATTGTCGACGCCCGGTCGATCATCACCTTGCTCCGCTGGGGTGACCAGATGTTCGGCGGCATGAAGCCCCGGACGGGCACCCTGTAACCACGGTCTTTCGACAGGCATATCGACAGAGAGGCGCCCTTTCGAGGGCGCCTTTTCGACACGATCCCCTTCGCTGGGTGGGGTCTTGGAGGCTGTATGCCGCATGGCATCCGATTATTCCCTGGCGCGGAATTTGACGAACGAAACTGGGGCGGCGTCTACAGGGCCCGCGAGAGTTTTCTCCCATGGGTTGGTTACACTAGGGCTAATCGCTTCGACTTTCGGGGGGTTAGTCATGGAGTCTGTCCTCGGTCTGGTGCGTCATCCTGGAAATGACGCCCTCTTCCGAGCCATGGAGATGTCGCTCCTGGCCACGCTGGCGGGCCACCCGCTCCACATTCACGCCGAGGGGCTGCGCGGCACGGGCAAGACGACCATCATGCGGGCTGTCCGGCGGATGCTGCCGCGCATCCGCCGCATCAGCGGCTGCCTGTACAACTGTGATCCGGCGGCGCCCCACTGCCCGGCGCACCGGGGGCTGGACCCCCAGCGGGTGCTGGCCCTGGGCGAGGAGTGGGTGCCCATGCCCTACCTGGAGATCTCCCACTCCGCCAAGATCGGGACGGTGGTGGGCTCCGTCGACCTGGGGCGGCTGGTCAGCCACACCCAGCCGGAGGCGGCGCTGCTGCCCGGCACCATCCCCCAGGCGCACCGGGGGATCATCTTCGTGGACGAGATCAACCGGCTGGCCGAGACCTCGCCCGAGCTGGCCGACGTCCTGCTGGATGTGATGGGCACCAAGCCGGGGCGGGTGCAGATCGAGGAGACGGGCCTGCCGGCGGTGGAGCTGCCGGTCCAGGTCTCGGTCTGGGCCGCCTCCAACCCCGACGAGGACCCCGGCCCGCTGGAGGAGGTCCGGCGGCAGCTCTCCGACCGGTTCGACTTCGCCATCTACACCGACCGCCCCGGCGATGCCGAGACGGTGGAGCGGATCCTGGCGATGGGGGAGCGGGCCGGGAGCCGCCCTGCGGCGGTGGCCGAGACCCAGGCGGAGCTATGGCGGACCCGCCTGAACCTGCGGGCGGCGGAGCTGCGCCGGGTGGAGACCCCGGCCGCCCTGCGGCAGCAGATCGCCGGGCTGTACAGCAAGTTTGACCTGGAGTCGCTCCGGGCGGTGCAGGCGATCCAGGCGGGCATCCGGCTGGCGGCCTGCCTGGAGAACCGGGGCGAGGCGGTGGCGGAGGACCTGCACCGGGTGGTGCCCATGGCGCTCCGCCACCGGGTGGACCCGGAGACGATCCGGAAGGTGACCGCCCACCTGGGCGGGGAGGGGGAGAAGGCGGAGGCCCCGGGGGCGCTGGGGCGGAGCCGCTTCCCGGGCCTCTCCTTCGGGGGGGTGGTGGCGGAGCAGAGCCCGCCCCCGGCCCCGGCCCCCGCCGCCATGCCGGTCCGGCCGGCGGCGCCGGCGCCGGCCCCCGGCGGGCCCCGGCCCCCCGGCCCGGCCGCCGCCCAGCCCGGTCCGGACGGGCCCTCGGAGGGCGAGTCCTGGCTGCGCCGGACCCTCTCCCAGCTGGGCCTGGGGCGGCCGGGTGAGCAGCCGGGGAGCCAGGCGGGGCGGCTCGACCGATTCGACCGGCCCGGCCGGTACGGGGGGGCCCAGCCGGGGGTTCAGCCGCCGGGCTTGACGGCGCCCCGGCGGCCCGAGGAGCGCGCACCGGCCCCCGACCGGCCCGGGGGGACGGGGCAGGCGGGGGCCAGGCCCTCGCCGGCGGGGGCTCATCCCCCCGGGGGGAGCGGCCCCGCCCAGCTTCCGAACCCGGTGGAGCACCCGCCGGAGGCGCCGCCGAACAGGGCCCGCCCGCTCTCGCACCTGCGGCCGGAGGAGTGGGTCCGGACCGAAGAGGAGTTGGGTCGCCCGTGATGGGATTGGGACCGCCCCTGGGCCAGGTCCCCTGGCATGAGAAGCTCCGCCGGGTGCTGGCCCGCAACCGGGGAGCCCGCCTGGGCGAGGCGGCGGTGGTCAGCCGCCGCCTGCACGTGAGCGAGCAGAGCGCCCCGCAGGCGATCACCATCCTGACCGACGTGGACTTCGGTCAGGCGGCTTACGGCCGGGAGCGCCCCGGCGACGTGATCCATATCGACATCTTCCATGCCATCGCCGAGGTGGACCACCACCGGCTGGGGGCGGCGGTGCGGGAGGCGCTGGCCGGGGTGCCCGGCCCGGCGGGGGAGGGGAGCTCCGGCCTGCTGGCGGACTACTTCGACCTGGGCACCGCCACCGGCGGGGGCCGGGTGACCAGCGCCATGGACCGGATGAAGAAGCTCTCGGTCCGGATCGCCCACCGCAACCACGTCCACATTGCCGGGCTGCTGCCCGACCAGCACCTGCCGGTGCTCTGGAAGCTGGTGGAGGCGGTGGAGCGGGCGATCCTGGCCCAGGGGGTGGAGCTGCGCCGGATCGAGCGGCTCTCCCACCGGCGGGGCGGGGTCGGCTCCTCGGAGCAGTCGGACCTCTCCCGCTACTACGGCGACGACCTGGACTCGCTCATCCGGGGCGGGCGGCGGCATCCGGAGCGGGAGGGCGTGGCTGACGGGCAGTCGCTTCGGGGCGGGCGCTCGGCGGCGGGCGGGGCCCGGGCCGGCGCGGCCCAGGGCGGGGCCGGCGGCTGGGGCGATCCCGTCCCCGGGGAGGCCGGGGGCGCTCCGGCGCCGGACGGGGCCCACCCCGCGCCCGGGGGCAGCGGGAGCGGCGGGGGCGAGGGGGCGGGGCCGGGCGAGCGGCCGGGCCCGGAAGGAGCCGGGGCCTCCCTGGCCGGCGAGCACCGGCTGCAGACCGCCCTGGACCTCTCCCGGAAGCTCGGCTCCCCCGACGAGGTAAAGCGGGTGCTGGAGGAGCTGGCGCGGGAGCAGGGCTGGGCCTCCCTCTACCAGGGGGGTGGGAACCAGGCGCCCTTCGTCATGCGGCAGCTGGAGGAGGCCGGGCTGATCCGCAAGGAGGTCCGTGGGATGCGGCTGACCGATCCCGGCCGGGAGCTGCTCGCCTTCCTCAACCGGCACATGCGGGATGTGAAGCTCCGCTTCCGCAAGCTGATCCGGCGGATCCCGGGCAGCCCGAGGAGTCGGCCGGCCAGCCGGACCCGGCCCGGGCGGGGCGCCCCCTCGCCCGATGTCCGGTACGGGCTGATCCGCGGCACCGCCCCGGCGGAGCCGGGGGCCTGGCTGGGCGACCTGGCGGTGCCCGAGACGGTGCGGGCGGCGATCCGCCGGACCCACCTGGAGCGGATCGCCGGGGGCGGGGGCCCCGCCGGGGGGCTCCGGCTGGAGCGCAAGGATGTGCACCTCCACCTGCGGGCGGCGGAGCACTCCCTCCACATCTGCCTGCTGATCGACGCCAGCGCCTCCATGGCCGGGCGGCGGATTCTGGCGGCCAAGCACCTGGCGCGCCACCTGCTGGTCTCCACCCGGGACAAGATCGCCGTCATCGCCTTTCAGGAGCGGGAGGTGCGGGTCTACGTCCCCTTCACCCGGGACTACGGGCTGGTGGAGGAGGGGCTCTCCCGCATCCAGCCCATGGGGCTGACACCGCTGGCCCACGGGCTGACCCAGTCGATGGAGCTGATCCGCAGCTCCCGGGTCCGCCGGCCGCTGCTGCTGCTGATCACCGACGGGATCCCCACGGTGCCCAAGTGGTCGATCGACCCGCTGGCCGACGCCCTGGAGGCGGCCCGGCAGGTGAAGGCGGGCCGGATTCCCTTCGGCTGCATCGGCCTGCAGCCGTCGAAGCGCTACCTGGACCAGCTGGCCCACCAGGCGGGCGGCACGCTCCACGTGGTGGAGGAGCTGTCGGAGGAGTCGCTGGTCACCATCGCCCACCAGGAGCGGCTGAAGCTGGGGCCGAAGGCCCGCTGACCAGATTGCTCCCCGCCCCGGCAGGGATTCCTTCCCCCCGCATCGAAGCAAGAGGAGAGATCAGGCCCCCCGCACGGCCGAGCCGAGCGGGGGGCAGCCTGTGATTTGGAGTGTGACAAGGCTTGGCACGACCGTATCGACCGAAGCGCTGGCGGCCGGAGATGCCGGATCCCGCCGGATGCTACCTGCTCTCCCGCAGCCTGTCCATCTCACCGGTGACCGCCCAGGTGCTCTACAACCGGGGGCTCACCACCCCCGAACTGGCCGATGGCTTTCTGAACGCGGGGCGAGGACAGATCCTCGACCCATTTTTGCTGAAGGAGATGGACCGGGCCGTCGCCCTGATCCGCGACCGGATCGCCGCGGGCGGTCCCATCATGGTCTACGGCGACTATGATGTGGACGGGGTGACCGGCACCGCCATCCTCGTCCTGGCGCTCCGGGCGCTGGGCGCCCGGGTCGAGTACTACATCCCCAACCGGTTCAGCGAGGGCTACGGCCTGAATGCCGCCGCCCTCCGGGAGATCCGGGAGCGGGGCTTCGACTTCGTCCTCTCGGTGGACACCGGCGTCTCGGCGATCCACGAGGCGGAGGTGGCCCGGGAGCTGGGCATCACCCTGGTGATCTCCGACCACCATGAGCCCGGCCCGGCGCTGCCCGATGTGCCGGCCTTGGTCAACCCCAAGCGGCCCGACTGCAGCTACCCCTTCAAGGGGCTCTCCGGGGTGGGGGTTGCCTTCAAGCTGGCCTTGGCGCTACAGGCGCCCAACGCCTGGGAGCTGCTGGACATCGTCACCCTGGGCACCATCGCCGACATGGTCCCCCTGGTGGGGGAGAACCGGGCGATCGTGCGGGAGGGGCTGGCGGCGCTGGGCGCCACCCGGCGGCCCGGCCTGCGGGCGCTGATGGAGGTGGCAGGCGTCCGGGAGCCGGTCACCGCCACCCACATCGGCTTCGCCCTGGGCCCCCGGATCAACGCCCTCGGGCGGATGGGCTCCGCCATGACGGGGGTGGAGCTGCTGCTGACCGAGGACCCGAGCCGGGCCCGGGAACTGGCCCGCCACCTGGACGAGGAGAACCGCAGCCGCCAGGAGGTGGAGGCGGCGATCCTGCAGGAGGCCTTGCAGCAGGCGGAGTCGCTGCCCCCGGAGGAGCGGCAGTACGTGCTGGTGCTGGCCGGGGAGGGGTGGCACCACGGGGTGGTGGGGATCTGCGCCTCCCGGGTGCTGGAGGCCTACCACCGGCCGTCGATCCTGCTGGCGGTGGACGGCGAGGAGGCGCGGGGCTCGGCCCGCTCGATCCCGGCCTTTCACATGCACCGGGCGCTCCTGCAGGTCTCGGACCTCTTCAGCAAGTGGGGCGGCCACGCCATGGCCGCCGGCATGACGCTGAAGCGCAGGGAGGACCTGCGGGAGCTCCGGCGCCGTCTTAACGATATCGCCCGCGACTGGCTCCGGCCCGAGGACCTGGTGCCGGAGCAGCGGATCGACGCCTTCGTCACCCTGGAGCAGGTCACCCCGGAGCTGGTCGCGGAACTCTCCGCCCTGGAGCCCCACGGCATCGGCAATCCGGCCCCGATCCTGGCCGCCACCAACCTGCAGGTGCTGGAGGCCCGGGTGATGGGGAAGGAGCAGCAGCACCTGAAGCTGATGCTCCGCCCGGCGCTGGGCGGGCCGGTGCCGCCCCGGGAGGC
Organism: Bacillota bacterium; assembly: GCA_049324875.1. Taxonomy (GTDB): domain Bacteria; phylum Bacillota; class Sulfobacillia; order Symbiobacteriales; family Symbiobacteriaceae; genus JAWLHU01. The sequence continues at coordinate 56,364 of JBMONC010000045.1, forward strand.
GGTGGGCTGGAACCTGGCCCCCGCCCGGCCCGGGGTGGGCGCCCGGATCCAGGTCGCCTTCCAGCCCGAGATCGACACCTACGGCGGGCGGGAACGGCTCCGGCTGACCGTCCGGGACCTGCAGGTGATCGGCTCGCCGGAGGATGCCGGCCCGCCGGTCCAGGTGGCGGAGCTGCCGCTCCTCACCCCCGAGGCCTGCCTCCGCTGGGACCCGCTGGCCCCGGCCCCCGAGGCTGCCGCCGGGCCTGAACGGGTCCTGGACGGGCGGGACCACCGGCTCCCGGCCCTGCTGGAGCAGCTGGCGGCGCCGCTGCCCGAGGCGGCGGCCACCGCCGAGGAGGAGGGCGAGCAGGAGCGGCCCGAGCCGACCCGGCTGACCTACCTGCAGGCGCTGGCCTACCCCGCCGGGGCCCGGCTGCTGATCCTGACCGCCAGCCCCTGGGCGGCCGCCGCCCTCACCGCCGAGCTGCAGCGGGCGCTGCCGGACCGGCGGCCCGGGATCCGGCTCTGGGCACCAGGCGAGCCGGAGCCCGAGGGGGCGGCCATCGTGGTCGCCGCCCACGGCCAGGCCGCCCGCGGCAGCTACACCGAGACGGTGCTCTACCACCCGCCCTACCTGGAGCAGGGGTATCCGGGCGAGCGGCTCCACCTCCTCTGGACGGAGGCCGACCAGGCGCTGGCCGAGTCAGCGCTGGGCTGGCCCTACCCCGAGCGGGAGGCGCTGGTCCACCTCTATAGGCTGCTGAGGGCGGGAGAAGCTACAGCAGAGAGGCTGGCCGCCAGCCTGGGCGAGGTGCCCGGGCCCTGGAACCGCCTCCGGTTCGAGAGCGGTCTGGCCGTCTTCCGGGAGATCGGCCTGACCACGCCCGACGGACGGCTCAAGCCCAACGGGAACGGTGCCCGCTTCGACCTGGAGGCAAGCGCCCGTTACCGGCGCGGACAGACCGCCCGGGAGCAGTTGAAGGCCAGGAAAGCCCTTCATGCGTAAACCTTGGCTCCCCTGTTTCGCCGAGAGATGATTGGCCTACTGGCACGCAGGCAATATAATGTGGTGTGAGGGGGCTACAATTCATGGATTTCAAGTCGAAGATCCGCACCATCGAGGATTTCCCCAAGCCGGGCATCTCCTTCAAGGACATCACCACCCTGCTGAAGGAGAAGGAGGCATTCCACGCAGCCATTGAGACGATCGCCGCCCACTTCGAGGGCAAGGGCATCGACATCGTCACCGGGCCGGAGGCGCGCGGCTATATCTTCGCCTCCGCCCTGGCCTTCCGGCTCGGCGCCGGCTTCGTGCCGGTCCGCAAGCCCGGCAAGCTCCCGTACAAGACCAAGCGGATCTCCTACGCCCTGGAGTACGGGGAGGACTCCCTTGAGGTCCATGAAGATGCCTTCCAGCCAGGCCAGAAGATCCTGGTGGTGGATGATCTGCTGGCCACCGGCGGCACGATTCGCGCAACCATCGACCTGGTCGAGTCCTTCGGCGCCCGCGTCGAGGGTGTGGCCTTCCTGATTGAGCTGACCTTCCTGGAGGGGCGGAAGCGGCTTGACGGGTACGATCTCCTGTCGCTGATTCAGTACTAGGCCGACGGACGGAGCCGGCCTGGAAGTGGGGGGTGGCACCGTGACCACGCTGCAGACACTCGTGGAGAAGGTCCGATCCTACTACCCCGAGGCCAACATCGAGCTGATCGAGGCGGCGTACGCCTTCGCGGATGCTGCCCACGCCGGGCAGACGCGCAAGTCGGGGGAGCCCTATATCACCCATCCGCTGGCCGTGGCGGAGATTGTGGCCGAGTCCCTCCAGCTGGACGCGGCCTCGGTCGCCGCGGCCCTGCTGCACGACGTCCTGGAGGACTGCGGGGTCACCTACGAGCAGCTGGAGGCCAAGTTCGGCAAGGAGGTCGCCTCCCTGGTGGACGGCGTCTCCAAGCTGGACCGGCTCAACTTCACCTCCCGGGACGAGGCGCAGGTGGAGAACCTCCGCAAGATGTTCCTGGCCATGGCCAAGGACCTGCGGGTGATCCTGATCAAGCTCTCCGACCGGCTCCACAACATGCGGACGCTGAAGCATCAGGGCACCGAGGCGCAGACCCGGATCGCCCAGGAGACCATGGATATCTACGCCCCGCTGGCCCACCGGCTCGGTGTCAGCGAGATCAAGTGGGAGCTGGAGGACCTCGCCTTCCGGGTGCTGGAGCCCGACCGCTACCAGGAGATGACCCAGCTGGTGGCCCGGAAGCGGCAGGAGCGGCAGGCGATCACCCAGGACCTGATGAACCAGCTGCGCACCGCCCTGGAGGAGCAGGGGATCAACGCCGACATCTCAGGCCGGACCAAGCATTTCTATTCCATCTACAAGAAGATGTACCGGCAGGGCAAGGACATCTCGCAGATCTACGACCTGATCGCCATCCGGATCATCGTCGATGAGGTGAAGGACTGCTATGCGGCCCTGGGTGTGATCCACACCCACTGGAAGCCCCTGCCGCTGCGCTTCAAGGACTATATCGCGACCCCGAAGCCGAACATGTACCAGTCGCTCCACACCACCGTCATCGGTCCCCACGGGGAGCCCTTTGAGATCCAGATCCGGACCTGGGAGATGCACCGGACCTCGGAGTTCGGCATCGCTGCCCACTGGGCCTACAAGGAGGGCCGGACCGACAAGGAGTTCGACAAGAAGCTCCAGTGGCTCCGCTCCCTGCTGGAGTGGCAGCAGGAGATCCGGGATGCCCGGGAGTTCGTCGAGTCGGTCAAGGTCGACATCTTCTCCGACCAGGTCTTCGTCTTCTCCCCCCGGGGCCACGTCTTCAGCCTGCCCGCCGGCGGCACCCCGCTGGACTTCGCCTTCGCCGTCCACTCCGACATCGGCTATCGCTGTGTCGGGGCGAAGGTGAACGGCAAGATCGCCCCGCTGGACACGGCCTTGAAGAACGGCGACGTGGTGGAGATCCTGACCTCCAAGCAGTCGCCGGGCCCCTCCATCGACTGGCTGAAGATCGTCCAGACCGCCTCGGCCAAGAACAAGATCCGGCAGTTCTTCAAGAAGGAGCGCCGGGAGGAGAACCTGGCCCGGGGCAAGGAGATCCTGAAGGGCGAGATCCAGAAGACCGGGATCGAGGCCCACGAGCTGATGCGGGACGAGTGGCTGGCCGATGTCTGCAAGCGCTCCGCCGTCAAGGACGAGGAAGACCTCTACGTCGCCATCGGCATCGGTTCGCTGGCCGCCTCCACCGTGGTCGCCCGCCTGCGGGAGTTCTACGACAAGGAGCGGAAGGCGCAGGAGCCCACCGTCCACATCGAGCAGCGGGACTGGTCCGGTTACGGCAAGGCCTCCAACGGCATCCGGGTCAAGGGCGTCTCCAACCTGGTGGTCCGCTTTTCCCGGTGCTGCAGCCCGGTGCCGGGCGATCCGGTGATCGGCTACGTCACCCGGGGGCGGGGTGTCACCGTCCACCGGCTGGACTGCCCCAACATGGAGGACCTGGCCAAGGACCCGGACCGGCTGATCGAGGTGGCCTGGGAGGAGAGCTACAGCGCCGCCCATCCCGTGGAGGTGCAGGTGACGGCTCTGGACCGCTCCGGCCTGCTGGCGGACGTGGTCTCCATCGTGGCCGAGGCCCGGATCAACATGCTCTCCACCACCAGCAAGGCGAACAAGTCGAAGATCGCCACCATCGGCCTGGTGCTGGAGATCAAGGATGCACAGCAGCTCCAGTACGTGCTGCAGAAGATCCGGAAGGTGCGGGACGTGATGACCGTCGAGCGGGTGGTCTACGACCGGGCCAAGCCGGCCAAGGCGGCCAAAGCGTAAAGCCGGAGCAGCCGGCGGCAACCCTGCCGCCGGCTTTTGCGCGCCCCGATCGGTATGCAAAGAGGTATATCGCGGCCGCCGTGCCGAATTGCATAGGGTGGGGGTGGCCGTATGGAGGATCTGGTGCAGCGTTTGGTCCAGGTGGCCCTGTTGGTCTCGGTCGGGGCGAGCCTCGCCGGGTATGGTCTGGCGGGCCGTCTCTGGGGCGCCCCGGCCGCCCTGGCCGGCTTCACCCTCTGGTTGTGGGTGCAGCACGGTCCAGGGGCCCTCGGGATCTGGCTCTTCATGCTCCTGCCGGTTCTGCTGAGCCTGCTCGGACTGTACATCTTAGACCGGCGAGTCCGGGAGCGACCCGCCTTCCGCTGGGTCCGCCCGGCCGCTTTGCTGGCGGGTGCCGCCCTCTTCGTGGCGGGCATCGCCCCCGGTCTGCAGAAATAGGGGGGAACCGAAGGTGACGATGCGCCTGATGCGTGCTGAGGTACCTGTGGAACAGACCTGGAACCTGGAGGACCTCTTCCCGACTCACGACGCCTGGGCAGCCGAGGGGAAGGCGCTGGAGGGGGAGATGGCCCGCATCACCCCGTTCAAGGGGCGGCTCCACGAAGGGGCAGCCACCCTGCTGGAGTGCCTCACCACCACCGAGTCGATCTATGCACGGGGGTACCGCTGGTTTGCCTATGCCTTTCTGCGGGGGGCGGAGGATGGCGCCAACCCGGAGAACCAGGCGGCCGTCGCCCAGGCCTATGCCTTCTTCGCCCAGTACGAGGCGGCGACCGCCTTCATCCGCTCCGAACTGCTGGCCCTTCCCGACGGGACCCTGGAGGGCTGGATGGGCGCCCACCCGGATCTTGCGGTCTACCGTCCCTACCTGCAGCGGATGCTGATCCTCAAACCGCATATCCTCCACCCGGAGACGGAGGAGGCGCTGGCCGCCCTGGGTGAGGTGACCGAGGCGCCCATGATGATCTACGAGCGGGCCAAATCCGCAGACGTCAGCTTCGAGCCCATCCGGGTCGACGGGAAGGAACTGCCCGTCTCCCTCGCCCTCTACGAGGATGAGCTGGAGCTTTCGGAGAGCACCGAGGTCCGCCGGGCCGCCTACGCCTCCTTCGTCAAGGGGCTGAAGGCCTACCAGAACACCCTGGCCGCCACCTTCGCCACCGAGGTGAAGAAGAACGTGGTGCTGGCCCGGCTCCGCCGGTACCCCTCGGCCACCGAGATGCTGCTGGCGCCCCACCAGATCGACCGGAGCGTCTACACCAACCTGCTGGATGTGATCCAGGCGGAGCTGGCGCCGCACATGCGCCGGTACGCACGGCTGCGCAAGCGGGTGCTGGGGCTCGACAAGCTGCTTTACTGCGACATCGAGGCGCCCCTGGACCCCTCCTTCAAGCCGGAGATCAGCTACGAGCGTGCGGCGAAACTGGTGCTGGAGTCGCTTCAGGTGATGGGGCCGGAGTACCGGGAGATCATGGAGAGCGCCATCCACCACCGCTGGGTCGACTGGTGTGACAACGTGGGCAAGCAGTCCGGCGCCTTCTGCGCCTCCCCCTATGGGGCCCACTCCTACATCCTCATGACCTGGACGGGGCATATGCGGGGCGCCTTCACCCTCGCCCACGAGCTGGGCCACGCCGGCCACTTCGAGCTGGCCAACCGGTACCAGCGCTTCTTCAACGTGGAGCCGGGCTCCTTCTTCGTGGAGGCTCCCTCCACCATGAACGAACTGCTCCTGGCGGAGCACATCCTCGCCCAGTCCAGCGAGGTCCGGATGCGCCGCTGGGTGATCATGCAGCTGCTGATGACCTACCACCACAACTTCGTCCGCCACCTGCTGGAGGCGGAGCTGCAGCGGCGGATCTACGCCCTGGCCGAGCAGGGGACGCCGGTCACGGCGGTCACCCTGAGCGAGACCAAGGGAGCGATCCTGGAGCAGTTCTGGGGCGGCGAGGTGGAGATCGACGAGGGCGCCCGCCTCACCTGGATCCGTCAGCCCCACTACTACATGGGGCTCTACCCCTACACCTACTCGGCGGGGCTGACCGCCTCCACCGCCGCCGCCCAGCTCTTCAAGGAGGAGGGGCAGCCGGCGGTGGAGCGGTGGCTCCAGGCGCTCAAGGCCGGCGGCACCCTGAAGCCGATGGAGCTGATGGCCCTGGTCGGGGTGGATATGTCCCGGCCGGAGCCGATCCGCAAGGCGGTGGCCTATGTGGGCTCCCTGATCGACGAGCTGGAGCGCACTTTCTAGCAGACAGCAGAGCGGCGGCCCGCCTGGCGGGACCGCCGCTCTTCTCATGCCAGCTCTGCCGGTTTGAGGACCGCCACCACCCCGAGGGTGACAAAGGTGCCGAAGAAGGCCCAGAGCGGGCTGGCCAGCCAGAGGGTCCGCAGGCCCAGACTGGAGAGCAGGAAGGAGAGCACCACCGAGATCAGCACCGAAACCAGCGCCACCACGAACAGAGGGCCCAACTCGGCCAGCAGCCGTGCGGGGGCCCGGGAGATCGCCTCTCCCACGCTCAGATCCTCTGCCACGATCAGGAAGGGCACCAGGTAGAAGAGGATGACGGCGACCAACCCGACAAGCAGCAGCAGGACGGCCGCCTGACCCAGCCCCATGCCGATCACCACCGCCAGGGTGATGGCGGCCACCGTGAGCAGGGTCCAGGCCAGCAGGCGGCTGCCGAAGCGGTTGACCCCCTCCGCGAACCGGTCCCAGGTGGGGGAGAGGCCATCCAGGGCGCCCACCAGCAGGTGGAGGAAGCCGGCGGTGATGAAGGAGCCGGCCAGCGCCATCAACAGTCCCACCAGCAGGGCCGGCAGCGGCAGGTGGCCCCCGGGCACCAGGTTGACGCCGGTGCCCAGCAGTTCCGACCCCGAGGGGAGCGTTTGCGGCAGGAGGAACTTGACGGTGACGGTCCGGCCCTCACCTGGTGCCGGGACGGATTTGAAGAGCATCATCAGCGCAGTGACCAGGGCCTCCCAGGCGATGGGGACCAGCACCAGGGCCGGGAACCGGGTGAGCGCCGCCCAGGCGCGGCTAAGTGGGGAATCGAGCATGGTTGACTGCACCTCCTCCTGCTAAGACGCTTCAAGAGGAGGCAAAGGTTCAGGTGGCCAGCTTGAGCCGCCGGGCAGCTGCTCGGGCGCCGATCCGGGCCCGGGGCGGGAGCCGTTCGGCCACCGCCTCCAGCCAGCCGGCCGCCTCCGCCCCGCCCACCCGCTCCAGCGCCCGGATGATCGAGAGCAGGGCGCCCTCTTCGGGCCGGCCCGTCGCCAGCCAGCCCTCCATCGCCTGCCGCAGCAGGCCGGCCCCCTGCGGGTACTGGGTCAGCCCCTGGGCCGCCGCCTCCCAGAGCCTGGGGTCCGCCGGCCCGCCGGGGCCGAGGTACTCCTGCAGCACGGGCAGGATCGCCTCGTCCCGGCTCCTGGCCAGTGCCCGGAGCAGGCTGTCGGGGCAGCGGGGCTCCGTGCGGAGCGCCTCCAGAATCAGCGGGTTGGCGCTGGTCCGGCCGGGGGCGGCCATCTCCTCCAGCGCCCGGTTGAGCGGCGCGTTGTGGACCGGCGCCGGGTTGCGCAGGCGAACCTCGGCCAGCCGGAGCATCTCCGCCTCCCCGGCCAGGTTGGCAAAGAGCATCGGCAGGGAGGCCCACCAGGGACCCGGCCGGCGCTCCAGCAGCTGGGGCAGAGCGGCGAAGGCGCCATCCACCGCCCGGGCCCGCAGGGCGGTGGACTCGCCCAGATCGATCAGGCTGAGGGAGCGGAAGGCCTCCGCCACCACGGCCTGATCCGGGTCGGTCAGCGCCCGGAGCAGCGCCTCCACCGCCTGCGCCCTCTGCTTCGGGGCGAGGCGGGCCGGGGTCTGCCGCCGCCGCCCGGCAATGGCGCCCAGCGCTTCGGCGGCGGCCAGCCGGACGAACCCCTGCGGATCCTTCGCCAGGAGGTGGGTCAGCGGGCCCAGCGCCCTCACCGACTCCACCCGGCCCAGGCCGTCGGCGGCGTGGGCTCGGACCTGGGGGCTTTCATCCCCCAGCATCGCCAGCAGCAGCTCATCGATGCCGGCCGCCAGCAGCTCATCCACCCCGACCGGGATGTCCGCCGTTTCGCCATCGCCGGCGACCGGCTCCTCCAGCTGGCGGGCCGCCTCGCTGGCCGCCTTGTGCACCGCCATCTCTGCCGTCTGGCGGGCGAGGTGCTTCAGGAGCGGGAGCGCCTGATTCGCCCCCAGCCGGGCCAGGGCCCGGCAGTACTCGGCCTGGACCGCCGGCTCCTCCTCGGCCTCCAGGGCCCGCAGGAGGGCGGGAATCGCCCGGCGATCGCCGGTCTCCGCCATCAACTGGGCGGCCCGCTGCCGGGTGGCCTCGCTGTGGCTCTGCAGGTCCAGGGCCAGCCGCGCCTGGTTGGAGCGGGCGGCCAGCAGCGCCAGCTCGCGGGCGGCGGTCACCCGCTCCCGCTGCCCCTCGGCCAGGGCGGCCTGCACCCGCTGGGTCAACCCCTTCAGGTAGCGCTCTGCCTCGCTCTGCTTCGCGGTCATCATCTCGTCCATCAGATGGCTCAGCTCCCTCCGTAATCCTTCGCGGCCACGGGAGAGGCGGGCGTCAAAGGCGGAGCGGGAGATCTCCAGGCGTTGGGCCGCCTCGGCGGGGGTCAGCCCCATCAGATAGTGGAGGACCAGGGCGGTCCGGGGGCCCTCCGGCAGCCGCTCGAGGCAGCGCAGGATCTCCGCCCGCAAGAGCCCCCGCTCCACCGGCTCTTCGCCTCCCTGTCCGTCCCACTCCGCCAACGGCACCAGCGCCTGGCGCCGGCGGAGGTGGTCCCGGGCCAGGTTGGCTGCGATCTGCCGAAGCCAGCTCCCAAACCGCTCGGGGCGGTGGAGTGACCCCAGGGAGAGCCATCCCTTCAGAAAGGTTTCCTGGGCGATATCCTGGGCCGTGGGCAGGTCGCCCACGTAGGAGTAAGCCAGGCCCAGGATCACCCGGCCGTACCGCTCTGCCAGCCTGCCGTAGGCATCGGCGCTGCCGCCGATCGCTTCCAGCACCCATCGCATCTCATCCTGCTGCATCTCATGACACCCTTCTCCAGTGACCTGCCAGGATGACGAACCAGGAGCCCCGGTTCTTACATGGATCCCTTCCGCTCATCGATTCGGGAGGGAGGGGGAGCATCCCTTCGGAAAAGGGAAGAGACCCCGCCCGGCTGGGCGAGGTCTCCTGGGATCTGGCTCAGGCCTTGCTGGTGGCCGTGCTCTCCGCACCGCCGAACAGCTTGGCGAGGAAGTTCCGGTACAGGGGCCGGAAGTAGTAGTCCAGGCCGATGTAGCCGGCGTAGGCGCCACCGAGGGCGACCAGGATGAACTCGAAGATCAGGTAGTTGGGGTTGCTGCTGACGGTGCCGCTGAGCAGGAAGGCGAAGTTCATCACCATGCCCATCACGGCGGCGAAGATGGTGGCGAAGCCGAGGATCAGCGCCACACCCACCAGGAACTCACCCCAGGGGACCAGGAAGTTGAACAGCTCCACGTTCGGGAGGGCGAAGCTCTGCAGGAAGTCCGCCCACCAGCCCTGGACGACCGGCTTGGCGCCGTTGGCGCCCGGAGCCGCCTTGGCGATGGCGCCCTTGAGGAACCCGGTGGCATCGAACGGCTTGGCACCGGTGATCTTGCCCCAGCCGGCGGTCGCCCACTGGTAACCGATATAGAGTCGGATCGCAAGCCAGATCCAGCTGCCCTTTGCACCCTTGAAGAAGTCCATCATACGATCAACCTCCTATGATTGTCGCTTAACTTTGCGTTTGGGGAGGGTTGCGGTCTGGATCCGTTTCTCCCTATTCGCTGTTTCCAATTTGATAGTACATCGAGAGACATTCTCGCTCCATCGGGCCCCGGATCGATTGAGGGTGTAGTACGTGTGAACCAAGTCACAAGCCCAGGCTACCCGAAAGAGTCGGTCAGACTAGTGCGACCACCTTAGACTCCCGAACCCCTTGGTGTCAGCAGGAGCATGGCGCAGGGCGGCGTATCCCTCTGAGAGACCGATTCGCAGGGGAGAGGGCAGCGCCGACGAGGGCGGCGAGCCGGCCGCCGATCAGGACGAGGTCTCCGATGCCCGGTTCTGGCCGGTGGAGGAGGCGCTCGCCTCCCCGGAGGTGGTCAGCTTCACCCAGGAGTGCATCCGCAAGGCCCTGCGGGGCGGAGGGCTGGGGCCGAACCCCAGCTCCTTCTACACCGCCCATCGCTGGCGTCTATTCAGCGTCTAGGAGGAGCAACCGATGCGCGCAGTAGTCCAACGGGTCTCCCGCGGCCGGGTGACGGTGGGCGGTGAGGTGGTGGGGGAGATCGGCCACGGGTACGTGGTGCTCCTGGGCGTCGCCAAGGAGGATGACGCCGCCGCCGCCGACTACATGGCCGAGAAGATCGCAGGTCTCCGGGTCTTCGAGGACGCGGAGGGAAAGATGAACCGCTCGATCCAGGAGGTGGGCGGGGCGGTGCTGGCGGTCAGCCAGTTCACGCTGTACGGCGATGTCCGCCGGGGGCGGCGTCCCGGCTTTGACCGGGCCGGGCGGCCCGAGCAGGCGGAGCCGCTCTACCAGCGCTTCGTCGAGCGGCTCCGGGCGATGGGCATCCGGGTGGAGACCGGCCGGTTCCAGACCCACATGGCGGTGGAGTTGGTCAACGACGGTCCGGTGACGATCCTGGTCGATTCGGAGAGGGGGTTCTAGACCCACGCTGCCCCGGCTCTCGCGGGCCCATGTGAGCAAAATCGAGCAAATTCAGCCAAAATCAGGAGGACTTGCGCATGCCCACCCTCGGGCCCGTCACCCTGTCCGGCCGGTATGTCCGGTTGGAGCCGCTCCGCATGCACCACCTGGATCCGCTGCTGGAAGCCGGGTCGGACGACCGAATCTGGGCCTGGCTCCCCAGGAGACTCCAGTCCGCCGAGGCGATGGAACAGTTCATCGCCGAGGCGATGGCCGCCGAACAGCGGGAGCAGGAGTACGCCTTCGCGGTGGTGCTCCGGGACTCGGGTCGGGTGGTGGGCAGCACCCGCTACTGTGACATCGCCCCCTCCGCCCGCGGCCTGGAGATCGGTTGGACCTGGTACGCCCCGGAGTACTGGCAGACCCGGGTCAACCCTGAGTCCAAGTACCTGCTGCTCCGGCACGCCTTCGAGGAGTGGCAGGCGATCCGGGTCTACTTCAAGGCCGATGAGCGCAACCTCCGCTCCCGTGCGGCCATCGCGAAGCTGGGGGCGCAGTTTGAAGGAATCCTTCGCAACCACCGGATCCGGCCGGATGGGAGCTACCGCGGGTCGGCCGTCTACTCGATCATCGAGAGTGAATGGCCGGCTGTGAAGGCGGCGCTCCTGGACCGGCTCTCCCCGGGGCAGCCCGCCTGAAGCCGCCTCCCATGTGCAAGGAGGCGAATTATACCCCGGTCTCACCATCTCCCGCAACAGCGGCCCTCAGACTTCGCCTCCGGCGAGATTCGCCGGCCTGGCTGGCCCGCCTCCCCCGGGTTCCCCTACCATGGAGGAAACGAGCTCGTGGGGAGGCGTAGACATGACATTTCGCGCGGGCGATCTCGACGCCAGGGTGCGAGCCCTGGAAGAGATGGCGCACCACCTCCACGACGCGATCACCCAGGTGGCAGAGGCGCAGCGGGACCTGAACGCTCAGCTGGAGCGGGTGGCCCTGACCGCGGAGGCCGACCGCTCCCGGGTCCGGTCCATCGCCGAAGGCCAGCAGGGGCTGGAGGCGGAGCTGCGGGAGCTGACCCAGGCGCTGATGCCCCTGAAGGAGCAGGTCGGGCGGATCGAGGGGCGGATGGCGGGAAAGCGGGAGGCGGCCACCCTGCTGGTCACCGCCTTTCTCTCGGCCCTCTGGGTCCTGATCAGCGTCCTGAACCTGCAGGTCCGGCTCCGGGGGGAGTAGCGCTCCCTTTGATTTGGCGGGGGAAACCCTTATACTAGATGGGGCGGCACAGCGGCAGCGCTGAGGCACAAAACATGACCGGGGTCAGATCGCCCCGGCCGCTGGAGGAATCCATGTGAGGCTCTGGTTCCGTGAGCTGGGCGAACTTGCCACCAACTGCTACATCGTCGCCTGTCCCGAGAGCAGCAAGGCGATGGTGATCGACCCCGGCGCCCCCGACCCCTGGATCAAGCGGACGGTCAGCCAGTTCAGCCTGACCGTCGAGCTGATCCTGCTCACCCACGGCCACGGGGACCATATCGGCGGGGTGGAGTGGGTCAAGTCCTGGACCGGGGCGCCGGTCTGGATCCACGAGGCCGACTCCCGCTACCTGAGCAGCCCGGCGCTCAACGGCAGCGCCTTCTTCGGGCAGCCCGTCGTCGTTCCGAAGGCGGATCGGCTGCTGCGGGGCGGCGAGACGGTCACCGTGGGCAGCCTCTCCTTCCAGGTGATCCACACCCCGGGCCACACCCCCGGCGGGATCTCGCTCTACACCCCCGGCCACCTGTTCGCCGGCGACACCCTCTTTGCCGGCGGGGTGGGCCGGACCGATCTGGCGGGGGGCAGCTACCCGGCCCTGGTCAAGTCGATCAAGGAGAAGCTCTTCCCCCTGCCCGACGAGACCGTGGTCTACTGCGGGCACGGCCCCACCACCACCATCGGCGACGAGCGGGAGTACAACCCCTACGTCTCCTGATGCCGGTCCCGGTCGAAGTCGGTGAGCGGGTTGTCGTCGCCCCGCCTGCGGGATTCCACCTCGTACCAGTCGTCGGGCGACTCCGGGCGCTCCTTGCCCGCCGCCGCCGCCGAGCCGATCGCCCCGCCGATCACCGCGCCCGCCAGCAGCCCAGCCGGGCCGCCGGCGGCACCCAGGATCATGCCGGCCAGCGCCCCGGTGGCCGAGCCGGTGGCCGCATCCACCCCGCCCTCGGAGACCATCCCCTCCCGGGGTACCGTCCGCCTGTGCTCATCCTCCCGCCGTGACATCGCAACCCCTCCTTTCGGATTACGGTTCCCTTTGACCCTTGACACCATCCATTCCTCTTGGTTATAATCGGAAAGTAAATACTTAACGCCATTAATCTTCGCCCCGGGGGAAATTCCGGCAGAAGTTGGCGCCATCACCGTACGGGGGTGACCCGATGAAGGATGACCCCATCGCTCCCTACATCCCGCGGCTCGAAGAGGCCTTCAACCACATGATCCGCTTCATGAACTCGGCGGCGACCAAGTACCAGAGCGTCGCCCCCGGGCCGCTCATGTCGGGCAGCCAGCGCATTGTGCTGCGCGCCCTGGCCAACAGCGGACCGTTCCAGGTCTCCGAGGTGGCCAACCAGCTCGGGGTTACGCTGAGCGCGGCCACCGGCCTGGTCGACCGGCTGGTGAAGGCCAAGCTGGTCACCCGCGAGCGTGACCAGGAGGACCGGCGGGTGGTCTGGGTCAAGATCACCCCGGAGGGGGAGCAGGCGGTGAAGGCCGCCGAGGAGCGGCGGCGCGCCGCCTTCCGGGAGATGGTGAAGAACCTCCCGGAGGAGGATCTGGCCCGGCTCTGTGACATCCTGGAGCGACTGGGCTGAAGATCCGTATTCACAGCCGGCAGGAGTTCGTCCTAATGGGGAGAATCTGATGGGCCTGTGAATCGTCCAGTCCAAGTGGGAGGGTGTCGCACTCATGGTTCACACGATCCTCTGGCTTACCATCCTTGGCGTCGCGCTGCTCATTCCCAACGTGCTGGCCATCCGCTTTGCACTCCTGGGGGTGGGCGATCCGGTCCCCGCCATTCCGGCCCGCACCTCGGCTCCGGCCCGCGCTGCGGCCCAGGCCCGCCCCAGCGTGAAGCGCCCCTCGCCCCGCTTCGTGCGCGGCGGCTACCTGTGGAAGGCGCTCAGCCCCATCCTCTTCGGGGTCTCCTTCATCCTGGGTCTGGCCATCCAGGGCCCGGTGGGGTACGGGATCATGGCGGCCGGTCTGCTGAACATGATCTGGGGGTTCCTCGGCTGGGATGCGTACATCCCCGGCAAGTGGGGGCAGCGGTAACGAGTGACGGGGCCGTGGCGACAGCGCCCGGCCCTTTCTCCTGCCCGAATCGGGTATACTGGGGATGAGGTGGGAATCGGGTGGGCGGGATCAGTCTGCGGGGCAACAGCCCCCTCTTCGCATCGGACCTGAAGCAGTTAGGGCATGTCTTCTTCCCGGGGGAGGAGCTGTACATCTCCGTCCCCCCGTTTGACGCGCCGCCGGCCGCCGGTGGCGCCTGGGAGGTGGAGGTGGAGGCGCTGCCGCAGGGGCCGGACTGGCAGGTCTCGGTCGCCGCCGCCGGGCCGGCCGGCGCCCGCCGGCTGGAGGGCTCCCTGCGCCAGGGGGCGGCCGAATCGCCCCGCTCCTTCGAGCACCGGCTCCGCCGGCTGGCCAAGGGGCTGCTGGTGGACGTGCTGGGTCCGCTGGTCGGCTTCAAGCCCGGCTGGGGCATCCTGACCGGGGTCCGGCCCACCAAGCTGGTCCACCAGATGTTGGATGAGGGGATCGCCGATCCTTACGCCGTCCTGACCGGCGAGTACCGGCTCTCCCCGGAGAAGGCGGCGCTGGTGACCGGGGTGGCCCGGCTGCAGCGCCCCTACCTGAACCAGGACCCCCGGGCGGTCTCGCTCTACGTCGGCATCCCCTTCTGCCCCTCCATCTGCTCTTTCTGCTCCTTCTCCATCTACCCGATCAACGAGCACCGGGGGCAGGTCTCGCCCTTCCTGGAGGCCCTGGGGCGGGAGATGGAGATCGTGGGGCAGGCGATCGCCGACCTGGGGCTGCGGGTCCAGTCGATCTACTTCGGCGGGGGCACCCCCACCAGCCCGCGGGACGAGGACTTCGCCTGGATGCTCCGCAAGGCGGAGGAGACGCTGCTGAAGGGGCAGGCGCCCGAGGAGTACACGGTGGAGGCGGGGCGGCCCGAGACCTTCACCCGGCCCAAGCTGGAGACGATGGCGGCGGCGGGGGTGACCCGGGTCAGCGTCAACCCCCAGACCACGGTCCAGGCGACGCTGCTCCACCTGGGGCGGATCCATACGGTGGAGAAGTTCTACCGGGCCTACGATCTGGTCCGCTCCCATCCTCACCCCTTCATCGTCAACACCGACATCATCATCGGGCTGCCGGGGGAGGGGCCGGATGAGGTGGCCTACACCCTGAACGACATGCGCCGGCTCGCCCCGGACAACCTGACGGTCCACACCCTGGCGATCAAGCGGGGCTCCAAGCTCCACCAGCAGGAGGAGGCGGCGGTCGCCGCCCTGCGGGCGCTCACCCCCGGCGAGGCGGAGCAGCTGGTGCAGGAGGCGGCTCAGACCGCCCGGGCCATGGGGCAGCACCCGTACTACCTCTACCGGCAGAAGTTCATGGTCGGCTCCCTGGAGAACGTGGGCTACTCCCTGCCCGGCAAGGAGTCGCTCTACAACATCCAGATGATGGAGGAGCGGCAGACGGTGATCGGCCTGGGCGGCGGGGCCACCTCCAAGTGGTACAAGCCGCTGGGCGGCCACCGGGGCTGGCTGCTGAAGGCGCCGGACAACCCCAACGAGCCGCTGGCCTACACCGAGCGGGCGGAGGAGCTGGCCCGGCGCAAGGTCCGGGAGCTTCACCTGATCTACGGCGACGGGGTTCCCGCAGGGGCTCCGGCCGGGGCGGGGGAGCCCGTCCTCGAGTAAGGAGGTGCCGGGCCGTGTCCTTTCAGCGGATCGCCGTGATCTACAACCCCAACTCCGGCCGCCCCCGTGAGCGCACCACGGGGCTCCGGCGCTTCACCGCGCTCCTGGAGCAGGCCGGGCGGGAGGTGGCGGTCTGCCCCACCGAGCGGCCCAACCATGCCTCCGAACTGGCCCGGCAGAAGGTGGGGGAGGGCTTTGACCTGATCGTCGCCCACGGCGGGGACGGCACCATGAACGAGGTGCTCCAGGGGGTGGTGGGGAGCCGGGCCACCCTGGGCTTCTGGCCCGGGGGGACGGCCAACGTGCTGGCCGCCGAGATCCACTTCCCCTCCCGGGTGGAGGAGGTGGTCCGGCGGATCCTGGCCGGCAGGACGGTGGAGGTGACGGTGGGGAAGGCGAACGACCGCTACTTCCTGCTGATGGTCGGGGTGGGGCTGGACGCCGCCGTGGCCGGCTCGGTCGACCCCTGGCTGAAGAAGCGGTTCGGCAAGGCCGCCTTCGGCTGGGCGGCGCTCCAGTTCGCCTGGCGGTGGGAGCTGGCGCCCTTCCGGGTCCAGATCCCGGGGGACAACGAGATCGTCGGCCGCTTCGTGGTGGCCGGCAACGCCCACTCCTACGGCGGCGGCTTTCAGCTGACCCCCCGGGCCGAGCTGACCGATCCCTACCTCGACCTCTGCATCTTCACCTCCGATTCGCCGGGGGACTACCTCCGCTATGCGCTGGCGGCGGTCCTGGGGCTGCACCGGGAGATGCCGGGGGTGATCTACCGGAAGGTGACCTCGGTGCAGATCACCAGCGCCGGCCCCCGGGCGGCGCCGGTCCAGCTGGACGGCGAGGTGGTGGGCACCCTGCCGGTCTCGCTCCAGGCGATCCCCAGGGCCCTCCACCTCCTGATTTAGCGCGAAGCGGACGCCCCTCGGATGGGGCGTCCGTCAGTCTTCCAGCTCCTGCCGCAGGGCGTAGGTGGGGCGCCGGGTCATCAGCCAGACCGAGAGGAGCGTCCCGGCCCCGAGGGTGAGGGTGCCGATCCCGAAGATCCAGGAGGCGGGAACCCGGCCGTAGAGGGCGCCCAGCAGGGTGACGGCGCCGATGGTGGCCACCGTGCTGGCCGAGCCCACCAGGCCGAGGAACCGGCCCCGCATGCTGACCGGGGTCACGTCGGCGATGAAGGCCTGGCTGGCGGGGGTGAAGATGGAGGTGGCGATGCCGTCCACGGCGCAGAGGATCAGCAGCGGCAAGGGGTTGGCGAAGAAGCCGTAGGCCAGGGTGATCAGGGCGGTCAGCAGCCCGCCGGTCAGGACCATCCGGGGCCGTCCGATCCGGTCGGCCAGGGCGCCGAAGGGGACCATCAACAGCACCACCGGCAGCGAGTAGAGCCCCCAGGAGAGGTTGATCTCCCAGGGGGTGGCCCCCACCTCCTGCATGAAGAGCGACCAGATCACGGTGTAGAGGCCGGTCAGGTAGGCCATGCTGATCCCCGGCAGGGCGGCGGCCCAGAAGGCGCCCGAGCGGAGGATCCGCTGCAGCTCGCCCCTCCGGATCGGCCCGCTCTCCGCCGCCGGCTCGGCGGGGGCGACCGGCCGCATCCCCCGGGGGAGCGCCAGCAACGCCAGGGTGGCCAGCAGGCTGAGCCCCGCCCCCGCCAGGAAGGGCGCCTGGATCCCGCCCGCCGTGTGGGCCCAGCCGCCCACCAGCGGCCCGAGCACCAGCCCGGCGGTCTCCACGGCGAAGAGGGCGCCGAAGGCCCTCCCCCGCCCCTCCGGTGCGACCAGGTCGACCACCGCCGCCCGCACCACCGGCACCACCGCCGAGGCGGCCAGCCCCTCCAGCGCCCGCAGGAGGGTAAAGGGCCAGGGGCCCCCATCCAGCAGGAAGAGGGCGGCCACCAGGGCATAGAGCGCCGCCCCGCCCAGCAGCATGGGCCGCCGTCCCCACCGGTCGCTCAGGTGGCCCATGGGCCCCTGCAGGAAGGCGTGGCTGGCCAGGTAGGCGTTGGTCATCAGGGCGATCAGCATCGGGGAGAGGCCGTGCTCGGCGGCATAGAGCGGCAGGACCGGCATGATCCCGCCGTAGCCGGTCCGGATCAGCAGGGTGGCGGCGAAGAGGAGGATCAGGGCGGTGCGCGGCGCCAATGGTGAGCCCCCCCAACGATCGGTGCATATCCCTCCCATTGTAACACAGCCTGTCCAGCCCGAGCGCCTGCGGATGAATTCCGTAAAGGCGCTTGACAGGCGGTTCACAAGCCAGTAAAATCCCATCACAAAGGCGATGAAGGGAACCAGTACCCGCAGAGCCCCCTGCAGAGAGCCGGCCACCTGGTGCAAGGTCGGCGGGAAGGCGGCGGCGAAGGACACGACCCGGAGCTGCACCATTGAAGGCCCGCGTGCGGGCTGCGTAGGTGGTGACGGAGACTCCCGCCGTTAGCAGAGGGAGGGGGCCTTGCCGCTGCCGCGGCCGGCTCTGGGAAGGGGATGCCTGCTCTTGGTGGGCATCAACGTGGGTGGCACCGCGAGCCAAGCGCTCGTCCCATGATGGGACGGGCGTTTTTTATTTTGCCCCGGCAGCCCACGGGCTGGTGGGGCAGCGATTTTCCCGAGCCGGTGAACGGCTCCGAAGGGGGTTGATGCAGGCCGTGAACTCCGAGGATCACCATCACCATGCTGTGGCACCGCAGGGGGATGCGGTGCAGAATGACCCGACCGGATCCGTTCGCACCCTACGCAAGGAGAGGATTTGAGTGAGCATCCAGGCGCCCAAGGGCTTTAACGACATCCTGCCGGGCGAGCAGTTCGGCTGGCGGGACTCCTACCGGTGGCAGAGGCTGGAGGAGGTCTTCCGGGAGGTGGCCCACCTCTACGGCTACCAGGAGCTGCGCCCGCCCATGGTGGAGTACATCGACCTCTTCATCCACGGGGTCGGCTCCACCACCGACATCGTCACCAAGGAGATGTTCAACATCGTCCCCCGGGGGGATGATCCCGACCCCCGGCGGATGGCGATGCGGCCGGAGTTCACCGCCGGCCTGGTGCGGGCCTACCTGGAGAACGGGCTGCCCAACACCCCGCAGCCCACCAAGATCTACGCCTTCGGCCCGGCCTTCCGGTATGAGAACGTGCAGAAGGGCCGCTTCCGGGGCTTCAACCAGATCGACGTGGAGGTCTTCGGCGCCCAGGACCCGGCG
The DNA here is from genome assembly GCA_049324875.1 of Bacillota bacterium. GTDB lineage: Bacteria > Bacillota > Sulfobacillia > Symbiobacteriales > Symbiobacteriaceae > JAWLHU01. The sequence goes on from JBMONC010000045.1 coordinate 75,022, forward strand.
GTGGATGCCGAGGTGATCAAGCTGGGGATCGACATCGTCGGCCGCTTCGGGCTGACCGGGCTGGTGGTCTCGGTCAACTCCATCGGCTGCCCCAACTGCCGGCCCAAGTACCGCGAAGCGCTGCAGGCCCACTTCCGGCCCCACCTCCACGAGCTCTGCGAGGACTGCAACACCCGGATCGAGAAGAACCCGCTCCGGCTGCTGGACTGCAAGAAGGATGCCCGGCACCCCGCCCAGCAGACGGCGCCGGTGGGGCTGGACTACCTCTGCGACGAGTGCAAGAGCCACTGGGAGGGGCTGCTGGGCCACCTGAAGGCCCTGGAGATCCCCTACCAGATCGACACCCGGATCGTGCGCGGCCTGGACTACTACACCAAGACGGTCTTCGAGATCCTGCACCCGAAGCTGGGCGCCCAGGCCACCCTCTGGGGCGGCGGCCGCTACGACGGGCTGATCGAGACCGTGGGCGGCAAGCCCACCCCCGGCGTCGGCTTTGGCATGGGGATGGAGCGGGTGCTGATGGTGCTGGAGGAGGAGGGGCTGCTCCAGGCCTTCCAGGACCGCCCCCGGCTGGATGTCTTCGTCGCCACCATGGGCGAGGCCGCCCGGCCGGTGGGGCTGAAGCTGCTCTACGAGCTGCGGGCGGCGGGCCTCTCCGCAGACCTGGACTACCTGGGCCGCTCCCTGAAGGCCCAGATGAAGTACGCCGGCAAGCAGAACGCCCGCTTCGTGCTGATCCTCGGCGAGAGCGAGGTCGCAGCGGGGGCGGCGGGGGTTAAGAACATGGAGACGGGCACGCAGGAGAGCGTGCCGATCAGCGAGATCATCACCTACATCCGGAGGGCGTAACGAAGATGACTGAGTCGATTCACGGCATGAAGCGGACCGTCTTCTGCGGCGAGGTGAGCGAGCCGCTCGTCGGCCAGGAGGTGACGGTCAACGGCTGGGTCCAGCGGCGGCGGGACCACGGCGCCCTGATCTTCATCGACCTGCGGGACCGGACCGGCCTGGTCCAGGTGGTCTTCGACTCCGAGGAGGCCGGCGAGGTCTTTGCGAAGGCGGAACAGGTGCGGGGCGAGTACGTGATCGCCGTGCGGGGCAAGCTGATCCACCGGGCGCCGGAGGCGGTCAACCCCAACATCGCCACCGGCCGGTTCGAGATCCGGGCCACCGACCTGCGGATCCTCAACCCCGCCAAGACCCCGCCCTTCTACATCCAGGATGATGTGGAGGTCGACGAGCTGGTCCGGCTGAAGTACCGCTACCTGGACCTGCGCCGCCCGGAGATGCAGCGGAACCTGATCCTCCGCCACCGGGTGACCAAGACCGTCCGGGACTTCTTCGACCAGCACAGGTTTATCGAGATCGAGACCCCGATGCTGACCAAGTCGACCCCCGAGGGCGCCCGGGACTACCTGGTCCCCTCCCGGGTCAACCCCGGCAAGTTCTACGCCCTGCCCCAGTCCCCGCAGCTCTTCAAGCAGCTCTCGATGGTGGCGGGGCTGGAGCGGTACGTCCAGATCGTCCGCTGCTTCCGGGATGAGGACCTGCGGGCCGACCGGCAGCCCGAGTTCACCCAGATCGACGTGGAGATGTCCTTCGTGGAGCGGGAGGATGTCCTCTCGCTGATGGAGCAGATGGTGGCCAGGGTCTTCAAGGAGGCCCTGGAGATCGAGATCCCGACCCCCTTCCGCCGGATGTCCTACGCCGAGGCCATGGATAAGTACGGCTCCGACAAGCCCGACCTCCGGTTCGGCATGGAGTTCGTCAACATCGGCGACATCGCTGCCAACTGTGGCTTCGGGGTCTTCAAGGGGGCGGTGGAGGCCGGCGGCGAGGTGAAGGGGATCAACGCCAAGGGCTGCGGCGGCTACTCCCGCAAGCAGATCGACGAGTTGACCGAGCTGGTCAAGTCCTTCAAGGCGAAGGGGCTGGCCTACATCGCCCTGACCGAGAGCGGCGAGGTGAAGTCGACCTTCACCAAGTTCCTGACCGAGGAGCAGACCGCCGAGCTGATCCGCCGGCTGGACGGCCAGCCCGGCGACCTGCTGCTCTTCGTGGCCGACCAGCCCCCCGTGGTGGCCGCCGCCCTGGGTGCCCTGCGGTTGGAGATGGGCAACCGGCTCGGGCTGCGGAAGGCGGGGGAGTTCAACCTGCTCTGGGTGGTCGACTTCCCGCTGCTGGAGTGGGATGAGGAGGAGTCCCGCTTCGTGGCGGTCCACCACCCCTTCACCTCGCCCCACCCCGAGGACCTGCCCATCGTCTTCAAGCAGGGCGCCACCCGGGAGGAGCTGGCCAAGGTCCGGGCCAACGCCTACGACCTGGTGCTCAACGGCGTGGAGCTGGGCGGCGGCTCGATCCGGATCTACCAGCGTCCCCTGCAGAACCGGATGTTCGAGATGCTGGGCTTCACCCCCGAGGAGGCGCAGACCAAGTTCGGCTTCCTGCTGGACGCCTTCGAGTACGGCGCCCCGCCCCACGGCGGCATCGCCTTCGGCCTCGACCGCTTCGTGATGCTGCTGGCCGGCCGCCAGTCGATCCGGGACGTGATCGCCTTCCCCAAGACCGCCAAGGCGACCGACCTGATGACCGATGCCCCTGGCGAGGTGGCGGTGCGGCAGCTGAAGGAGCTGCACATCAAGACCGACCTCTAGTCCGGCGCAAGAAGGAGGCGCTGCCCCATGGCCGATCTCCGGATCCGCATGGCCCGCCCCTCCGATGCCGAGGCCTTCTGCGAGATCATGAGCCAGCCCAGCGTCTACTGGGGCACGCTGCAGCTGCCCCACGGCACGCCGGAGAACTGGAGGAAGCGGCTGGAGGGGAACGACCCGAACTTCGACTACATGCTGGTGGCCGAGCTGGACGGAAAGGTGGTGGCCACCGGCGGCATCCACCGGAACCGGCGGCCCCGGAATCTGCACGTCGCTGGCCTTGGCATGGCGGTCCACGATGATTACCAGGGCCGGGGGTTCGGCAAGGCGATCCTGGCCGCCCTGGTGGATGCCGCCGACCGCTGGCTCAACATCCTGCGGGTCGAGCTGGAGGTCTATCCGGACAACCAGCGGGCGATCCGGCTCTACGAGTCCTTCGGCTTCCAGCACGAGGGGCGGAAGCGGATGGGCGCCTTCCGGGACGGCCAGTACGTCGACTGCCTGGTGATGGGACGGATCCGGCCGGATATAAAGGCATGAACCAGAAGCCCCCCTGAGAGGCAAGCTCAGGGGGGCCCTTCTGTTTGGGTAACGGCGTCCGTCTCCTGCATAGACTGGCAGCAGGAGGGTGAGCCAGATGTTCCTCTCTCTTCTGGACTTGATGCGCTGGCAGACGGGCAGACCGCTGCGGGAGATGGCGCTGCCGGCGGGAGTCGAGCCCGAATGGCGGGAGGAGGGAGCGCACCTCGTCCTCCGGGTGCCGCTGGAGGGAATCGACCCCTCCTCCGTTCAGATCCAGGTGAGCGAAAGCAGCCTCTCCCTGGCCGGCTGCCGCACCCGGGAGGAGCGGCTGGAGGGGCCGGGTTGGTATCGCTCCAGCGCCAGCTACGGCGCCTTTGCCCGCACCTGGCCGCTTCCCGCCCGTGTGCGCCCCCGGGAGAGCCAGGCCACCTGGCAGGGGGCGGTGCTGGAGATCCGGCTGCGAAAGGCATGAGCGAGGTCGCCCGGCGGAAGCCCGGGCGGCCTTGGATCATTGCCACGGATTACATCCGTGGCCGTCAATTTCAAGGGAATCCGCGTGACGGCCGCCCGGGACCAGCCCGAGCGGCCCTGTTCACCTAGCACGATCTCTCCGGCGGGGGCTCCAGGAAGTCCCGCATGGCTAGCGCATCCTGGATGAGCCGGGCCAGGTCTGCATCGCTCAGGATGTAGAGATGGGCCACCTGGTTGCGCCACTTTCGCACCTCGTGGAAGGAGGCGTAGCGCTCCTCGGGCAGGTCCGGCCGGATCTCCCGGAAGATCTCGATCAGGCTCCAGAAGGAGGTGTGACCCAGCATGTGCTCACTGCTGGCCTCCCCATCTTCCTGGTCCCGCCGGTGCTCCTCCTCGGCGCGGCCGCGCAGGTCTTCCCGCACATGGGGCCACCAGTCCTCGCCGTACTTCTCCCGGTAGGAGTCGGCCACCACCTTGCGCAGCAGCAGCTCCGCCTCGGCGACCAGCAGATTTGGCCGGGCCACCCTCAGGACGTCCCAATAGGTGATGATCCCTTCCAGTCGGCCCTCCGGGCCGACGATCAGCAGGGAGTCTTGCTCCTGCAGCGCCTGGAGCACTTCGGAGAGCGGGGCCTCCGGGGCCAGAAGGCAGGGCAGCGGTGAGGCCAGCTCGCCCACGGGCCGCTCCGCCCTTCCGAGCTGCAGGGCGTGGCGGGCATCCCGCTCCGTCAGCAGCTTGACCGGCCGGTCGCCCTCCACCACGGGGACCTGTCCGTAGCCGCCCTCGTCCATCACACGCAGCGCATCGGACAGGCCGCTCTCTGCCCGGACGCTCCGAACCGGGACGGTCATCAGGTCCGCGGCATACATCTTTCCGTTCATCCGGCCCACCTCCCGTTACTTCCATTCTATTCCAATCACCTGGATTCCTGCTGGGTTGGGCGCGCAAAAGCGCCAGCTTGTCAAGCCTTGCGTTTCGGGGCGGGCGTTGCTATCATGAAAACCGGACGGGATGCACATCCTACAAGTACTCCCGACCATGTGCGTGATCACCGGTACGAAATGACCTAACAGTCGAATGAAAGGGAGCCCAATTCCGGTGGTGGCCTGAACGCCCCCCCGGCTCTGCCGAGGTCAGGGGACTCAGAAAGCGCTGGAGAGGGCACCCACCTGCGTAGGAGCAGGTTCATTCTCTACCGGATACACGGCATGGTGGGGTAGCCTTGAAACGAGACGGCACCGCTTCGTAGGAAGCGGTGCCGCCTTGTCTTATCAGGGGTCCTGCGCTCTACCGGATGACGCTGTCCAGGTCCGGGGCTCCCCCCTGGATGGTGATCAACGTCTGGAAGGGGGCGCAATAGACCGGCCGCCCCGGCCGGTCGATCCAGCCGGTCAGCACGCAGACCTGGTCGGGGCAGTCGGAGGAGAGGACCCGGATCCGGCCCGGCTCCACCTGCAGCACCATGGTGCCGCCGGCCACCGGCAGCGTCAGCTCCCGGGCGGTGCCCAGGTCGATCCGGAGCTGCTCCCGGCCCGCCACCGTCACCACCGCCTCCCGCGCCGAGGCCGGCGCCGGGCGGATCAGCAGGGCGAGGGCGAGGGCGGCGGCGAGCAGGGAGCCCGCCCACCACTCGGCCCGGTCGGCCGGCCCCTGCCACCCGGGCCGGACCGCCCGCTCTGCCAGGGTGGCCAGCACGCCCGTGGCCCAGCCGGCCGCGACCCCCAGGGCGAGCAGCGGCGGGAGGTAGACCAGGAAGCCCGGGGTGGCGGTCAGCAGCAGCAGCGCCGCCGTCTGCCCCACCTGGAAGGCCGCACCCCCCAGCACCCCCGCCGTGCGCAGCGAGGAGCCGCGCCCGAGCAGCAGGAGCAGGAGGGCGGTGGCCAGGCTCCCGCCTAAGCCCAGCCAGAAGGTGGGCAGCAGGAGCGACCCCGTCAGCAGGGAGGCAGCGATGTGCCGGAGCAGGCCGAAGAGGGCGGCGGTTCCGCCGCCGAAGCGGGCCAGCACGATCAGCGTCGCCACGTTGGCCAGCCCCAGCTTCGCCCCGGGCAGCGGCGAGGGGAGCGCCAGGAGCGACTCGATCCACTGCAGCCCCACCCCGACCGCCAGCAGCAGGCCCAGGGAGGCGAACCGGCGGCTCATTCCCTCACCTCCAGCCGGTCCCGCAGACCGGGGGTGGCCACCAGCTCCAGCGCCCCGGTCACCCAGAGCGCCTCCACACCCGGCGAGCGGCTCACCAGCTCCATGCCCCGCTCCGGCCCCAGCACGAAGAGGGCGGTGGAGAGCAGGTCGGCCTCGACGGCGGTGGGGGCCAGCACGGTGACCGAGAGCACCCCGGAGGCGGGCTCCCCCGTCCGGGGATCCAGCACGTGGTGGTAGCGCTTTCCGCCCTGTTCAAAGAACTGCTGGTAGTCGCCGGAGGTGGCGATCGCCTGGTCGCTCAGGGGGATCACCGCCAGCACCCGGTCGGGCCGGCGGGGGTGCTGGATGCCGATCCGCCAGGGGGAGCCGTCGGCCCGGAGGCCCAGCGCCAGCATGTTGCCTCCCGCATCCACCAGGCCCCGGGTCACCCCGTGGGCCCGCAGCGCCGCTGCCGCCTGGTCCACGGCCAGCCCCTTGTGCAGCCCCCCCAGGTCCAGCACCGTGCCGGCTCTGGCCACCCTGGCCCGGCTGCCGGCCTCATCCAGTTCCCAGGCGACCGCCCCTGACAGGGCCAGCGCCCCCGCCAGCTCCGCCGGCGAGGGCACCTGACCACCGTCGCCAAACCGGTAGAGGTCGATCACCCCGCCCAGGGCGGCGTCGAAGGCGCCACCGGTCCGGGCCTCCCAGGAGCGGGCCAGGAGCAGCGCCCGCAGGGTGAGCGGCTCCACCGGAACCCACTCCCCGGCGGCCCGGCTGATCCGGGCCGGGTCCGAAAGCGGGTCATACCGGTTGAGCAGCCGTTCGACGGCGCCCAGGGAGGCCAGGGCTGCCCTCACCCCCGATGGCCGGTCGCCGTCCACCGCCACCACCCGGACATAGGCGTCCAGCAGGAAGCCGGTCTCCTCCAACGGCGGGGCGGAGCGGTCCCACCCCGCCATCAGCAGGGTGAGCGCTGCCACTAACACCCCTCCCATGGAGGGAGCCCAACGGCGCAGGCGTGCCTTCATCGCCGATACCTTCCTTCAGCGGCTTACTGCATCCCGGTCTTGACCCCGTCATAGAGCAGCAGGAGGAGCAGCAGGCCGATCACTGCCACCATGCCGCCGGCGATCAGGTCGTGATGTCTGGACGCGTTTTTGCTCTCCACCGGGTCATCACCTCCCGGCGCAGCCAGTCAACCGCCTCACGGAAGGCGCCGACCGGGCAGAGGAAGTTGCACCAGATCCGCTTGACGAAGATGGCGCTGACCAGCACGGTCAGCAGCACCACCCACTGCAGGTTGGAGCCCTTGAAGAGGAAGAGGGTGGAGAAGGGTTCCACGCTGCCGGTGCCGGGGCTCAGGGTAAAGAAGGCGACCATGGCGCTCAGCCAGAGGAGCGCCCAGCGGATCCAGCTGAGGGCCCGGCGGAGCCGCAGGGAAGGCCGGATCATGTTGCCGCCTACCAGGCTGAGCAGCTCCTGAGCCGCCCCGAAGGGGCAGAGCCAGTAGCAGTACCAGTTGTGGCCCACCGTCACCGTCAGGATCAGCACCCCCGCCACCAGCAGGTACCAGCGGACCGCCTCCTGCAGGGGCGGGGCGTAGCCCATCAGCAGCGCCGTCAGTTGGGGGATGGCGAAGAGCGCCCCCAGCCAGAAGCCCATCACCACCGTGGAAAGGGCGAGGAGGGGGAGGCGCAGCCTCGTCAGGTTGAGCTTCCAGAGCGCCAGGGAGAGCAGCATCATGCCCAGGAGCGCCCACTCCTCCAGCCCGAAGGTGATCTCGAGCTTCGACTGCGGGGTGGCCAGGCCGAACTCGGTCCGGGCCACCTCATAGGCGCCCAGCCGTGCCGCCTCCGCGATGGCGCGGGAGGTGATCGTCGCCCCCGAGACCCCCTGCAGGTCCGCGCCCAGCTGCATCGGGGCGTTGGCCTTCAGCCCCCGGAACTGCTCCAGCAGGCCGGAGCGGGCCACCGAGAGAAAGAAGCCCGGGGTCTCCTTGTGGTCGATGGGGGTGACCGCCACCAGCCTGCCCTCCCGATCCAGGCGGACGGCGACGGTGAGCGGCCCGCCGTAACCCGGGCGGGTGGCGACCGCCAGGAAGCCCACGTGGGCCCCGGAGGCGTCCATGATGGGGCGGTACCGTTCCCCGGGGTCCAGCCGCTCCCCCGTCTCCAGCGTCGCCATGATCGCAGGGGTCAGGTCCGGGCCCGGGGCGAGCCGGGCATAGAGCAAGCCAGCAAGCAGGCCAAGCAGAGCCACGGCGATGACCGACTTGCGCAGCCAGGGCGTTGACATGGGGTACACTCCTCCGGCCAGAAGTTGAAGCCGGCCCGCCGGGGATGGCGGGCCGGCAGGGCTGAATTCCTCAGCTCAGTTTGGTCCAGCGGCGGATCATCGGCACGGCCAGCACCAGGGTCGGGAGGCCGAAGAACAAGGTGCCCCGGAGCGCTGCCACCGACTCGCCCTCCTCCAGGGAGACGACGAGGAAGGAGAGGGTGGTGAAGACCAGCAGGGCGACGGCCAGCAGCCAGATCCAGTCGAACCACTTCAGGCCCAGCTTCAGCAGGCGGCCGCCGTAGACAGCCAGAAGGGCAAGGGCGGCGCCGACAAGCATCCAGATAAACGGCATGGTGTTCCCTCCTGACCTAGATCTTCTTCCACCAGTCCTCGGGATTGACCTGTTCGCCGTAGCCCATCAGGTCATCCATCTCGGCGACCGCCCTGCCGATGAACGGCGCCTTAGCCAGGCCGAGCTTCACGGCGTCGTGGATCCAGCCGTCCTTCTTGTTGTAAGGACAGACCGAGATGCAGATGGTGCAGTTGGTGCCGGTGGCGGCCCAGCCGTTGGCCCGGCAGAGCTCGTGGTTGACCTGCCACTTGACGATGCCGCCGTTCTCCGAGAGGGTGGGCGCATCGGCGCTCTTCGGGCCGGTGGGGATGCACTTGGCCGGGCAGGTCTCGGCACACTTCATGCAAGCCTCGCAGAAGGCCTGGACGCCGAACTCGATCGGCTTGTCGTGCTCCAGCGGCATGTTGGTGAAGATCTTGCCCAGGCGGATGCGCGGCCCGAACTTCGGGTGGATGATCAGGCCCAGGCGGCCCTGCTCGCCGAGACCGGCGTCGATCGCCATCGGCGGGGTGGGACCCATCTCGTTGCAGGAGGGGATGGCGATGAAGCCCAGGGCCCGGACGGCCGAGGAGATCGAGGCCAGGGCGGCCACCAGCTTCGAGTAGGCGACGCCCGTCTCGGCCTGGCAGACGTTGGTGGGGGCGGTGGCGATGGAGTCATGGTCCATCTCAATCGCGATGACGATGACATTCTGCACATCCTCAGGCATCTCCACCGCCGGGACCACCTTGCCGCCGACGAACCACTCATCGTAGAGCCAGCGCTTGTCGACCTTGGCGAAGCCGACGTCCGAGGCGCCCAGCATCAGGCAGAGCTTCCGCATCCGGTGGGTGTGCTCGGCCAGGTCGGCGATCTCCACCGGCTTGGGGAGCTTGTCCTTCTCCTCGGGCTTGGGGAGCTTCCAGGCCAGCAGGCCGGCGTTGGGGGTGTGGATGTTGGTGCCGCCGGCGCTGGTCATGGTGCCGGCGCCGGAGTTGAAGGCCTGGTCGTACCGGCCGTAACCCGGGGTGTTCTTCTCCCGCAGCGCCTTGATCGTCTCGGCGTTCTTCTGGGTGATGAACTTCTGCGACTCATCCCAGCCGAGCCGGCCGATCATGTGGTTCTTCTGCTTGAACCGCTTGTACTCGCCGACCACCGGGTGGGGGTCGACGGTGCGCGGCCGGACGCTGACCTTGACCGCCCAGCTCTTCTGTACCCGATCACGGGTGGGTCCGACCGAGGCCTCTGCGACACCCGCTCCGCCGATCAACGCGGCGGCAGCGGCTCCGGCGATCCCGCTGGTGGTCAGGAACTGGCGGCGGGAAACACCCTGCTTCGGTTCCTCCTGGGGGACCTGCTGCTTCTCCTCCATCTACAGACCGCTCCTTCCGAGAGAGGTTGGCTCCTGAGCCCACCTTACCAGGGGGAGCGTCTCAGACGCATAACAGTGATCGTTACCGCCGTAACAATTCCATAACAGGGGGTGCAATGAGGCCGAAAGTGCTATCGCCGGCTCAACTTATAGCCCACCCCGGGAATGGTCTGAAGTTGGTGGCGGGCCGGATGATCCCCCAGCTTCTGGCGGATGCGGGCGATGGTGACCCGCAGGTACTCCAGCGCATCCCGGTAGGCGGGCCCCCAGACATGGGTGAGGAGCTCCTCGTGCAGCACCACCTTGTCGACGTGGGCCGCCAGGTAGGCCAGCAGCTTGAACTCGGTGGGGGTAAAGTGGACCGGCTCGCCCTCCAGCCGGATCTCATGGGCTGCGACGTCGATGCAGAGCGGGCCGATGGTGAGAGAAGACGGGGCCGGTGATGCCGGGCCGTTGGCCGTGCGGCGGAGCACCGCCCGCACCCGGGCTACCAGCTCGTCCACATCGAAGGGCTTGATGATGTAGTCGTCCGCCCCCAGATCCAGCCCCTGGACCTTGTCCGAGGAGGCGGAGCGGGCGGTGAGGATGATGACGGGAAGCCTTGAGAAGCGCCGGATGCGCTGAAAGACCTCCAGGCCGTCGATGTCGGGCAGCCCCAAATCCAGCAGCAGCAGGTCGGGCTCCTGCTGCTCGCAGGCCGCAATCGCCTCGCCGCCGGTGGAGGCCAGGAGCACCTCGTACCCCGCAGCCCGGAGGTTGGCGCGGATGAACCGCTGGATGCGGGGTTCATCATCCACGATCAGAATCGACTGCTTCATCGGGCGCACCTCCTCGGCCGGGGTTGGGGAGGGGGAGTGTGACGTGGAAGGTGGAGCCCCGCTCGGGGTTCCGCTCGGCCCAGATCCGCCCGCCGTGGGACTCCACAATCCCCCGGCAGATGGCCAGTCCCAGGCCGGTGCCCCGCAGCTTGCGGATCGAGGGCGCCTCCCCCCGGTAGAACCGGTCGAAGACCTTCTCCAGCTCGTCCGGCGGGATCCCGATCCCCTCGTCGCAGACCGAGGTTCGCAGGGCGTGATCCCTCACCACGGTCTCCAGCCGGATGCTCCGGCCCGGGTCGGAGTAGCGGGCGGCGTTGGCCAGCAGGTTGTCCAGCACCTGCTCCAGCCGGCCGGCATCGCCCCGTAGCGGCGGCATGTCGGGCGCCAGGGAGAGCTGCAGGTCGTGCTCGGGCCAGCGGGCGCGGGCATGGCGGATCGCCCGGCTGCAGACCGAGGCCCAGTCCACCGGTCCTACCTGCAGCGCCAGGTTGCCGGTGTTGATCCGGGCCATGTCCAGCAGCGACTCGATCAGCTCCTTCAGCCGCTGGCTCTCCTCCACGATCCCCTGGAGGAAGTCCAACCGCTCTTCGGGCTCCAGCGATGCCTCCAGGGAGAGCAGGGTGGTGGCGCTGCCCAGAATGGCGGTCAGCGGGGTTCGCAGCTCGTGGGAGACGTTGGCGATCAGCTCATCCTTGTCCCGCTCCAGCTTTCGCTCCTGGGTCACATCCCGCAGGAGGATGCCGTAGCCCAGGTAGTTCAGCCCCTCGCCCATCACCGGGAAGATGGTGGCTGCGACGGTCCGCCGGGGAGGCCCCGGCAGCTGGATGTCGGCGTAGGAGCCGCCGTTGGTCGGGGTGGGGTGCAGCACCGTGCCGTCGGGCCACTGGGCGAACCACTGGCGGAGCGGCTGGCCCCAGGCCGGCGGCTGCTCCAGCTGCAGGAGCCGCCCGGCCGCCCCGTTGGCGAACCGGACCCGGTCGTTGGCATCCACCAGCAGCAGCCCTTCGGCCATGGAGTTGGTGATGGAGAGCAGGGTGTTCCGCTGCTCCTTCACCTCCTCAAAGAGCCAGGCGGCGGAGACGGCGGGACCCACCTGGCCCGCCAGGGTCGAGAGCAGTTCCACCGACAGGTCGCTGAAGCGGCCCGGCTCCCGGTGGATGGCGGCCAGCACGCCCACCGCCTCGCCGGAGGCGCGGATCGGCACCCCACAGAAGGAGGCGTGCGGGTACTGCTCGGTCCAGGAGCCGAAGAGGTCCCGCCGGGTGCTGACATCGATGACGATCTCCGGCTCGCCGGTGGCCATGATCCGGGCGCCCATCCCCCGCTGCAGCTCCGCCTCGGTGGGGCGCAGCCAGGGGAGGGTGCCGGTGTGGACGCCCGCCATCTCCACCCTTCCGCTGGGGCGGCGCAGCAGCACCAGGCCCACATCGGCCTCCACCAGCTCGGCGATGCCGGATGCCACCTGCTGCATCAGCGGCTCCAGCTCCAGCACCCCCGTCACCTGTGTCGCCGTCTCGTTCAGGACCTTCAGCTCCCGGGTCCGGTCGGCCACCCGCTCCTCCAGGGTGCTGTTCCACCGGACCAGGGCCTGCTGGTACTCCTGCAGGGAGGCGATCATCAGGTTGAACTGGCGGTGCAGTTCGGCCATCTCCGCCGGCATCGGCTGGCGGGAGGGGGGGACCCGCACGCTCAGATCGCCCAGCCCCACGGCCCGGGCGGCCCGGATCAGGGCGACCACCGGCTCGTTCATCGTCCTGGCCAGCAGCCAGGCCATCAGCCAGCCCAGGCCCAGCGCCAGCGCCACGGTGAGGACCGAGCTGTTCAGCGTCCGGTGCCACGGGGCCTCCAGGGCGGTGGTCGGGGTGATCACCGCCACCCCCCACCCCAGGTCAGGGATCGTGGCATAGCCGGCCACCGTCGCCTCGTCCTCCACCCAGGTGGTGCCGTTCCGGATCCGCTGCACATGGATCGAGTCCTTGAAGGAGGCGAAGGGCTCCGACTCGCCGGCACCGCTCTCGGCGATCAGCTTCTCCTCGCCATCCACCAGCAGGATCGCCTCGCCGGGGAAGGTGCTGTGCTGCTCCAGCAGGTGGGCCATGCGGGAGAGGTCCAGACCGCCGGAGATGTAGTAGCGCAGGTTCCGCTCCTGGTCGAGGATCGGCGCCACCATGGTGATCAGCGGCCGCATCTCGATGACGACGCCGGGGATCACCGGCGAATAGACCATCTGCCTGGTCTGCTTCAGCGGCTCGAAGTACCAGGCGGCGGCGTAGTTCCGCCCCGCCAGCGGGTTGCCGCTCGGGTCGTGGGTAGGGGAGAAGACCAGGGAGTTGCCCTCCGAGTCCCCGATGAAGGTCCCCACGATGCCCGGGTACTCCTGGCGCATCCGGTCGAGGATCGCCTGCAGGTCCAGGGCGGTGGGATCGGAGACGGTCTCCAGCTGGCGCGCCAGAGTCCGGACCGCCCGGGCGTGGACCGACACGTATTCCTGCACATCGGTGGCCAGAGCCTGCGCCCGGAGCCGCTGCCCCTCCCGCGCTTCCTGACTGGTCTGACGCAGCGACCGCAGCTGGCTGGCGCCGAAGACCAGGGTGGGGACCGTGGCAGCGACGAAGAGGACCAGCATGAGATAGGTCTGAAGCCGGCGTGAGGTCAGGGGGCACCCACTCCCTTCTGGGAGGATCTACCCTCATCATAGCCACCTGCGGTGGCGGGGGACATGAGGAGAGAGAGCCCATTCGGGGAGTGCCATCGGATTATTTGCACCACAATTCATGGCAAATACTGGCTTTACACCCCCGGTAGTCATTGGGTACAATAGGGGCGCAACGCGTTCCGTACATACAGAAGGAGGATGCCACGTGGCCAGCGATAAGGTTCTGACGTTTTCGTCCGCGAACTGGGAGGCGGAGGTTGAGAGGGCTTCCACCCCCGTGCTGGTGGACTTCTGGGCTGTCTGGTGCGGCCCTTGTCGCATGATCGCTCCCATCGTTGATGAGCTTGCAAACGAGTATGCGGGCAAGCTGAAGGTCGGCAAGCTGAACGTGGACGAGAACAACGCCGTCGCCGCCAAGTACGGGGTGATGTCGATCCCGACCCTGCTGATCTTCAAGAACGGCCAGCCGGTGGAGCGGATCGTCGGGTTCCAGCCGAAGAAGGAGCTGGCCGCCAAGATCGACCGGGCGCTGGGGTAAGCATAGTAGAATCGAGCGGCTCTCCGGGAGGGGGGCCGCTCTTTTTG
>JBMONC010000046.1:0-88535 GCA_049324875.1 Bacillota bacterium
GCCGCCGGGCTTCTGGGAGAAGGCGAGGGGCACGGCGCCGTCATCCTCCCCGCTCAGGTAGACGCAGCCCCACCAGAGGGCGGTCAGGAAGGGGCCGCAGCTGTGGCCGGAGAGGGTGTAGTAGGGCACGCTGTCGCCGGCGGCGTCGGCCACCGAGCGGAACCAGGCCATATAACCGGTCTGCATCACATAGGTGGCGTCGGTGTTCTGCCCCAGCAGGGCGGCCAGCCACCAGGTCCAGGTGGAGTAGGCCAGGTCGGCCAGGGGGGTGCCCCAGTGGGGGGAGCCCAGGGTGATCACCTTCTCGATCAGGGGTCCGGCCCCGTAGAAGGCGGCGGCGGCGTTCACATCCACCCCGCCCTTGGAGTGGGCGATCACCACCACCCGCTCCACCCCGAAGTAGCGGGCGATCTGGCTCAACTGCAGGCGGAGGAGCTCCCCGTTGGCCCACATGTCGCCCTCCGGCTCCAGGTCGACAAAGGCGGTTCGGTACCCGTGGGTATAGGCATAGGTGTACATGTCGTTGGGGCCGTGGTAGGCGGTCTCCGACCACCAGGCGGCGGCCGAGCCGCCCTTCCCGTGGACGAAGACCAGCACCGGCTTGGCCGGGTCGAAGTCGGGCGGGATCGCCCCGATATACCAGGAGCCAGGTGAACCCAGGGGGCGGACCGGGCTGGGCGGCGGGCTCTGGGCCGCCGCCGGGGCGCCGGCCAGGGAGGCGGCCAGCAGGAGGAGGAGCAGGGGCGCTGTGGCCAGACGCAGCCAGTTTCGCATCCAAATCGACCTCCTTGTTTCTAAAATTACGATAAAAGCCCGAAAAGGGTGAAAAAAAGAACAGACCTCCCGATTCGGCCGGGAGGCCTCTTCCTTCCCCCTATGTTCAGGCCGGCCGCAGCCGCCCGTCCTCCATGGCGTAGACCTGGTCGCAGGCGCTGCCCACCACCGGGTCGTGGGTGACCAGCAGGAAGCTCTGCCCCCGCTCCCGGCCCAGCCGCCGGAGCAGATCCAGCAGCTGTCGGGCGGTCTGGCTGTCCAGCGCCCCGGTCGGCTCATCGGCCAGCACCAGCGCCGGGTTGTTGACCAGCGCCCGGGCGATGGCCACCCGCTGCTGCTGCCCGCCGGAGAGCTGGCCGGGCAGGTGGTGGAGCCGGTCGCCCAGCCCCACCGCCTCCAGCATCGCCCGGGCCCGCTCCAGCCCGTCTTTGGGGCGGGGGCGGGCGTACCGGAGCGGCAGGGCCACGTTCTCCAGCGCGGTGAGCGCCGGCACGAGGTTGTGCGCCTGGAAAACGAAGCCCAGCCTGGCCAGCCGCACCGCCGGCAGCGCCCGGTCGCTCAGCCGGGTCACCTCCACCCCGTCGATCCGCACCCGGCCGGCATCCGGCCGGTCCAGGCAGCCCAGGATTTGCAGCAGCGTCGACTTGCCGCTGCCCGACCGCCCCATGATCCCCACGAACTCGCCCCGCCGGATCGCCAGGCTGACCCCATCCAGCGCCCGGACCCCCATGGGGTAGAGCTTCGTCAGCCCCTCCGCCTCCACCAGCATCGCCCCGTCCCCCCTTACAGCTCGCGGAGCGCAGCCACCGGCTCCATCCGGGCCGCCCGCCACGCCGGCACCAGCCCCGCCACCGCCCCCAGCAGGGTGGCGAAGCCAATCGCCCCGACCGCCAGCCGGGGGGTGACCAGGAAGACCGGCGTCCCCTGACCGGCGGTGTAGAGGTTGATCCCCGCCGTCAGGGCGGTGCCCAGCCCCAGCCCCAGCAGCCCCCCCAGCAGTCCGATCACCACCGACTCCAGCAGGAACTCCCGCAGCACATCCCCGCTGCCGGCCCCGATCGCCTTCTTGATCCCGATCTCCCGGGTCCGCTCCCCCACCGCCATAAACATGGTGTTGATCACCGAGAGGGCGCCCACCACCACGGCGATGGCCGCCGATCCCAGGATGGCGGTATTCAGCAGGGTCGAGGCCTGGTCGGTCGCCTTGGACATCTGCTCCGGGGAGTGGAGCAGGTAGCCCTTCTGCAGGTTGCCGGCCAGGCTCTCGGTGATCTGGTTGCCGTCGGCCGGGTCGATCAGGGCGTAGGCGTTGGTCCAGAAGGAGTCCAGCCCGATGGAGCGGAGCAGCGGGGTGCTCTCCAGCAGCAGCGCCCGGGCATCCTCGGCGGGCACCAGCGCCCAGCCGTCCGGAAGGGAGAGGGTCTCCTCCAGCACGCCGAGCACCCGGAACCGCTCCCCCCGGGCCTCCAGTTCGCCCCCCACCGCCAGCTTCATCTTCCGGGCGACGGCGCTGCCCACCACCGCCACCTTCTGCTCCCCGGGGCGCCACCAGCTCCCCCGCTCCAGCCGGAGCCGGGCCTCGGGCCCGCCCAGCAGCTGGGCCCGGGCGAAGTTGGGCAGGTCGATTCCCACCAGGAAGCGGGGCGCCAGCTCCAGGCCGGCGGTCTCATCCAGGGGGATCATGATGTGGGTCTCCACATGCCGCACCCCCGGGGTCTGCCGCATCACCGCCAGGTCCACCGGGCGCAGCAGGTTCAGCCGCAGCATCCCCCCGGTGGAGTGGACGGCGATGCGGCGGGCGAAGTAGGCCTGGCCGCCGCTGATCAGCCGGTTGAACTTCTCGGCCATGGCCCCCATCACGGTGAAGGCCAGGATCCCCACGGCGATGCCCAGAATGGTCAGGCCGGCCCGCAGTCGCCGGCGGAACAGGTTGCGCAGAATCTCCACGGCAGCGGCTTCCTCCCCCGGAATCGTTCACCCCTAGTCTGCCCCGGTCGGTGCCATCTCACCCAGGAGGAAGCGGAACGGGGAGGCCGAACTTTCCGAGGAGAGATCTCATCAAGGGAGCCGATGCGTTTGGAGACGAGACGGGCGGATGAACTTTCCCTGAGCCAGTTGACCGAGGCCTGGAACCTGGGCTACGCCGGGTACTTTGTCCCCATACAGTTCACCGAGTCGCAGCTCGCCCACTGGATGGCGGCGGGGAGCTTCGACCTCTCCCGCTCCCTGGTGCTGATGGACGGGGAGAGCCCGGCCGGCTTCTCCTTCCTCGGGGTCCGGGGGCGGCGGGGCTGGATCGGCGGATTCGGGATCGCCCCGGACTACCGGGGGCGGGGGCTGGCCCATCAGCTCTTCGCGGAGCACGTCCGCCTCTTCCGGGAGGAGGGGTTGGAGGGGGTGCAGCTGGAGGTGCTGGTGGAGAACTGGGCCCAGCGGGTTTACGCCGGGGCCGGCTTCGCCGTGACACGGCGGCTGGCGATCCTGGAGGGCAGGCTGCCCGAGAGCGCCCCCGCCGCCCCGGTGCAGGAGGGGGATCCGGGGGAGCTGCTCCGCCACAGCACCCGGCTGCACGGGGAGTACCCGCCCGTCTGGCAGCGGGAGCCGGAGTCGCTGGCGGTCTCCCTGCCCGCCCAGGCCGAGGCGCTGCGGATGGGGCCGGCGGAGGCGCCGACCGGCTACCTGATCTACCAGGCCGGTGCGGAGCGGGTCCGGATCATCGAGGCCGCCGGGGAGGCCGCGGAGGCCCGGGCGCTGGTGGAGGGGCTGGCCCACCGGCACCCGGGGGCGGCCGTCGCCGTGGTGAACGAGCCGGAGGGCAGCCCGCTGCACCGGGTCCTGACCGCCCTGGGGCTGAGGGAGAGCCGGGCCCAGTGGGAGATGCGCTGGCAGCCCCGGTAAGCAAGAGGGGACCGCCCTGGCCGGGCGGTCCCTGTTGATTTTCAGCGGCTGAGCACCAGGCCGGTCAGGCCGGGCTTCAGGTAGCGGGGGGACGGGTGGCTGATCCGGACCATGTACTTGGCTACATCCATATCGGTCAACTGCTGGACCGGCACGCCGTAGTGCGCCTCCAGCTCCTCTGTGCGGGTATCGCGAAACTGCCGGACCTCATCGACGGGGACCTCATGCTCCCAGCCCACCTCAATGGTGCGGGGGTTCATTGGACGGACACCTCTTCTCCGAAATGACTAGTGCATAGACTTTGTGACTATCGTAACAAGTCTGGGCTCGTGCCTTATGCTACAGGGAAGAGGTTCCCCCGTCAATAGAGGGGCCGATTCCACTTCGGTATCGGTCGTATAACCAAAACTTAGAGCCTCGCCAGCCGTGCGGCCTCCTTATCGAGGAGGACCGTGACAGCGGGATGGGTCTGCAGCGCCGTGGCCGGGACCTCCACCCGCGGGACCCCCTCCAGCATCTCCCGCACGATGGCCGCCTTGGCCGCTCCGGAGGCCAGCAGCAGGATCCGCCGGGCCTCCAGGATGGTGCCGATCCCCATGGTGAGGGCATGGGTGGGCACCTCATCCGGGTTGTCGAAGAAGCGGGCGTTGGCCTGCCGGGTCTCCTCCGCCAGGGCGACCTTCCGGGTCCTGGAGTCCCAGGGGGTCCCGGGCTCGTTGAAGCCGATGTGGCCGTTCAGCCCCAGCCCCAGCAGCAGCAGGTCGATGCCGCCGGCGGCGCGGATTGCCTCCTCGTAGCGCCGGCACTCCGCCGCGGCGTCCGCCGCCATGCCGTCCGGCAGGTGGCAGTTCTCCGGCCGGAGGTCGACGTGGTCGAAGAGGTGCTGCTTCATGTAGGTGTAGTAGCTTTCCGGGTGCTCCCGCGGCAGCCCCACGTACTCGTCCAGGTTGAAGGTGGTCACCCCGGCCAGGGAGAGGCCGCTGGCGGCCAGGGCGCGGTAAAAGCCCTTGGGGGTGGCGCCGGTGGGGAGGCCCAGCACAGCCCCCGGCTTGGCCCGGACCAGCTCCGCCACCAGCTCCGCCGCCCGCCGGGAGAGCGCTGCGTAATCCGTGTAGACCTCGACCGTGATGGGCATCTCTCTACCTCCGATCATGGACGACCTCGCCCTCCACCAGGGTGGTCAGGACGGAAAGGTCGCTGTCCAGCAGAAGAAGGTCGGCATCCTTGCCGGGGGCCAGGGAGCCCTTCCGCCCCTCCAGCCGGTGGAGCCGGGCCGGGTGCAGGGAGGCCATGGCCACCGCTGTGACCAGGTCGACGCCCGCCCACCGGACCATGTTCTGGACCGCCTGCTCCATGGTGAGGACCGAGCCGGCCAGGGTGCCGTCGGCCAGGCGGGCCTCTGCGCCCCTCACCACCGCCCGCAGCTCCCCCAGCAGGTACTCGCCGTCGCCCAGCCCCGCCGCCCGCATGGCGTCGGTGACCAGCAGGACCTGCCCGGGGCCCCGGGCCCGCACCGCCGCCGCCAGGGCGGCCGGGTGGACGTGGACGCCGTCGGCGATCACCTCGACCGTCATGCCCGGCAGGGTGAGCGCCCCGCCCACGGTACCGGGCTCCCGGTGATGGAGCCCCCGCATGGCGTTGAAGAGGTGGGTGGCGTGGGCGAGGCCGGCCTCTGTCGCCTGCTGCAGCTGGGCGTAGGTGCAGTCGGTGTGGCCGGCGCTGACCACCGCCCCCCGGGCCGCCAGGTGGCGGATCGCATCCAGGGCGCCCCCGGTCTCGGGGGCCAGGGTGACGTGCCAGCGGTGGTCGGGCCCGCCCTCCGCCAGCCACCGGTCGATCTCCGCCACCGATGCGGGGCGGATGTAGCGCTCATCCTGGGCGCCCTTCATCTTGAGGTTGATGAAGGGGCCCTCCACATGGAAGCCCAGGATCCGCGCCCCCCGCCGGGGCGCCGTCCTCGCCGCCCGGAAGGCCTGCAGGAGCGCCTCCTCGGGCCCGGTCAGGGTGGTGGCCAGCAGGCCGGTGGTGCCGGTGCGGGCGTGGGCGGCGGTGATCACCGCGACCGCCTCCGGATCGCCGTCCATGAAGTCAGCGCCGCCCCCGCCATGCACGTGCAGGTCGATGTAGCCCGGGGCGATGTAGCCCCGCTCCAGCCGCTCCGTCCGGCGGGGATCAGCCTCGGGGGCCGGCTCCCGCTCCAGATCCCAGAGCCCGGCGATCCTCCCCCCGGCCACCGCCAGCAGCCCGTTCTCCACAATCCGGTCGGGCAGGATCAGCGCCCCCTGAAACCAGCGGGTCATTGGCCGTCGCCCTCCCTCCCCTGCCCCTCGCCCGCGGTGGCGAGGGCGATCGCCCGGCGGACCAGACCGTCCGCCTGGTCGAGCGCCGCTGCCGCACGGGCGGTGGGAACCCCGGCGATCAGGGCGACGATGGCGGTCTTGACCGAGCCCTCCGCCTCGGCCAGCGCCCGGCCGGCGGTCTTCTCATCGAGGCCGGTGGCCAGGCTGACCATCCGCACCGAGCGCTGGCGCAGCTTCTCGTTGGAGGCGACCATGTCGACCATCAGGTTGCTGTAGACCTTGCCCAGCTTGATCATCACGCCGGTGGAGAGCATGTTCAGCACCAGCTTCTGCGCCGTGCCCGCCTTCATGCGGGTGGAGCCCATCACCACCTCCGGCCCGACCACGGGGGCGATGGCCAGCTCCGCCGCCGCCGCCAGCGGGGAGTTCGGGTTGTTGGTAACGGCGATGGTGAGGCAGCCCCTGCGCCGCGCCTCCTCCACAGCAGCGATGGTGTAGGGGGTGCGGCCGCTGGCGGCGATGCCCACCACCGCATCGCGGCTCACCACCCGGGAGGCGATCGCCGCCACCCCCTCCTCCACCGAGTCCTCCGCCCCCTCCTGGGTGGCGAAGAGCGCCTCCCGGCCGCCGGCCATCAGCCCCTGCACCAGCTCCAGGGGGGTGCCGTAGGTCGGCGGGATCTCGGCGGCGTCCAGCACCCCCATCCGCCCGCTGCTGCCGGCACCCACGTAGAAGAGCCGGCCGCCCTGCCGGAGCCGGTCGGCGATCAGGTCGACCGCCCGGGCGATCTGCGGCAGCTCCCGCTCCACCGCCACGGGGACCCGCTTGTCCTGCTCGTTGATCAGCCGCATCATCTCCAGGGTGGGGACCTGGTCGATCCCCCTCGATTCTTCGAGCCGCCCCTCGGTCACCAGCTTCTCGATCTCCATCGCCATCCACCTTCCCTTGCGGCGCAGTCCGGTCTACGGTGCCAGCAGCTCGGTCACGAAGCGGTAGCGGTCACCCCGGTAGTAGGAGCGGACCAGCTCGACGGGGCGGTCCTGCGGATCCCGGGAGAGGCGCTCCATCAGCATCAGCGGGGTGCCTTCCCGCACCCGCAGGATCTCGGCGAGGCGCGCATCGGCGGGGACCGCCTCCAGCGACTGGCTGGCCCGCGCCAGCTCCACCCCGTAGCGCTCCCGGAGCAGGGCGTAGAGCGAGCGGTTCTCCAGGTCCAGCTCCAGCAGGCCGGGGAAGCGGTCGGCGGCCAGGTGCGAGGTCTCCAGCGCCATCGGCTCGCCGCCCGCCAGGCGGAGCCGCTCCAGCCGGTAGACCCGGGCGGTCTCGGCAAGGCCCAGGTCCCGGGCTGCACGGCGCTCGGCCGGCACCAGCCCGGCGGAGAGCACCTGCGCACCCGCCCGCAGGCCGCGCCGGCGCATATCCTCGGTGAAGCTGGTCAGCAGGGCCAGGGGCTGCTCGAACTTGGGTGTGGCCACGAAGGTGCCCTTCCCCTGCTCCCGCACCAGGACCCCCTGGGTCTCCAGCTCCACCAGCGCCTGGCGGGCGGTCATCCGGCTCACGCCGTACCGGTCGGTCAGCTCCCGCTCCGAGGGGACCCGGTCCCCCGGCTTCAGCTGCCCGCTCTCGATCTGCTCCAGCAGGCGGGTCTTGATCTGGTAGTACAGGGGGATCGGGAGCTCCTTCTGCAGGTCGTCCAGCACAGTTACCTCCCACCTCGGACGCAAGTGGTCCAATTGTCTATACCACTTCCATTTAACCACCCTGCAGGCTGGCAGACAAGGAGAGAAATTGGGCGGCGGGTTCGAACCATTTTTTTGGCAGACTGCATATTATAGGATGGGGGAGACTGCCATCCAGGCGGCAGGGAGGTTGTGGGCATGCTGGCACTGCAGAAGGCCCTTGCGATGATCGGCATCAGGCCCTGGCCGGGGGACAGGAACCGGCCCAACTACCCGCAGTTGATGAGGGAGGCGCTGGACCGGGTGACCTCGGCGGAGCGGATGCTCCGCGAGGCCTCCTCCCTGGAGCAGCTGGACCTGGCCCGCTCGGCCTACCAGTCGGCCCAGGCGGAGGTGCAGCAGGTGATCCGGGCGGCCAAGCGGGAGCGGGGGATCGCCCTGCGGCCGATCGCCGAGACCGAAGAACTCTACCGCAAGATGCGGGACTTCATGAAGGAGAGCCCGCCGGACCGGGGGGCCCGCAAGCGGGGCGGCACCGGTCGGGCAGGCTGAAGGGGGGCGCCCGGGCGCCCCCCTCTATCGTGATTCAGCTCTTCCCGGTGGGCTGGCCCGCCGGCATGGGGAGCCGTTTTCCGGGCTCCTTTCCGCGCTCGCCCCTCTGCTGGGCCAGCATTGCCAGGCGGGCGGCTCCCACCACACCCGCCTGCGGCCCCAGGTGGGCCCGCTTCAGCTTGGTGGTGATCGAGCGGGGCCGGCACTCCCGGCTGGTGGCCTCCAGCAGCCGCTCCCACCAGTAGCCCAGCCGCACCACGCCCCCACCCAGGATGATCACCTGCGGGTCAAAGGCCATCTGCAGGTTCATCAGGAAGAGGGCCAGGTGGGCGGTCCAGCGCTCCACCCCCTTGCGGGCGGCCTCGCGCCGGTCGCTCGGGCCCTTTTCAGCGGCGCCGATCACATCCCGGATGCCCCGAAAGGGACGCCCGGACTCCAGCGCCTCGTTGGCCCGCCGGGTCAGCGCCTTCGCCGAGACGTACCGCTCGGCGCAGCCGATGCCGCCGCAGTTGCACTCCTCCCCACCCGGGAAGAGCGCCATGTGGCCGACCTCGCCGGCCCCCCAGCGGGCGCCCCGCCAGAGCTTGCCGCCCACCATGAGCGCCCCGCCCACGCCGGTGCCCAGGGTGAGCATCAGGAAGTCGGCGGTGCCCCGGGCCGCCCCGATCCAGGCCTCGCCGATCGCAGCGGCGTTGACGTCGTTGTCCACGGTGACCGGCATCCCGAGGGCCCGGGAAAGCTCCGGCCCGAGGTGGGTGCCCGTCCAGCCGGGCAGGTTTCCGCTGGCGAAGAGGACCTGGCCCCGGCGGTGGTCGATCCGGCCGGCGGAGCCGACCCCGCAGGCGACCACCTGGGTTCCGGCCCGCTCGGTCAGGGAGAGGGCCAATCGCCTCACCCGGTCCAGGATGCAGGCCGCCCCTTCGGAAGCACAGGTCGGGGTCTCCGCGTGGTGGAGGATATTGCCGCGCTCATCCACCAGCGCCGCCTTGATGCCGGTGCCGCCGATGTCGAGGCCCAGATAGACCATCCCCCCACCTCCTCTCCTTGCTTCCTCGGTCTTTCGCCAACGGCAGGCCAACGTCCTGCCCTATAGGATGCCCCTATCCATCGCGGCCGGGTGCGCCATTCAAAAAAGCGATGCGGTCTGCGGGATATCCCCGCGCTATCCACTTGACTTGCGAGTTGTTCACAATGAAATCCACAGTATCAACAGCGATATCCACAACTTGTGCACAAACCGGAGGATCAGCGATCCGCGACCTTCAGGGGCGCCCATAATTCGCGCTCATAGGCCAGGGTGAAGCCCAGCCGGTTCCGGGCCAGGTGCTCCACCGGGGAGCCCGCCTCCGTCTGCAGGGTGGCCAGAAGGGCGCCCTCCCGGCGGGCGTCCGCCATCCGGCGGAGCAGGCTCGCCCGCTCCACGCCCCGGCGGCGCCAGGCGGGGAGGACCGCCCCGGCGTAGAGGCCGGTCACCGGACCCTGCCGCCAGCTGAGGCCGGTGCCGACAGGCCTGCCCTCCAGGTGAGCCAGGTAGAAGCGGGCCTCACCGGCCAGGCCTGTCCAGGCGTTCCGGAGCGGCTCGCCCAGGGGCGGGGGCATCCCGTAGGCCTCCACCAGGAGGCGGCCCCAGCTCTCCCGGTCCGCGGTCTCCGCCACGGCGACCTCGCTGCTGAGGGCGGGCAGGGGCTCATCCAGGGGCCTGACCAGCACCGCCTGGGAGAGCCGGCGCTGCCAGCCGAGGGCTTCGAGCCGGGCCCGAAGCGCCGGCAGGTCGCCCGAGAGCGGGCTGAGGAAGAGCGCCGGGGGCTGTTCGCCGGCGGCGAGCACCAGCCGGCCTGCCTCCAGCAGCGGCTCCAGCCGGTCGGCCCGGACCCCCTTCAGCAGGAGGCAGTTCAGCATGGTGATCGGGCTGGCTGGGTTGGTGAGCACGGTCACCCCGCCCAGCCGGACCACCCGCCCCCCGCCCCCGGCCGATGCCATGCAGGCCAGCCAGTGAGCCTCCAGCATCTCCGCGTCCCACACGGTTCCATCGCCTCCAAAGCTGGATCAGAGCTGCTTGATCACCACCGGCCCCGGCCCCAGCACCTTGGCCTGGCAGGCGAGCCGGAAGCCCAGATCCACCAGGGTCTGGCTGAGGCGGGCAGGCTCGTTGACCGTCGGCCGCTGGAGCGATTCCCGCCCCTCCAGCACCTGGCACTGGCACTTGCCGCAGGTGGCCTGGGTGCACTGCCAGCGGTAGGGGATCCCCGCCGCCAGGATCGACTGGAGCAGGTTGGCGCGGGGCTCCACCTCCAGCTGGAACTCGCCGTGGCGGGTCTGAACGGTCACCTGCACCTTCGCCATGGCTAGAAAGCGTGGCAGGCCACGGCGTGGCCCGGCTCCAGCTCCCGCAGGGCGGGGGACTCCCGGCGGCAGCGCTCGGTGACCAGCGGGCAGTGGGCCGCCCAGGGACAGCCCTGGAGGGTGCGGCCCGCCAGGTCCTCCTCGGGCGGGAGCAGCCCCTCCTCCTTGCCGTAGAAGAGCCGGCTGTAGGGGTGGCGCGGGTCGCCCAGCACCCGCTCGGTGGGGCCCAGTTCGAAGAGCTTGCCGGCGTGGAGCACCGCCACCCGGTGAGCCAGCCGGCTGATCACCTTCGGGTCGTGGGAGATCAGCAGGTAGGCGACCCCCTGCTGCCGCTGCACCCGCTCGAAGAGCCGGAGCAGCTCCAGCTGCAGGTGCGGGTCGACCCCGCTGACCGGCTCGTCCAGGGCGATCATCAGCGGGTTGAGCACCAGCGCCCGGGCGATGGCCAGCCGCTGCTGCTGGCCGCCGGACATCTCGGCGGGCAGCCGCTCCAGGAACTCCTCCGGCGGGAGCCCCACCTGCTCCAGCGTCCGGCTGATGCGGGCCTCGGGATCGGGCAGGCCGTACTCCCGCAGCTTGGCGCCCAGCTGCTTCTTGACGCTCTGCTCCATCTCCAGGGTCTCCCGGGCGTCCTGCCGGACCATCTGGAGCCGGCGCTGGGCCCGCTTCCGGTCCAGCTTGCGCACATCCTCCCCCTGAAAGAGGATCCGCCCCCGGTCGATGGAGCGGCGGAGGCAGGCGACCTCGGTCAGGGTCGTCTTGCCGGCGCCGCTGCCGCCCATGATGCCTACGGTCTCGCCCTTCCGGACCGACAGGGAGATACCGTCCAGCGCCCGGACGGGCTTGGCGCCCCAGAGACCGAGGAGCCCGGTGGGGTCGGTGCGGTGATGGGCGACGACATCCTCTAACTGCAGCAGGGTCTCACTCACAGGGCAGCCTCCTCCGGGTTAGATGAAGGTGAAGGGATCCCGTCCGGCCTGCGCCTCGATCACCTCAGCCGCCAGGCCGTCCGCCGCCAGCCGCTCCCGCAGGTAGGCGGCCAGGGGCGGGATGACGATCGCCTCGGAGTTGTAGTGGCCCACATCAATGACGGCCAGGCCCAGATCCATGGCGTCCTGGGCGTCGTGGTAGCCCACATCCCCGGTGACCAGCAGGTCGGCCCCCCGCCGGGCGGCATGGGGGATCAGCGAGCCGCCGGAGCCGGCGCCCACCGCCACCGTGCTGATGGGGCGGTTGGGGTCGCCCACGATCCGCAGGTGGGGGGTCTTCAGCCGCCCCTTCAGCTGATCCGCCAGCTGGGCCAGGGTGACCGGGGCGGCCAGCCGCCCGATCCGCCCGTGGCCCCGCAGGCGGCCCGGGTTGGCCAGCGGGTAGAGATCGTAGGCCACCTCCTCGTACGGGTGGGCCTGGATCATCGCCTGGACCGCCCGCCGGGCCTTCGACTCGGGCAGGATCGTCTCCAGCCGGATCTCCTCGGCCCGCTCCAGCTCCCCCTGGCGGCCCAGGTAGGGGTTGGAGCCCTCCAGGGGCAGGAAGGTGCCGGTGCCCGGGCTCTGGAAGGTGCAGTGGCTGTAGTTGCCGATGTGGCCCGCCCCCTCCCGGGCCAGGGCCTCCAGGACCGCATCCTCATGCCCCCGGGGGACGAAGACCACCAGCTTCAGGTACTTCTCCTCGCCCGCCTTGAGCAGCACCTCGTGCTCCTCCAGGCCCGCGGCGGCGGCCAGCGAGTCGTTGGTCATGCCCGCCGCCTGGTCCAGGTTGGTGTGGGCAGCGTAGAGGGCGATCCCCTGCCGGACCAGCCGCTGGATCCGGCGCCCGCCCGGCGTGTCGAAGCGGAGCGCCTTCAGCGGCCGGAAGATGGGCGGGTGGTGGACCACCACCAGGTCGGCCTGGGTCTGGACCGCCTCCTCGATGACGGCGCCGGTCAGTTCCAGCGCCACCAGGATGCGGCCCGCCGGGGCCGACGGCTCCCCCACCTGAAGCCCCACGTTGTCCCACTGCTCCGCCCACTCGGGCGGCGCCAGCTCCTCGATGTAGGCGGCGATCTTGCCGACGGTCGTCATGGCTGCAAAACCTCCTCCAGCAGTCGTATCCGGTGCTCCAGCTCGGCGGCCCGCTCCTGCCCTTCCGGCCGGCGGGAGCGGCGGGCGCCCTGCAGCGCCCGGCGGGCCTGCTCCAGCTGAAGCTGCACGTACCGGGCCAGCAGCGGCCCGCCCTGCGCCCGCAGGAGCGGCCCCACCAGCAGCTCGGCTTCGGTCAGCCGCATCGTCCCCGGCTCGGCCACCAGGATGATATAGATCCGGCCGCCATCCGCCACCAGCTCTTCGGCGGTGAGCCGCCAGCCATGGCCGGCCAGCCAGCGCCGGACGTGCTCCTCCCCGGCCATCGGCTGGAGGATCAGCCGCCGGAGCCCCTCGGTGGGGCCGTCGCTCAGGATCTCGGCGATCAGCGGGCCGCCCATCCCGCAGATGGTGGCGCAGGTCGCCTCGCCGGGCGCCAGGATCCGCAGCCCCGGCCCCAGCCGCAGCTCCACCCGGCCGGTCAGCCCCGCCCCGGTCACGGTGGCCCGCGCCGCCTCCAGCGGGCCGGGCAGGATATCCCCGGCGATGGCGCGGGGAATCCGCCCGGTCTGCACCAGGTGGGCGGGCAGGTAGGCGTGGTCGGTGCCGATGTCGGCGAGCACCGCCCCATCCGGCACGTGGGCGGCAACGGCGGCGAGGCGGGGCGAAAGGGTGATCAAGTCGGCGAACCCCCGTTCCAGGATATACCGACCTTCATTATACCCGATGGATGGGGCATCCTGAAACCAAGCGAGATTCGCGAAAGCAGGGATACGCCATGGCGAAATGGGCGGTTCGACGGTTCCTCCTGCTCCTCCTCCTGGCTTTGGCCGGCTGCGGCCGCACCGCAGCGGCGCTGGAGTTCCAGACCCTGGCCCGGGGGTACCACTCGGGCATCACCGCCCGGGAGGCGGTGCTGATCACCGACCGAGCGGCCTGGGAGTCCCACTGGAGGCGGCACGCCGCCATCTTTATGCCCCCGCCGCCCCCGCCCCCCGTCGACTTTGCGGAGGGCGCCGTGGTGTCGGTCCACCTGGGCGAGCGCCGGTCCGGCGGGTACGGGGTGGCCATCACGGGGGTGCGGCTGGAGGGAGGCCGGCTGGTGGTGACGGCGGTGGAGAGCCGTCCCGAACCGGGGGCGGTGGTCACCATGGCGCTGACCCAGCCCTACCAGATGGTCCGGATCCCGCGGGTCAAGCCGGGGACGCGGCTGCAGGTGGAGTGGCTGGCAGGGGACCGCGGCCGGGGGTAAGTCCGAGGGACCGCTCCCGTCTGGGAAGCGGTCCCCTGTTGCTAGCCGGCCGACTCATAGAGCCCGTTGATGATCTGCTGGAGCCAGAGCGCCTCCTCCAGCCCGACCCGGGGCTCCTCCTCCCCCCGGCAGCAGGCCAGGAAGTGGCGCATCTCCTCCCGGTACATCTCCTGCGGGGGCAGCCAGGAGGCGGTGGTGGTCGTCAGGGTGCCGTGCTCCTCCCGGTAGATGCGAAGCGGGAAGAGCTCCAGCCCGCCCTTCGTCCCGGAGAGCCTGACCTGCATGGCGTCCTCGGCGTTATCGGCGAAGGAGGCCTCCACCATCAGGGTGGCGCCCGAGGTGAGCTTCACCATCCCCAGGGCCATGTCCTCCACCTCGTAGCGCTGCCAGTCCCAGGGGCCCCACGGGGCGGGGCCGGGCGGCTGGGTGCCGATCTTGGCGTAGGTGGAGCCCAGCATCTGGGCGGGAGCGGCGTACCCCATCAGGTGCAGGGCGATGTCGATCACGTGGACCCCGATGTCCATCAGCGGGCCGCCCCCCTGGAGCTCCCGGCTGGTGAAGACCCCCCAGCTGGGGATGCCCCGCCGGCGGGTCCAGCGGGCCCGGGCGGCGTAGACCTCGCCCAGCGCCCCGCCCTGCACGAACCGCCGGGCCGCCTCCACCTCGGCGTGGAAGCGGAAGGAGAGGCCGATCAGGAGCACCCGCCCCGCCTCCCGGGCGGCGGCGATCATCGCCTCCACCTCCGCCGGGTTCATGGCGGGCGGCTTCTCGCAGAGCACATGGGCGCCCGCCTTCAGCGCCGCAATCGCAGCGGGGGCATGGTAGCGGTTGGGCGTGCAGACCGAGACGGCGTCCAGCTGCTCCCGGGCCAGCATCTCCTCGTAGCTGTCGTAGTCGCGGGCGAAGCCGTGCTCCCGGGCCACCCGCTCCGCCCTGGCCAGCTCCCGCCCGGCCACGGCCACCAGCTCCACCCCATCCCCCGCCTGCTTGTAGCCGGGGATGTGCATCTTCTCGGCAAAGGCTCCCGGTCCGATGATCCCGATCCGCAAGGGTCTGTTCACCGCCCATCACCTCCAGAGGGTTACAGCCTGACCTTCGACGCCGCGTCCGAAACCCCTGCGCTTGGTTCTTCGCGTGGGCGGGCATCCTGGGTACCGGCTTGCGCCGGGGCGCTGCCGAATCCGCACAAAGCGGTGATCGATGCAGAGACGGCCAACCTGCCGCTGGGCGGGTTGGCCGCTTGCTTTGCCTGGGGCTAGAACCAGTCGGTCTGCCAGATCAAGTGCTGCTCGATCTCCCCCCGGATCATCTGCTCCAGCGCCTGCGCCGCCGCCATGGGGAGAAGCTGCGGCAGCAGGACCCGGTACATCGGCCCCTGGTTCAGATCGTGAGCCTCGGGGTTCAGCCCAATCGCCAGCGCCGCCGGGTACCGGAGGCGGACCTCCCTCAGGGAGCGCTCCTGCGCCAGGGCCGCCACCGCACAGCGGAGCAGCGGCTCCGCCTCGCCGGGCAGGGCTGCGAAGTCCTCGAGATACAGTTCCTCCGGCCCGGTCCAGTTGGCGGCCAGGTAGCCCCGCACCTGCCCATCCCGCCGGGCGATCAGCGCCCGCTTCCACTCGCCGGCAACCCAGCCGGTCCAGTAGGCCAAATCGGAACGGACCGTGGCACCCTGAAACTGCGGGGCGAACCGCTGGTGGATCAGTTGCAACTGCCGGGCCTCCGCCGGATGGCGCGGGTTGGCCGGGGCGCACTCGTAAGGCCCGGGCTCCGGCCGCAGGCGGGCGGTGGCCATTCGCATGGGCACCGGCTTCCAGCCGAACCGGCTGTACAGGCTGTGGCGCCCTGCGAAGAGGACGGAGAGGACCATCTCCCGCCCGGCCATGAATCGGATGGCATCCTCCAGCAGCCGCCCCGAGAGCCCGCGCCCGCGGTAGGCCTCGTCGGTGCAGACCTCGCCGATCCCACCGACGGGGACGGGCAGCCCCCCGAGGAAGATCGTGCGGGGGAAGACCCGGAGGGTGCTGACAATCCGCTCGCCCTCGACGGCGACACGGATCCCCTCCAGCAGGGCGTGGGGATCGCTCTCCCAGTGGCGCACGAAGTAATCCCGGGACTGACCGAAGCCCCGGGCGACAACGTCGAACCAGCTCGGAAGCTCGTGGGGACGGAGGGCCCGAAACTCCATCACGTGAGACATCCTTTCTAAGACCTTCGGGATGATCTTAACGGTCAAACCCCCCTGTTGGGAATAGTCACAATGGCTTATTACAACCACACACACCCTAGATGAATGCATTTCGAAAGGGCAACATGTTTAGTAGAATGGAAGAGTAAGCGGTTCGATAAAGGAGACGGAGCGTATTGCGGGCAGGGCCATTTCCATTGGTAGGGCGGGAGCGGGAGCTGGACCTGCTGCAGGGCTGCATGGCGGCGGCGGCAGGGGGAATGGGAGGCCTGGTGCTGATCAGCGGCGAGGCCGGCGTGGGCAAGAGCGCCCTGGTCAGCCGGTTCCTGGAGGAGGCCGGCCCCGTGCTGTACGGGGTGGGTCACTGCCCGGGGCATGAGGAGACACCGCCCTTCGGCCCATGGTTGGAGGCGTTGGGCGGGCTGGGGGCGGAGGGTGCGGAGCCGGTCCCCCTCGGTCTGGAGCGGACCGGCAAGGGTGCGGCGCGAGAGCTGGCCGGCCAGCTGCAGGGTTGGCTCCGTCAGCGGGGCCCGTCCAGCCTGCTCCTGCTGGAGGACATGCACTGGAGCGACACCGCCTCCCTGGAGCTGCTCCTCCACCTCACCCCGCTGCTGGCGGCCACCCGAACCCTGGTGCTGGCCACCTACCGGCTGGACGAGCTGCAGCGGCAGCATCCCCTGTGGCTGATGCTGCCGGAGTTACGGCGGCGGGGGGCCCGCCAGATCTCCCTGGAGCGGCTCGACCTCGCGGGCGTCCTTGCCCTGGTCCGAGCGGCGCTGCCCGAGCAGGAGGAGCAGGCGGAGCAGGTGGCCCGGCACCTGCATGCACGGACGGGGGGCCACCCGCTCTTCGTCAGCGAGCTGCTGGCCTCCCACATCCGGGCGGGCGACTACGAGCCGGAGGACCCGCTGCCCGAGACGGTGCTCCAGGCGATCGATATCAAGCTGCACCGGCTCTCCGCCGAGGCCTTCGGGGCGCTCTCCCAGGCCGCCCTGATCGGCGAGCGCTTCCGCTACAGCCTGCTGGCTCAGGTGTCTGACCTGTCCGAGGATGCGCTGGCGGATGCCCTGGAGGAGGCGGCTGCGCTCCGCCTGATTCACGTGGAGAGTCAGGAGCCGGATCGCTTTCACTTCAGCCACGCCCTGGTCCGGGAGGCGCTCCTCGCCCGGCTCCTCGTCCCCCGCCGGCGGCGCTGGCACCTGCGCATCGCCGAAGCGCTGATGCAGGCGCCAGCACCGGACCCGAACGCCATCGGGATGCACCTGCACCACGGCGGCGATCCCCGTGCAGCGGACTGGCTGAGGCGGGCAGGCGACGCCGCCCATCGCCTCGGCGCCGCCAAGGAGGCCCGGGAGCTGTACCAGCAGGCGCTTGCGGGGCTGCAGGGAGCCAGCTCCCTGCGGGCGGAGCTCCTCCTGAAGATCGGGAACACCCAGTACTTCCCCACGCCGGCCGAGGGGCGAGCCTACTGGCAGGAGGTGCTGATGTCGGCCGAGGAGGCCGGTGACCAGCCTGTCCAGGCCTGGGCGAGGCACATGCTGGCCCTGCAGGTGCGCCGGCAGGTCGA
Source organism: Bacillota bacterium (assembly GCA_049324875.1). Lineage (GTDB taxonomy): Bacteria > Bacillota > Sulfobacillia > Symbiobacteriales > Symbiobacteriaceae > JAWLHU01. The sequence goes on from JBMONC010000046.1 coordinate 17,611, forward strand.
TCCGCACTACCTGCAGGCGATGGAAGCGGTGGAGGCGGAACAGGCGGCCCTGGCGGGGGACGAGCGCTTTGTGCAGCTGGAGCGGGAGCTCTACGGCAGCATCTGCGGCTACCCCCGCATCGCAGGGGAGCGGGCCGTCGCCCTGGCCATGCTGGGCCGGCACGCCGAGGCCCTGCAGCTCGCACACGCGCTGCGGGCGGCAGGCCGGCCTGGGAGCCACATGGCCGACCTCTCCTGGGCCGAGCTCTACCCGGCCCTGGCGGAGGGCCAGTATGCGGAGATGGAGCGGGCCTACCTCCAGGTGCGGAACGAGCGGCTCCAGCTGCGGGAGTACTCGCTCGCCGCCTCCACCCAGTTCAACCGCTTCTTCACCGCCCTGATCTACCGGGCCGGAGAGCCTGACGAGCTGGACACCCTGGCCCGGGAGACCGAGGAGTACGAGGCGCTGGCCCTGGAGCGGGCCGGACAGGGGTCGATGCGCGGGGAGGCGGGGTTCTCGCCCCTGGGGGTGCTGCAGTTCCTCCGGGGTGACTGGGAGGCGGCACGGCGAAACCTCCTGGGCTACTTCCGGCAGGCGCCCTACGACCAGCGGCACCAGCGGCGCTGGTTTGCGGCGGAGCTGGCCATGGCCCAGGGCGACTGGCAGGAGGTCCGCACCCTGCTGAGCGGGATGCACCCCCGGTCCCCGGCGGAGGAGATGGGGCCGCACATCAACCAGGTGGCCACCCACGCGCTCTGGGCGGCCTACCATCTGGAGCAGGGGGAGCCGGAGCGGGCACGGGCCTGGCTGGAGGGGGCCGACCGCTGGACCGCCGGCGCCAGGATGGAGCTCTACCGCCCCCTGGCCGCCTTTGCCTGGGTGCGGCTCCACCTGCACGAGGGGGAGCTGACCCTGGCAGCGGTCCGGCTGCAGGAGGGGCTGGAGGTGGTGGAGCGGTTGGGCCAGACGCTTTACGCGCTGGAGGGCCACCGGCTGGCGGCCCGGGTGGCGGCTGCCGCCGGCGAGAAGGAGGCGGTCAAGCCGCACCTCGAGCGGGCCCTCAGCCTGGCGGAACGCTGCCGCTTCCCCTGCGAGGCCGCCCTGGCCCAACTTCTCATGGGCAGGCTGCTGCCCCCCTCTTCCGAGCACCGGGAGCAGCTGATCGCCGCCAGGGACCGGTTCGCCGCCCTGGGCGCCGCCCGCCCGCTGCGGGAGGCCGAGGCCGCCCTGGAGGCCTACTCCGCCCTCCCGGCGCGGCGAGTAGATTCGGTCCTGACCGAGCGGGAGCAGGAGGTGGTGCGGCTGGTGGCCCAGGGTCACACCGACCGGGAGATCGGTGCCCGCCTCTTCATCTCCCGTCGCACCGTGGACCGGCACCTCCGCAACATCTTCACCAAGCTCGAGATCAACAGCCGCAGCGCCCTGGGCGCCTATGCGGCCCGCAACGGCCTGCTGGACTGACGCTGGCACATTCTCCCCATTGGAGGGGAGAGCGGTAAGACGGGGAGGACTCCCGATGAGGGGCCTCCCCGTCTTTTGATATCGTGAAACCACCACACCTGGAAAGGATGCGAGAGCCGTGGACCTGATCCATCCCGATGTCCAGTCGTACCTGAACGCCCTGGCCCCCCATGCCGATCCGCTCCTGATAGAGATGGAGGAGCGTGCCCGAGAGACCGACTTTCCGATCATCGGCCCCGCCGCCGGGAAGCTCTGCTACCTGATTGCCCGCATGACCGGCGCCCGGCGCATCTTCGAAATGGGCTCCGGCTTCGGCTACTCCACCCTCTGGTTCGCCCGGGCGGTGGCGGAGAACGGGGGCGGCGAGGTCTACCACACCGTCTGGGATGAGTCGCTCTCCCGGGACGCCCGGCAGTATATCGAGCGGGCCGGCCTCAGCCACCTGGTGAAGTTCCATGTGGGCGAGGCGGTGGCCGCCCTCCGTGAGACCCCCGGCGCCTTTGATCTGATCTTCAACGACATCGACAAGGAGGGCTACCCCGCCTCCCTGCCGCTGATCAAGGAGAAGCTCTGGCGGGGCGGGACGCTGATCATGGACAACATGCTCTGGGGCGGCCGCATCTTCGATGGCGCACGCCAGGAAGGGAGCACTCGCGGCGTCCGTGAGGCGACCCGCCTGCTCATTGAGGATCCCGACTGGATCGTTAGCCTGATCCCCCTGCGGGACGGTCTGGCCCTGGCGGTTCGGAAGTAGGTTTTCTGGGACCGCTGCCGTGGCGCACATATAGCTGTGGAGCCCCGTCCGCCGGTGTGGCAGACGGGGCTCGCTCTAAGATTGGTGGGCCCTGCAGGATTCGAACCTGCGACCAACCGGTTATGAGCCGGCAGCTCTGACCGCTGAGCTAAGGGCCCGAAGAAGGTCGCATTCCATTGTACGTGACGAAGCCGTTTCGCACAAGGGCGGGCGGGGGCATGAAAAAACAGGCGGGGATCTCCGCCTGCTTTTCTCTGGCTCCGGCAGTAGGATTCGAACCTACAACCCTCCGGTTAACAGCCGGATGCTCTACCGTTGAGCTATGCCGGAATGAGCGATGGGAACAATATAGCACAGGGTTTTTGTCTGCGTCAACAGCCTCTACGCTATGTAGTGTGGCCCTTCGAGGAGAAATCATCCCCCGGCGGTTCGGACAACATCCTGGGAGGACTACCAGCCGAATTGCAGGGAATCTGAGCCTGCAGGGCAAATCTTTCGCCTTCGGAGGTGTGGTTTCTCCATGCAGCAACCCATGAGCCGCGAAGCGCGCCTTGCCCTGGCCCACCGGATTGCGCAGCACGCCCGGAACGCTTACAGCGACAAACTGAAGGCCATCGGTCTCTACGGCTCCACCGCGCGCGGCACTGACGGCCCCTACTCCGATATCGAGATCTTCTGCGTCCTCCGCAGCCGCGGCGAGGAGTTCAGCTATGAATGGGTCGCCGGACCCTGGAAAGCCGAGGTCGACTTCTACAGCGAGGAGATCCTGCTGACCAAGGCGGCCCGGGTGGAAGGCCGGTGGCCCTTGACCCACGGGGCCTTCACCCACGTGCTCCCCCTCTGGGACCCCGAGGACTTCTTTGAGGAGCTCCGGGCCGCAGCGGCCTCTCCGCCCGAGGCCGACTTCCACCTGGCGGTGGAGGGGATGCTGGTGGGTGAGCTCTACGAGTTCGCCGGGAAGTGGCGGAACGCCGAGGCCCGGGGCGAGACCTCGCACCTGCCCGCCCTGGCGGTGGAGACCGCCCGGTACGGTGCCCTGCTGCTCGGGCTGCACCACCGGCGGACCTACTCGACCGGCAGCAAGCTGCTGGAGGAGGCGCTCGCCCTGCCCGACCGGCCGGACGGCTTCGACCCCCTCTGCCAGCGGGTGATGGCGGGACAGCTGTCCGATCCCAAGGCGGTTCTGGAAGGGCTGGTGAGGTTCTGGGAGGGCGTCCAAGCCTGGGCCGCCGCCCACGGCTACGCCATCAAGTCCGAACAGGAGATCCCGTTCTGAGGGTCAAGCGGGGAAGTGGGTCGTTTTCTTCGCCACGGATTACACGGATTACACGGATTATAAATAATTCATATATTATTGAACGACAATCGTGTAGTGGTTCGCGCCAGCACCCCGGATGACAAGGGTACCACCCTACATTGTTATAAACGGGCCCCGTACTGCCTCTGGTCAGGCAGGACGGGGCCCTGGCTGTACATCTTATCGGTCGGCCGCCATGGGCTCGTGGTGGAACTGCTCCTCCTCGGTGGAGCCCTTCAGGGCCAGGGTCGAGGAGGTGCCGCCCGAGATCGCCTGGGCCACCTCGTCGAAGTAGCCGGTGCCCACCTCCCGCTGGTGCTTGGTGGCGGTGTAGCCCTGCCGCTCCAGCTCAAACTCGTGCTCCTGCAGCCGGACGTAGGCGGTCATCCCCTCGCTGGCGTAGCCCTTGGCCAGCTCGAACATGGAGGCGTTGAGCGAGTGGAAGCCGGCCAGGGTGATGAACTGGAACTTGTAGCCCATCGCCCCCAGCTCCCGCTGGAACTTGGCGATGGTGGCGTCGTCCAGGTGCCGCTTCCAGTTGAAGGAGGGCGAGCAGTTGTAGGCCAGCATCTTGCCGGGGTACTGGGCGTGGATCGCCTCGGCGAACTCCCGGGCCTGCTGCAGGTCGGGCTTGCTGGTCTCGCACCAGATCAGGTCAGCGTAGGGGGCGTAGGCCAGGCCCCGGGCGATGGCCGCCTCGTTGCCGTTGCGCACCTTGTAGAAGCCCTCCGCCGTCCGCTCCCCGGTGATGAACCGCTGGTCCCGCGGGTCGATGTCGCTGGTGACCAGGGTAGCGCCCAGGGAGTCGGTGCGGGCGACGATCAGGGTGGGCACACCCATCACGTCGGCGGCCAGCCGTGCGGCGACCAGGGTCCGGATGTGCTGGCTGGTGGGCACCAGCACCTTGCCGCCCATATGGCCGCACTTCTTCTCGGAGGCCAGCTGGTCCTCCCAGTGGACCGCCGCGGCGCCCGCCTCGATCATCGCCTTCATCAGCTCGAAGGCGTTCAGGGGGCCGCCGAAGCCAGCCTCAGCGTCGGCGACGATCGGGACCATCCAGTCGATCTCATCCTGCCCCTCGGCCCAGTGGATCTGGTCGGCCCGGCGCAGGGCGTTGTTGATCCGCTGCACCACGTTCGGCACCGAGTTGACCGGGTAGAGCGACTGGTCGGGGTACATCTGCCCCGCCAGGTTGGCGTCCGCCGCCACCTGCCAGCCCGAGAGGTAGATTGCCTTCAGCCCCGCCTTCACCTGCTGGACCGCCTGGTTGCCGGTCAGCGCACCGAGGGCGTTGATGTACTCCTCGGTCTTCAGCAGGTGGAAGAGCTTCTCCGCCCCCTGCCGGGCCAGGGTGTACTCCACCTGGAAGGAGCCCCGCAGCCGGACCACATCCGCCGCGGTGTAGGGCCGCTCGATCCCCTCCCAGCGGGGGTTGGTCGCCCAATCCCGCTCCAGTGCCTCGATCTGTGCCTTTGCCTGCTCGTTCATCTGCACAACCTCCCCCACGAATTAAAGCTGCTCATACCCCGGCAGTGTCAGGAACTCCGGGAAGGAATCCTGCAGGGCCACCTGCTCAAAGAGCATCCGGGCGCCGTGGAACCGGCCGCAGGTGAAAGCCTTGGGCCCGATGGACCAGTGGATCTTCTCCATCTCCTCGTCGATCAGCTGGCGGATCAGCTCCACCGTCACCCGGGGCCCCTCGGCCAGGTGGGCGCCGTGGCGCAGCCACTGCCAGACCTGGGAGCGGGAGATCTCCGCCGTGGCCGCATCCTCCATCAGGTTGTGGATTGCGGCCGCCCCGGTGCCCCGGAGCCAGGACTCGATATACTGGATCCCGACGTTGATGTTCATCCGTAGCCCCGCCTCGGTGATCCTCCCGGGGGTGGCCTGGAAGTTGAGCAGGTCGGCGGCGGTCACCGCCACCTCCGGCCGCTGCCGGTCGATCTGGTTGGGCCGGCCGCCCAGCACCTCGTCGAAGACCGCCATCGCCACCGGCACCAGGTCGGGGTGGGCCACCCAGGTGCCGTCAAAGCCGTCGGTCGCCTCCCGGAGCTTATCCTCCCGGACCTTCTCCAGGGCCACCTCGGTCACCCGGGGGTTCCGCCGGTTGGGGATGAAGGCGGCCATGCCGCCCATGGCGAAGGCGCCCCGCTTGTGGCAGGTCTTGACCAGCAGCTCGGTGTAGGCCCGCATGAAGGGGACGGTCATGGAGACGGCGCTCCGGTCGGGGAGCAGGAAGTCGGGTCGGTTCCGGAACTTCTTGATACAGCTGAAGATATAGTCCCAGCGGCCCGCATTCAGGCCGGCGGAGTGGTCGCGCAGCTCATAGAGGATCTCATCCATCTCAAAGGCGGCCAGGATCGTCTCAATCAGGACCGTCGCCTTGATGGTCCCACGGGGGATCTCCAGGGCGTCCTGGGCGTAGTTGAATACCTCGTTCCAGAGGCGGGCCTCCAGGTGGCTCTCCAACTTCGGCAGGTAGAAGTAGGGGGCGCTCCCCCTCTCCAGCAGCCGGCGGGCGTTGTGGAAGAAGTAGAGGCCGAAGTCGACCAGGCTGCCGGAGGCGGGCTGCCCGTCGATCCGGATGTGCTTTTCGGGCAGGTGCCAGCCCCGGGGCCGCACGAACAGGACGGCGACCGACTCATTCAGGCGGTAGGTCCTGCCGTCGGGGTTGCGGTACTCGATCGTCCCCTCGATGGCATCGGTCAGGTTGATCTGGCCCTCGATGATGTTCTCCCAGGTGGGCGAGGTGGAGTCCTCAAAGTCGGCCATGAAGACCTTGGCGCCCGAGTTGAGGGCGTTGATGATCATCTTCCGGTCGACCGGCCCGGTGATCTCCACCCGCCGGTTCTGGATCTCCGCCGGGCAGGGGGCCACCTGCCACTCTCCCTCCCGGATGTGGCGGGTCTCGGGGAGGAACTCGGGCAGCTCGCCGGCGTCGAGCCGGGCCTGCCGCTCCCGGCGCAGGGCCAGCAGTTCCAGCCGGCGCGGGTTGAACCGGCGGTGCAGCTCGACCAGAAAGGCCATGGCGGCCGGGGTGAGGATCTCCTCGTACCGCTCCTTGAGCGGGGCATGAATCGTGACGCCCTCCAGTGTCAGCATCGTAAATCCACCGCCTTCCGGGTAACTTCTGTACGGTGTTAGTATAGAAAAACGCCCGTGGGCCGTCGCTGAAAGCCCGGTAAACGGCGCAAATCCTCCGGCATCCTTCCGCCAGGGTCCGCGGCGGAGGGGCCGGAGGATCTTTACCGGAATATTTTGCGCCCTCATCGTGAAAAAAGGACCATTCACCGCAGGACAGGAACAGGGCCCGGGCGCGGTCCGGAGCGGGGCCGCCGTTCACAGCCCGATCCGCGCCGTTCATCGGGGGGAACCTGCGGTCAGTCGGTCTGGCCGAGCAGCCGCTTGCCGAAATTCCCGGACAGGAAGGCGCACGAGGGACCAAGCTCTTCGTCCCGCCCCCGACCGGTCATCCGGGAACCATCCGCTTGCGCAAGGACGTCTAAAGGGCTGAACGACTGAGATGGGGGGCGTTGCGGATGCGCAGGGAGCGGCTGAAGCGTTGGGGGCTCGCCCTCCTGCTCACCCTGCTGGCCGCGGGGTGCGCAGGTCCGGCGGCGGCTCCGGGCTTCAGGTTCGAGGGGCTGGACCGCCTGGCCGTGCTGCGGGATGACCGCCTGCTGGTCCTCGACGAGGAGAGCGACGCCCCCCGGGAGGTGGCCCGGCTGGAGGCGGCCGGTGGGCTCGCCTGGTCAGCGGATGGGGCATGGCTCGCCCTCCGGCAATCGGATGCGGAGGGGGATCGCCTGCTCCTGGTGGAGGCGGCCACCGGCAGGACCCGGGAGCTGACCGGCCTCCCCGGCCGCCTCCTCTCCTATGCCTGGGCGCCGGCGGGGAACGCTCTTGCCGTCAGCGTGGCGGCAGGGGAGCCGGCCGACCCGGCGATCCCCCGGGGCGGCGGGGTCTACCTGATCGAGGACCCGGCCCAGATGAGGCCGCGGCTGCTCGCCGAGACCGAGACCGGGGCGGGGGGACTGCGCTGGTCGCCGGATGGGAGCCGAATCGCCTGGAGCCGGACCCTCCCCTACGGCCAAGCGGAGCAGCGCAGCGACGCCCTCGAGGTGGTCGCCGTCGATCCGGCGGGTCCAGCCCTATGGCAGCATGTCGCCGAGGGGGCGGGGATCAACCTGGCGGGCTGGTGGCCCGACGGCCGGGGGCTCCTCTTCTGGACCCGGCCGGTCCACTGCAACTCCTGCGCCGCCGACGGCCTCCCGCTCCGCTCCATCGCCCTGGAGACGAAGGCGGTGGTCGACCTGCCCGCCACCCTGCTCACCCCCCGCTGGCTCTCCCCGGTTCCGGGCCAGAACCAGTTGCTCCTGGTGCAGGGGGGCGGCCGGGTCCTCTGGGACGAGAAGGGGCTGGCGCTCTGCGAGGTGGGGCGGTCCACCTGCCGCACCCTGCCGCAGCCGGAGGATTCGGTCAGCCTTGACCCGGCGCTCTCCCCCGACGGCAGCCAAATCGCCTTCGTCCGGGCACAGCGGCGGCCGGGGGAGTGGGGCTTTGCCTCCGAGGAGGCGGTGCAGGGGTGGGTGGAGAGCCGGAGCCTCTGGCTGATCCGCCCCGACGGCACCGGGGCCCGGCAGATCAGCGCCGCCGGCGGCGGGATCTACGCCCCCGCCTGGTCGGGGGATGGGCGTCACCTGCTCTACATCAAGGATGGCGCCCTCTGGGCGCTGGATCTCGAGGCGGAGTCGGTCCGGCGGGTGATTGAGCTGGACTGGCCGGAGAACCGGTTCGGATCCTATGGGCAGATCGCCCTCTGGTCCCACCGGCTCGCCTGGCACCGGCCACGCTGATCTCCAGGCCTCCTGCGGGGACCGGAGGGACGTGCCTATTCGCCACCCGGGGGAATGAGTGACTGGATCGGCCAAACCGGGGGAGGGCGGTTCGGTATAGACTTGGTCGAAGCGGTCAAGAATAGAAAACGGCCCGGTGATCATGCACCAGGCCGGGCGGCACCGTTGGATGTTCACTTGCGGGTTAGGTTCACTCCTAACCCTTACAAGTTAAGGGAGAGGAGCTTCAGCAGGAGCCCTAGAAGAACAAGCCAAAAGACCCGTTCATCCAGTTTGCTCATGCGTTCACCCCCTTCCAATCAACGAGGCGCCGCCACTTACATATACGGACGAACCCATCGCCCCGTTCGATGGGTTCGTCCTGTTTCTCGTTCCCCCGACGAAGACCGGCTCGCCCTCCCCAACTCCCCGGCCGCCACGGGCCCGGTAGACCACGGACCGGGCCACATCCCCCTGCTCCTCGGTCGACCAGCGGATGTAGACCGCTGCCTTCCGCTTGTCCGCACACGCGGTGTTGTTCATCGGCGCCGCCTCCCGCCATCATGGTGTGCGATGGCAGACCGATCTGTCCATGCTCCGCACGGCCGCGCACTTCCGCGCACGGGCCGCGCACAGCCGCGCACTGGCCGCGCACAGCCGCGCACCGGCTGCGCACAGCCTCCGCAGCGCCTTCGCCTCGATCTGCCGGACCGGTCACGGGTGACGCCGAAGACGTGGCCCACCGGCAGGATGGCCCTTCGGATGGCCCTTCAGACGGCCCGTCGGCGTGGTTGCGAACTGTGTGTAACCAATTAGATTGAGATATTCAAGAGATCATACCATAATTTCATTATAAATCATGTGGTGAAACGTGTGAGTGATGCATTTGATGCGTGGCACAGTCTAACGGAGACCTCTGGATTCCAGCTCATGTACGTCGTCCCAGGGCAGTGAGTTGGAGTTCGGGTGGCGATGATGCTGACTCCCGCCAGGCCTCGATCATTCAGGAGGGGGTGATGAGATGAGACGATGCCACATCGTGATTCTGATTCTCTTCCTGCTCGCCGCTCTTGCTCCGACCGCCTCTGCCAACGGGATGCCCGTCACCCTGAAGACCTCTCCTGCCTGGATGGCTGTTCCCGACCCGGATACAAAGGTCGGCGTACGCTCAGAGCGTCTCACCGTCGACTTCCGGGGGGCCGCATTTAACCCAAACATCTACGGCCCCTGGGTAACCGCCGTCTATACCCTGGAGAACCCTGAGGACCAGCCCCAGTCGGTCGTGGTGGCGTTCCTGTATCTGAAGAACATCATGGACCTGGCGGTCTCCTGGGAGGGGACTCCAGTCAAGCTCCTCACCACGGAGGAAGCTCCCCCTGAGTGGCCGTCCGAGGGTATTCCCGAGGAGGACAGGCCTGCCAGCATGGCCTGGCTCAACCCGGAAAGCGGACAGGTGTACGCCCGGCAGACGGTGCCGCCCGAAGGACACCATGCGGTATTGATTCCCCTCACAGTTCCGCCAGGGGCGCAAGGGGAGTTATCTGTACGCTTTCGACAGACCATCACCGGGTGTGACGCCTGTACTTCCCGGCGACCATTCCTTCACTACAGCTACCTTCTCTCCCCGGCCAAGTTCTGGCCGTCCTTCGGTGACCTGGAAATCACGGTCATCCCGCCACCCGGGTACGCCTTCGCCTCCGAGCCCAGGCTGCCCATACAGGAGGAGATTGACGGGACCCTTGCCTACCGCGGCCGCTTCTCCACCCTACCGGAAGGCGACTTCCATTACTCCATCCGGCGAGCCTCCAGCGGTGGACCCCGCCTGACGTGGGGTCAGATCCTCAGGGGCGCCCTGGTAGGCGCACTTGCCATCACCTGGTTCATCCTCCTCATCTACAAGCTGCAGCAGATTCGCAGCGAGAGCTCTGCCTGACCCGGCAGACGCCCCGCCCCCCGTGCAGACGAAAAGGCCGCCCATCACGGGCGGCCTCCTGCATTAGTCCAGATAATCCTTCAGCTTCTTCGACCGGCTGGGGTGGCGCAGCTTCCGCAGCGCCTTCGCCTCGATCTGCCGGATCCGCTCACGGGTGACGCCGAAGACGTGGCCCACCTCTTCCAGGGTGCGGGCCCGTCCGTCATCCAGGCCGAACCGGAGCCGGAGCACCTTCTCCTCCCGGGGGGTGAGCGACTCCAGCACCTCTTCCAGCTGCTCCTTCAGCAGCGTGAAGGAGGCGGCCTCGGCCGGGGCGGGGGCGTCCTGGTCCTCGATGAAGTCGCCCAGGTGGGAGTCCTCCTCCTCACCGATCGGCGTCTCCAGCGAGACCGGCTCCTGGGCGATCTTCTGGATCTCCCGGACCCGCTCCACCGAGATCTCCATGTGCTCGGCAATCTCCTCGGGCAGCGGCTCCCGGCCCAGCTCCTGCACCAGCTGCCGGGTGACCCGGATCAGCTTGTTGATGGTTTCCACCATGTGAACCGGGATGCGGATCGTCCGGGCCTGATCCGCAATCGCCCGGGTGATCGCCTGCCGGATCCACCAGGTCGCATAGGTAGAGAACTTATAGCCCTTGCGGTAATCGAACTTCTCGACCGCCTTGATCAGGCCCAGGTTGCCCTCCTGGATCAGGTCCAGGAACTGCATGCCGCGCCCGACATAGCGCTTGGCGATGGAGACCACCAGCCGCAGGTTGGCCTCGGCCAGCCGGCGCTTCGCCTCCTCGTCGCCCTGCTCGATCCGCTTGGCCAGTTCGACCTCTTCCTCGGCGGAGAGGAGCGGCACCCGCCCAATCTCCTTGAGGTACATGCGGACCGGGTCATCGATGGCAATCCCTTCGGGGACGGTGAGGTCGATCTCCACCTCTTCCTCGTCGAGGGTGGCCTCGTCGTTCTCCTCGAGGGGAGCGACCTCCTCCTCTTCGACGATCGTATCCGCCCGATCGCCGATGACGTCGATGCCCGCCTCAGCGAGCGCCTCGAAGACCTCATCCATCTGATCCACCCCCAGTTCGAGGCCCTGGAGGGAGTCGGCGACTTCGCCGTAGCTCAGGGCACCCTTGCGCTTGCCCCGGGCGATCAGATCCTTGATCAGGTCTTTGGCGTTCTCGATCTTGATCTCCTTGGACTCCATGATGACTACCCCCCTTCCGCACCCGCCTCAGGACTTGGACGGCTTATCTCGCTTCACGAGCTCCATATACTCTAGCACGATGGCAGGATCCACCTTTTGTCGGGCCGCCTCGGCGGCTTTGATCTGGTTGAACAACTCGTCGCGTCTCCTCGAATCTCTATGCTTCCTTATCTTCTCGATGCAGTCTGCGGCTTCCTTTTCCGAATCACTGGACGGCACAGGTTTTGCCACCATTTCCGTCAGCAGAAGCCGGGCATCGGGGTCCGAGAGGCGATCCAGCACACGTGTGACGATCGAGCCGCCTGCGAAGGGATCCGGTTCCAGGCAGACCGGCCGAACCGCCAGGAAGATCTGCTGGTGAAGCGGATCCTCGAAGGGCACGGCGCCCAGCTCCCCTTCGATCCGCCGCAGCACGCCGGGGTTCTGCATCACCAACAGGAGCAGCAGCCGCTCCGCCCGATGGGCCAGCTGGGCCGGGGTGACCGGGGTCTGCACCGAGACCGGGCGCTGCCGGGGCGGGTCGGTTCGCACCCCGCCGCCGGGCCGCTGGTAGCCGTGGGGCTGCCGCTGGAAGGAGGGCTCGCCCCCCCGCCGGGCCTCCGAGGTGCCCGGGCCTTGTGCCTGTAGGTCCTCGGGCACAGGCTCCCCTGATTCCTTCCTATTATTCCTGGAATCTGGCTGGTTATGCTGGAAACCCTCACGAAGCAGCCGATTCATCTGACGGTCAATCGCCATCTTGAGATCCGGCTTCGCCAGCGGGTTGCCACCGGCCAGCCGGTCGGCCACCTGATCCACGTAGGCCTCCCGCAGGACCTCGTCGGTCACGTCCGCCAGGACCCGGGCCACCGCCTCCAGCACCCGGGCCTTCGCCTCAGGCGTCTGCCCCAAGTGCTTGGCCATGGCGTTCCGGAGCTTGAACTCGATCAGGGGGATCGCATCGGCGATGCACTGCTCAAAGGCGGCCACGCCGTGGGCTCGGATGTACTCATCCGGATCCTTCCCGTCGGGAATCTGGAGCACCCGGACGTCGCAGCCGGTGTCGTAGAGCTTCTCCAGCCCCCGGATCGTCGCCATCTGGCCCGCCACGTCCATGTCGAAGGCGACGATCGCCTGGCTGGCCTGCTGGCGGATCACCCGGCACTGCTCATCGGTCAGCGCCGTACCTAACGGGGCCACCACATTCTGGATCCCGTATTGATGGGGCATGATGACATCCATGTATCCTTCTACAAGGATAGCCTGATTCCTGGCGCGAATCGCCTCTTTGGCCTGGTCCATTCCAAAGAGCACGTGGCGCTTGGTGAAGAGCGGGGTGTCGGCGGTGTTCTTGTACTTGGCCCCCTGCCCCTCCAGAATGCGGCCGCCGAAGCCGATCACCCGGCCGGAGAGGTCGGCGATCGGGAAGATGACCCGGTCGAAGAAGACGTCGGTGTAGCCCGAGCCCTCCCGCCGGGGCAGGATCAGCCCGGCCTTCTGCAGCACCTCCGGCGGGAAGCGGCCGCGCAGGGAGCGGTAGAGCGCCCCCCTGCCCGGGGCCCACCCGAGCCGGAACCGGCGGATCGTCTCCTCGGTGAGGCCGCGGCCCAGCAGGTAGTCGAGCCCCGGCTTGCCGGCCTCGGTGAAGAGCTGGTGGTGGTAGAACCGGGCGGCCAGATCCAGCGCGTCGTAGAGCGCCCGGCGCTCCCGGTAGGCCTGCTCCTCCTCGGGGGTCCGCTCCTCCTTCGGCAGCGGCACCCGGGCCCGTTTGGCCAGGTGGACGATCGCCTCGTAGAAGGTCATGTGCTCCTGCTGCTGGACGAAGGTGAAGACGTCGCCGCTCGCCTTGCAGCCAAAGCAGTGGTAGAACTGCTGGTCCGGGATCACATGGAAGGAGGGGGTCTTCTCGCTGTGGAACGGGCAGAGCCCTACGTACCGGTTGCCCCGTCGCTCCAGTTTGACGTAGGACGAGATCACCTCAACGATGTCGTTCTTGGCACGAACCTCGTCTTTGAACGCCTGGTCGAACTGGGCCACCGATCACCACCCCGTCATTTCTGCATCTGCAATAGAAAACCCCTCAAATCCACCGGAGATGTGCAGACGGCGGCGAGGGTTCCGTTTCGTCTCTTTCCCTTCTACAACATCTACATGGATTCCTTCCGTATGTTCACCCAGTCACGAGGGATCGGGCGCGCGCCCTAGCGCGGTTGGGTGCGAAACCGGAAATTGGACGGCGCGGGAGCACCAACGGTTCAGAGGAATTCGGGTCAAATCTATACATGTAACAATGACGTAGCAAACCCATGGGGGAGATACGGCCCGGCCCCGGGGAGAAGCGGGCTGCCCACCCCCGAGGAGGTGGGCAGCCCATCTTCAGCCGCCCTACAGTTCCAGGACCTTTACCAGCCGGGCCAGCATGGTGACCGCCTCCGCCCGGGTGGTGGTGTTCGCAGGCCGGAAGGAGACGTCCTCATAGCCAGTGATCAGCCCGAACCCGGCGGCGGTCGCCACATGCTCCCGGGCCCAGTCGGGGATCTGGTCGGCGTCGGTGAAGACCGGTCCGCCGGCGACGCCCCCCTTCCCGGCATAAGCCAGGGCCCGGCTGAGAATCACCGCCACCTCCGCCCGGGTGATCGGCGCGTTGGGGTCGAAGGCCCCGTTGCTCCGCCCCGTGAGGATCCCCGCCTCTGCGGCGGCCCCCACCGCCCCCGCCGCCCAATCCGGGATGGACTCGGCGTCGGTGAAGGGGAGGGTCGTCCCCTGGAAGTCCAACTGGAGCACCCGAGCGACCATCACCGCGAACTCCACCCGGACCACCCGGGCCTCCGGGCGGAAGGTGCCGTCCTCGTAGCCGGTCACCACGCCCAGCCCGACCATCTGCTCCACGGAGGCTGCGGCCCAGTGGCCCTCGGTGTCCCGGAAGCTGTTCTTCCTCCCGCCGCCGGTCTGGTACGCCACCACCGCCTCCCGGGAGGCGAGGCCGTCGACGGAGACGTAGAGCCTGTTCTCCCCCTTCAGCAGCGAGGCCTGGAGCTGGAACTGACCGCCGGCATCCACCGTGCCGGTGCCCTGGGCGGCACCGTTCACCACCAGCGTCACCGGACGGCCGGGGGAGCCCCGGCCGGTGACCGTCAGGGCGGCCCTGTCGGTGGTGGACGGGAGGGCGTCCAGCGTGGGGCCGCTGCCCAGCAGGACGGCGAAGAGGGTCAGGTGGTCAACCTGTACCGAGATGGTATGGTTGTCGGTGTCGACGGTGCCGCCCAGCTCCACCCAGACCTCTGCGGCCGGATCATAGTAGAAGATGCGCAGCTGGGCGGGATCGGGGACCTCCGCCGGGTCGTAGGTGAAGGTGAGGGTGATGCTCCGCTGCAGCTGGGTGACCGCCTCCCCCTCCGGGACGGTGAAGGCGCTGACCTCCACCACGGAGAGGAGCCCGGCGGCGGTGTCGGCCTGGACCAGGGCCGGGTTGGTCCCGGGGACCTGCACGATCAGCTCGATGCTCTCCGAGACCGCCCCGTTGGGCAGGCTGACTGTCAGGAAGCCGCTGGTGACCGTGGTCGACCGGTTCGGTTCCACCTGCTGCTTCTTGGAATCGGCGGGCCTGGGCACCCGGGTGACGGTCACCGTCGCCGTGGCGGTGTTGCCCGCCGCGTCGGTGGCGGTGGCCCGGAAGGTGTTCTCGCCCAGGATCAGCTTCACCTTCAGGGTCGTGCTCTCCTGGTCCTGGATCGTCACCGTGGCCCCCGGCTCGCTGGTGGCGGAGAGCGTCACGAACCGGTCGGATGTCTCGGTCGCAGAGGCGGTCAGGGTGAGCGCCGGCGCCACCGTGTCCCGGGTGACGGTGATCGAATCGGAGGCGGTGCCGGAGAGGGCCTCGATCAGGTTGGGCCCCTCCTGCAGCGCCACCTCCAGGCTGAAGTGGCCCTGCTCGTCGGCCTGCAGGGTGACCCCGTTGATCAGGACGAAGGCGGAGGGGTTGGTCTACCCGCTGACCAGGGTCTGGGACTCCCGGGTGATGTTGGCCGCCACCGAGAGCTGCACCCAGTCGGGCGGGCCCGGCGGCTCGGGCGGCACCACCTTGCCCGGGTCGTCATCGGCGTCGTTGGTCAGGTTGGACTGGCCGCCGCCGGAGACCTGGACCTGGTTGATGGAGGTATCCTCGGCGTCGGGGGTGACCTCCACCGTCAGGTAGATCGGCGGGTAGGCGGCCCCCGGGGCCAGGGCGTCGGAGCGGGTGCAGGTCAGCGTGGCCAGGTCGCAGGACCAGCCGTCGCCGGTCAGCGCCAGCGGGGTCAGGCCGGTGGGCAGGGTGTCGGTCACCGTCACCGGGGCATCGGTGGGCCCGAGGCCGGTGTTTGAGACCGTGATGGTGTAAAGCTCATTCAGCCCCGTCACCATCGGGTCACTGTGGCTCTTGGTGACGGTCAGGTCGGCCACCTGGACGATGGTGGTGGGATCCTCGGCGGTGTTGTTGGTGGTGGTCAGCTCGCCGCCGCCGCTGACGGTGGCTGTGTTGGTCACAGAGGGCGGCGCATTGGCGGCCACCTCCACCGCCAGGGTGATGGCCGGGTAGCTGCTGCCGGCGGCCAGCGTATCGGAGCGGCTGCAGGTGAGGGTGGCCAGGTCGCAGATCCAGCCGGTGCCGCTGATGGCGTTGGCGGTCAGCCCGGCGGGCAGGGTGTCGGCCACGGTCACCGTGCCGGTGGTGGGAGCGGAGCCGCTGTTGCTCACGGTGATGGTGTAGCTGTGGCTCAGCCCCTGCCGGAACGGTTCCGCGTGGCTCTTGGTGATGGTCAGGTCCGGGGTCGGGTCGACGGTGGTCGGATCGGCGGTGGTGTTGTCGCCGGTGTAGACCTCGCCGCCGCCCGCCACGGTCGCCTCGTTGGTGAGCGAGAGGGCCGCGTCCTGGGCCACATCCACCGTGAGGGTGATGGCCGGGTAGCTGTTGCCCGGGTCGACCGCGCCGGCGGAGGTGCAGGTGACGGACTGACCGTCGATGGTGCAGGTCCAGCCTGTTCCGCCGGCGGAGACCGGGGTGAGACCGACGGGCAGGGTGTCGGTCACCGTGGCCGTGCCGCTGGTGGCTGCGCTGCCGGCGTTGCTCACGGTGATGGTGTAGGACGCTCCCTGCTGCCCCTGCTGGAAGTTGCCGGTGTGGCTCTTGGCCACAGTCAGGTTGGGCCTGGGGGTGATGTTGGTGGGATCAGAGGCCGTGTTGTTGGCGTTGTTGACGTCATTGCCCCCCGAGACGGTGGCCGTGTTGGTCACGCTGCCCGCCGCCGTGATGGACACATCCACCGTGAGGGTGATGGCGTCATAGGAGGCACCCCCCGCCAGGAGGTCCGAACGGGTGCAGGTCAGGGTGGCCAGGTGGCAGCTCCAGCCGGTCCCGCTGATGGCGGTGACCGTCAGGCCCGCCGGCAGCGTGTCGGTCACGGTGACGGTGCCGCTGGTCAGGCCGGTGCCGCTGTTGGTGACGGTGATGGTGTAGCCCGCCCCGGTCTGGCCCTGGTGGAAGTCGCCGGTGTGGCTCTTGGTGATGGTCAGGTCGGGCAGCTGGATCACGGTCACCGCATCCGTGGCCGTGTTGTTGCCCGGGGTCAGGTCAGAGCCGCCGGAGACCGTCACGCTGTTGGTCAGGCTGGGCGGAGCGGTGGCCGCCACGTCCACCGTCAGGGTGATGGCGGGGTAGCTGCTGCCGGCGGCCAGCGTGTCGGAGCGGGTGCAGGTCAGGGTGGCCCGGGCGCAGCTCCAGCCGGCCCCGCTGATGGCGGTGGCCGTCAGCCCGGCGGGCAGGGTGTCGGTCACCGTCACGGCGCCAAAGGTCTCACCCGGCCCGAGGTTGGAGACGGTGATGGTGAAGGCGGCCCCGGTCTGCCCCTGGGTGAAGGCGCCGGTGTGGCTCTTGGTGATGGTCAGGTCCGGCGCCTGCGCCACCGGCACGGCGATGGTGGCCGAGTTGTTGGTGGTGTTGGCCTCGCCACCGCCGGAGACGCTGGCGGTGTTGTCGACGGAGGTGGCCGCATCATTCGCCACCGTCACGTTGACCGTGACAGCGGCGAAGCTGACCCCGCCATCGACCACGGCGGTGCTGGTGCAGGTCAGCACCTGCCCGACCACCGAGCAGTTCCAGACGGCTGTGTCGGTGGTGATCGCACCCGGGGTGAAGGCGCTGTCGAGGGTGTCGGTCAGCGTCACGGTGGACCCGTCCGCCGGCTGGTTGCCGGCGTTATTCACCGTCAGGGTGAAGGAGGCGGGCTGGCCCTGCCGGAAGGTGCCGTTGGCGCTCTTGGTCACCGTCAGGTCCGGCTTGGAGAGGATGGTAGTGGGGTCAGAGGCGGTGTTGTTGGCGGTGTCGGTGTCGCCCCCGCCGGAGACGCTGGCGGTGTTGGTCACGCTGGCGGCGGCGTCGACCGCCACGGTGACCGTGATGGTGATCACCTCATAGGAATCGCCTGCCGCCAGCACGTCGGAGCGAGTGCAGGTCAGGGTCGCCAGGGCGCAGCTCCAGCCGGTCCCGCTGATGGCGGTGGCCGTCAGGCCCGCCGGCAGCGTGTCGGTCACGGTGACGGTGCCGCTGGTCAGGCCGGTGCCGCTGTTGGTGACGGTCAGGGTGTAGCTGGCATCAGTCTGGCCCTGGTAAAAGTCACCGGTATGGCTCTTGGTGATGGTCAGGTCGGGCAGCTGGGTGATGTTGGTCGGATCGTCAGCGGTGTTGTTTGTGGTGTCGATCTCGCCGCCCCCGGAGACCGTGACCGTGTTGGTCAGGCTGGGAGGGGCGTAGGCGTCCACATCGACCGTCAGGGTGATGGCGGGGTAGCTGTTGCTCGCCGCCAGCACATCGGAGCGGGTGCAGGTCAGGGTCGCCAGATCGCAGCTCCAGCCGGTGCCGCTGATGGCGGTGGCCGTCAGCCCGGTCGGCAGGGTGTCGGTCACCGTCACGGCGGCGTCGGTGGGGCCCGCCCCGGCGTTGGTCACGGTGATGGTGTAGGTCGCCCCGGTCTGCCCCTGGGTGAAGGCGCCGGTGTGGCTCTTGGCAACGGTCAGGTCCGAGGTCTGCTCGATGCTGGTGGTGTGGGAGCCCGCGTCGTTGGCGGTGTAGATCTGTCCGCCGCCGCTGACCGAGGCGGTGTTGGTCAGGCTGGTGGAGGTGTCATCCGCCACCGTCAGATCGATGGTGATCTCCGAGGTAGCGCTGGGCGCCATGGCCGCGGTCCGGGTGCAGGAGACCTCCTGCCCGGTGACGTCGCAGCTCCAGTCCGTGCCGACGGCCGCCGTGGGCGTCATGCCCACAGGGAGTGTATCGGTCACGGTGATGGTCCCGCTGGTATCGGCATAGCCCGCGTTGGTGACCGTCAGGGTGTACTGGGCGGTCCGCCCCTCCCGGAAGTTGCCCACCGGCGACTTGCTGATAGTCAGGTCGGGCATCTGGGTGATGGTGGTGACGTCGCTCGCCGCGTTGTTCCCCGACCGGGAGGCCAGCTCGCCGCCGCCCGAGACGCTCGCCGTGTTGGTCAGCTGGTGCGGGCTGGTGGTAGCGGCGTCGGTGGCCACATTCGCCGTGATGGAAATGGTGCTGGTGTTGTCAGGCTCGACGTTGGTGAGCACGGCGGACCGGGTGCAGGAGAGATCCTGCCCGTTGATGGTGCAGCTCCAGTCGGTGCCGGAGGCCGCCGTCGGCTCGATCCCGACGGGCAGTGTATCGGCCACGGTGATGGGCGCATCCGTCGGGCCGGGGCCAATGTTGCTCACCACCAGGGAGTAGGTGGCGCCGCTCTGCCCCTGCTGGAACGGATCGGTATGGCTCTTGCTGATAGTCAGGTCCGCCGTCTGGGTGATGTTGGTCAGGTCATCGTCGGCGTTGTTGCCGGCGGTGTTGTCGCCGCCCCCGGAGACGCTGACCGAGTTGGTCACGGTGGCGGCGGCGTCATCGGCCACGTCCACATAGAGCGTCAGCGGGGAGGCGCTGCCGCCCGCGGCGATGGCCTGGCTGTACTCGCAGGTATAGGTCTGACCCACCACGGTGCAGTTCCAGTTGCTCCCCGCCCAGGCGGTGGGGCTGGCCGGGGTCAGGCCGGTGGGGAGCGTGTCGGTGATGGTCACATAGGTGGCGTCCGGCAGGAGCGGGTCGCCCGGCAGCAGCGTGCTGCCCGGCCCCACGTTCTGGACCGAGATGGTGTAGGGCCGGTCCTGGTCCCCCTGCCGCCAGGGGTCGGTGTGGCTCTTGGTGACGGTCAGGTCCGGGCGCGGCACCACGGTCAGCACGAACTCTTCGTACATCTCCTGGAGGACGCCGTTGTAGGTGTCGTCCACCTTGACCCGGAGGGTGGCGGTGCCGTACTTGCCCGCGCCAATGGTAGCCGTGAGGGTGCCGGTGGAGCCGGAGACGCTGCCGGAGGTGCCGGTGATCAGCCCGGTGACGCTCTGGCTCTGGACGGTGACCGCGGCCGTCGGGTTGAGCACCAGGTCGCCGTCGCCCACGTGGAAGGTGGTGCTGTACGCGGCGGGCGGGTCCTGGATGATGCTGGCGTTGACGATCTCCCCGATGGCGGGGTGCATCTCCAGGGCGCCGGCATCCACCTCATCGGCGGTGTCCTCGCTGTCCCCGGCGTCCAGCTTGCGGGCGAAGTTGGTGCCCCGCCCATCGGTGGTGTAGGGACCGCCATAGGTGCTCTCATCCACATAGGTGTTGCTGCCGGCGTCCAGCGCCGCGCTCCCGCCCAGCAGGGCGTGGGTCAGCCGGGCGCCCACATGGCTGGCCGGGACCGCCGAGCCGTTGTCGGCCAGGGGCCCGAGGCCGATCTGGGCGGTGGTCAGCCCCACCTGGTTGTTGTTGCTCCCGTGGGTGAGGCCGCCGGAGCCGCCGGTGCCGATCACGTTGTGGGAGCTGGAGCTGTGGAGGGCGGCGCTGAGATAGCCCACATCGCTGGCGGTGGTGCCGGAGCTCCCCTTGTAGTTGCCGCCCACGATGGAGTTGTACAGCTTCAGAATGCCGTCATCGGTGCGGTAGATTCCGCCGCCGCTGCCGGTCCCGTCGTCATTGTGGTCGGAGCGGTTGTTGGTCACGGTCACGTTGACCAGATGGATCTCCCCGGTGGTGCTGGGGGTCATCATCAGGCCGGCGCCGTCCTTGGCCGCTGTGTTCCCGGAGATGGTGAGGTTGGCCAGGTAGTGGAAGTCACCGGCGATGGCGCTGTGGTAAAGGCCGCCGCCGTCAAAGTCGGCGTGGTTGCCGATGACGCTGCTGTTCCTCACCTTGAGCGGCCGGCCCACGTACATGCCGCCGCCCCGGCCTGCGCTGTTGACGTCGTCATCGGCGGTGTTGTAGGAGATGATGGAGTCCTCCACATAGGAGAGTCCATCGGCGTCGGTGTGCGCATTATCCCAGAAATAGATCCCGCCCCCGTCGCCCCCAGTGTAGCAGTTGGTGCAGTTGGAGTCGTAGGCGGTGTTGTAACTGATCCGCGACTGCTTTACCTGCAGCGGCACCACGGCGCCCGCGGTGATTCCGCCCCCGATTCCGCCGCCGTTGGCGGAGCGGTTGCCGTTGGCGTCGGAGCCCGCCGCGTTGTAGCTGATCTCGCTCTTCTCCACTATGGCCAGCAGGCCGGTGTAGGTCCCGCCGGTGTCGCTGGAGAGCATGATCCCGCCGCCGTCGTAGGCAGCCCGGTTGAGGGTGACGACGCTGTTGTACAGATGCAGGGTCCCGTCGCCGTCCACAGGGTCGTAGAAGATGCCTCCGCCATAGGCCAGATCGCCGCTCCAGCCGTGGCGGATGGTGACCGCCTCAAAGGTGACGGTCCGGCTGCCGCTGGAGGCGCTGGTCTTGATGTGGAAGACGCGGAACGGGTTGCCTCCGGGCGTGCTGCTGGCCTGGATGATGGTGGAGGCGGGATCGCTCTCCCGATCGCCATTCCCCCCCACGATCCGGACACCGTCCGTGATGTCCAGGTCCTCTTCCAGCACGTTGGTCCCGGTGTTATTCCCCTCCGAGCCGGTGATGGTCAGGGTGTAGGTGCCGGGGGGCAGGACGATGGTGTCGTAGCCGGGGTTGGCGTTCGCCTCCATCAGCGCCTCCCGGAGGGTGCAGACGGTACTGCCGCTCACCACCACGTCGCAGGCCCCGTTGGCTGATGCGTTGACCGCATCGGCGCTGCTGTTGACCGTGTAGCTCGCCGCCCGGGCGGGGGCCGGGAAGACCAGGAGGAGACCGGTCACCAGGGAGAGGATGGTCAGCAGACTGATCCAGGTCGAGCCGGGCCGCCCCAGCGGGCGGCGCAGAGACCCATGGTTGGACACCTTCTAGCCCTCCTTACGGCCGGGGCGGATAGACACCCTCCAGGGCGATGATGAAATTCAGGGTGAGGTAGGGCTGCATGTTGTTGTGGGGCTGGTTCCCGCCGGTCATGGCCAGGGCCTGGGGGCTCATGGCCACCAGGTTGACCGGGCTGCCGTACGCACCGGAGGCGCCCTCCCGGACCGGCGCCCAGACGTTGCCCTGGGGGGAGGAGGTCGAGGAGCCATCCACGAAGCAGGCGGGGGTGTGAGAATGGCTGGGTACCTCGCTCCTCAGCAGGGTGATGCTGCTGGAGCCCTTCGCCTCGCCGAGCACATGGTTGCTCAGATCCTGCCCCTGGCCCCACATCATGGGGGCCCGACCCTGGAGGTCCGGCAGGGCGAAATTGGACTTGCCGTTGCCCCCGTAGGTGGTTCCCAGCAGGGAGAAGAGGGCGGTGTTCTGGGAGAGGGGCATCAACTGACCGTCGCACAAGGCCCAGCCCCTGGGGGCGAAGTTGCCGGCGAAGATGCGGATCTCTGCGATAAAGGGATCCATAAGCAAGCGCCTCCTTTAGTTCCGGCTGGGGAAGATGCCCTGCAGGGCGATCACGTAGTTGAGCACCAGGTAGGGCTGCATGTTCTCATGGGGCTCTCCGCCGCCCGCGGGAGAGATGGCAGCGGAATTCAGGGCGGTGTCGGGAGAGGCGCCTGCGGTGTACGGGTTGGCGGTGGACGGCGCCCAGACCTTGCCCGCCGGCCCGGTGGAGTCCGCACCGGCGCCGTTGGCCATCACCTGGTGGGTGTGGACGGGCATCTCGTTCACCGAGAGGGTGTGGACGGGCTCGCCCCCGGACTGCCCAAGGATGTTGCCGCCACCCATGTGAATGGGCACCCGCCCCTGGAGGTTTGGCAGAGCGAAGGTGGTCTGCCCATTACCCCCGTAGGTGGTGCCCAGCAGGGAGAAGAGCGCCTGGTTCTGGTTGATCGGGAGTTGCTGACCGTTGCAGAAAGCCCACCCCTTGGGGGCGAAGCCGAAGGAGATGATCTTGATCTCGGCCAGGAAGGGTTCCGACATGGCGTTCTCCTCCTATCAGTTCTGGCTCGGGTAGATACCGGACAGGGCGATGATGAAGCTGACGCAGAGGTAGGGCATCATGTTGTCGTGCGGCTGCCCCCCGCCGAAGGGCCGGATCGCACTGGGGCTCATGCTCCCATCCGGCTCCACGTTGGCGAACTGGGTCAGGGTGGAGTTGGCCCAGAGGGCGTTGGTCGGGCTGGGTTGGTTGCCCGTCTCGTTCCTCGCACCCGCTGTGTGGGTGTGGGTGGCCATCTGGGCGGTGGTGAGGATCACCTGCTCCACGCCGCCCATCTGCCCCAGGGTGTACCCGGTGGCTGCGTGCACCGGCAGCCGTCCCCGCAGATCGGGGAGCGCAAAGGTGGACTGCCCGTCGCCGCCGTAGGTGGTGCCAATGAGCGTGAACAGGGCCTCATACTCGGAGGTGGACAGGAACGAACCGTCACAGAAGGCCCACCCAGCCGGGGCGTAGTTCCCAGCGAACATCCGGATCTCACCGACGTACGGAGTTGTCATGCCGATCTCCCTTCCTGGTGCCGAGTGTTGGGGCCGGAACCGGGAACCGGTGCGTCCGGGGCCCAGTTCATCAGGAAATGAAAGCCGGCCTCCGATGCCCTCCGGAACCCAAGCCGCTCAAAGAGCCGGAGCGAGGGGTTGAAGCTCTCCACGTAGATGGTGACGTGGCGGCGGCTGGCCACCGCTTCCGCCAGCAGCTCGCCGAGGATGCTCCCCCCGATGCCCTGGCCGCGGAACTCAGGGAGCAGGGTGATGTCCAGCAGGTGGATCCGCTCCGGTTTGCGGGAGAGCCAGAGGCGGCCCACCGGCACCCGGTCCCGCAGGATGACCTGCTGGAGCGCCTCGGGGTAGTGGGCCTCGCAGTGCTGCCGCTGGGCCTGGAACTGCATCTGCAGAAACCCCTGCTTCTGCCGCTCGTCCCAGGGGAGCAGCGCCATCTCCTCCTGCCGGGTGGAGGCGTAGACCGCCAGCAGGAAGGGATCATCCGTTGGCAGGGCGGGGCGCAGGGTGATCCCGGTCATGGCTCCACCAGCCTGTTGAAGACCGCCTCGTAGAGGAAGCCCTCCGGCTGGCGCCCCACGGGCACCAGAAAGAGGTCGAACTCACCCAGTTGATCGTGGCGAAGGGCGTAGATCCCCTGGGGCAGGAAGCGGTCCAGGGGGCCCTGGAACAGCAGGCTGAATCGCCGCTGATGCGGGGTGCTGCCCAGGGCGTTCACCTCGGTCAGCTCCACCGCCACAGAGGCCGACGCCACCTGAAACGGGGTGTGAAGCTGCTCCAGGAAGTGGGGAAGGTCCAGTTGCTGTAGCATCCGATCACCTCACTCTCCGGACTCGGGCCGCCATTCCATGGCCCGGTAGAGGCCGTCATCCGCCACGGTGGTGAAGCCGAGCCGCTCGTAAAGCAGCCGGGCCGGGTTGGTTGGCACCACACTGAGCCGGAGCGGCCGGCCGCTCTGCTGCGCCTCCTGCTGGAGCGCCCGGATCAGCCCCGCACCGATCCCCCGGCCCTGGTGGGCGGGCAGCAGCGCAATGTCGATGAGCCGGATCTCCCGGTCTGTTCGCTCCACCAGCAGCTGGCCGATCCGCTCCTCCCCCAGCCAGAGCACGCGCTGATCCGCCCCGGGAAACTGCCAGGCATAGGAGCGGCTCCGGGCCTGGAACTGCATTCGCAGGAAGCCCTCCTGCTGAGCCGGTGTCCATCCCCAACCATCCACCTCCGCCTGCCGGGTGCTGGCGTAGAGTTCGTAGAGAAAGGGCTCATCGGCCTTCTGAACCACTCGGAGCTGAAGGGTTGGCTCCATAGAATTCACCCTCCCGAAACGTGCGGCTGGCGAAATAAACAGATTTCGTTATTTTTTGTTGGAACTCAATGTATAATGTCAACTTAGAATTTTTGCTATACTAATGTACCACAGCGAAAACTATTGTGTCAAAGAACGTATTCTTGCAGCGGCGAAAAGAGGGCCCGCCCCCCGGTTTGGGGGGCGGGCCTCTGTCGCGCTATGTGCGTGGCTACACGGTGCTGGCGGTCGCCTTCTGGCCCTTCGCCTTGGCCGCTGCCTGGGCCGCGGCGATGCGGGCCACGGGGACCCGGTAGGGCGAGCAGGAGACGTAGCTCAGGCCGATCTGGTGGCAGAACTCGATGGAGGCGGGGTCGCCGCCGTGCTCGCCGCAGATGCCGAGCTTGATCTCAGGCCGCACCTGCCTGCCCAGCTGGCAGGCCATGTCGACCAGCTTGCCCACGCCCTTGCGGTCCAGGGTGACGAACGGGTTCTCGGGCAGCACCTTCTTCTCCACGTACTGGGCCAGGAACTTGCCCTCGGCGTCGTCACGCGAGTAGCCGAAGGTGGTCTGGGTCAGGTCGTTGGTGCCGAAGGAGAAGAACTGGGCGTACTCGGCGATCTCGTCCGCCGTCAGGGCGGCGCGCGGCACCTCGATCATGGTGCCGGCCAGGTAGGTGATCTGGACGCCCTCCCGCTCCATCACCTCGGCGGCGATGCGGTCGGTCATCTCCTTGAGGTACTTCAGCTCGTTCACATGGCCCACCAGCGGGTGCATGATCTCGGGCTCGGTCTTCAGGCCCTCCTTGAGGCAGAGTGCGGCGGCCTCGAAGATCGCCCGGATCTGCATCTCGTAGATCTCGGGGTAGATCATGCCCAGGCGGCAGCCCCGGAAGCCAAGCATCGGGTTGACCTCCGAGAGCGTCCGGACCTTGCGGAGCAGGTGCTCCTTCTGGTGCAGCTCCCGGCTGTTCTCCCCCTTCTCCCGCAGGAGGGCGACCTCGATCGCCAGGTCCTCCTCGCCGGGAAGGAACTCGTGCAGGGGCGGGTCCAGCAGGCGGATGGTGACCGGGTAGGGATCCATCGCCTTGAAGATGCCGTAGAAGTCCTCCCGCTGCATCACCTGCAGCTTGGCGAGGGCCTCCATCCGCTCCTCCAGGGTCTCGGCCAGGATCATCTCCCGGGCCACCTCCATCCGCTCGGGATGGTGGCCGCCCTGGCCGAACATGTGCTCCGTGCGGCAGAGGCCGATGCCGGTGGCGCCGAACTCCCGGGCCTTGGCGGCATCCTGCGGGTTGTCGGCGTTGGCCCGGACGCCCAGGCTCTTGATCTCGTCGGCCCACTCCAGGAGCTGCTTGAACTCGGGCGACAGCTCCGGATCGATCACCGGGACCGCCCCGTAGATCACGTTGCCGGTGGCGCCGTCGATGGAGATGACCTCCCCCTCGGTCACCTTCCGGTTGCCCACCATGAAGAAGCCGGCCTCCAGGTCGATCCGGACCGCCTCGCAGCCCACGACGCAGGGCTTGCCCATGCCGCGGGAGACGATGGCGGCGTGGGAGGTCATGCCGCCCCGGGAGGTGAGGATGCCCTGGGCGACCACCATGCCGTGGATGTCGTCCGGCGAGGTCTCCGGCCGGACCATGATCACCTTCTGCCCCTCGCCCGCCAGCTTCGCCGCCTTGTCGGGGTCGAAGACGCAGATGCCGGAGGCGGCGCCCGGCGAGGCGGCCAGGCCGGTGGCGAGAATATCCAGCTTCGCCTTCGGGTCGATGGCCGGGTGGAGAATCTTGTCGATGGCGCCGGGCTCGATCCGCAGCACCGCCTGCTCCTTGGAGATCTTGCCCTCCTTGACCAGGTCGACGGCGATCTTGATGGAGGCGATGGGGGTCCGCTTGCCCGAGCGGCACTGGAGCATGAAGAGCTTGCCCCGCTCGATGGTGAACTCGATGTCCTGCATGTCGCCGTAGTGCTTCTCCAGCAGTTCGCACAGGTCGAAGAGCTGCTGGTAGGACTCGGGCATGGACTCCTTCAGGTGGGAGACCGGGTAGGGGGTCCGAATGCCCGCCACCACGTCCTCGCCCTGGGCGTTGGGCAGGTACTCGCCGTAGAACTCCTTGGCGCCGCTGTTCGGGTTGCGGGTGAAGACGACGCCGGTGGCGGAGTCGTTGCCCATGTTGCCGAAGGCCATCGCCTGCACGTTGACGGCGGTGCCCAGCTCATCGGGGATCTTGTTGATCTTCCGGTAGACCTTGGCGCGGGGGTTATCCCAGGACTCGAAGACGGCGTTGATCGCCAGGAAGAGCTGCTCCCGCGGGTCCTGCGGGAAGGGCTTGCCGTGCATCTTCTCCACCAGCGCCTTGTACTCGGGCACCAGCGCCTTCAGGTGCTCGGCCTGCAGGTCGGTGTCCAGCTTGAAGCCCAGCCGGTGCTTGTGCTGCTCCAGGATCTTCTCGAAGTTGTGCAGGCTGACGCCCAGCACCACGTTGGAGAACATTTGAATGAAGCGGCGGTAGGAGTCCCAGGCGAAGCGCTCGTTGTTGGTGTTCCTGGCCACCGCCAGGACGGTCTGATCGTTCAAACCGAGGTTGAGGATGGTGTCCATCATGCCCGGCATGGAGACCGGGGCGCCCGAGCGGACGGAGACGAGCAGGGGGTTGTCGAGGTCGCCAAACCGCTTGCCCATCTTGGCTTCCAGCTTGGCCAGCGCCTCGTCCACCTGCTCCACCACGGCGTGCGAGAGCGAATGGGTGGACTGGTACTCCCGGCAGACCTCCGTCGTGATCGTAAACCCGGGCGGAACGGGCAGACCGATGACCGTCATCTCTGCAAGATTGGCGCCCTTGCCGCCGAGCAGCATCTTCATATCTGCCCGGCCTTCTTCGAACAGGTAGACCGATTTTCTAGTCACCGTACTTCACCCCTCGGTTGATGATCTCCAAAACCCTGACCGCCGTCTCCTCGACCGCCTTGTTGGTCACGTCCACCACCGGGCAGCCAACCTTCTTGAAGACGGATTCGGCGTACTCCAACTCCAACAGGATACGCTCCAGGTTCGAGTAGTTGGCATCCGACCGCAGACCGATGGTCTTGACCCGCTCCTCCCGGATCTGGTGGAGCTTCTCGGGCGAGACCCGCAGGCCGACCACCTTGTGGGGCGGGACCAGGAAGAGCTCCTTGGGCAGGCTCACCTCGGGCACCAGGGGCAGATTGGCTACCTTGAACCGCCGGTGGGCCAGGTACATGGAAACCGGGGTCTTTGACGAGCGGGAGACGCCCACCAGCACCACGTCGGCCCGGAGGAAGCCGCGGGGATCCTTGCCGTCATCGTACTTGACGGCGAACTCAACCGCCTCCACCCGCCGGAAGTAGTCATCATCCAGCCGGTGCATGATGCCGGGCTCCAGCCGGGGGGGAGCCCCGAGCAGCTGGGACATGCCGTCCAGCATCGGGCCCATGATATCCACGGCGGGGATATTCCACATCTCGGTCAGGCGGCGAAGCTCCTGCCGCACCTCCGGCACAATAATGGTATAGACAATCAGGGTCGGCTGCTGGCGGGCAGCATCCACCACCTCCCGGAGTGCCGTGGGGTCGTCGACCATGGGATAGCGGCGGATCTCCACACCAGCGTTCCCGTACTGGGACAGCGCCGCTCGCGCCACCAGATCAGCGGTCTCACCCACCGAGTCGGAAACCACAAAGACAACCGGCTTTTCGGCCATGTCAGCCCTCCCTGTTTGTTCCGGAACGCACATGGGCAGGGAGACCTGTCGCTGCACCATGCACAGTGGGAAATACGCTTCGCGACAGCCCAATCCTGCCCTCCGCCCACGGCAAAGGCGTTCGACATCCCTGATGTTTTCGATCGGAGTTAAAGAGAATCTCTATCACCTGTGGCGGCGACCTCCCTTCCTCCGATCATGATGCTCTTCGGTCGGTCGCGTCACTTTTCCTGCGATTGTGACACCGAATGACCTCTTCGCTCTGAACCATGAGCCAAAAGGCCCTGCGCCCCGGGGGACGCAGGGAATTCTGTCAGCCTGGAAGCGGCCCCTCGGGGTCGGTGCTGAACCAGTAGGCTCTCAGCCCGAAGATCAGGTAGATGGTCGCCAGGCTCCACCAGAAGGCCAGATGCAGCGGGATCCAGGAGTGGAAGTCGACCCAGACCCACTGGATGATCACCGGGAGGCTCATGGCGTAGAGGGCCAGCTTGAAGCCCAGCTCAAAGGGGAGGTGCCGGCCCATGGACCGGCTGTACAGCACGGCCACCAGCGCCAGAAGGACGGCATCCACCGCCTTGAAGGCCAGCTGGGCGATATAGATGAAGAGATAGATGAAGGGCAGCAGCCGCCCGGGGCCGGACCGGAGGAACTGCTCCAGCTCGGGCTTGCCCAGGTCGCTCTGCAGCTGGGAGAAGGGGAACTCCCGGGGCTGGGCGCCCGGCTCCATCAGGTAGAGCCTCTCCCGGGTGATCAGGACAGCCCGTTGCTCTGCCAGGGCCTCGGGTGTGGTCTGTCCCGTCGTGTCTACCACCAGTAAGGTACCGTCGGCACCGACCTCCCGGAAGGGCATGGGCCCGTCGAAGAAGAACTCGCCGTTCCGCACCCCGAAATCGGGCCAGGTGGCGACCTGCCTTGCCAGTTCCGCCGTCACCCGCCGGAGCTGAACCAGATTGATATAGCCGTTGATGGCGATGACGATGGCCAGGAGCACGGCCATATAGCCAAAGCTGCCGCGGGGGTCACGCGCCAGCCGGGCGTACCCGCTGAAGCCGACGGTGGCGTCTTTGAGCTGCTCGAAGAAGGACAAGGAGGGCACCTCCCGCAGGGGGTTGTGGCGTGTATTCACCTGACTCTTTATTCTACCGCAAATCCGTCCAGACCGCCATTTACATGGAAAGGAGCACCCCCTGCGCCGCGCAGGGGGTGCTCCTGCGGCCCGTCAGTTCAAGCTCACCTGGGCGGTGGCCTGCAACTTGCCGCCGAAGTAGATCAGGACCCGGATCTCATCCCCGGCCTCCAGCCCGTAGCGGGCCGGCAGGAAGGGCTGCACGTACTCGCCGATGGCCGGGTCGTAGGTGATCCCGTAGCCGTAGGTGTAGCCGGCCACCAGCCGGTTGGCCCCGTCCCGGATGCGGATGGTCACTGACTCGTCCAGGGTCGGCTGCCCGCCCAGCATCCACCGGAAGCGGATGGGGAACTCCTCCCCGGCAGGCAGGGTGACGCTCTGGTCGGGGTTGAGCGGGTCGAGGAGATGGACCCCCTCCTGGAGCGCCGCCCCCTCGAACTGGGTAAAGGCGTAGGCCTGGGTGGTATGCAGCTCCACCCGGCTCAGGCTATGGCCGGAGCCGTAGAGGGAGAAGTCCCGCAAGTGGTACGGCCCGTCCACGCCGTGGCCGCCGATCGCCTCCCCGGGGAAGGAGAGCAGGAGGCTGTTCTCCCCGGCCACCAGGGTGGCGCTCCCGCCGGCCCAGGCGATCTCCTGCAGGTTCCCGTCCACCAGCCGGGCGTTGAAGTGGTAGGTCCCCCCCTCCACCTCCACCGGGACCATCACCTGGAGGGCGTCGTACTGGCCGTCCTGGTCCGCGTCCACCGCCTGCTCCTGGATCCCCGGCAGCAGCCGGAGCGGGGCGTGCTCGAACTGCTCCGCGCTGTAGCCGCTCAGCACCGCCAGCGGGACCCGCACATCGGCGATCTGGCCGTCGCCCCGGAGCAGGGTGCCGCTGAGGATCAGGTCGCCGGTGAAGCCCGACTCGCCCAGGCTCTGGCCGTCGAAGGTGAGCGCGAGTTGGCTGCTGCCCGGAGGCAGGGCGAGGGGCCCGCCCACCTGGGCGATGGACTGCCCGTCGGCCTCGAGCCGCATGGAGTAGAGGAAGCTGCCGCCGGCCTGGCTGGTCAGGTCGAGGGTCACCGCCAGCTGGTCGAAGAGGCCGTCGCCGTCATCGTCGACGCCGTGGTGGCCGGCCACCTGGAGGAAGCGGTCCTCGCCGCTCAGCACCAGGAAGCCGGTAGTGGTGATCCGCTGGAGCTGTGGGGTACCGGCGGTCACCACCGCCACGTGATAGCCCGCCTGGCCCGGGAGGTACTCACCGGTGAAGACTTGGTCCCCGGCCACCAGGTCGGGCCCCGTGCCGTCGTCGTGGATGGTCAGGTCGGTCAGGCTGCCGTCGGGCGCCCTCACCGTGGCCTCCACCTGAGCGAGGAGCGGGCTGCCCGCCGGGGCGGTGACGGTGGCTTCCAGGACGGCCGGCTCGCCGGGGAGAAGCAGTGGCTGCCGGGGCTCCGCCGAGACGGAGAGGGGGCTCTCCGGGCTGGCTGCCACCACGGCGTAGGAGAGGGGATCCGGGCTGCTGACCACCACCTGGTAGTCGCCGGCCTGTGGGCTCTCGATCCGGTAGAACCGGGTGTTGTACTCCAACACCGGCTCCTCGGTGACCGTCACCCCCGGGTCGCCGGCGGTCAGCTCCTGGCCGTCGGGACCGAAGAGGGTGATGTTGGGCGAGCCTTCCAGCCAGATCAGCCCGATGCTCCCCGGAGAGCCCGCCTCCAGGGCGACGGGGTGGCTCTGGCTGCCCCCGGCCAGGTGGTGCCCCTCCAGCAGGCTCAGCTGGAGCGAGCTGGCACCGGAGGTAGTAACTACCTTCGTAGTTACTAACGGATTGCCCGGCAGGCTGTTGACCGTGAGGGCGTCCTGCCGGAGGACCGGCAAGGCCAGATCCCGCTCCGCCGTGCCCGAGGTCATCTGGTCATGGCGGCTGCCGGTGCGGCCCAGGGAGAGGGTGTAGGGGAGCCACTCGACACTGGCCACCGCGACCACGCCGTCATCACGTCCGTCGATCAGCGGGTTGCCGTTGATCAGCGACATCCAGTCCCCGGCGACGGTGTAATAGTCGGTCTTGGGGTTCCGGCCCACCAGCAGGTTGAAGATGTTCTGCATGTAGGCCTCCGAGAGTTCCGAGAGGGCCGGTTCCAGGCTCTGGCCGTTCAGGGTGGGCTCCTCGGTCGCCACCGCCTCCAGCAGGTCGGCCAGGGGGCTGCCACCGTTGGGGGTGCCCAGCATGATCAGGTTTTCCACGTCGTCGCCGGCCAGGAAGGCCAGGTAGGCCCGGCTGTCCAGACCGCCCTTGCTGTGGCCGACGATGTTGATCTTCTCCACGCCCAGCCGCTCCTTCATCTCCGCCACCCAGCCGGCCTCGTCGTTCATGTGGACGGCCCAGGAGCCGGTGTTGTTGGGGAAGCTGAAGGCCTCGGCGGGCAGGCCGGCCTGATCGGCGAAGCCAGTGGGCGTCGTCCAGGCATCCCAGGTGCCGGCATCGCTGATAAATCCGTGAACCAGCAGGGCGGGCCGAACTCCGCGGAGCACCAGCCGGGTCCAGTCCACCGCCACCGCCCAGCACTCACAGACCCCGACATTGGCGGTGTCAATATCGATCCGGATCGTGTTGGAGGCGGGCACCACGGTCCGCTGCTCATCCAGATGCGGGAAGCGCAGGGTGGAGACCGGCACGGAGAGGGTGACGGTGGACCACTGGTCGTTCCACCCCGAGAGCGTGCCCACATAGGTGCCGTTCACATAGACCTTGTCCACCTCGGGGGCGATGTCGTCCCCCGCATAGTCCTCATCCACATCCCAGAGGCGGAGGGTCAGGTCGACCATCCCGTTGTTGCTGTGGACGTTCTCGGGGTGGAGCAGGTGGCCGTCTCCATCCACCGGACCGAAGTACCGGGAGATCTCGATATCAAACAGGATCGGTCCGTCGCCGCGGAACAGGTAGTAGTCCAGGGGGTAGCCGGAGTCTACCACGAACTCCTCATCCACCTCTGCCACCCGGTCGCCCGGCCCGTAGGAGAGGGAGCCCAGCAGCGGCCCAGAGGCCGCCCGGTCCCCCGTCGGCGCCTTGGGGGATGGGACCGGCGCTGCCGGGGTGACCAAGGGGCGAGGTGCCGCCAGCGTCTGTGCCCCCAGGAGCAGCGCCGCCAGCGAGAGAGCCAGGAACCTTGAGATTCGTCTCTTCAACACAAGAACCAACCTCCCGTTGATGCGGATGCACGAGAGATTGGTTCTATTCCCTTATGTTTCCTGGCATCTCCGAACAGACTCGCTGGCAGCGCCAGCCGTCACCGAGGCGGGATCAGCAAAACCCCCTCGGTCACCTTCATCTCATCACCATAGCCGTTCTCCACGCGGTAGCATAGGCGGTTGGGCTCCTCGCACTCAAACCGCCGCTCCCCCAGGTTTCCAAAGTCGCCTTCGCGGAAGAGCGGCAGATCGATGCGCCCCACGGCGGTCGATTCGGTCTCGCCGACCCGGGCCAGCCGATCCGTTGGCGAAACGCCGAAACCTTCGGCTCGTAGAGGCATCCGGTCAGCACCCAGTGGATGGCCCCCAGCAGGAGCAACCCTCGTATCCACCGCACAGGCGCTACCTCCTCCCGCGTTTACGGACGCCTGTCCGGAGCGGAGGCCGAGTTCCGAGGTGGGATTCGCAGAACCCCCTCGGTCACCTTGGTGTCGCCGCCATAGCCGTTCTCCACGCGGTAGTGCATCTCGTTGGGCTCGCGGCACTCCACCTGGTTTCCCTCCAGGTTCCCGAGGTCTCCCCTCCGAAAGAGAGGCACCTCGTAGCGGCCCACCACAGCGGCGCCGCTCTGCTCCAGCCGGGCCACCTCGATGTAGGCGGCGACATCGACGGGGGTACCGCCGTCGGGGAACCGGCCCAGCCCACGGGGCTTGTGCGACTCCCGGACCAGGGTGAACTGGAACCGACCGGCGTACTCCCCCTGAAAGCAGCGCTTCACCCCCAGGGTGTACCGCGACTCGGATACCGCTCGCTCGTAAAGACAGCCAGGCAGCAGAAGGCCGAGGGCGCAAACCAGGAGCAGCCGTCCGACCCGGTGCACAGCGATCCCCCCTCTCCCCATCCTCCCTTACCGTTCGGCAGGGCGGCCTATGGCTCCTCCTAAATCCTGGGGTTCCGGTGGAGCCTCCAGCGTTATCGCTATGCGCAAAGCCCCCCCTGCTCCACCGAGCAGAGGGGGCGTGAGGGTTATCCGGCCAGCTTGGAGAGGTCAGCGGGGGCGGAGAGCAGGCTGCCCAGCGCCTGGAGCAGGCTGTAGCGGTTGGCCTTCACCCGCTCGTTCTCCACGTTGACCCGCACGTTGTCCAGGAAACCGTCCACCGGGGCCTTCAGCTTGGTGGCGGTCCGGTAGAAGGACTCGTACTCCCCGGCCTCCAGCGCCCGCTTCATGTCGGGGCGCAGCTCCACGAAGGCGCCGTAGAGCTCCCGCTCGGCCGCCTCCTCGAAGAGCTCGGGGTCGATGTCCCCGGTCTCCACCGTCGCCTCCGCCGCCTTGCCGGCCAGGTTGGTGATCCGCTTGAAGGCGCCGGTGACGGCGGCAAACTCGGGCTCCTTGAGCATGGCGGAGAGGGCGTCGGCCCGGCGCATGGCGTCGGCGGCGTCCCGGTAGCCGGCGGCGAGCACGGCCTCGATCACGTCGTAGCGGACCTCCCGCTGCTCCAGCAGCACCTTGATCCGGGCCCGGAAGAACTCCATCAGGTCGTTCAGCGCCTTCAGCGCCACCTCGGAGGTCAGACTGTACCGGTCCAGGGCCAGGGAGCAGAGCTTGGCCAGATCGAGGGAGAGCCGGTTCTCCACGATGGTCTGGACCACGCCCTGGGCCGCCCGGCGGAGGGCGAAGGGGTCCTGGGAGCCCGAGGGAATCAGGCCGATGGAGAAGTAGCCGGCCAGGGTGTCCAGCTTGTCGGAGAGCGCCACGGCGATGCCGGGGCCGGTCCGGGGCAGGTCGTCGCCGGCGCCCCGGGGCAGGTAGTGCTCGTAGATCGCCTCGGCCACGGCGGGGTCGCCGCCCTCCCGCAGGAGGTACTGCTTGCCCATGTAGCCCTGGACCTCGGGGAACTCAAAGACCATCTTGGTGGCCAGATCCGCCTTGCAGAGCCAGGCGGCCTGGGCGGCCTGGGCCTGCTCGGCCTGGCTGAGGCCCAGCTCCCGGGCGTACTCCCTGGCCAGGCTGACCAGCCGCTCCACCCGCTGGAACTGGGTCCCCAGCTTCTCCTGGAAGACCACGTTCTTCAGCTTGGCGTTAAAGGACTCCAGGGAGCGCTTCCGGTCCTCCTCCCAGAAGAAGCGGGCGTCGGCGAACCGGGCGGCCAGCACCTTCTCGTTGCCGGCCCGGACGATCTCGATGTGGTCCTGCTCGCCGTTGCGCACCCCGATGAAGTAGGGCAGCAGCTCCTCGGAGCCGGGAGCCTTGTAGACGGGGAAATAGCGCTGGTTCTCCTTCATGGTGGTGACCAGCACCGCCGGCGGCACATCCAGGTACTCGGGGGAGAAGGAGCCGGTGAAGGCGGTGGGCTGCTCCACCAGCCAGGTCAGCTCCTCCAGGAGGTCTTCGTCCCGCTCCACGTGGCCGCCCACCCGGGCCGCCTCGGCGGTGATCTGCTGCCAGATCACCTGCTTGCGGATCTGCTGGTCGACCATCACGTAGCCCTTGGAGACCTGGGGGAAGTAGTCGTCGGCATCCTTCACCTTGATCGGCTGGCCGGGGCCCAGCACCCGGTGGCCCAGGGTGGTCTCCACCGTCTCGATGCCATCTACATCGAAGGTGACCCGCCGGTCGCCGAGCATGCAGAGGATCCACTTGATCGGCCGGGCGTAGCGGATCGACCGGTCGGCCCAGCGCATCGACTTGGGCCAGTCGATGGAGGTGACCAGGGCGGCCAGCAGCGGCGGGAGGACCCGGACCACCGACTCGCCCTTCACCAGCTTCCGGGCGTAGATGTACTCCCCGCCCTTCTCGTCGGCCCGGATCTCCAGCTCCTCCACCGCCACCCCCTGGCTCTGGGCGAACTTCTGGGCGGGGATGGTCGGCTTCCCCTCGGCGTCGAAGGCGACCTTCCTGGCGGGGCCCTTGGCCACCATCTCCACATCCCGCTGGATCAGGGCCAGGTCCTTGACGTAGAGCACCAGCCGGCGGGGGGTGCCGAAGACGTCGACCAGGGCGAAGTCGAGGCGGGCCTCGGTCAGCGCCTTGACGGCGTTCTGCTTCAACTGCTCCAGGGCCGGCCCGCAGAACCGGGCCGGGATCTCCTCGGTGCCGATCTCCAGCAGGAGGTTGCGCGTCTCAGCCATGGCTAGTTGCCCCCTTCCGCAGCGTGGGATTCGGCGCCCTTGGGGTCAGGGCCGACGCCGGCCTTCCCCTTCGCCCCGAAGCGGGACTCCCAGGTGGGCCGCTCCTCCAACGGCTTGAGCAGCGGGAAGCCCAGCGACTCCCGCATCTCAATGTAGGCCTTGGCGGCGGTACGGCACATGTTCCGCACCCGGAGGATGTAGCCCTGCCGCTCCGCCACGGCGATGGCGCCCCGGGCGTCCAGCAGGTTGAAGGTGTGGGCGCACTTGAGGATGTAGTCATAGGCCGGGTAGACCAGGGGCTGCTCCAGCTCCAGGAGCCGCTTGGCCTCCTTCTCGTACATCGCGTAGAGCTGGAAGAGCATCTCGGTGTCGGACTGCTCGAAGTTGTAGACCGACTGCTCCCACTCCGAGCGCTCAAAGACGTCGCTGTAGCGGAGGTCCTTGTTGTACATGATGTCCCAGACGTTGTCGACGCCCTGGATGTAGGAGCAGAGCCGCTCCAGCCCCAGGGTGATCTCCACCGAGACCGGCTTGCACTCGATGCCGCCCACCTGCTGGAAGTAGGTGAACTGGGTGATCTCCATGCCGTCGCACCAGACCTCCCAGCCAAGGCCCCAGGCGCCCTGGGAGGGCGCCTCCCAGTTGTCCTCCACGAAGCGGATGTCGTGCTTCTTCGGGTCGATGCCGATGGTCTCCAGCATCTCCAGGTACATCTCCTGGATGTTCTCCGGCGAGGGCTTCATGATCACCTGGTACTGGAAGTAGTGCTGCATGCGGTTGGGGTTCTGGGCGTAGCGCCCGTCGGCCGGCCGCCGGCAGGGCTCGATGTAGGCCACGTTCCAGGGCTCCGGGCCCAGCGCCCGGAAGAAGGTGGTCGGGTTGAAGGTACCGGCGCCCTTCTCCAGGTCGTAGGGGGTCTGGATGATGCACCCCTTCTCGGCCCAGAACTTGTCCAGCGTCAACACCAGGTCCTGAAAGTACATGGGACAATCCTCCTTCCAACGTGACTCGCTTGGTCTCTGAGGCGGAGGCGTGGGGGGTGTAGGGGGGCAAGCAGCAAACTCCGAGGTACTGCGAGTTTAGCACCGAGGAGTTTGCTGCGCCGTAGTGGCGCTCTACCTCCCCCCTACTACAATAAAAACTCTCGTCTCCGGCCATCGCGTAATGGCCAGGGACGAGAGCTTGTGCATACTCCCGCGGTTCCACCCTGATTGGCCCCGCCTCGCAGCGGGCGCCCACCTTGTGTGATGCAGTTTTCGCTCCCGGGCGCCTTCCCCGCCGCCCACCCCGCCCCGCTTGCACCGAAGTGCGGGGCTCTCTGCTGAGGCAGCCTCTCGGGTACTCCTCCCGATCCTCGCTATGAGAGCACTCTAGCAAATCCGCCCACCGGTGTCAAGCGCTATCGCCACTCGATCGGCTTCCCCTCCAGGTAGACGGTCCGGAGGGCGGCCCGGCCGGTGCTGTCGACCATCGCCTCGATCGTCATCTCCACGACCTTCCCCTCCAGCTCCCTGCCCTGGCCCTCCGGCACGTAGAACTGCTCGATGCCGTAGCGCAGGTTGATGTGGCCGGGCCGCCCCTCCCCCGGCAGTTCGGTCCAGAGGATCCGGCCCCGCACGGCCACCTCATCCGGGCCGGTCCCGGGCCGCCGGTCGGAGACCGCCACAGCCGACCAGAAGGGGTCGCCCCGACGGAGGGTCACCCAGACCCGCTGCCCGCTCTCGTAGGGCCAGCCGGTCATGGGCAGGGTGGTCTCCAGTCGGGAGATCTCGTAGGTCAGGCGCACGTACTCCCCCCGGAAGGGATCCCAGGGGTCGATGGGGGCGGTCTTCAGCAGCACCGGGCGGCCGGTAAGCAGGGTGAAGCTGTGCAGGGCGATGATCAGCAGGAGGATCAGGATCTGCAGGGCCACGGCGGCCCAGAATTTACGGCTCATCCCCCGCACCTCCCTTCAGGTCGCCGACCCAGCGCCGCCGGTTCCGCTCCAGGAACCAGCCACCCGCCAGCAGGAGCACGCCGCCGAAGATGAAGAAGAACGAGCGGTTCATGGCGCTGAAGAAGAGGTCGAAGTAGCGGGTGATCAGGTGGACGGCGAAGGCGATCAACCCCAGGTTGACCAGCAGCTCCGTCCGCTGCTGGATGCCCACCGCCACCAGGCCCACCACGCCGCCCAGGAGGAAGAGGTTGAAGAAAACCATCCGGGCCACCTCGGGCAGCCACTCCGCCAGCAGCACCGCCGCGACCGGTGCGAGGGCTGCGGGCAGCAGGTAGCGCCAGCCCTCCTCCGCCCGGCGGCGGTACAGCCACGCCGCCGCGACCGCCCCGACCAGCAGGATCAGCGTGCCGGCCACGGTGTAGGGGGTCCCGGCAAAGAGCGAGGGCAGCTCATGCTCCACCGGCGGGGCCCAGCGGGGCACGTTGAAGGTGAGCAGGTAGGCGCCGGCCAGCCCCACAAAGCCGCCGCTGCCCAGGTAGGTCCTGCGGTCGCCCAGGCGGGCCAGCCCCGCCAGGAAGACCGCCGAGCCATAGAGCAGCGCCAGCCTCCCCACCACCAGCATGGGGGCGCCGCCGACCCCGTCCAGGTCGGTGCGGCCCACGTTGATCAGGAACCACAGGAGAAGGCTGAGCAGCACCCCCGCCTCGGCCAGGCGGGTCTCGGTCCGCCGGGCCAGCGGCAGCACCGCCCCCAGCATCACCAGCGGGAAGAGGTAGTTCTGTTGCCCCATCTCGGTCTGCGCCCCCACCGTCCAGACGGTGAGCAGCGCTGTGGCCAGGTAGAGCACCGGGCGGGAGCCCGTCGCCCAGACCAGCGGCAGGATCCCTCCGCCCCAGGCCAGAAAGCCGGTGGGGAAGTCGGTGTCCAGGTGGAAGATCTGGGCGATCAGCCAGATGCCCGCTCCGTAGAGCAGGCTGCCCAGGAAGATCAGCCCCTGCCCCAGGCGGGGCGAGTCGCCGCGCCGGTACTGGAAGTAGAAGCCCGCGGCGTAGCTGCCGAGGGTCGCAGCCAGGATCGCCGCCACCTTCACCCCGGCGGGAATCAGCGGCCAGTTGGCCGCAAAGTAAAGGATCACGCCCGCTCCCACCAGCAGGCTCCCGAGGATGCTGAAGATCATGACCGTGCGGTCCCGCCCGGCACCGGCATCGGCCGGGTAGAGCCTCAGGATCGCCCCCCGCTGCTGCTCGCTGATCAGTCCCTGGCGGACCCAGCGCTCCGATTCAGCCCGGAGCTTGTCAGGCCAGTCGCTTGACACCGGAATTCCCCCTCCCTTCCCCTGGCGCAGTTCGCCCTCGCCCCCGCCGCCACCTGCTCGCATTCACGCTATTTGCTCATAGAGCAGCACCGGATCTTTCCGCGCAGAACCGCTCTCCGTTGGGTATGCTACCCTTCGGATCGATCTGATCAGAGGGAGTGACCAGCATGACCCAGATGACCGCCGCCGAGGTGCTCTTCCTGCAGGAGCACATGCGGACCGGCATTGCGGGAGTCCGGTTCCTGAACCACTGCGCCAATGAGACCAACGACACCCAGTTCAAGCAGCTCTGCCAGCAGTTCGCCCAGCAGAAGCAGCGCGACCTGCAGCAGATGCTCCCGCTGCTCCAGAACGCCACGGCGGGAGGCCCTAACGTCACCGGCGGGGCGCAGCAGCAGATCGGCGGCCAGGTGCCGCGCCAGTTCCAGTAAGGGGGAAGCCAGATGAGCATCAACCAGCAGCCGAACAAGATCTCCGACTTCGACCTGATGACCGAGCTGGATGTCTGCTGCAAGCACGAGGCGGCGCAGCTGACCAGCGCGATCCTGGAGTCCAGCAACCAGCAGATCCGGCAGCAGCTGACCCAGGCGCTGCAGCAGACCCTCCAGCAGCAGCAGCAGCTGGCCCAACTGATGATGCAGAAGGGCTACTACCGGCCGCTCCCCTCCAGCCAGCAGATGATCCAGACGGCCCGGGAGCAGATGGAGATGGCCAACGCCCAGGTGGGCGGCCCCTTCCCGCCGGGCATAACCCAGGGGGCGCAGGCGAACATCACCGGCGCCATCTCCCCGCAGATTCGGTAAGCGCACAGGAAGAACCCCCGCCCGGGCTCCCGGGTGGGGGTTCCGCTATGCGCGCTGCTCCAGGTAGCGCACCACCCGCTGAAGCAGGTGGATATGCTGCTGCCGCCCGAACTGCCAGCCCCGGTCGTAGGCGGCCACCTTCCGCTGCAGGCGGGTTCCGGGGATCGGCTCGTAAAGCACCAGGCGGGCGATCCGCCCCTCCCCCTTGTACAGGGTGGACGGGTGGAGCCCATAGCTGACCGGCCCCCGCGCCAGGCGGGCCTCCCAGCGGTACGATCCGCACTCCCCGCGCACCAGGCCATCCCGCGCACCCAGCTCCACCAAACGAACGCTCCCCGACATGACAGAATCCCTCCTGGGAGGGATTCTCGACAACCACGGTCCGCTCTATACCGAGCGGAGCGTATCCAGGAACTCCTTCGATTTCAGCCGCTTCTCGGTCCGCATCAGGATGTAGGCGCTCAGCACCCGGTCCAGCTCGGCGGCCGTCTCCCCGGCCAGCCGGACCACATGCGCCCGGCGGATGTCGCCGTCCAGCAGGTGCTTCATCGTCTCCAGCGAGCCGCGGGAGATCCGGAGCACCGCCTCCCCCTCGCTGGCACAGGTGGGGCAGAGCACCCCGCCGAGCCCCGGCGCGAAGCGGACGGCGCCGCCGGCCGCCACCTCCCGGGTGCCGCAGCTGACGCAGGCCTCCAGGCTGGGGCGGAAGCCGAGCATGGAGAGGAGCTTCAGCTCGTAGGCCCGCAGGATCGGTTCGGGCGCCATCTCCGGCTCGTTGAAGAGGTGCAGGCTGGTGAGGAGCAGCAGAAAGGGCGGTTCGTGCTTCTGCCGGTCGGCCACCAGGGCGTCGATCACCTCGCAGGCGTAGGTGGCATAAGCCATGCGGACCAGGTCCTCCCGCAGGTGGCGGAAGGACTCCACGATCTCCACCTGGCTCAGCGTATCCATGTTCCGGCCATGGAAGAGCTGGGCCCGGACGTGGGTGAAGAGCTGCATCGCCGCGGCGAAGCGGTTCCGGGGCCGGCGTGCGCCCTTGGCCACCGCCTGGATCTTCCCTTCCTCTCGGGTCAGGATCACCGCAACCTTGTCCGCCTCATCGAAGTCGCGCACCCGAATCACAATTCCATCGGCATTGTAGAGCGCCACGGCTGCACCTCCGGCATCACTTCCTCCATCATACCACGGCCCGGCCCGGCTGCGGACCCATCCCACACGGACGGTGTGAGTTCCGTCACTTCGCCAACGACGGCTGCCGTGGATACTGAGAATGAATCTCACACCACGGAGGCGCATTGCCATGAGAGAATCCCCATCGCCCGGCCGGTTTCCGCTGCTGGGTTTCGCCATCTTCACGCTCCTGGCGGCCCTGTGGGCCGGCCTGCTCCGGATGGGCTGGAGCCTGCCGCCCCTCACCCCCACCCTTTCCGGCGGGCACGGTCCGCTGATGGTCTCGGGCTTCCTCGGTACTCTGATCGGCCTGGAGCGGGCTGTCGCCCTCAACCGGCGCTGGATGTATCTGGCCCCTGCCCTGACCGCCCTGGGCGCGATCACCATCATCGCCGGCCTGCCCGCCTGGGTTGGGGCGCTGACCATCACCCTGGGCTCGGCCCTGCTGGTCCTGCTCTTCGCCCAACTGGTCCGGCTCCAGCCCGCCCTCTTCACCTACGTGCTGGCCCTGGGGGCGGTGGTCTGGCTGGGCGGCAACCTCCTCTGGCTTTTCGGGCTGCCCATCTCCACCCTGGCGCCCTGGTGGGCGGGCTTCCTGATCCTGACCATCGCGGGGGAGCGGTTGGAGCTCTCCCGGCTGCTGCGCATCTCCCGTCGCGGGGTGGCGGCCTTCGCCGTCGCCGTCGGCCTCTTCCTGGCCGGCCTGCTGCTGGTGCCCTTCGCCTACGGCCCTGGCTGGCGGGTGACCGGGGCGGGCATGGTGGCGGTGGCTGTCTGGCTGCTGACCCACGATGTGGCGTGGCGCACCATCCGGCAGGCGGGGCTGACCCGATTCATCGCCACCTGCATGCTCTCGGGGTACCTCTGGCTCCTGGCGGCCGGCGGGCTGGCCATGGGCTACGGCTTCCTCTTCGGGGGGCCTTACGACGCCGTGCTCCACGCCATCTTCCTCGGCTTCGTCTTCAGCATGATCTTCGGCCATGCCCCGGTCATCTTCCCGGCCGTGCTGGGCGTGACCATGCGGTTCACCCCCCGCTTCTACGCCCACCTGCTCCTGCTCCACCTCTCCCTCCTGCTTCGGGTAGGCAGTGGCCTGACCGAAACACTCCTCCTCCGGCAGTGGTCGGCGCTGCTCAACGTGATCGCCCTGCTGCTCTTCCTGGCCCAGACCGTCACCTCGATCCAGCGCAAAGGGGCTGGGTAGGCGCAACAGTACAGAAAAATACGCCATATGCAGGAATCAATGGCCTGCGCGCGCCAATGCCTGTAAATCCGCTGTCTCCGCCCGGGAGCGCCATTGCGCTCCCTTTTTCCTTCGTGTTATAAAGAACTAGACTGGTAAAATAATGACCATATACAAGATGCCATCCCATGGAGGCCCGCGCCAAGGGGGTGACGCCGCTGGACCGAGATGACCGTTTCGACGGCTTGAAGCGCCGCTTCTTCCTGGTCATGCTGCCGATCATCTCGATGGGCGGCTTCGCCGACTGGTTGATGGACCAGACGGCCGGCAGCCCATCCAGACCGGCCTCCCTCCCGGCGATTCTCATCCCCCTCGCCCTGGCGCTGCTGCTCTGGCGCAAGCGCCGGAGCCTCCGCTTCGTTGAGGCAGCCACCTTCACCTGGGCCCTGGCAACCCTGCTCAGCCTCTTCTACGGGGTTCTCTTCCTCTACAAGACCGATCTGGCGGAGCGTTTCACCTCCATCAGCCCGTGGTTCTCGGTCTGCCTGATTGCGGTCTTCCTGGTCTTCGGGCCGCGGCGGGCCACCTGGATCTCGGTCGGTCTTTACCTGTTGGTCCTGGGCCTGGGCCTGACGTACTTTGTGAAGGTCCGAACCTCGGGCGCCGATCCGGTCCTGATCCGGCCGCTGATCCACCTCTACCTGGCCAACGCGGCCTTCATCACCTTTCTGACCTACTATGGCCGGGTGCGGGAGCAGTTTGAGCGGACCCACTCCCTGGCCCGCTCCATGGCCGACCTGGCGCACAGCGACCCGCTCCTGGGCATCGCCAACCGGCGCCACATGTACACGATCATCCGCCAGGAGATCTCCCTGGCGGAAGATGGTGCGGGGAAGCCCTCCATCCTGATCATGTTCGACCTGGATCGCTTCAAGGAAGTGAACGATACCTACGGCCATGACACCGGTGATGAGGTGCTGAAGACGGTGGCCGCGGTGGTCACGCAGACCCTGCGGGGCTCGGACCGCTTCGGCCGGTGGGGCGGGGATGAGTTCGTGGTCCTCGCCCGGGTGGCCGACATCAGCCAGGCCAACATGCTGGCCCAGCGGCTGAGGGATGCGGTCCACCAGCGGCTGGCGGAGCGGCTGTGGCGGGTCACCATCAGCCTGGGGGTGGCCCCCTACCACCGGGGCGACACGGTGGAGAGCTGGGTGAAACGGGCGGATCAGGCGCTCTACCGGGCCAAGGAGGCGGGCAAGAACCGGGTCGTCGTCGGTTGATGCAGAGGGGACCGGGTGCGGTCCCCCGAAGAGAGAAAAGAGGCGGCCTCGGCCCCCCTGAGAGGGCCGAGGCCGTAGCTGTCAGTACTTGTCACTGCCCTCGGGCCGGGCGCCGGTGACGATGGCGATGCCGGCGCTGGCGCCGATGCGGGTGGCACCCGCCTCCACCATGGCGATGGTGCCGGCGTAGTCCCGCACGCCGCCCGACGCCTTCACGCCCATCTCAGGGCCGACGGTGCGGCGCATAAGGGCGACATCGGCCACCGTGGCGCCGCCGGTGCTGAAGCCGGTGGAGGTCTTGACGAAGTCCGCCCCGGCCTCCTTGGCCAGCTGGCAGGCCTTCACCTTCTCCTCGTCGGTCAGCAGGCAGGTCTCGATGATCACCTTGACC
This sequence comes from Bacillota bacterium, assembly GCA_049324875.1. Classification (GTDB taxonomy): domain Bacteria; phylum Bacillota; class Sulfobacillia; order Symbiobacteriales; family Symbiobacteriaceae; genus JAWLHU01. The sequence goes on from JBMONC010000046.1 coordinate 61,421, forward strand.
AGCGCCTTCCCGGCAGCGGCGTCGACCACCGCCCTGATGTCGTTGAGCACCCGATCGTACTGCTTCGACTTGAGCGCCCCGATGTTGATCACCATGTCGACCTCGGTGGCCCCGCGGGCGATGGCGTCCTCCGCTTCCACCGCCTTGATCTCGCTCCGGTTGGCCCCCAGCGGAAAACCGATCACGGTGCAGACCTTGACGCCGCTCCCCTGGAGCAGTTCGGCGCAGAGCGGCACCCAGTGCGGGTTGACGCAGACGGACATGAACTGGTACTCCCGGGCCTCGGCGCAGAGCCGGCGGATCTGCTCTTCGGTCGCCTCCGGCTTCAGCAGGGTGTGATCGATCAACTTCGCCACCTGGGCCGGTGTCAGGCTCTTCTCGGTCATCTTCACGTGCCTCCTTCATGGTCCCTGAGGAGTTTTCGGCAGCAGCCGGCCAATCCCTGCCGAAAGCGCTGCCCACCACCCCGAGGGAGTGATCCGAATGATACGCCCCGCCACCAGCGCCGATCTCCCTGCCATGGTCGCCCTGTCCGAGGCGAAGCGGACCGAGTACGAGCGGTACCAGCCCGTGTTCTGGCGCAAGGCGCCCGACTCCGCCGCCGTCCAGGCCCCCTTCTTCACCGCCCTGCTCCAGCGGCCGAATGTGATCGCCCTGGTCCACGAGGAGCGGGGGGTGGTGGACGGCTTCCTCATCGCCGATCTGATCCCCTCGCCGCCGGTCTACGCCCCCGGCGGCCTCACCTGCCGGATTGATGACTACTGCGTGGCGAGCGGGGCGGACTGGGAGCAGGTCGGCCTGGCGCTGCTCCGGGCAGCCGAGGCCGCAGGCGCGGAGCGGGGCGCCGTCCAGACGGTGGTGGTCTGCGGCCACCTGGACCTGCCCAAACGGGCGATGCTGGCCGCTGCCGGGTACTCCATCGCCTCGGAGTGGTGGACCCGACCGATCGGGGATGAGTAGACGGAGGGAGGCCGGGTGGCCTCCCTCCGATTCTGCACGCTCCCTTTCGTGACGCCCTGACATCACGCTACGGGTTGTTGTTCATCTGCACGGCATGGACCGTGAAGTCAACCACCAGTTCGGTGCCCTGGTAGCTGTTGTCCGCGGTGAGATCGAAGGTCACCAGGAACTTCACGTGCCGGTTGGAGCCCAGGTAGAGCGGGATGCGGCTTCCATCGGGATACCGGAGCGGCACCGCACCACCCAGGAAGTCGCTGAGCCACCCTTCGGCCACCTTCACCTCGGTTCCCACCTGCGGTGTGGTGACCTCCACGTACAGCTTGTCAGCCAGCATGGCATCACTGCCCGGCTGGAGGCTGGCCTCCAGCGCGTCGAGCCAGGCGTGCATGCTGCTGCAGGACGGGGGGTTTGAGACGGTCAGGGTGCGCTGGTGGCTGTCGCCCGGCGCCCACAGTCCGGTGGGAAACATGCCGGGGATGCCGTCCGGGGTCTCACCCTGTTCAGCAGTGACGTAGAACATCGGGCCGGGGACCGCCTCGCCGTCGTTGCGCTGCGCATCGATGCAGAGGCGGCCCGCCGTCCAGTCCTGGGCGCCTGTCTCGGCATCCGAGAAGAGCGCCAGGGTGGCTCCCAGCCCGAGAGTGGCGGCGAGGAGGCCGGAGCCTATCGCCAGCCAGAGCTTCTTCTTCATGGAGACTCCCCCAGATGCCCCGCCGGGGTGTGGTACCCCGGCAGGGACGCCGTCGCGGCGTTAGATAGGAGAACCAGGGGCTGGAAGGCCCTTAGTTCCAGGAGATGGGGCCGCCGGAGCCGTTGTCGTTGTGCCGGTACTGGACAGCCTTGACCATCAGCGAGACCGAGGCGCCGTCGCCCTGGCAGTCGTTGCCGGCGGCGAGGTCCAGCGCCCAGTTCATGGTCAGGTTCAGGTCCTGGCCCGGGGTGAAGACGCCGACCACCTGATTCGCAGCGTTGCTGGAGTAGGTGTTGACGCCGTCACTCAGGGTGACGTTGAACTTCCCGCCCCCGTCGCAGCTGAACAGGTCGCCCGACGAGGCGGTGCTGATGCCGATCCAGGCGTCGAGGCTGCCGGTGTACTCGATGGAGTACGAGCGGGTGCCGGCGTCGCCCGGGGCGATGTTGTTGATCGCCATGAAGTCGGTCACAGGCGTACCCAGGGTGACGGTGCCGGCGGTGAAGGTGTTGTCAGCGTTGCCGGACTGGGCCGAGAAGAGGGCGAAGCTGGAGGCGCTGACCACCAGGGAGACCATGGCGATCGCAAGCAGGCTCAGGGAAATGCGCTTGGCAAGCATTGGGGAATTCCTCCTCAGTCCTCTTTGTTGAGCGGAGCCGGACCCGAAGCCGGGAGTGTCAGGGCGTCACGGAAGGGAGCGTGGCTACTCCCTCTTCCCGGCCTCTCCCTCGGGCTGGGCGGCCTTCGCTGCCTCTGCCTCGGAGAGCGCCTTCCAGATCTTGCGAAACTCCATGCCGATCAGCAAGAGCCCCGGAATGATGACCACGGTCACAATCCCCGCCGGCTTGCGGATGAAGCTGGAGATGTAGCCGAAGTAAGGCACCCGGAACTGATACCGGCCGACGATCTGGCTGAAAGCGACGGTGGAGAGATCCTCCGACTGGTTGGCATCCCCTTTGGTCACGAAGGCGGTCGGGGCGCCGTTCACCTTGACCGTGCCGATCACCCGGTGAGTGATCAGCATGTCGCGGTTCTCCTTGGTGCGGTAGGTGATGATGTCGCCGTCGGCGACCTCCTCGGCCCGCGCCACGGGCCGGATGATGATCACATCGCCGGTATGAATGGCCGGCTCCATGGAGCCGCTGATCACCGAGAGCGCCTTGTAGCCGCGGAACGTCGGAATGCCGTCCGGCGATCCCTTCGCCGTCAGGGCTACAAACCCAACCCCCAGAAGCAGCAGCACCAGCAGGGCGGAGACCACCCCGTTCACGATGCCCATCAACCGCTTCATCCTCATCCCCCTCTTCAAACGGCCTCTTTACCCCTTCTCGGACCCCTGGGTCCCAGCTCCCCCCTCACCCCCGCCGGTGCTGGCATCGGGCGGAGCCTCAGGATCGCCCTTGGGCACCTCGGGGGCGTCCACCGGGACCGCCTCCGGGTCGGCCGGCACGGCGCTCCGGGGCTCGTCCGGGACCTCGCCTGGCGGTGCGGCCGGGGCCTCCTCCGGCGGTGCGGCCGGGGCCTCCTCGGGTGGTGCGGCCGGGGCCTCCTCCGGCGGTGCGGCCGGGGCCTCCTCGGGCTTGGGGGCGATCTGCCCCGTCACCCCCACCGTCAGGCTCAGGAAATCCCCCAGGGATGTGATGCGGATCAGCCCGTTCAGTGGACCGGCCTGCCCCGCCGTGCCCGCGATCTGCAGGACCGTGGAGCCCCCCGGCTCCAGGACCGCAGTGGCGGCCGATGCGCTCCAGCCCGGCAGGTTCTGCAGCTCGACCTGAAGCGCCAGGCTGCGCTGCCAGATGTTCTCGACCAGGACTTCGGCGTGGACCTCGTCCCCCTCGACGAGGGTGCCAAGATCCAGCAGGTGAGTCCCCGCCCGGAGCGCTTCACTCGTCCTGAGAGCGCTCATGCTGGCCGCCTTCCCCGGGCGATGAAACTGACCCAGGGCATGGGTCGGCTCGAGCCGGCTGCCAACCACCAGCGAGGTGACGGCAGCGGGCAGCATGGCCCAACAGAAGCCCCAGATCCAAGGCGGGAGATATCTCGGTCTCATGCAATCCCCCCTATCCCGCGCAGGGTCCTTACCCAAATTCTGTTAGTAATTGGCAAATTCTACCGACCCTCACCAAACTCCTGCCGTATCTTTTGGGCTGACAGGTTCTCGCTGGTGGAATAACGGACAAAAGAAGGACGCCGCCCCCGTTGCTGGGAGCGGCGATTTCCATGGAATATTCATTGCATGGACGAGGTCCGGCTGCGCGGGTTACATTGCAGGAACGAAGCGGCTCTGCTGCTCACACGCTGAGTTCCGAAAGGAAACGGGGGAACCACACCAAGGGGCGAAGCGCAGCCGGCCCAGCGGCTGCCCGGGCGAAACTCCTGCTGCCCGAGCCCGTCAGCTAACCCCGTAAGCGTCGCAGGAGGAGGCGATCTCCTCCATCAAGGCCTGTCGCAGATGCCCTTCGTGAAGAGCGAAAGGGAGGAGATCACGTGAAGAAGCTGAGCCTTACGATGAAGAGCCTCGCCGTTGCAGCCCTGGTCGCCGTCAGCAGCATGGCGTTCGCCACCCCGGCCTCCGCCGCTTACTACTACCAGGTGCGCTGCAGCTACACCAGCTACGGAATCCGCTGCTCCTACGTCCCGACCTCCTACAAGCCGACCTACACCACCCCGCCCCGGACCACCACGGCGTCGACGGCGAAGACCGCCCCGACCGCCACGGCACCGAAGAGCCCGGCAACCACCACCCCTACTACCACCACCACCGCCGGCCTGACCGCTGCGGAGCAGCAGATGCTCAACCTGGTCAACCAGGAGCGGGCGAAGAACGGTCTGGCCCCGCTCAAGGCCGACCTGCAGCTGACCCAGCTGGCCCGGCTGAAGAGCCAGGATATGATCAAGCACAACTACTTCAGCCACCAGTCCCCCACCTACGGCTCCCCCTTCGACATGATGAAGCGCTACGGCGTCTCCTACAGGACCGCCGGCGAGAACCTCGCCGGAAACTCCAGCGTCACCGGCGCCCACACGGGGCTCATGAACTCCCCGGGGCACCGGGCGAACATCCTGAGCACCAAGTACACCCACGTGGGCATCGGCATCGCCCAGGGCGGTTCGTATGGCATGATGTTCACCCAGATGTTCGTCGGACGGTAAGAACGACCCCTGCTGCGCTGGTGCGGCAGGGGTCTCTTTCTGTCTACTCGACTGAACCAAGCCCTTGCGGTCATGAAAGACCTCCTACAGGATCGCTGAGGCGCAACTCCATTCAGCCGGGAATTCAGGTGGGCGCGCCAGGGGATCGGCCGAAGGGCTTGGGGACCCCCGATACTTTGTGCCCCCTCCTTTCGGATCATTTTGACCTCATTGCGCCTCGCAGCTCTTGCCTGAACCTGCCCCATGTCTGATAATGAAGTCGTTGAGAATGATTATCATTCGCTATTAAGAAGAACTGGGATTGGTGGAGGCGGGTGTCTGTATGGAGTACCTTTCCTTTGAGCAGGTCTGGCAGGGCTTCCTGGACTCGTCACCGGCATCACTGACCTGCCTGTCCGAATGGAGGGCAGACTCCTGTGTGCTGCGGCGCCTCTGCACCCGTGAGTGCACCGTCCGGGGAGTCTGGCGTGGCGAGGAGCCTTACGCCCTGGAGTTCACCGGTCCTTCCTGGCAGGTTGCCATTCTGCGCACCACGTTCTGCACGGCGCTCCGCTGCCCTGGCGCCCCCAGGCTCCACATCATCCAGGAAGGCAACCGGGTACTTGAAGTGGAGTTCAAGGAGGCCTGACCCCTGCCCGGTCCGCCGGGCCGGCGTCCTGAGCCTCCGCGCCTCCCGGCATCCATCTGCGAGGCATACACGGGCCCTTTCCACGCAACGTGGCGGGGGTGTTGCTCTTTGGGTCCAGGCCTCCCGGCGGAGCACGAGCCCCGCCAGGGTGGGTGAAAGGGATGATCCAAATCGGGCGGAAGGTGCCATTGACGCATCCGGAAGGGCACCGCTATACTGTCATTGAAAATGGTTCTCATTCTCAACTGAGTGACATGGGTGTATCATTGTTGATGGAAAGCTGACTATCACCAGGGAGGATTCGTTGCTCATGTTCAAGCGCAAGCCTGTACTGTCCCTTCTCGCCACCCTTGCAGCCATGCTGATTCTATCCGGGTGCGGCGGTGGCGCCCAGCCGGCTCCCAGGGAGTCGACCCAGACGGCCGCGGCGGCCAGCACCGGCCCGTGGGAGTTCACCGATGACCGGGGTACCAAGGTCTCCCGGCCCCAGCGCCCGGTGCGGGTCGTGGCCCAGAGCAACGCAGCCGCTGCCCTGTGGGACCTGGGCTTCCAGGTGATCGGCGTCTTCGGCCCTCAGCGCCAGGCCAACGGCAGCAACGACCCGGAAATCGGCAACGTGGACCTGAGCAAGGTCACCTCCGTCGGCGAGCAGTGGGGCGAACTGGATCTGGAGAAGCTGGCCTCCCTGCGGCCTGACCTGATCGTCACCACCATGTGGCAGCCGCCGGACCTCTGGTACATCAAGCCCGACGTGGCCGACAAGGTGGCAGCCATCGCTCCGATCGTGGCCATCAACGTGGCCCAGCGCCCGATTAACGAGCCCATGGCCCGGTTCGAAGAGCTGGCCAAGGCTCTGGGCGCCGACCTGAACGCCCCCGAAGTGGCCGCGGCGCGGAAGCGGTTCGAGAAGGCCAGCGCCGACCTGAAGGCCGCCGTAGCTGAGAAGCCTGGTCTGAAGGTCCTCTTTGCCGCCGGCTCGCTGGAGACTTTCTGGGTCGCCAATCCGCCCTACTATGCCGACCTCCTCTACTTCAAGCAGTTGGGTCTGGAGATCGTCGTTCCGGAGAAGCCACAGCAGTTTGTCGAGTCCTTGAGCTGGGAACAGGCCCAGCGGTACCCGGCCGACCTGATCATGTACGATGTGCGGGCGCACGTGACGCCTCCGGCGCAATTGGCCGAGAAGGTCCCGACCTGGAAGCTGCACCCGGCGGTGAAGGCGGAGCAGGTAGGCGCCTGGCACGCAACGGCCTCCTACAGCTACAAGGGCTTCGCCGCAATCCTGGAAGATCTGGCCAAGACGGTCCGCAACTCCCGTCCGGACATCGTTCAGTAAGACCGCTCACCGTACACATCCGCACCGCTGGTGCCCGGAGGGGAAACCCTTCCGGCCCAGCGGTGCCTGGCGAATTGCGAGTCCGCAGAAAGGGGGCTCTCCCCATGGATCTAACCCAACCCGTGCCCGCACGCCAGCCTGCTGTCCTGGGGGCTGTGGCACGGCCTGCCGGGCTTCTGCTCGCTGCCATCGCCCTGCTTGGCATCGCCGTGCTGAGCCTGCGGATCGGGTCGATCGGCATTACCCATGACGATGCGATCAACGCCCTGTTCAACTTCACGCCGGATTCCTATGAGCAGACCGTGGTGAGAACACTGCGTCTCCCCCGCACGGTGATTGGCCTGGGGGTGGGCGCCGCCATGGCCGTGGCCGGTGCGGCCATGCAGGCGATGACCCGCAACCCGCTGGCCGAGCCCTCGCTCCTGGGCGTTAACAGCGGCGCCGCCTTTGCGGTGGTCTCCGCCATCTACTTCGGCCACGTGACACAGCCCATGCAGTATGTCTGGTTCGCCTTCGTGGGCGCCCTGGCCGCTGCCGCTCTCGTATACGCCATTGGCTCGGTCGGCACCGGGGGCGCCTCGCCGGTGAAGCTGGCACTGGCGGGCGTCATTGTATCTGCCCTGCTCAACTCCTGGCTGACCGCCCTGTTGCTGATGGATAAGCAGACCATGAACGTGGTCCGCTTCTGGCTGGCCGGCTCCCTCGCCGGGCGGGACATGGGCGTCTTCTTCGCCGTCCTGCCGTTCCTGGCCCTGGGCATCGGCGGCATGTTGCTGCTCAGCAACCAGCTGAACATCCTCAGCATGGGCGAGGAGGTGGCCCGGACCCTGGGCATGCAGACCGGCCGTGTCCGTGCCGTGACCGCCCTCCTGGTGGTACTCATGGCCGGCGCAGCCGTGGCGGCGGCCGGGCCCATCGCCTTCGTGGGGCTGGCCGTGCCCCACCTGGTGCGAAGCTTCACCGGCCCTGACTACCGGTGGGTGCTGCCCTTCTGCGTGCTGCTGGGTCCGCTGCTCCTGCTGACCGCCGACATTGCCGGGCGGATCATCGCCCGCCCGTCCGAACTGCAGGTGGGTATTGTGACAGCACTCGTAGGCGCCCCGTTCTTGATCGCCCTGGCGCGCCAACGGCGGATGGCAGACCTATGATGACCACCCGAGCAACCCCACCCCAGCCGGGCAGACGGCCCAACCTGCGCCTGCTTCAGGTGGGCGGCCTGGCCTTTCGGTTCAACCTGCGGGTTCTCGCCCTGGTGGCCATCTCGGCGGCGGCCCTGCTCCTGCTGGGCGCCTGGGGCCTGACCCTGGGCAGCTTCCGGCTTCCGTTGGCGGAGATCACCGGCGCCCTGCGCGGTGGGGGTTCCGCCGATGCCGTTTTCATTGTGCTGAACCTCCGCCTGCCCCGACTCCTGGTGGCGGTGCTGGTCGGTCCCATGCTGGCCATGTCCGGCGCCATTTTTCAGGGGTTGGTGCGCAACCCGCTGGTCTCCCCGGACATCATCGGCATCAACGCAGGCGCCTCGCTGGCCGCCGTCTTCTGGATTGTCACGCGGCAGCCGTTCCCGCTGCTTCCCGCGGCGGCCTTTGCGGGGGCGCTGGGGGCGGCGGCCATGATCTACCTGCTCTCGTGGCGGGGCCGCATCTCGGGCACACGGCTGATTCTGGTGGGGATCGGCGTCAACGCCCTGCTGATGGCCGGCACCACCTGGCTGATCGTCCGGTCCCCCGTGGACCAGGCGGCCGCGGCCACGCTCTGGACCGCAGGCACGCTGACAGGCAGTGACTGGTCGGACGTCAAGGTCCTGTCGCTGGCACTGGCCGTTCTGACGCCGCTTGGCCTTGTGCTGATGTGGCCGCTGCGCGTGCTGCAGTACGGGGACCTTACGGCCCGCAGCCTGGGACTGCCGCTGGAGCGGACGCGCCTGGCGCTGATCCTCGTCGGCTGTGCCCTGAGCGGTGTCGCCGTGTCGGTGGCGGGACCGATCGGCTTTGTGGCCTTCATCGTGCCCCACATGGCCCGTATGCTGGCGGGTCCCATGACGGGCGGGCTCTTGCTGCTCTCCGGCCTGCTGGGCGGGGTGCTGCTGGTGGGGGCCGACCTGGCAGGCCAGCATGCCCTGCCTGTCAGTCTGCCGGTGGGCGTGGTGACCGCTGCACTGGGCGCCCCGTACTTCCTGTTCATGCTCTATCGCACCAACGCACGGATGTAGGTGAGGCGGATGAGTCGTCTGCTGGCTGATAGGCTGACCCTTTCGTATGGCGGTTCCGAGGCCGTCATCTCCGGCCTGACCCTCCGGGTCCCCGAGGGCGCTGTCACGTCGATCATCGGCCCGAATGGATGCGGCAAGTCCACCCTGCTGCGGACCCTGGCCCGGCTGATGACCCCGCGAGGGGGCGCGGTGCTGCTGGACGGGCAGGCGATCCACCGCCAGCCCACCAAGGAGGTGGCGAAGCAGCTGGGCCTGCTGGCCCAGCAGTCGGCGGCGCCCGAGGCGATCACCGTCGAGGAGTTGGTGCGGCGGGGGCGCTACCCCCACCAGGCCATGTTCCAACCCCCGAACCGGCGGGACAGGGAGGCGGTGGAGCGCGCCCTGGAGCTGACCGGCATGACGGGCCTGCGGACACGCCCGGTGGACGAGCTGTCCGGCGGGCAGCGCCAGCGGGCATGGATCGCCATGGCGCTCGCCCAGGAGACGCCGATTCTTCTGCTGGATGAACCGACCACCTACCTGGATATTGCCCACCAGCAGGAGGTCTTTGCGTTGATCCGCCGGCTGAACCGGGAGGAGGGGCGGACCATCGTCCAGGTCCTGCACGATCTGAACGATGCTGCCCGGGTGAGCGATTACGTCGTGGCCATGCGGGACGGAGCGATTCTCGCGGAGGGCGCTCCGGCGCAGATTCTGGTGCCGTCGGTCATCGAACAGGTCTTCGGCGTCTCATGCGCTGTGGTGCAGCATCCCGGGCTCCGGACACCGGTCTGCGTGCCCGAGGGCAGGGTGAGGATCACCCGCCAGGGGCCGCCGGCAGCGCAGCCCCCGGCGCTGCGGGCCCGACAGGTCTCGGCGGGGTACGGCTCCCGGCCCGTGGTGGAAGACGTCTCCGTGGCCTTTCCGGCCGGCCGCGTCAGCACCATTGTGGGGCCCAACGCTTGCGGCAAGTCGACGCTGCTGCGGACCCTGGCCCGCCTCCAGCCCATGAGCAGCGGCCTCGCGCTGCTGAACGACCGGCCCACCACCGCCCTGTCTCATCGGGCCTTTGCGCAGCAACTGGCCATGCTGACCCAGGAGCCGGTGGCCCCTCCCGGCGTGTTGGTGGAGGAGTTGGTGGCGGCCGGCCGGTATCCCTACCAGCGATGGTACCGCCAGTGGAGCCCTGCGGATGAGGCGGCGGTGGAGCGGGCCATGGCCGCCGCAGGGGTGGCGGAGTTCCGCTGGCGCCCGGTGGAGACCCTGTCCGGCGGTCAGCGGCAGCGGGTCTGGCTGGCCATGGCGCTCGCTCAGCAGACGCCGGTGCTGCTGCTGGACGAGCCCACCAGCTTTCTGGACATCGCCCACCAGGTGGAGGTGCTCGACCTGGTGAGGGAGCTGAACCGGACAGAGGGCCGGACGATCATCATGGTGCTGCACGATCTGGGCCAGGCCAGCCGCTACTCCGACCATCTGGTGGTCATGAAGGAGGGTCGGGTCGTGGCTGCAGGCGCCCCCGGGGAGGTTCTGTCGCCAGGTCTGGTGCAGGATGTCTTCGGCGTGGACAGCGCGGTGGTGCCAGACCCGGTATCAGGTTCTCCGCTGGTTCTGCTGGGCTGACCGGCCTCTACGAAAAGACGACCGTCTTGTTGCCGTGAACCAGCACCCGGTCCTCCAGATGCCAGGCCACTGCCCGCGCCAGCACCACCCGTTCCACGTGGCGGCCGATCCGCTTCAGCTCCTCCACGTCGCTGCGGTGGTCGACCCGCTGCACATCCTGCTCGATGATCGGGCCGGCATCCAGCTCCGCCGTGACGTAGTGCGCCGTTGCGCCGATCAGCTTCACGCCCCGCTCGTACGCCTGAGCGTAGGGCTTCGCCCCGACAAAGGCCGGCAGGAAGCTGTGGTGGATGTTGATGATCCGGTTGGGGTACCGGGCGATGAAGTTCGGCGAGATGATCTGCATGTAGCGGGCAAGGACCACCAGGTCCACCTTCTCCCGGTTCAGCAGTGCCAGTTGGGCCGCCTCTGCCTCCGCCTTCTTCTCCTTGGCCACCGGGATGTGGTGAAAGGGAATCCCCATCGACTCGGCGTGGGGCTTCAGGTCGGGGTGGTTGCTCACCACGCCGACGATCTCCGCGCGGAAGTCCCCCGCCCGCCACTGCCAGAGCAGTTCGAGCAGGCAGTGCTCCTCACGGGATACGAAGACCACCATACGCTTGGCCGTCTCCGCGCAGGAGAGCCGCCAGTCCATCTGAAACCGCTCCGCCACGGGCAGGAACGCCTGCTCCAGCACCGGCCCGCGGCGGCTCAGGTCGGGCAGGTCAAACTCGACCCGCATGAAGAAGTGGCCCTGCCGGTGGTCCGTCGAGTGCTGGTCGGAGTGGACGATGTTGGCCCCCTGGGCAGCAAGAAAGCTGGATACGGCTGCAATGATGCCGGGCTGATCGGGGCAGGTAATCAACATGAGGCCGCGGTGGGACAGGGGCGTGCTCTTCATGGGGTTCGCTCCTTCTCCTTCTCGGTCTGATCCAAAACGAAATAGCCGGCCCGGAGAGCCGGGCCGGCGGAGGAGAGGCAAAGGGGGACAGCACTTACCCCGAAAAGGCAGTGCTGTCCCCTTTGCTCTGTCCTTTTGCCTGAGAGTGACGGCCCATGAGGCCTTGCTCCTTCGGCGCCCGCCTGGCGGATCTCTCCAGAGGTGCGTCGGGCTCCGGTACTTTCACCCTGCGGTGAAACCTGAGAGTTTCGGAGGGCAGTCGGGTAGCCCTGCCTCCTTGCCCCTTCGGTTGTGGCGGTGCCACATCTTCCGTGAGCCGTCCATCGCTGTTCCGTTTTGAGTTATTCTGTACACTACCACCTGGCGGCCCCTTCCGTCAAGCTTCTGCGATCCCCCTCCGGGCGGCATGAAAACAGGCACCTGCCAGGTCGGCAGGTGCCTTATATTGACGGCCGCGCCCGCTTAGTCGAAGTCGGGAGCGGGCGTGGCCGGAGCCTTCTTCGGCTCGGGCTTCTCGGTCACCAGCGCCTCGGTGGTCAGCACCAGCGAGGCGATGGAGGCCGCGTTCTGCAGGGCGCTCCGGGTCACCTTGGCCGGGTCGACGATGCCCCAGGCGAACATATCGCCGTAGGCGCCGGTCAGGGCGTTGTAGCCATGGCCCTTGGGCAGGTTTTTGACCCGCTCCACCACCACACTGCCCTCGACGCCGCCGTTGGCAGCGATCTGGCGGATCGGCTCCTCAATCGCCCGGGCGATGATCTCCACGCCGACCTTCTCGTCGCCCTCCAGCTTCTTGGCCAGCTCGGCCAGCACCGGCTGGACCTGGAGCAGGGCGACACCGCCGCCGGCGACGATGCCCTCCTCCACCGCCGCACGGGTGGCGTTCAGGGCGTCCTCAATCCGCAGCTTCTTCTCCTTCAGCTCCACCTCGGTGGCGGCGCCGACCTTGATCACCGCAACGCCGCCGGCCAGCTTGGCCAGCCGCTCCTGCAGCTTCTCGCGGTCGTAGTCGCTGGTGGTCTCCTCAATCTGCCGCTTGATGGCGGAGATGCGGGCGGTGATGTCGGCGGAGTTGCCGCGGCCCTCGACGATGGTGGTCTTCTCCTTCTCGATCCGGACGAGGCGGGCCTGGCCCAGATCCTCGATGGTGGCGCTGTCGAGCTTGCGGCCCAGCTCCTCGGTGATCACCTTACCGCCGGTGAGGATGGCGATATCCTCCAGCATCGCCTTGCGGCGGTCGCCGAAGCCCGGAGCCTTGACGGCAGCCACCTTCAGGGTGCCGCGCAGCTTGTTGACCACCAGGGTGGCGAGCGCCTCGCCCTCCACATCCTCGGCGATCAGCAGCAGCGGCTTGGCCCGCTGGACCACCTTCTCCAGGATCGGCAGCAGGTCCTGAACCGAGGAGACCTTCTTGTCGGTGATGAGGATGTAGGGCTCCTCCAGGACGGCCTCCATCTTCTCGGTGTCCGTCACCATGTAGGGCGAGACGTAGCCCCGGTCAAACTGCATGCCCTCGACCGTCTCCAGGGCGGTCATCATCGTCTTGGACTCCTCAACGGTGATGACGCCGTCCTTGCCCACCTTCTCCATGGCGTCGGCGATCAGGTTGCCGATCTCGGGGTCGTTGGCCGAAATGGCGCCCACCTCGGCGATCGCCTTCCGGCTCTCCACCTTGACAGCGCTCTTCTTCAGCTCGGCCACCGCCGCCTCCACCGCCTTCTCGATGCCGCGCTTGATCAGCATCGGGTTGGCGCCGCCGGTGACGTTCTTCAGCCCCTCCCGGACGATCGCCTGGGCGAGAACGGTCGCCGTGGTGGTGCCGTCGCCGGCCACGTCGTTGGTCTTGGTGGCCACCTCCTTGACCAGCTGGGCGCCCATGTTCTCAAAGGGATCCGAGAGCTCGATCTCCTTGGCAATCGAGACACCGTCGTTGGAGACCGCCGGCGCCCCGAACTTCTTATCCAGTACAACATTCCGCCCCTTGGGACCGAGGGTAACCTTCACCGTGTTGGCCAGCGTGTCGACGCCGCGCTCCAACGCCCGCCGGGCGGCTTCGTCAAACAGCATCTGCTTCGCAGCCATCGCGCATTACCCCTCCACAATCGCCAGAATGTCCCGATCGCTGATCAGCAGCAGTTCTTCGCCGTCCACCTTCAGCTCGGTGCCGGCATACTTGGAGAACAAGACAGTGTCGCCTTCCTTCACGTCAAGGGGTTGGCGCTGTCCGTTGTCCAGCAGGCGGCCCGGACCCACCGCAAGGACCTTGCCCAGCTGGGGCTTCTCCTTGGCGGTGTCCGGCAGCAGGATGCCACCCTTGGTGCGCTCCTCCCGCTCCACCGGCCGGACGAGGACACGGTCAGCCAACGGCTTGATGTTGGTCGTTGCGACAGCAATCATGTCTCTGCTTCCCTCCTGCCATCATTCTTGTTAGCACTCTACCAACACGAGTGCTAACAGCAAGATCAAGATAAAACAGGCCCGGATGCCAAATCAAGCGCAGCCATCCGCAGCTAGAACCCAGGAGCGGAAATCTGCCGAGAACTGCGCAATCTAGCGCGAGATTTTTCGCCAAGACTCATCCGCTCACGCTTAGCGCTGCACAGGGACCATTGGAAAGCGCTCCGCCCCTCTGCCTATAATGGGGAGTAACAGGGACAGCCATCGCTGTCCGACCCGAGAGAAAGTGAGGTGGGGCGAAGTATGCAATTGGCTGACCGGGACTGGATTCTCTATTGCCGGCAGTGCCGGGAGTGGACGGGGCTCCACCGGTTCCTGGCAAAGCGAGGACACTTTCAGGGCGAGCGCTCTCTCATGCTCAACGCCTATCTCAACAGCGATCTCTTCCTGGGGAAGTTCCTGATCCACCATGCCGACCATGAGTTGGTGCCCATCCCGGACCTGTCTGATGAGTACGTGCAGACCAGGGTTCACCGGGACCGCTTCCTGGAGGGGCTGATCGACCAGGTGGTGGAGGAGCGGCTCCAGGAGGAGCAGGACCGGAAGAGTGAAGCGGAGGCGCGCCGCAAGGAGGGCTACCACACCCTGCTCACCTTGCAGGGCATCTACACAGAGCGGCTCAAGGAGCTGGACAAGGTCCATCCCGATGACCCGGGCCAGGCGCGCGTCCACCTGGGGAAGACCCTCGGCATCGAGTGGTGCCGGGAACAGATCAATCACCTGCTTCGCTTCCGCGACGCTCTCGACTGACGGCGACCTTGGGCCCCTGTCCGTCTGCGGACGGACGGGGGTTCTGCTTTTGCCGGCCAGCTGCCGGCGCAGGTTCTCCACGCCCTCCCCCAGGCGGCTCAGCCCGTCGGCCAGCCCCGGTTTCCGCCCACCGCCCGGGTTGACCGGCTGCCCGGCTCCTGCCGCTCCCACCTCCCCGGGCCACTCTATGCGAGTGCCGACCCAGGGGCGCCCGCATACGGCTGGGGCAGAGGAGGTGGCCCATGGAGGTCAATTGGCAGCTGCGGGTCAACGGCATCGAAAGCTCGGCGGCCATGAGCATCGGCACCAACGTGCTGATCGGCTTCGGCAGCAGCACGAGGAACGTGCAGGGCAACGGCCATATCGTCGGAGACTCCGGGGAGATGCCCACCGCTCTCAACTTCGTCGAACCCCCGCCACGCGCCCAGCCTGGCGGGGGTTCTCACCTTCCTGATGATTTCGATACGGTCTACGTATATACTCGGGAGGAATCATCTTGGTTGTCCGCAGCCGAAGGAGGAAGGTACCGGTATGGCACCACTCAGATTTGCGGTCCTGGGTGCGGGAGGCCGAGGACAGGCCTACGGGGATTACCTGCTGCGGTACCCACAGGCCGGTGCGGTCACGGCGGTGGCCGACCCGGATGAGGAACGGCTCCGCCTTTACGCCGCCAAGCACCGGATCCAGCCGTCGGGGCTCTACCCCTCCTGGGAGGCGCTGCTGGAGGCCCGCCCCGCGGTGGATGCGGTGATCATCACCACCCAGGACCGGATGCACACCGCCCCCGCCCTGCGGGCACTGGAGCTGGGCTATGACGTGCTGCTGGAGAAGCCGATGTCGCCCGAGCCCGCCGAGGTGGCGGCCATTGCGGAGGCGGCTGAACGCCACGGCCGGACCCTGATGGTCTGTCACGTGCTCCGCTACACCCCCTTCATGCAGGCGGTGAAGCGGCTGCTGGACTCGGGGGTGATCGGCCGGCTGGTCTCCGTGCAGTGGACCGAGAACGTGGGCTGGTACCACGTGGCCCACTCCTACGTCCGCGGCAACTGGCGCAGGACCGCCGAGAGCAGCCCCATGATCCTGGCCAAGTCCTGCCACGACCTGGATCTGATCCACTGGCTGGTCGGGGAGCCATGCCTGCAGGTCTCCTCCTTCGGTTCGCTGATGCACTTCCGGCCGGAGAACGCCCCGCCCGGGGCGACCGCCCGCTGCACCGACGGCTGCCCGGCGGAGCCGAACTGCCCCTACAGCGCCCTGAAGATCTACATGGGCAACGGCCCCGACTGGGTGGTCTGGGCCGCCACCGCCGACCCGAGCCCGGAGGGGCGGCTGCGGGCGCTGCAGGAAGGGCCCTACGGCCGCTGCGTCTACCACTGCGACAACGACGTGGTCGACCACCAGGTGGTCAACCTGGCCTATCAGAGCGGGCTGACCGTCTCCTTCTCCATGGTCGGCTTCAGCCGGGAGATCACCCGCACCGCCAAGCTCTTCGGCACCCACGGCGAGATGCGGATCCAGATGGAGCGGAACGAGATCGAGATCAACGACTTCAACGGGCGCCAGACGGTGGTCCGCCCGGAGATCCTCCCCGGCGGCCACAACGGGGGCGACACCGCCCTGATGCGGGCCTTCGTGCAGCAGGTGCAGACCAAGGACCCCTCCCTGAACCTCTCCCCGGCGCGGGTCTCCGCCGAGACCCACCTGCTCGCTTTCGCCGCCGAAGAGAGCCGCCTGACGGGCAGAACCATCGACTTTCAGGCCTATGCCCGGCGGTTTGACCTGACCAAATCCGATCAAACCGATCCTATGAATGGGTGAATTCTTAGGTTCCTCTCAGGCGGTCCTCAGCTTCTTCGCTTATTATCTTTCGTAAGCTAAGGCGGAGGTGGGGAAGCTTCGTGGGAAAGGGTATCAAACCAGGGTATCGGAGACGGAATCAGCAGGGGTACCTCTGGCTCCTGGGCCTGGTCGCCGTGGGGGTTATCACCCTGTGGGGCTGGTCGGAGTGGGCCTCGCCGGCCCGGCGGATCCCGGGGCTGGAAACCTTCCCGGAGGAAGGCCGGGAGCACGTGGCCTCGGGCACCCCGCTCATTTACAGGACCGATCCGCCCACCAGCGGGCCGCACTACGGGGTGGCCACCGCTCCGGGCTTCTACGCCGAGCCGCAGCCGGCGGGCGAGGTGGTGCATGGGCTGGAGCACGGCTTCATCGCCATGTACTACGACCCGGCGGACACCCCGGCGGGTGTGGTGGAGCAGCTGAAGGAGTACGCCGCCATGTACCGGGGTGTCTGGGACGGGGTGGTGGTGCTGCCGCGGGAGCAGCCCGAGGAGGTGGTCCTGACCGCCTGGCGGCAGATGCTCCGGCTGGAGCGGTGGGACAAGGAGCTGGCGGAGAAGTTCATCGATGCCTTCCGCGGGCGCGGGCCGGAGAACCCGGTGCGCTGAGCGGAGGGTGGAGACAAGCCCGTGAGCGGTCTGCTCACGGGCTTTGGGCTTGTCCACTGGAATCAGAAGCGGACCGGCAGCGCCTGCAGCCCCCGGACCACTGTGCTCGGCTGCCAGCGGGGCTCGCCGTCCAGCGCCAGGCCCGGCAGCCGCTCCAGCAGGGTCAACAGGCCGATCTCCGCCGCCAGCCGGACCAGCGGGGCGCCCAGGCAGAAGTGGTTCCCCCGCCCCAGGGCCAGGTGCGGGTTGGGGCTCCGGGTGATATCCAGCCGGTCGGGCTCCGGGAAGACCGCCGGGTCCCGATTGGCCGCCGCCACCACCACCGAGAGCAGCTCCCCCTGCCGGATTGCCCGGCCGCCCAGCTCCAGGTCCTCGGTGGCCTGAAGGCCGAAGCGCTGCAGGGGTGAGGCGAGCCGGAGCAGCTCCTCCATCGCCGTGGTGATCAGGTCGGGCCGGCTGCGCAGCAGGGCCAGCTGCTCCGGGTGCTGCAGCAGGAGCAGGCTCCCGGTCCCCAGCAGGTGGGTGATGATCTGGCGCCCCGCCGCCAGCAGCAGAAGGCTGGTGGCCGGCAGTTCGCCCCCGCTCAGGGGCCGCCCCTCCTCCACGGCCCGGATCAGTTGGCCGCCGAAACCCGGCCCCGGCTCCCCCCTGCGCTGAGCCGCTGTCTCGGCGAGGCGGTCCAGCAGGGGCAAGGCGAAGTCGGCCATCAACTCCATCCTTCCGGCGGGCTCCGCCCGGTCGATCAGCTCGCCGGCAACGGCGGCGATCTGCGAGCGGAGCGACTCCATCACCCGCGGGGTTAAGGCCTTGCTGACCAGCATCCGCAGGCGGGCATGGTCGGGCGGATCCATGGCCATCGGGCTGTCCGGGAGACCGGTGAGGTGGGCCTGATCCGGCAGCAGGTCCGCTCCGGGCTCTGCGGTCGCCCGCCAGACGAACCGCCTGTCCTGGAGCACCTGCACCGCCAGGGGGTAGGAGGTGACCCACCACCTCCTTACCGCGGGGAGGTAGAGGAGCGGATCCGCGGCCCGCAGCCTTGCGTAGTACGGGTAAGGGTCGGCGGCGAAGGCCGGGGAGCGCGGGTCGAACTGGGCGATGCTCCACGGCGGCAGTGGGAGGCTCATCCGCATCCAACTCCCTTCGGTCCGGTGCCGGGGAGCCCAGCTAGCCGTTCCGGGCCTGGGAGAGCCGGATCTGGAAGATCCGGTACCCCTCCTCGAGGGTGTAGAGCATCTTCACATCCCACTCCATCAGGGCGGAGCCGGGGTACCGGACGATCGCCTCCATCACTGCCTCGGCCGAATCGGCATTGGCAATGGCGACGCCGCCGGTGGGCACCACGTTGTAGAAGGCGTCCAGGGCTCCGCTCTCCAGCTGCGCCTTGACGAACTGGTGCTGGGCCTGCCCCAGCTGAACCGCCTGTTCCGGTGGAATGGCGATGCCGGCCTTGGGCTTTCCGGTGATCATGAACTTCATGGGACCAACCTCCCTGTGGGATTCTGCCGGCGGGGTATCCGCCGGTGCAGTTCCCATGCTACCAGGGAAGGCGGCTCCCTCCATCCCGCGATTGGCCCATTGCCGAGGAACAGGGAGTTCTCCCTACTCCCCCGCCCTCACCAGACCGGTCTGGGCAGCGAAGGAGGCGAGGGCGGCCCGGTTGGAGACCCCCACTTTGTTGAAGATGTTCCGCAGGTGGCCATCCACCGTGCGGGGGGAGATGTAGAGCTGGGCTGCGATCTCCTTGTCGGTCAGCCCCTGGGCCACCAGCCGGACCACCTCCGCCTCCCGCTCGGTCAAACCGCCGGGCAGGGCGGCGCCGGAGGTCGTTTCAGGCTTGCTGCTCCGCTCCCGGAGCCGGGGGAGCAGCTCCTCTGCTTCCGCCAGGGCGGGGGCTGCGCCCAGCTGGGCGAAAGTCTGCCGGGCCTCCTCCAGCCCCGCAAGGCTCTCGGGCAGCTCGGGGAAGGCCTTGGCCGCCGAGAGCCGGACCAGCGCCCCGTAGTAAGGGAAGCCCGCCCGCTCGGTGATGGCTCGGGCCTCCTGCAGGTGGCCGGCTGCCTCGTCCCGCCGGCCCTCCCCCGCCAGCTGTTCGGCCAGGAAGCGGCGGGCCTGCACGATCCAGACGGCGCTATTCTGCCGCAGAGCGATGTCCAGGGCCCGCTCCGCCGCCTCCCGGGCGGCGTCCGGCTCCCCGGCGGCCCGGTGGTAGCAGGCCCAGGTCAGCTCCACCATCGGCCTGCTGGCCCGGTGGCCGAGCCGCTCCTGCCAGTGGCTGGCGCCCTCCAGCCAGGCCCTGGCCGCCGCCAGGTCGCCGCCGGCCAGGTGGAGCAGGGCGTGCAGGGCGTGGTAGCCCTCCTCCACCGAGGTGACCGGAGGCAGATCATCGGGCTGGAAGGGCTCGTGGGTGGAGAGGAAGGATCGCAGCTCCTCCAGCCGGCCGCTCTCCAGCAGCAGCATCTCGGCAAAGAAGCGCTCCGGGCCGGTGTTGGCGGGGTGGCGCCGGTTGTGCTCCACCAGGTTGCGCGCCGCGGCGGTCCAGTCCCCCCGCACGAACTGGTAGAAGCCCAGGACGGAGAAGCCGCCGGGGTGGTAGGGGTAGCCGGTCCGCTCCCAGGCCTCGGCCTCCAGGGCGGCGAGCCGGCGGGCGGCCTCATCCACCACCTCCTTGGGCTGGCCGGAGATCAGCCCGCTATTCACCTGGTTCATCAGGAAGCGGACGGCGGCCCGGTAGTCCCGGGCGGCCAGGGCGCTCTCCATGGCCCGGTAGACCAGCTCGCCGGTGGAGCGTCGCCGGCGGGTGGCGCGCTGGACGAAGAGGGCGGCGTCCAGGATCTCGTGGGCGATCCCCGGGTGGGCCCGCTCCTCCAGCGACCGGAGCAGCGCCTCCGCCTCCTCCTCCCGCCCCCGCAGGGAGTACCAGATCACCAGCCGGACGGCGGCCCGCGGGATGGAGCTGACCTGGCCGAAGATCTCCTCCTCCAGCCGGAGGTAGCGGGGGTCGGCCAGCAGCCCCTCCTGGGCGCTCACCACGGTGGAGAGCTCCGCCTCGTCGCCGCTGCCGTAGACCGCCAGCATGTGGCGGCTCCAGACGGCGGCGGGGAGGTCGCCCGCCGCCTCGGCGGTCCGGAGCGCCTCCTGGAAGCTGGCCTTGGCCCGCTCCCGGTCCTCATGCTTCAGGCAGAAGCCCAGCTTCAGCAGCAGCTCCCCCCGCCGGGGGTCGGTCTCGGGCAGAAAGGCGAGCGCCTCCTCGCACATCTGCGCCGCCTGGGCCAGGGCGCCCAGCTTCAGCGCCCGGTCCGCCGCGGCCCGCAGGTAGTCGGCCGCCCGGGGGTCGCCCGCCCGGCTCAGGTGGAGCGCCAGCGCCTCTACATCCGGGTTGGGGACGGCCTCCAGAGCCGCCGCCACCCGGGCATGCCAGCGGCGGCGCCGGGGGCCGAGCAGCTGCCCCACCAGCACCTCCCGGACCAGGGCGTGGTCGAACTGGAAGAGTTCGCCCGAGGCCCCCCGGGGCCGGAGCACCCGGTGGACCACCGCCTCCTCCAGCACGCCGATCAGTTCCTCCTCGGGCAGCTCCACCACCCGCTGCAGCAGGTCATAGTCAAAGAGCTCGCCGATGATCGCCGCCGCCTGCAGCACCTCCCGGGCCCCGGGCCGGAGCCCGTCCAGCTTCCGGTCGATCGCCTGCTGCACCGTCTCCGGCAGCTCGGCCTCCAGCTCCCCACCGGTCCGGACCAGGCCCGCCACCAACTCCTTCAGGAAGAGCGGGTGGCCGTCGGTCCGCTGGTGGAGTTGGCGGGCCAGACCCGCCACCTCCGCCCTGGACGGCAGCGCCGCCGAGATCATCTCGACCACGTCGGCCGGACTGAGCCGCTCCAGCAGCACCCGGTGGGCTCCGGCCCGCTGCAGATCGGGCAGCAGGCTCCAGAGCGGGTGGTGCCGGTTCAGCTCATCGCTCCGGTAGGTGGCCATCAGCAGCACCGGCCCGTCGGCCACCTGGTCCGGCAGGTGGCGGAGCAGCTCCAGCGTGCCGGGATCGGCCCAGTGGATGTCCTCCAGGGCGACCAGCAGGGGGCGCCCTTCGCCGCCCAGCCAGCCGACCAGGGCACCGGCCACCTCCCGGGGGCTCCAGGAGCCGGGCGCCTGGCCAAAGGGCGGCGGCAGCGGCTGCGGGTCGCGGCCCAGCTCCCGCTGGGTGCGCCTCACCACCTCCTGCCAGGGGCCGAAGGGGGCGGTCTCCCCCGGCCCCGGGCAGCGGCCGGTCGCATAGGGCATCTCCCCGGTCTCCCGGAGGAGGCTCTCCAGCAGGGCGGTCTTGCCGCCGCCCGCCTCACCGCCCAACAGGACCAGCCGGCCGCGCCCCGCTGCAGCCTCCCGGACATGCTCCCTCAGCTCGTCCAGCTCTCTGACCCTGCCAACCAGGGGGAAGAGACTTGGCATCCACCGATCACCCCCTTGCCTGCAATACCTCGACTAGATCAATTCCACCATTTTAAGAAAGTTCCTTCCGGAAGCAATCTATCGGGCGGTGGTGCGCGGGAAGGGGCGTGAACCCCTGGTGGAGTTGCACGCCCCAAGCTTCTCATCTGGCTGCCGGTTCCATCGCTGCGGTTATCTCATCGGTCGAAGGGCCCCGTCTCCCACCCTACGCTTCGGCCTGCCGCTTGGCCAGCTCGCGGTCCAGCAGCATCAGCGCCTGCGTGCCGCCACCGGCCATCTTCACCATGTTGAGCACATCGGAGGCGGACTTCTCCTCCTCCACCTGCTCATTGATGAACCACTGGAGCACCGGAATGCTGGCGTACTCCTTCTCCGCCATCGCCAGCTCGTACAGGTTGTGGATCATCCCGGAGATCTTCTGCTCGTGGGCCAGCACCTTCTCGAAGAGCGCCACCAGCGAATCATACTGCGCCGGGGGCTCGGGCAGCGCCTTCAGTGCCACCTTGCCGCCCCGGTCGTTGACGTGCCGGTAGAGCTTCATGGCGTGCTCCAGCTCTTCCCGTGCCTGAACCTCCAGCCAGTGAGCCATGCCGGGGTAGTTGTTCGCCTCGCAAGAGGCCGCCATGCCCAGGTATGTGTATGCGGAGGAGAGCTCCTCCTTGATCTGCTCGTTGAGCGCCGCCTCCATCTTCTGGTTCAGCACGGTCTGTCACCCTCCTTTGAACGGATTGGCACCTCGCCAGAGAGGCCATTCCGGTTCGAGGCCAACCCCGAACCGGAATGTCTTGATAGAAAATATTAGACGTTGGGAGGGTGATCTCCTGCCGTCCGCTCTACTTGACCAGGAGCTTGAACAGATCGTCCAGCACCTTGTTGGCCGCCGTGATGCCGATGCCGATCATCCAGTAGTCGTCCGGCACCTCGTAAACCTGGCCCTTCTTCACCACGTTCAGCTGGGACCAGAGCGGGTGCTGCTGCAGCTTGACCACCAGGGTGTCCTTGCCGTCGGCGCCCCGGAACTGGGTGTAGAACATCAGGTCAGCGTCCAGGTCGGGAATCCGCTCCTCGGTGGCCTTCTCCATGAAGACATCCTTGTTCTGGACCGGCGGGCGGGGCAGGCCGGCATCCTTCATGACCGTGCCGATGAAGGAGGCATTCATGTAGATCCGGACGTGATCCGGCAGGCCCCGGATGATGGAGACGGTGGGCGGGTTGGGACCCATCTTCTGCCGGAACTCGGCCATCCGCTTGTCGTAGGCGGCCATGATCTTCTCCGCCTCGGCAGCCTTGTTCACCGCCTCGGCGTGCAGCCTGAAGTTCTCCTTCCAGGTGACGCCGACCGACTCGGTGAAGACGGTGGGGGCGATCTGGGAGAGCTTGTCGTAGATGGCCTTGTGGCGCCGATCGCTGGAGATGATCAGGTCGGGCTTCAGGGCGGCGATCGCCTCGAGGTTGGGCTGGTTGATGGTGCCCACCTTCGCGACGCCCTCCAGCTTGTCCTTGAGGTAGTCCTGGAACTCGCCATCCTGGAAAACGGTCACGGCGCCGACGGGCTTGATACCCAGGGCGACCATGGAGTCCAGCTCGCCGGTGTCGAGCACGACGATCCGCTGCGGGTTGACCGGCACCTTGGTCTCGCCCCGGAAGTGCTTCACGGTGCGGAACTCCGGCTGCTTCGGCTGCTCGGCAGCCTTGGCCGGCTCCTTGGCGGCGGGCTGCTCAGCGGGCTTGGCTCCGCCACAGCCGGTCAGGGCAAGGAGGGTCAACACCAGAACCCAGGTCAGACCAGTAAGACCAAACCGATGCTTTTGGATCATTGTCGAATCGCCCTTTCCTGTGGTATCTTAGGAGTATCGTTACGATGTTGAGAATGATTCTCACTCTCTTCGACAGAAGCATCGTAGCAGGCAGATCGCCCCTTCGTCAACAGGGTTTCCTCAGATGATCCTTTTGAGTAGAAATCTAGTACGATAGTATTTTTCATACATCTAGCTGGAGGTCGGCGGCGTGGTGTGGATCCGACGCTCTCCTGTCACCGGACTGGCCCTGTCCCTTCTGCTCCTCCTCCTCTCCATGGCGCTCTCCATTTTGGTGGGCACCCGGAACATCTCCCTCCCAACCATTTACAGCGCCCTCATCGCCTATGACGGATCACCGGACCAGGCCGTCATCCTGACGGTCCGGCTGCCCCGGGCGCTGATCGCCGCCAGCGTGGGCGCCTCCCTGGCGGTGGCCGGGGCAATCATGCAGGCGCTGACCCGCAACCCGCTGGCGGCCCCGGGCATCGTGGGCATCAACGCCGGGGCGGCGGCGGCGGTGGTCAGTGCGATCTTCCTGCTGGGCGGCGGCTCCCTCAGCCTTTACGCCTGGTTCGCCTTCGCCGGTGCCGCTGCGGCGGCGGCCACCGTCTACGCCCTGGGCTCCCTGGGCCGTGGCGGGCTGACCCCCCTGAAGCTGACGGTGGCCGGCGCAGCCCTGACCGCCCTGCTCTCCTCCTTCACCCAGGGGCTGCTGGTACTGAACGAGCGGACGCTGGAGGAGATGCGCTTCTGGCTGGCCGGCTCGGTGGCGGGCCGGGAGATGTCGCTCTTCCTGCAGGTCTCCCCCTTCATCGCCTTCGGCCTGCTGACGGCGCTCCTGCTGGCCGGGCAGATTACCACCCTCAGCCTCGGCGAGGATGTGGCCAAGGGGCTTGGTCAGAACACCGCCTGGGTCAAGGCCGCCGCCGGAATCATCGTGGTGGTGCTGGCGGGCGCCTCGGTGGCGGTGGCGGGGCCCATCGGCTTCATCGGCCTGGCGGTGCCTCACATCGCCCGGGCGATGGGCGGGACCGACTACCGCTGGATCCTTCCGCTCGCCGCCGTGCTGGGCGGGGTGCTGCTCCTGCTGGCCGATGTGGCCGCCCGGCTGGTGATCCGGCCGGAGGAGGTGGCGGTGGGCGTGATGACCGCCTTGATCGGCGCTCCCTTCTTCATCTATCTCGCCCGGCGGGGGGTGAGGCAGGCATGATCTCCCTCCGGCGCATCAACCCGAAGGTGCCGGCGATCCTGATGGGCCTCGCCCTGGCCACCGCCGCCGTGATCACCCTCAACATGATGATGGGCGAGTACCCGATCCCCCCGCTGGATGTCTGGAAGACGGTCTTCGGCGTGGGCAGCGGGGAGTACGACTTCGTCGTCAAGACGCTCCGGCTGCCACGCAACCTGGTGGCCGTCCTGGTGGGGGCCGCCCTCGGCGTCTCGGGTGCGATCCTGCAGGGGATGGCCCGCAACCCGCTCGCCTCCCCTGACGTGATCGGCATCACCGGCGGCGCCAACCTGGCGGCGGTGGCGGTGATCGCCCTCTACCCCAAGTCGCCGCTCTGGGCGCTCCCCGTCTCCGCCTTCGCCGGCGCCGCCCTCGCCGCAGCGCTCACCTACCTTCTGGCCTGGAAGGGCGGCTCCTCACCGATTCGGATGGTGCTGGTGGGCATCGGCATCGCCTCGGTGGCAGCGGCGCTGACCACCGTGATCCTGACCCATGCCCGGGTCCTGGTGGTCAGCCAGGCGATGGTCTGGATGACCGGCTCGGTCTACGCCCGCTCCTGGGAGCACCTGCGGCCCCTGCTGCCGTGGCTGCTGCTCTTCCTCCCGCTGGCCTTCGCCATGGCCCGCCACCTGGACGCCCTGCAGCTGGGCGATGAGGTGGCCCGGGGGCTGGGCAGCCGGGTGGAGGCTAACCGGGGGGTGCTGCTCCTGACCAGCGTCGCCCTGGCGGGGGCGGCGGTGGCCACGGCGGGCGCCATCGGCTTCGTGGGCCTGATGGCGCCGCACATCAGCCGGCGGCTGGTCGGCCCCACAGCGGCGGGCCTTCTGCCCACCGCCGCCCTGGTGGGCGGGCTGCTGGTGGTCTTCGCCGACATGCTGGGCCGGGTGGTCTTTGCGCCGATTGAGATTCCGGCGGGCGTGATCACCGCCCTGGTGGGCGCCCCGTACTTCATTTACCTGCTCTACCAGACCCGCAACGCCTAGGGGGAGGAAGAACAATGAGCACCCTGGAAGCACGCCAGCTGACCCTCGCCTATGACGGCGATCCCATCATCCGGGAGTTGGACCTGACCATCCCGCGGGGCAAGATCACCGCCCTGGTGGGCGGCAACGGCTGCGGCAAGTCGACCCTGCTCCGGGCGCTGGCCCGGCTCCTGAAGCCGCGGGGCGGCGCCGTCTGCCTCGACGGGATCTCCATCGCCACCCTGCCCACCAAGAAGGTGGCGCTGCAGGTGGGCATCCTCCCGCAGGGGCCGGTGGCGCCCGAGGGGCTGACCGTGCGGGAGCTGGTGGCGCAGGGGCGCTACCCGCACCAGTCCTGGCTGCGGCAGTGGCGGGATGAGGATGAGGCGGCGGTGGAGAAGGCGCTGGCCGCCACCAACATGACCGCCCTGGCCGGGCGGCCGCTGGAGGCGCTCTCGGGCGGTCAGCGGCAGCGGGCCTGGATCGCCATGGCGCTCGCCCAGGAGTCGGAGATCCTCCTGCTGGATGAGCCGACCACCTACCTGGACATGGCCCACCAGATCGATGTCCTCGACCTGCTCTGGGATCTGAATGAGCGGGAGGGGCGGACCATCGTGATGGTCCTCCACGACCTGAACCAGGCCTGCCGGTACGCCCACCACCTGGTGGCGGTCAAGGATGGCCGGATCTACGCCCAGGGCGCCCCCCACGAGGTGGTGACCGAGGAGATGGTCCGGGCGGTCTTCAACCTGCCCTGCCAGATCGCCCTGGACCCGGTCTCGGGCACACCCATGTGCGTGCCGGTGGGGCGCAACCGGTGCCCGCTGGCGGAGGCCTGCCCGTGCGACCGGCCGTCCGGGGCAGCGGCGGACTAGGGGGCGGTTCCGATGCGGTTCGCCGGTGCCGATGGCTGCAGGGCCGGTTGGGTGGTCGCCTGGATGGATGAGACCGGCCGGTTTGCGCCGCTGACCCTCCACGAGACGCTTGCGGAGGTGGTCGCGGCCTGCGAAGGGGTCGGGGCGCTCCTGATCGATATCCCCATGGGGCTGCGGGAGCAGGGCGGCGAGCGGACCTGTGACCTCCAGACCCGCCGCCTGCTGGGCCGTCGCGGCTCCACCCTCTTCCGGGTCCCGGTTCGCAGCGCCGTCTATGCCCCCACCCGGGAGGCTGCCGACGCCCTCAACCGGGCAGCCACCGGCAAGGGGATCTCCGCCCAGGCCTTCGGCATCTGCAGGAAGATCGCCGAGGCGGACCGGCTGCTCCAGGCCAACCCGGGCCTTCGGGCCTGGGTCCACGAGTCCCACCCGGAGGCCTGCTTCGGGGCCCTGAATGGCTGGGAGCCGCTGCTGGAGAAGAAGAAAGGCCGCCAGGGGCAGGAGCGCCGCCTGGCGATTTTGGCGCGCCATGCCGCGAATGCGGCGGAGCGCCTGGGGGAGGGGCTGACCCGCCACCGCCGAAGCCAGGTCGCCGCCGATGACCTGATCGATGCGATGGTCCTCGCCCTCTCCGCCCGGCTGGCCCACGCCAACGGGCTGCCGGCGCTCCCCCAGGAGGAGGAACGGGACCCCCTCGGCCTTCCGATGCG
>JBMONC010000047.1:0-3240 GCA_049324875.1 Bacillota bacterium
GGCAAGGCCGACCTGCCCACCCAGGTCTACCAGGCGCTCCGCTTCCTGGGCCACCTCCGGCTCAGCCTCACCCCCACCGCGGCGGATGTGGCCCGGCTGACCGCCGCCCGCCACCTGCAGGAGCAGGCGGCCCGGGCCGCCACCCTGGATGAGCTGACCGCCGACGAGGGCCACGGCGCCCTGCCCGGCGAGGCGGTGACGATCATGACCATCCACGCCGCCAAGGGGCTCCAGTTCCCCACCGTCTTCCTGGTGGGGCTGGCGGAGGGGATCTTCCCCGTCGCCGTCGACAGCGCCCCGGTCTTCTACACCGCCGAGGCGATCCGTGACTGGCTGGACGGCGCCCGCACCAGCCCGCCGGGCCCCGCCGAGCGGCTGGCCCGGCACATCCGGGAGGAGCGGCGGCTGGCCTACGTCGCCCTCACCCGGGCCGAGCGGGAGTTGATCCTGACCCGGGCCCGGCAGTACGGCCAGGAGCCCGCCGAGCCCTCCCGCTTCCTAGCCGAGCTGGGGGCCCCGCCCCCCGAGCGGATCCGGCTGGCCGACCCCCTGCCCGACGCCCGCAGCTACCTGCTGAAGGTGGCCGCCGGGGCCGAGCCCGGCGAGCCCGAGCGGGTGGCGCAGGCGGTGAACCTGCTGAGCCGCGACCCCCGGGCGGTCCCGCTCCGCCGGCAGGAGGAGCCCCGCCCCTTCCGCGGCGACGAGGTGCTCCGCCTCTCCGCCACCGCCCTGGAGGCCTACAAGGAGTGCCCCCGGCGCTACTACTACGCCCAGGTGCTCCGCCTCCCCGACGAGGACAACATCTCCCTGGCCTTCGGCGACGCCGCCCACAAGGCGCTGGAACGCTACAACCGGGCGCTGATGGCCGGGGTCCAGCCATCCGCCGAGGAGCTGCAGGCCTGGTGGGAGGCCGCCCTGGACCCGACCCGCTGCCAGAGCCCCGCCCAGTATCACCAGTTGCTCCAGCGGGGCTGGCACTACCTGGAGCGCTACCACCGCTGGGCCCGGGGCCGCTGGCGCCGCATCCTCGGGGTGGAGGAGCGGTTCGAGGCGCCCTACGTGGACGGCGCCGGCCGCACCCACCGGGTGACCGGCCGCTACGACCTGATCGCCGAGGCGGCGGACGGCGCCCTGGAGATCATCGACTACAAGACCAGCAAGCGCTCCAGCGTGGTCAATAAGCGGATCACCCGAGGCTCCGACAAGAACCCCCAGGCCAAGATCCAGCTGGGGCTCTACTACCTGGCCCGCTTCGGCGGCGAGGCCGACCCCGGGGCCCGGGTGGCCTACATCTTCCTGCGCCACGAGAAGGATGAGCTCCCCCACGGCCTGCAGCCCGACTTCGACCCCGGCGAGCAGGCGATCGCCACCGCCCATACCGCCGAGTCGCTGGCCGCCATCCGCCAGTCGGTGGATGAGATCATCGAGGGCATCCTGGCCAACCGGTTCGACCGGACTGAGGATCTGAACAAGTGCGAGCGCTGCCCATTCCGGCACGTCTGCGAGGTGAGCCCGCTTGACTGGTACTGAGCGCTTCCGCCCCAACCCCGCCCAGGAGGCGGCCGTCGCCCACGGCAGCGGGCCGCTCCGGATCCTGGCCGGTGCGGGCAGCGGCAAGACCACCACCCTGGTCCGCCGCATCCTCCGGCTGATCGAGTCCGGCGCCTGCACCCCCGGCCAGCTGCTGATGCTCACCTTCACCACCAAGGCGACCGCCGACATGCGCCGCAAGGTGGCCGAGGCGCTGCCCCCCGGCAGCGAGCAGCCCCGGATCGAGACCTACCACGCCTACGCCCTGGCCCTGGTCCGGGAGTTCGCCCCCGAGCTGGGCCTCCCGCCCGAGCCGGTGCTCCTCACCCCCGGCCCGGTCAAGCTCTTCACCCGCCGCCACATCCACCGGCTGGGGATCTCCCGCCTCGACCTGGCCCGCCTGGATACCGCCGTCTCCACCGCCCTGGACTTCTTCCGCTGGCACCGGCACGAGGCCACCTACCTGGCGGATGAGGCGGCGCTGCTGGCCAAGGTGCCGGAAGAGGAGGCCGACCTGGTCCGGGAGCTGCTGGAGGCGCACCGCCGCTACCGGGCGCTGCTGGCCGAGCAGGGCGCCCTGGACTACGACGACCTGATCGCCCTGGCGGTCCAGCTGCTGGAGGAGCGGCCCGAGGTGCGGCGGCAGGTGCAGGAGCGGCACCCCGTCCTCCTGGTGGATGAGTACCAGGACACCGACCACCTGCAGGGCCGGTACATCCAGCTGCTGGCCGGCGACGGGGCGAACCTGACCATCGTGGGCGACCCCGACCAGACCATCTACACCTGGCGGGGGGCGGCCGTCTCCAACATCCTCCGGTTCGAGGAGGCCTACGAGGGCGTCCGGACGATCCCCATGGTGATCAACTACCGCTCCACCCCGGCGATCCTGGCGGCGGCCAACGCCGTCATCGCCCGGAACCAGCGGGGCAAGCAGGAGCCGCTGGAGGCGGACCGGGAACAGGGCGACCTGCCCATCCCCCAGGGCCGCCGCTTCCCCGACTGGGAGAGCGAGGCCCGCTGGCTGGCGCAGGAGGTGCGCCGCCTGCACGAGCAGGGGGTGGCCTGGAAGGAGATCGCCGTCCTGGTGCGGCTGAACAGGCACAAGCTCCCGCTCTACAGCGCCCTGCTGGAGGCGGGGGTCCCGGTGGTGGTGGTGGGCGGGATGGACCTCTTCGAGGATCCGGAAACGGCCCGCTTCATCACCTACCTGGAGGCGCTGGCCTCCCCGGACGACGACGGCGCCCTCAGCGTCGCCCTCTCCCTGCCCCGCTACGGCCTGACCGACCACGAGATCGCCCGGCTGGCCCGGCAGCGGCAGCACGGCGACCGACTGATCGACGCCGTCGCTCGCCAGGCCGCTGGCGATGCGGCGCTGACCCGCTTCCTGGAGGAGTTCTGGCCGCTCTTCCGCCTCCAGCACGCCGAGGGCTGCGAGGCGGCGATCCGGGCGGCGCTGCGGCTGCACGCCAGCTCGCTGGGCCTGCAGGCCCGGCTGAACGCCGACCAGCTGCTCCCCCTGGCTGAGTTCTTCTTTGCCCAGGCGGCGCTGCTGGTCGACCCCGCCTCCACCACCCCGCCCCTGGCCCAGTTCTGCGCCTACCTGCGGGAGCTGCAGGAGCTGGGCGACACCCCGGAGGGCGTCCCCCTCTCCGACGAGGAGGATGGGGTCCGCCTGATGACCGTCCACGCCGCCAAGGGGCTGGAGTTCCC
>JBMONC010000047.1:3340-7048 GCA_049324875.1 Bacillota bacterium
GGGGGCTTCGGATGAGGCTGGGGCCTTGGATGGGGCGGCTGCAGGCATGGGCCTGGAGGCCCTGGTCTCGAAGGCCCCGGCCCGCCCCCTGCCCGCCGAGGAGCCCGCCGCCCCCTTCCGCCCCCGTCTCCCGCAGGTGCTGAGCTTCAGCCACCTCTCCACCTACCAGTACTGCCCCTACCGGTTCTTCCTCCAGTACCTGTTGCGCCTCCCCGGCCGGCCTGCCCCGGCGGCGGATGCGGGCGTGCGGATCCACGCCGCCATCGAGCGGCTGGGTGAGAACGGCGGCAGCTGGGAGGAGTTCCGCTCCTGGGCATCGGCGCCGGTGGTGGCGACCGAGCTGACGCGGGAGGATGACGAACCCCATCCCCCCACGGTGGATGAGGAGACGGCCCTGCGGAACTTCTGGGCCAGCGAGTACGGCCAGACCAGGCCAGTCGCCTCCGAGCAGGAGTTCTTCGTCCGGCTGGGCGGGGCGGTAGTGCGGGGCTTCATCGACCGGGTCCACCGCCGGCCCGACGGCTCGCTGGAGGTGGTCGACTTCAAGACCTACAACCACCTGCCCAGCGAGGAGGAGGTCCGCCGGTCGCTGCAGCTGCCGCTCTACGTGAAGGCCTGCCACGAGGCGCTGGGCCTGCCCGAGGTCCGGACGGCGGCCCTGTACTTCCTCAAGCACGACGTGACGGTGCGGGTCCGGTTCGACGAGGCCGAGCTGCAGGAGCGGCTGCGGGCGGCGGAGCAGGTGGTGGCGCTGATCCAGGCCGGCCAGTGGGGGCCGACCCCCAGCCGGCGGGGCTGCAGCTGGTGCCCCTACGGCGAGATCTGCCCGGTGAGCGAGGCGGAGTAGATGTGTCAGGCCCCAGGCAGGGGGTTATCTCCCTGCCCGGGGCCTGTTATCGCTACTCCGATTGCTTGCGCGCCTCGCTGCGGTAGTTGCGGGCAACCCGCTCCAGGTAGTTGATCAGCCGCTCCTGTCCGGTCAGGTCACGCAGCGGCAGCAGGCCATCCACCTTGCGCCGGATGCCATCGAGGGAGAGGTCCTCGGCGAGCAGGACCACCAGCCTGATCGACCGAGAGATGCAGATTCCCATCTTGATATAGTCCCGGCCCATCTGCCGGCGGGCCTTCTCCTCGTCGGGATAGCGGGCGGTGGGGCCGAAGTGCTGGGCGCCGTTGAACTCGAAGGCGACATCGGGCGGGTAGAAGCGGTCAAACTGCATCTCTTCCCCGGTGTACGGGTTGACCAGGAAGCCGGGACTGGCGTTGTCCTCAAACTGGTCGCTGTCGATCAGGAGGCTGAGGTACTCCCGCATGATGGCCTCGCCCTTAAACTCCGCCTTCTTCAGCCGCCGCCGGGCCATGTTGGTGGCTCGCTCCTGCCGCTCCGCTACGGGATTGCGGAGGTGGAAGCGGATCGGGCTGTGGCAGTTGCGCTGGGAGAGTTCCAGCCAGCCGGTCTCCTGCAGGAGCCCGATGGCGGATCGGACCGGGTTGCGGGTCCAGCCGGTGAGTGGGGTCAGGGAGGCCAGGGTGCACTGGCCGGCCTCCCGGCGGAAGCCAGGGGTGAACTGTAGCAGGCCGTAGAGCAGCCGGGCCCGGCTGCTCAGCCTGCGGTCCAGCAGGAGAGGGGCCGGCATGCCGGCCTTGCGCCCGGTCGCAGGGAAGGCCCGGCCCTCCAGCTGAGCCAGGCCGCGCGCCACTGTCTTGGGGTTCAGGCCCGACCTGGCTGCCAGCAGGCCGGGGTTCCGGGCCTCCGGTTCCAGCTGGAGCAGCAGCCAGAGCAGTTTGGCCGTGGCCAGCAGGTCCCGGTCGAGCAACAAGGACTCAGGAGCCATCACAACGGTCTGCATCCGATTTAATCCCCTCCAGCCACAGGATTCCATCCAGATGTTGGAAATTCCTGTTGGTCTGTGAGGTTTTTCTCCCGGTCTGGCGTACGTGGTTGCGTAAAATCTCACAGACCGCGGGGGAGTTGGGGCTTGAAGGCCTGGTTCAGGGCATGATTTGCACGATTGCAGGGCAGAACTGGGGCCGTTGCCCTGGGAACTATGAGATTTTACCATCCAGACAGGGCCTGCAGGCCGGAACAAAGTCACAGATCACCCCCAGCTGAAACCTCGCTCGAGCTCAACTGGGTTCCAGCTGGGTCCATGGCTGGCGTAGCGACCCGGCCCTGGTCTGGCCCTCCTGTCACGCCTGGCGCAGCAGCCTGAGCCTGGCGTGGCACAGCGGCCCCGGAGCCACGCCCGGCGCAGCAGCCTGAGCCATGCCTGGCGCAGGAGCCCGAGCCATGCCTGGCGCAGGAGCCTGAGCCATGCCTGGCGCAGCAGCCTGAGCCATGTCGACGCAGCAGCCTGAGCCATGCCGGCGCAGCAGCCCGAGCTACCCCGGGCGCAGCAGCCTGAGCCACGCCTGCGCAGGAGCCTCAGCCACGCCCGACGCAGTAGTCCGAGCACAGTCTGGCCTAATAGCCGAGCCCAGCCTTGCGCCAGCCTTCCAGCCAGAGCGTCGATCTGTGAGATTTTTCGTCCGGACTGGAGCCCTTGGCTGCGTAAAATCTCACAGATCTAAGTGGAATGAGGACCTACAGGCCTGAGTTTCGGCTTGAAGGCCTGGTTTTGGGCAGGAGTTGCAGGTTTGCGGGGCAAAACTGGGGCAGTTCTCCTATGAACTATGAGATTGTACCATCCAGACAGGGCCTGAAGGCCGGAAAAAAGTCATAGATCACCCCCAGCTGGAACCCAGCTCGAGCCCAACTGGGTTCCAGCTGGGTCCATGGCTGGCCGAGCAGCCCTAGCCCCAGCCTGGCCCCGCAGCCGGGCCCAGCCAAGCCCGAGCCCAGGCTTGGCCCCGCAGCCGGGTCCAGCCAGGCCCGAGCCCAGGCTTGGCCCCGCAGCCGGGTCCAACCAAGCCCCGATAGCCTACATCCCCGCCCGCTCCCGCGCCCGATCCAGCAAGCCCCGCAGCTCCGGCCCGTCCGGCACCTGGCGCACCTCGCCCCCGCTGAAGCACAAGACCGGCACGGCCAGCAGCAGGCGCCAGCGGGTGAGGCCTGGGTCCCGGCTGAACTGGTAGCCGGGGCCGATTTCGGTCAGCTCTCGCTGGGTCAACAGCTCCCACATCGCCTACATCGGTCACGGTCTGCGCCCCGGCGCAGAGCTGGATCACAGGCCAGGGAATCCGGTTGGTGCGGTCCAGTTTCATGGAAAGCCCTCCTGCGCGGCTGGTATCCCCACCGCCGAAGGCCCTCCTGCCGACCAGGCAGAAGGGCCTTCATCGCGCTCAGACCTCATCCTGGGCTCGGTAGATCCGGACCGATCGATCCGGCCCGACCAGCACCCAGTGCAGGTGCAGCGTCTTTCGCACCCACGGGCTGATGGTGCGAAGCTGCGTCCGGAAGCGGGGGGTGTCCGGCACGGCCAGCCCGTACTGGACCGCCGGGTCCGCCATCCGGGTCAGCAGCTGGCCCAGCCCGGTGCGGAAGTCCAGGCCGGTGGATGAGGTCTCGCCCTTCGCCTCGATGATCCACCGGCTGCCCAACTGCGGATGGTAGGCGTCCAGGTCGGCATCGCCGGCCTGCCGGATCACGAAGCCGGACCTGCGGAAGTGCTCCTCCAGCACCTGCTGGACGAAGCCCTCGTGGGGGAAGCCGGTACCCAGCTGAAACCCGCCCTTGCTCATTGACGACCACGCTCCTTCTCTGCAGGT
>JBMONC010000047.1:7148-9760 GCA_049324875.1 Bacillota bacterium
AAGGCCTCCTCCAGGTGGGCATAGGGCAGGGGCATGTTGGTCCGGTCGAAGCGGAGCGCCTGCCCGGTCACCCGGTAGCGGAACTCGCCGCCTCGCACCTGGTGGAAGACCTCCCCGGCGTGGGCCAGAATCCGAGACCAGACCACCCCAAACCCGCTGGATGGCCCCTTGGCCGGGGCAGGCGCCGGTGCAGGTGGGGTGAGCGGTCCAGGCTGCTCTGCCGGAGCGATCACCTTGATCGGCTGATTGCCATAGAACTGGAGCCGCTCCCCGATCGGCAGCCCTTCCACCGGGCAGGTACAGGTGGCCCCCGCCCGTTTCAGCAGGGTGGCCAGCTCCGCCCGGTACTCGACCCCCGTGTGGAAGGCGAAGGAGAAGCCCCGCAGGTCCTGGCCATGGAGGTCGGCGATCTGCCGCATCACCCGCTCCGCCCACTCCTGCCGCTCCCGGCGGGAGAGATGCTTGAGTGTCAGCTCGTAAGGCTCCAGCGGCTGGTCCAACTCCACCAGACCGTAGCGGGCCGAGAGGATGTAGACCGCATCCGCCGTGGGTTCCACATAGGCCAGCGCCTTGCGGAAGAGCGGTGAGGCGCTGTAGAGCACCCGGGCCGGCGCCGGGTGGGGGGTCTTCGATTTGGTGCAGCTGAGCAGCGCAATCCGCTTCTGGCCTCGTGACATACCGCTCTCCTCCCCTTTGTGGTAGCCATCAGCCCGTCTCCGAGGGACGGGTCGGATAGACGTGGATGGGTTCCGGCTGCACCACAATCCGGACATGCCCCCGCTCCGCCACCAGTTCCCAGAAGGCGTGCATCGCCCGGAGGAAGACCAGGTCGTGCTGGTTGGTCAGGGAGGGGTGGAGGCGCCAGCGCTGGGCGATGAACTGGCAGGCCTGGCTGATGCGAAACGGGTGAGGCTTGGACAGGAACCAGCTGAGCAACGGGGGCGCCCACTCGTAGGCGGAGGCCTGGATGATCCAGCCCAGATCAGCCGGCAGGCGGGCGTGGTCAAGCTCGGCCCAGACGCTCCTCGCCCGGGAGTTGACCGGGGTGGGCTCGGCCGGCCGGATCCACGGCGGGGGCGGCGCCGCGCGGGGAGCGGCAGGGGCAGCCTCTGGCTCCCGGTCGATGAGGAAGGAGGGCTGAGAAGGCGCATCCTTCGCGGCCGGCCGGGGGACTTGAACCGGGGGCGATGCGGGCTCCGGCGGCGGGATCAGCGCCCCCTCCGGGCTGAACTCCCAGCGCTCGATCGGACCGGCCACCTGCCGGTGATCGATGGACTGGAGGAGCTGCCCGATGTTGGGGTCCAGCAGAAAGGCCTGCTGCTCCCTGGCCCGGAAGAGCTCCGCCGGCTTGCGGGCCTCCACGTGGGTGAAGATGGAGACCTGAACCCCGGCGGCCGCCGCCTGCTTCAGCAGGTTGAGCGTCATGCTGGCCCGGCGGGGAGAGACGTACCAGAAGCCCCAGCGCCCCCCGTCCGGCCGCTCCACCAGCAGGTCAAGCGGATAGCTGATCCCGTCCACCCAGACCTCCGGGTGGATTTTATCGCGCCCGTAGCGGCGGACCAGGTCCCGCTCCAGCAGATCGATGCAGTCGTGCTGCCGCTGGGTGGGCGTCTCCTCGGCGAAGTAGAAGCAGCTCTCCATATCCGCCACGCCCGGCACGTGCTTGAAGAAGGCCCTGTGCTGCTCGGTGGCCGGCACGTGGGTGCAGGGCTCGCCGCAGGCCGGATTGGGGCAGCGCCAGTCGCCCCGGGGGAGCCGGCTCCATCCCTCCGGGATCTGCTCGGCCAGGTACTGCTGGCCGCTGGGTCGGTGCAGGGCACGCCGCATTACGGATCCCTCCGTCTCAGATGGGTGGCGGTCCAGCCAACGCCGGCCGCCGCCGGTAAACAGTCTACCCACATACCGCTAGGTGACATACAGTTGTCACCCATCTGTTGTAGGATTGTGACGAGTCACGCAGAAATACTTTCGGTGTGAAGAAAGCATTCCCTCTGCGGATGGAGTGAGTGGATGGGAAGAGAGGCGGATCTGGACCGGCTCTACGCTTTGATGGATGAGCTAGCCCAGCGGGTGGGCGGCCCCCGGATGCTGGGAGACCCGCAGGCGAGGCAGGGGTTGCCCCGGAGGGGTGTCTACTTCTTCTTCGAGCCCGGTGAGTTCCGGGCAGACGGCAGGACCCCCCGGATCGTGCGGGTGGGCACCCACGCCGTATCCGAGGGGTCGAAGTCCACGCTCTGGGGCCGCCTGGCCCAGCACCGGGGCCGGGTCTCCAGCGGCGGCGGAGACCACCGGGGCTCCATCTTCCGGCTGCACGTCGGCACCGCCCTGGTCAACCGGGGCCTGGCCTCGGCGGCGGCAGCCGCTCAGTGGGGGAGCACCCACCGGCCCCCGGAGGGCCCGGTGCGGGAGGCCGAGGCGCAGCTGGAGCGGATGGTGAGTCAGTACATACGGGCGATGCCCTTCCTCTGGGTCGAGGTGGATGATCCGCCCAGCAGGAGCAGCCATCGCAAGGTGATCGAAGCGAATGCGATCGGCCTGCTCTCGAACCTGGAGCGGGAGCCGCTGGACCCGCCGTCGGCGGGCTGGCTGGGCCACTGGGCCGCCCGGCCGGC
>JBMONC010000048.1:0-12209 GCA_049324875.1 Bacillota bacterium
TGGTGGTTACACGGATAAAACAAAATACATCACAACAATGTGGGGTGGTGTCCTTTTCATTTGTGGTGCGGTGCTTCGCACCAGCACCGGAGATGAATGAGGTACAAGCCCTATTATTTCCTATTCTATAAATTTATCCGTGTAATCCGTGTAATCCGTGGCGAAGATAACCGCCCCATCTCCCTGCCTGACCAAAAAACCCCCTCTCCAGCCGGAGAGGGGGTCGGGCGTTTTACAGGGTCGGCCGGTAGATCATCAGCACGATGATCAGGACAAGCACGATCGTCATCACGAGGAAGTGGGAGTCCAGCTTCTTGGTCAGCGGCGCCATCTCCTCCGCCTTGACCGGACCGGCGGCCATCGCCGCTCCGATCTGCTTGGCGGCCGGCTCCACCTGCGCCCGGCCGTAGATCAGGTTCACAAAGAAGAGGATCATGGAGAGCATCAACCAGAGTTCCTTGAACATCCCCCAACCAGCGGGGTGAGCGGCCACCATGGCGATGCCGGTCACCAGCATGGCCATCGCACCATGCTTCGGGAAGTTGATCAGCCTGCCCAGGATCGGCATCAGGCTGGGGACCGACTCCGGCTTCTTCGCCATGTGACGGACCAGGATCACCGATGCGAAGTGTGGACCCATGGCCGCAATGGCGGTGAAGATATGGAGAAACCGCAGCAGCTGGTAGAGCATCCCCCGAAAGACCCCCTTGCATATAGTTCGAAAGCGCTACCTTCGAGTATAGAGGATCCTTCGATGGCCGTCCAGCGGCCATCTTTCCGCATCCCTGGATCCGGCCCACCGGGGAGCAGGAATATTTGTACATTCTAAATAATCTATAAGAGTAGAGACGAGTGGACCCCGTAGAGGAGGGGGTAGCGATGTCCTCACCCATAGGCCGGTTCTACACGCCCCTCAGTGTGCGCACCCGCCTGCTCTTGCTGATAGGCCTGGTGCTCCTCCCGCTGGCGGGGCTTCACCTGTGGAGCATCTACGACCGGATGGAGTACCGCGTGGAGCAGGAGCTCCATGCCAGCGAAGAGCTGGCCAGGCTGGGCGGCACCGCCGTCAGCAGCTTCCTGGAAGCTGCGTGGGCTCACAACCAGTTTACAGGGGCCCAGATCGCCGCCCGCCTGAGCGGGGGAGAGGCCGAGATTCGATGGCTGCTGGAGCATCGCAAGGCAGACGCCCCGCTGATCCGAACCGTCGACTGGCTGGGAGTGGACGGCACCGTGCTCGTTAGCACCGATCCCCGCCTCGAGGGGGTGGATCTCTCCGAGCGGGAGTACGTGGAGCGGCTGATGCACGGCCAGGAGCAGCTGGTCTCCGATCTGGTGCTCAGCCCGGACGGCCGGGAGCTCCTCTTCGTGGTGGCGAATGCGATCCTGCGGGATGGCGCCGTGGTGGGCTACATCACCACCTCTTACGACAGCGCGGACCTGGGGAGGGTCCTCCCCTTTGACCGGGCCGGGGCAGCCAGGCTGGTGATCGTGGACAGCAAGGGGATGATCGTCTACTGGTATGGCTCCGACGAGGCGGAGTTGCCGCTGGAGCGCCGGAGGATCGACAACCCGCAGGGTCCGGTGCACCGGGTGCTGGCCACCGGCCAGCCGGCCCGCATCCGGTCCTACCTGGCCGTGATCGACGGGCAGGAGCGGATGGGCGCCGCCGTCCCCGTTCCAGGCGTCGGCTGGGTGATAGCGGCCACCAACCGTGTGGCTGAGGTGCTGGCTCCCGCTCGCCAGCAGGCGCTGATCCAGTTGACTCTTCTGGTCGGGGTCAGCCTGGGGGCGCTGGTGGCGGCGGGCGCGCTGGCGGCCCGCATCGTCAGTGCGGCACGGAGCCTGCAGGAGGCGGCCCTGGCCTACGCCGGAGGGGAGAGCGCCGCAGCCGCTGATCTGTGGGGTACGGATGAGCTCTCCGCCGCCGCCGCCATGTTCGGCCACCTGGCAGGCACGGTGAGGCGCACCCGGGCCGAGCTGAGGCGGAAGGCGGCGGAGTTGGCCCTGGTGCTGGAGGCGACCACCGATGGCTTCTTCACCATGGACCATGAAGGGCGGTTGACCTACGTCAACCGGCATGCGGCGGCGATGCTGGGCCGCTCCCGCAATGCGCTGCTGGGCCGCCGGGCCCACGAGGTCTTCCCCGAGGTGGCCGACCCGCCCTTCGGCGAGAAGGCCCGGGTCGCCCTGGCCCAGGGAAAAGCGATCTCCTTCGAGCAGCACAACCCGGCGGAGAACCGGTGGCTCGAGATCGACCTCTACCCCTTCGCCTCGGGACTGGCGGCCTTCATGCGGGAGATCACCGCCCGCCGGGAGGCCGAGGAGGCGCTCCGGTCAGAGACCATGGCGCGCGAGCTGGAGCGGCGCCGCCTCCAGAGCGTACTGGGGCTGCTCCCCGTCGGTGTCCTCATGGTCGATGCCGCCGGTCGGCTGATCGAGGTCAACCAAGCGGCCACCCGCATCTGGGGAGGCACCCCCATGGCCCGGTCCATCGCCGAATACGAGCAGTACAGATCCTGGTGGCATGCCACCGGCAGCCCGGTGACCCCGGCGGAGTCGGTGCTGGCCCGGGCTCTCACCACCGGGGAGAGCCCCACCAACGAGGAGGTCGACATTGAGACCTTTGACGGTCGGCGCCTCACGATTCTCGCCTCGGCCGTCCCCCTTCGGGATGAGTCCGGGGCGATCATCGGGGCGGTGGCGGCCCATGTGGATGTGACCGAACAGAAGCGGATGGAGGCGGATCTCCGCCGGCAGTCGATGACCCTGGAACGGCAGCGGGCGATCCTGGAGCACATTGCGGTCGGAGCTCCCCTCCCAAAGACGCTCCGGCTGATTGAGCGTCTGGTGGAGGAGGGCTGCCCCCGGAGCCGCTGCAGCGTGCTCCTCCCCATGGCAGAGAGCGCTGAAACCCCTCGTCATCCCGAAGGCGAGTCCTGCTGGGAGAGCGTTGTCAGGGGGCCCACCGGCGAGCCCATCTGCCGGGTGGTGCTTTACTGTCAGGAGGGGGTTGAGCCGGCGCCGGAGGCGCTGGCCCTGGCCCAGACCGCCGTCCACCTGGCCCGCATTGCCATCGAGAGCCGGCAGCGGGAGGCGGAGCCCGCTCAGAAGCTGGCCACCCTGGTGGCCCACGTGAGCGAGGGGGTGATCGCCGTCGATGCCGCCGGCGAGGTGATCTGGCAAAACGAGGCCGCGGCCCGGCTGCTGGGGATGGAGGGATCGCTGGCGCTCCGCTCCTTCCGGGAGCTGGCCCTGCCGGAGCCGCTGGTCGCCGCGCTGGAGGAGGCCCTCGGTGCCAACGGCACAACGGTACTGGCCCGCCTTGAGGTGGGCGACCTCTGCCTCGAGGCGCGCGTCTCGCCGGTGCACTCCGACCTGGGCCGCTTCGGAGCCCTGGCGGTGATCAGCGACATCACGGCCCAGGAGCGGTTCCGCCGGCTTCAGGAGAGCCTGATCGCCAACGTATCCCATGAGCTGCGGGGCCCGCTGGCCTCCATGTCCGCCACGCTGGAGGCGCTGCATGACGGGGTGATCCCGGAGGAGGCCCGGGGGCGGTACATGCGGGCGCTGTTGGAGGAGATGGCCCGACTCAGGCGGCTCTCCTACGATGTGGTCGACCTGACCCGCCTGGACCTGGGCGAGCTGGAGGTGCTCTGTGAGCCGGTTCCGCTGGGCCCCCTCCTCCACCATATCGAGGACAGCTTCGCCAGCCGGTGCGCCGCCAGCGGGCTGCGGCTGATCGTCGAGCCCACCGCCGCCGTGGTGATGGGCAACGCCGACCGGATCACCCAGGTGGTGACCAACCTGCTGGAGAACGCCCTCCGGTTCACCCCCGCCGGCGGGCTGATCCGGGTGCAGGCCTCTGCCGAGGAGGGGGCGGTCCGGATCACCGTGAGTGACACCGGTGTCGGCATCCCGCCCGAAAGCCTGCCGCTGATCTGGGACCGGTTCTACAAGGTCGACCGGGCCCGCACCTTCTCCCCCGGCACCGGAAGCGGCCTCGGCCTGGCCATCGCCAAGCAGCTGGTGGAGCTGATGGGCGGCGAGGTGCATGTGGTGTCGGAGCTCTCCCGGGGATCGACCTTCAGCTTTACCCTCCCCCTGGCCCCGTGAAGCCAAAAGCCCGGGCTCCTGCTGGAGCTCGGGCTTCTTCGGTCGGACCGGGCTACCCCTGCGACGGCGGCCGCCACTCGGCCAGCCTCTCGTCGTCGTAGACGGAGTACTCGTTGGTGACCGGGTCGTACTCGTGGTTCAGCTTCCCCTGCTCGCAACCCCGGATGACCGCCTTCTTGCTGCAGCCCTTCCGGGCTGCCACCTCGCCGGTCTTCAGCAGCGTGACCAATCTCCGCACCCTCCCTACTTCTTCAGCAGCGGCTCCAGCGTCTGCAGCACCGTCTGGACCACGATTTGATAGCCCTCGGGGGTCGGGTGGATGCCGTCGGCCAGATTCAGCTCCGGGATCCCGCCCACGTTGGCCAGCATGAAGGGAATGAAGGGCAGGCTGTACTCTTTTGCCAGGTCGACGTAGACCTGGTGGAAGGCCTGGGTATACTCAGGACCGTAGTTAGGCGGGGCGTGCATCCCCGCCAGCACCACGGTCACCTGCTCCTGCTGCAGCCGCCGGATGATCCCGGCCAGGTTCTCCTTCAGCTGGGCGGTCGACTTGCCCTGCAGCCCGTCGTTGGCGCCCAGCTCCAGGATCACGATCTCCGGGTTGTGCTCCAGGACCGACCCCACCCGGTTCAGCCCGCCGGCTGACAGGTCGCCGGAGATCCCGGCGTTGACCACCCGGTACCTGTACCCCCGCTCATCCAGCTCGGCCTGGAGCTGGCTGGGGTAGTTCTGCTCTGCCGGCACGCCCAGGCCGGCGGTCAGGCTGTCGCCGAAGGCGACAATCACCGGCCAGCCGGTCCGATCGATGCTCGGATCCGGCGTCTTGACCGTCGAGGCCTTCTCCGCCTGCGCCGGGGCCGGCTGCCGGGCGGTGTTGTCTGGCTTTTGCCGCCTGCCGCAGCCAGCCGTCCCCAGCATCAGGAGTGCGGCGACCAAAAGGATGACCAGATACATGGGATGACGGCGCATCAACCTTCGCTCCCCCCGATCTCTTCTCCCTACCATTCTACTAGTTTTTCCGGGCCGTGGGCGGCCATCCTTACACAGGAGGACGATATCCCTCATGCTGAAGCTTTCTGGTGTGTATAAGACGCTCAAGAGCGGCGAGCGGGTGCTGGAGGTGCTCAAACCGGTCGACCTGGAGGTGCCCCGGGGCCAGGTGATGGCGGTGATGGGCCCCTCGGGCAGCGGCAAGTCGACCCTGCTGGGCCTGATCGCCGGCCTGGACAGCCCCACCGGCGGCTCCATCGCCATCGACGGCCAGGAGATCACCGGCCTCTCGGAGGATGAGCTGGCCGTGCTCCGGGGCCGCAAGGTGGGGATCGTCTTCCAGTCCTTCAACCTGATCCCCAACCTGACCGCCGAGGAGAACGTGGCGCTGCCGCTGGAGCTGGCCGGCTTCGAGGGCGATGCCGTCCAGCGGGCCCGGGAGCTGCTGGCGGAGGTGGGGCTGGCCGAGCGGGGCCACCACTACCCGGTCCAGCTCTCGGGCGGCGAGCAGCAGCGGGTGGCCATCGCCCGGGCCTTCGCCCCGCGCCCCGCCCTCCTGCTGGCGGACGAGCCCACCGGCAACCTGGACACCGCCACCGGCGAGCGGATCATCGAGCTGATGCTCCGGCTCAACCGGGAGCAGGGGACCACCCTGGTGCTGGTCACCCACGACCCGGACCTGGCCCGCCAGGCCGACCGGATCGTCCACCTGCGGGACGGCAGCGTCGTCAGGGACGAGCTGGCCGCCGCCCGGGGGGCCGCCCGATGAAGCAGCTGGCGCTCACCCTCCGGCTGGCCCTGCGGGAGCTCCGCCGGGGCCGCCGCAAGTTCGTCTTCTTCCTGCTGGGCATCGCCATCGGCGTGGCGGGGCTGGTGGGGATCCGGGGCTTTAACGTCTCGCTGCAGCAGGCGCTCCTGCGGGAGGCCCGCACCCTGATGGCCGCCGACATGCGGGTCTCCCTCAACCAGCCGGCCACCCGGGAGCAGCTGGCGTCGCTGGAGGGGCTCCGGGAGCGGGGGATCCAGTACATCTACAACATCGAGACCAACTCCATGGCGGTCAACCCGGCCAGCCGGGAGACCACCCTGGTGGAGGTGAAGGCGGTCGCCCCGGGCTACCCCTTCTACGGAACGCTGGAGGTGGAGCCGGCGGCCCGGCTGACCGACGAGACCGCCCTGGTGGGCGGCGAGCTGCTGGACCGGCTGGGGCTGCAGGTGGGCGACTCGCTCAAGATCGGCACCGCCACCTTCACCATCGCCGGGGTGATCACCAAGGAGCCCGACCGGGTGACGGCGGGGATGGGACTCGGCCCCCGGGTGATGATCACCGACCGGGGGATCCAGCGGGCCGGGCTGATCACCTTCGGCTCCCGCGCCCGCCACATCTACCTGCTGAAGCTGGCCTCCGACGCCCAGGTGGCGGAGGTGCGGGCAGAGCTGAAGGCGGCCTTCAGCGGCACCCGGGCCCGGATCTCCGACTTCCGGGAGGCCAACTCCCAGGTGAAGCGGTTCCTGGACCGGATGACCTCCTTCCTCTCCCTGGTCTCCATGGTCGCCCTGCTGGTGGGCGGCCTGGGGGTGGCCAACGCCGTCCGGGTCTTCATCCAGCAGAAGCTGGACGCCATCGCCATCATGAAGGTGGTGGGCGCCACCAACCGGCGGGTGACCGCCATCTTCCTCACCCAGATCACCATCCTCTCGGTGCTGGGCTCCGCCCTCGGGGTGGCGCTGGGCTACCTGATCCAGCTGATCATGCCCCGGGTGGTGGGGCAGCTGCTGGCGCTGAAGATCGACCTGACCCTCTCCCCCTGGG
Organism: Bacillota bacterium; assembly: GCA_049324875.1. GTDB lineage: Bacteria > Bacillota > Sulfobacillia > Symbiobacteriales > Symbiobacteriaceae > JAWLHU01. The sequence continues at coordinate 6,917 of JBMONC010000048.1, forward strand.
TGGCGCTGCAGGGGCTGGTGGTGGGGCTGGCCACCGCCATCCTCTTCACCATGCTGCCCCTGACCGCCATCGCCGATGTGAAGCCCGCCCTGGTCTTCCGCCGGGAGATGGCGGAGCAGCGGGCCCGGCCCGACCGGCGGGCGCTGCTGCGCTCCGGGCTGCTGCTGCTGATCGCCGGCGCCGGCCTGGGGCTGATCGCCTCCTTCATGGCCAACAACTACACCTGGGGCTTTGGCTTCATGGGCGGCCTGATCGGCGCCGTGCTGCTCCTGTGGGGGGCCAGCGCCCTGGCGGTCCGGATCACCCGGCGCATCCGCCCGCCCCGGGCCTGGCTGGCGGTCCGGCAGGGGCTGGCCAACCTGCACCGGCCCGGCTCCCAGGCCTCGGCGGTGGTGCTGGCCCTGGGGATCGGCGTCTCGCTGGTGCTGGGGGTCTACCTGATGCAGGAGTCGCTGATGCGGGAGGTGCGGGTCACCTCGCCCGCCGGCTCGCCCAACATCTTCTTCCTCGGGCTGAAGGCGGAGGATGCCCCCGCCTTCCATGCGCTGCTGAAGGGGCACGACGGGGTGGAGGATGCCCCCGACCCGATCCCCATCGTCCGGGGGCGGCTGGCGGGGATCGACGGCAAGCCCAAGGAGCAGCTGAACCTGGATGACGAGGGCCGGCGGATGTTCGACTGGGAGTTCAACCTGACCTTCTCCGGCCCGCTGCCCGCAAACAGCGAGCTGATCGCCGGGCAGTGGTGGAGCGAGGCCGACTACGGCAAGCCGCTGGTCAGCGTGGAGCAGGAGGCGGCCACCGGGCTGGGGCTGCAGGTCGGCTCCCAGGTGCAGATGACCCTGGAGGGCGGCCGGCCGATCACCGCCACCGTCCACTCGATCCGCCGGACCACCGACTTCCGGGCAGGGGCCAGCTTCAACTTCGTCTTTGTGCCCGAGAGCCTGCAGAACGTGCCGGTCAGCTACGTCGCCCTGGCCCGGGTCCGGCCGGAGCAGGCCGGGCCGCTGCAGCGGGCGGTGGTGGCCAACTTCCCCACGGTCACCATCATCAACCTGAACGATGTGCTGGAGACGGTGGCCGACGTGCTGGACCGGATCGGCATCGTCATCCGGTTCGTGGCGGGCTTCAGCGTGGCGGCAGGGCTGATCATCCTGGCCTCCTCCATCGCCGCCACCAAGTTCCGCCGGACCCGGGAGGCGGTGCTCTTTAAGACCCTGGGCGCCACCCGCGCCAAGGTCTGGCGGATCTTCGCCGTCGAGTACGCCGCCCTGGGGCTGGTGGCGGGCATCGTCGGCTCCCTGCTGGCGGCGGGGGCCGCCTGGTATGTGATGAACTACCTGATGGATATCCGCTACATCCCGGGCGCCCTGCCGGTGCTGGCCGGCGTGGGGGCGACGGTGGTGCTGACGGTCCTGGTGGGGGTCCTCTCCACCCTGGATGTCCTGGCGGCCAAGCCGCTGCAGGTGCTGCGGGACGAGTAGCGCCGCGGGCCCCCTCACCGGCGGCGGTGGGGGGGCATGACGGGCCATCAATGTTTTCTAACAGAATCCTGAACACTGACAAACCCTACAGGACTCCACGTATACAATCTTGAACCGTTACCGCTGGTCCTGAGCCGCGTTGCCGCGACAACACCTCACTGAAGGAGGGCTCACACCAGATGACGACCCAGGAGGTTCACGGGTACCTGCCCCAGGATCGGCCGCCGACAGCGGCGATGATCAGCCTCGGCTTCCAGCACGTCCTCACCATGTTCCCGGCCACCGTCCTGGTTGCGATCCTGACCAAGTTCGATGTCGGCGTCACCCTCTTCGCCTCCGGCCTCGGCACCATCCTGGCCATCCTGCTCTCCAAGGGGCGGATCCCGCTCTACTACGGCGGCTCCTTCGCCTACATCGCCCCGGTTACCGCTGTGGCCACCGCCGCCTGGGGCGGCCCGCAGGTGGCGCAGGTGGGCGTCGTCGCCACCGGCATCCTCAATATCCTGGCCGGCCTGCTGATCCAGAAGACCGGCAAGAAGGCGCTGGACCGGTTCCTGCCCCCCGCTGTGACCGGCTCCATCGCCATTGTTATTGGCATCTCCCTGGCCAAGGTGGCCCTCGACATGGCCTCCGGCCACTGGGGCATCGCACTCATCACCTGTCTTGCGACCATCCTCTTCTCGGTCTTCCTGCGCAACAAGGGGCTGCTGGGGATGCTTCCCGTCCTGATGGGCGCTGCGGTGGGCTACCTGATCGCCCTCTCCATGGGGCTGATCGACTTCACCCCCTTCAACGAGGCGGCGCTCTTCTCCCTGCCCAAGTTCCAGCTGCCCGCCTTCACCAACCCCAACGCCTGGGCGGCGGTGCTGGCCATCGCCCCGATCGCCATCGCCACCCTGCCGGAGTCCACCGCCCACCTCTACCAGGTCAGCCTCTACATCGACAAGCTGGCCGCGGAGCAGAAGCGGCCCCCGCTGGGGATCAAGTCGCTGATCGGCCTCAACCTGGTCTGCGACGGCGTCTCCGACATCACCTTCGGCATGCTGGGCGCCTCCTCGGGCACCAACTACGGCGAGAACAACTCGCTGATGGCGATCACCCGGAACTACTCCTCCCCGGTGCTGCTGACCGCCGGCGTCATCGCCATGACCCTGGCCTTCGTGGGCAAGCTGGCCGGCCTGGTCCAGACCCTGCCGGGCTTCGTCACCGGCGGCCTGGCGATCTACCTCTTCGGCGTGATCGGCGTTCAGGGCATCGCCCTGATCAAGGAGGAGGCGGTCGACCTCTTCGACCCGAAGAACCTGGCCATCGCTGCCGTGGTCCTGGTGATCGGCCTGGGAGGCAACCAGTTCCCCGACGGCGCCCTGCCGATCTTCGGCATGAAGCTGCCGGCCATCGCCACGGCCGCCGTGGTGGGCATCCTGCTCAACCTGATCTTCGTCCTCTTCCACAAGGAGACCCCCGCCGCGGTACCGGCAGAGCAGACCGCCGACTAGTCCACCAGTTGCAAGGAAGAACCCCCGTCGGTCCGACGGGGGTTCAGTTTTATGGCCACGGATTACACGGATTACACGGATAAAACAAATACATTACAAAAATGTGGGTGATGCCCTTTTCATCGGTGGTGCTGGTGCGAAGCACCGCACCATGGTGGTTACACGGATAAAACCAATACATTCAACAATGTGGGGTGGTGCCCTTCTCATCCGTGGTGCTGGTGCGAAGCACCCCACCACGGTGATTACACGGATGAAGACATGAAAACTTACAATGATGGGGTTCGTACCCTTTTCGTCGGTGGTGTTGGCGCGAAGCACAGGCGGAGGAATCCGCCCTGTAGAGTACGGACCGCACCAGCACCGCAGGTATGATGGGGCCGATCACCCCAGATTTTTCAGCGTTTTCCTGTTACATCCGTGTAATCCTCGTAACTACCATGGTGCGGTGCTTCGCACCAGCACCCCGGATGAAAAGGGCACCACCCCACATCGTTGTGATGTATTTGTATTATCTGTGTAATCCGTGTAATCCGTGGCAAAATGAACGACCCCACTTCCCGCTAGACCCTGATCGTCTTCCAGATGCCGGTCCGGAACCGCCACCAGATTACCGCCGATCGGACCAGCCAATCGGCCAGGGCCGCAAACCAGGCCGCCTCCAGGCCGAGCCCCATCACCAGGATCAGCACGGCGGTCATGGAGAGCCGGACGATCCCGCCGGCCAGGGTGACCAGGAAGAGCGGGCGGGTGTCACCCGCCCCGGAAAGGGCGCCGTTCAGCACCAGCACCAGCGCCGTGGGCACCTCAGCCAGCCCGCCCACCCGGAGCGCCGCTGCCGCCATGTTCAGCACATCGGGGTCGCCGGTGAAGAGGGCGATATAGGGCCGGGGAATGGCGATGAAGAGCACCGCCAGCACCCCCAGGGCGATCATCGCCATGCGGGCGGCCTCCTTGATCACCCCCTCCGCCTCCTCGGGCTTGCCGGCCCCCAGCCGCTGTCCTACCATGGCCGCCGAGGCCATGGCAAAGCCCGAGGCCAGCATCCAGGAGACGTTCTCCGCCTGCACGGCGATGTACTGGGCTGCCACCGCCACGGTCCCGAGGGTGTTGACCATCCGGGCGTAGCCGATGTAGACCACCGTGGAGAACATCCGCTCCGTGGAGGAGACGGCCCCCACCTTCAGGATGCGCCAGAGGAGCGAGAGGTCCAGGGAGAGCATCCGCCGCCATTCCAGCCGGGCCCCCCTCTCCCGGCGCAGCAGGACCGCAAAGAGGACCAGCGCCGCCAGGATGCGGGTGCTGCTGGTGGCCAGGGCTGCGCCCATCACCCCCAGGGCGGGGGCGCCGAAGTGGCCGTAGATAAAGCTGTAGGCCAGGACCGCGTTCAGGAGGTTGGCACCCAGGTTGATCACCATGGGGGTCCGGGTGTCGCCGGTGGCCCGCAGGGCTGCGGAGAGCACCACCGACCAGAAGACGGCGATCATGCCCGGGACCATCGCCCGCAGGAAGGGGACGCCCACCGGCAGCACATCGGGCTCAGCGCCCACCAGCCGGAAGATCGCCGGGGCGAAGCTGTAGATGGCGCCGCCGGCCAGGAGGCTGGTGGCGACCGCCAGCCAGAAACCGGCCCGGGTGGTGGCCTCCAGCCGGTGATCCTCCCCCGCTCCGTGGAACCGGGCAGCCAGGGCGTTGACCCCCACCCCCAGCCCCATGAAGAGTCCGACCATCAGCCAGTGGGGCATCTGGGTCAGTCCGACGGCGGCGGTGGCCACGGCGCCCAGCCGGCCCACCAGGGCGGCGTCCACCATGTTGGCCATGGTCGCCAGCAGCTGTTCGGCCACCACCGGCCAGGCGATTCGGAGGATCTCCTTGCGAACAGCGCTGCGCGGGGCAGGAAGTTGGGGAAGGGAAACCGCAGTCTCCACGGGTGGCTCCTCCTGGTGGAAAGCGTACAGGAATCGGAGGGGTCGAGGCCGAATCAGTGGGCCAGGAGAAAGGGGGCGGTGCCCATGCAGTTTTCCTTCACGCCCCAGGCGTCGAAGAAGCTCCTCTCGATCATGAGCGAGAAGGGCGGCAACCTCGCCCTGCGGATCGACATCCACAAGGGGCTCGGCGGCACCGAGTGGCGGATGACCCTGGAGCCCCGGTCAGCCGAAGCGCTGCAGGTGGACGGCGTGCCGGTACACGTCGACAGCAGCACCCTGAAGCAGCTGGAGGGGCTGATCATCGACTGGATCGTCACCCCCGAGGGCCCGGGGCTTGGCGTCTACGACCGCAGCCTGATCGACCGCCGCTGAAAAGGCGAGAGTCCGA
>JBMONC010000048.1:12309-22440 GCA_049324875.1 Bacillota bacterium
CGGTGATCTCGGCCATCACCCGGTGCTCCACCTGGAAGAACTCCGACATCAAGGCCCTTTGCCGGGCCGTGCCCTCCCGGAACCGGGCCACCTCCCGCTCCCGGAAGGGGGCGGGCACCACGGTCGCCAAGCCCCGCTCGGACTCCGCAAAAATCTGGCGGTACCTGGCCTCAAAGCCGGTCAGCGCCTCGGCGTGGGCCCTGGCGTTCTCCAGCGCCCGCTGCAGGGAGGTCGGGCCGGAGAGACTCTCCGGGCTCAGGAGGGTGGCGAGCTCGTGGCGGTCGGCGCTCTCCTGCATCTCCAGCCCCAGCGCCTCCAGCCGTCCGACATGCGATTCGACCCACTGAAGCATCGGCATCTGGGCCAGGCTGGCCTCGAGCGACTCGCCCCCGAGCAGCGACGCCAGCATGGCGTTCAGCGGCTGCGCCGCGGCCACCAGCGCATCCCGGCTGGTGGCGGTCTGTGCGGCCCCGTACAGCCCCTGCCCGAAGAGCAGCAGCCCGAGAATCGGCACGAGGAGCCAGAAGCGACGGCCCCGACGGAGGATCAGCACCAGGAGGAGCGTCAGCCCCAGGGCGACCAGCAGGGAGAAGATGAGGGTACCCATCACCGACGCCCCCAGCAGGATCCAGTCCCCCACCTCCAGGGGCGCAAGGGCGATCCCCATGGAGAGCCCCATGACCAGCAGCCCGCCCAGGATCATGCCGACGCCGAGCCAATACCAGGTCGCCTGCCCCTCGGTCAGCTCGGCTGCCCGCGGCTGCGACGGCGCTGCCTCGCGGGTGGCGGCCTCGCTCAGCGCCTCCTCCGCCCACGCCTCGAACTCGGGCAGATCGCCGGCTGCCACCCAGGGGCTCTCATCGCCCAGCTGGACAGGCGTCGCCCGGTGGATCCGACCGGTGCGGAGGGCGTGGAGCAACTCTTCCCGGGTCTCGATGGGAACGGCCCGGCCGTGAATGTTCTCGTACCTGAGTAGCACGGAGGCACCTCCGGTAGTGCGTTGCTACTATCTTCCTTCGATGAGCTTTGGATAGGTCCTGTTTTTCTTATCTGAAGATACGAATCCCAACACAAAAATACCCTCCGGGCGGACTCCGCCCGGAGGGTTGCGGTGAGCTGGCGCGCCCGGAGGGAATCGAACCCCCGGCCCGCAGTTTAGGAAACTGCTGCTCTATCCTACTGAGCTACGGGCGCATGGTGCTCATCTATGATACGCGTTTTCGCATGGCCCTGTCAACAGTAAGGGCCTGGAATTCGGTGGACGGCGCGAAGCGCGGCCCCGTCGACCGGGCCACGCTTCGGTTCTTCAGACATCCATTCTGTACGGCAGGTCGGGGCCCAACATGGTGCGCTGGGCCCTATTCATCACCTCGAGCGTCACCGCCGGCTTGGGCGGCCCCTCCAGCAGCCGGAGGATCGAGAGCTTCACCTCGGGCGGAAACTGGTCCGGCTCGATCGCACCCGGCACCGGGAAGCCGCCGGTGGCCACCCGCCGCAGCCGGGGCTGCATCATCCACATCGCTCATCCCTCCGCTCCCCATTCTATGTGAGCCGCATAGGATGGGGTGAAGAGGAGGGAAGCCTGTGATGGAGCAGCAAGCGGTGGCCATCGCCATGGATCTGGCCCACCGGTACATCGACCAGTTGGGCGGTGATTTCATCGACGGCCGGACGCTGGTCAAGGCCGCCCTGGCGGGCTACATGGCCGCCTCGGGCGTGCCCACCGACCAGGCGGTCCAGATGGTGGAGAAGATCGCGGCGGAGATGCTGGTCGGCCCGGTACCGCCCAACCCGATGTACCACGGCCTGCCGTGGTTGGTGCCGGGCCCCGCCTCCGGCGCCCCGTACTACCGGTAACGCACGAGCGCTCGCTGGGAGGGATGATCCCTTGCAGATTCCGTACAACTGGGGCCGCCCGACCGAGCGTCCCGGGGTTTTCGCCCTCGGCGGCGGGGACTGGGTGATCACCTGGAGCCCGGAACAGATCCACCCCTACGCCCGGTACTGGCTGGAACTGGCCTCCCGGGTGGGGCCGGCGGGGGAGATGGCGCCCACCATGGACCTGTGGATGTACACCCTGCAGACCCGTGACATCAGCGATTGAGACGGCGGCCGGGGCGAGCAGCGCCCCGGCCTCAGTCTATGTCGCGAAGCCCCGGTCCGGAGAGCGCCCAGAGGGCCAGCAGCACCACCAGCCCCCCCGCCCCGGCTGCCACCGAGTAGGGGGCGAAGCGATCGGCCAGCACCCCCGCCAGGGTGAAGCCGAGGGGCATCAGCCCCTGCACCAGGGCGCTCTGCATCCCAAAGAAGCGCCCCTGCTGCTCGGGTGGGATCAGCCTCCGCCAGATGTCGGCAAAGAGGGGGTTGGAGAGTCCAAAGGTGAAGCCCCCCAGGAAGAGGAGCAGCAGGAAAGGGAGCGGCTGGGTCGCCCAGCCCATCGCCATGTTCGAGAGGCCCATCCCCAGCAGGGCCAGGAGCATGAACCGCCCGCGGGCGGTGATCCGCCCGGCCACGGCGGTCACCAGCAGCATCCCCAGCATTACCCCGGCGGGGCTGACCACCAGGAAGAGGCCGTACCCTTCGGGCTTCAGCCCCATCTCCCGCAGGGCGATCACCGGGAGCAGGAGGCTGAACCCCGCCCCGGCCAGGTTGACCCCCGCAGCCAGGGTCAGCGTCCGCAGGATCACCCGGCTGCCGGCGATCAGGCCGAGCCCCGCCGCAAAGTCCTGCCAGAAGGGGCGGCGCTCCCGGGGCGGAGTCGGCGCCCAGCGCAGCCGCACCCCCAGCAGGCAGGCGGCCGAGAGCAGGAAGGTGAGGCCGTCCAGCGCCAGCGCCCCGGCGCTGCCGGTCAGCCCCACCACCGCCCCCGCCAGGGCCGGGCCCACGAAGGCGATCGCCTGGCGCATCATCTGGAAGAGCGAGAGGGCGCGGGTCAGGTCGCCGGGGTGGACCAGCCCGGTCTGGGCCGCCGCGTAGGCCGGCGAGAAGAAGGCCCCCGCCGCCGCCAGCAGGGCGACCCCCACCAGCAGCGGGATCAGGTGGGCCGCCCCCGCCCAGAAGAGCAGGGCCAGGAGAGCCAGGAGCAGGGCCCGAACCAGGTCTGCCGCCAGCATCACCCCCCGCCGGTCCAAGCGGTCGGCCACGGCGCCGGCGAGGGGGGCGATCAGCAGGCCGGTCACCGTAGCGGTGGTGGAGAGCAGCGCCATCGCCCCGGCGGAGCCGGTGGCCTGCATCACCCAGACCGGCAGCACGATGGCATAGAGGGCGTCGCCCAGCAGCGAGACCGCCATGCCGGTGAAGAGGAGCAGGAAGGAGCGGTTGCGGAGCAAGCCGGGCCCGGCAGCGGGGGTGGTCAGCGCCAACCTCAGTCCCCTCCTTTGCCCTCCAGCATAGGGCACCTCCGGGCGCAAGACTAGACTGGTTCGGGGGGCATGGGGTAAACTAGAATGTAGAGGCGGGACCTTACAGGGGCCCAGCTTTGCTACTGGATCGGAAAAGGGGCCGGAGCGAGTGATTGCTCCGGCCCTCCTGCGTCTATCCGCAGGAGCCCGTTGCTGGCCACAGCAGCGGTGGATCGTCCCACCTGCCTCCCAACCTTGACAGAGAGATCGACACCTGTCTATATAGAGAGCGAAGTGCGGAAACGGGGGCGGTCTGGGATGGAGGGTCTGCGGGAGGACGCCCAGCGGGTGGAGCAGCTGGTCAACTTCTTTCAGGGGCTGGCCGATGTGACCCGGCTGAAGCTGGTGGGGCTGCTGGCCCAGCGGGAGCGGAGCGTGGAGGAGCTGGTGGCCGCCCTGGAGGTGCGCCAGCCCACCGTCTCCCACCACCTGACCAAGCTGCGGCTGATCGGGCTGGTCAAGCTGCGCAAGGAGGGGCAGACCCACTACTACTCCCTGGATGAGGCGGCCATCCAACGGCTGGCCCGGAGCCTCCTCTCGGTGGAGGGGCTGGCCCAGCTCGCCCCCAGCGACGGCTCCTCCTCCTGGGAGCGGAAGGTGCTGACCGCCTTCTTTGACGCCGATGGGCGGCTGAAGGAGATCCCGGCGCAGCGGAAGAAGCGGGATGTGATCCTGCGGCGGCTGGTGGAGGAGTTCGAGCGGGGCCGCACCTACACCGAGGCCGAGGTGAACGAGACCCTGCGCCGCTTCCACGAGGATGTGGCCACCCTGCGGCGGGAGTTTATCATGACCAAGCTGATGGAGCGGGAAAACGCCCGCTACTGGCGCACCTGAGACGGGAGAACGCCGCCCCCGCGGACTGCGGGAGGCGGCGCTTTTGCATGGCCTGCAAGCTAGACGCTGATCGCCCCGGCCCGGAAGTCGCTGGCGCCCAGCTTCACGTTGACCACCGCCACCTTCCCCGCCGCCAGCGCCCGCTCCAGGGCCGGGCGGAGCTGCTCCGGCCGCTCCACCCACTCGGCGTGGGCGCCCAGCGCCGCAGCGGCCAGGTCGTAGCGGGTGTGCTCCAGCCCCGTGGCCGGCGCCCGCTCCTCGCCGAACATCTGGATCTGCCCCCGGCGGATCTGGGTCCAGCCGGCGTCGTTCCCCAGCACGATCACGAAGGGCAGGTTCTGCCGGACCGCCGCCTCCACCTCCATCAGGTTGAGGCCGGCGGTGCCGTCGCCCAGGAAGAGCAGCACCTGGGCCTCGGGCCGGGCCAGGCGGGCGGCCATGGCGAAGCCCATGCCCACCCCCAGCGTCCCCAGCGGGCCGGGGTCCATCCAGCCGGCCGGGTACCGGCGGACCCGGACCACCGAGGCGGCGGTGGCCACGAAGTCGCCCCCGTCCCCAATGATGATCGCATCCTCCCCCAGCACCGCATCCACTTCGGCGCAGAGCCGGAGCGGATCGACCGGCGCCGCCTGCGAGGTGAGCGAGGGCCGCATCTTGGCCAGTTGCTTCTCCTCCACCTCACGCAGCTTCGCCAGCCACGCCTGCCGGGCCGGCTTGCCGGCACCCAGGTCGCCGGCGGCCAGGAGCTGGGCCATCACGGCGGCGCTGTCGCCGGGGATGGCGACGGCAGCATCCCTGTTGTGGCCGGGCTCGGCGGCATCCAGGTCGACCTGGACCAGCCTGCAGTCGTCGTTCCAGGTGGGCGGACCGCCGTAGCTGAGCCGGAAGTCCAGGGGCGTCCCGAAGACCAGCGCCACGTCTGCCTCCGCCAGCGCCGTCTTGCGGGAGCGGCTCCAGGTGCCGTCCAGCAGCCCCCGGGCCATGCCGGAGACGTAGCAGGGGGCGCCCACCTCGGCGGCGAACCGGCGGGCCACCTCCCACTGGGGCGACCAGCGGATCTGGCTGCCGATCAGCACCACCGGCCGCTCCGCCCCCCGCAGCAGCGCCGCCGCCTGCGCCACCCGCTCCGGGTCGCCCGGCATCGCCGGCCGCCCTGCGCAAGGGGCGGGCAGCTTGACCGAGTCGGGCTCCACCGAAGCGAAGAGCAGGTCCAGCGGCATCTCCAGGTAGACCGGCCCCGGAATCCCCGAGAGCGCCTTGCGGAAGGCGGTGGAGATCATCTCCGGGATCCGGTTCGGGTCGGTGACCGCCACCTGCCACTTGGTGATCGGCCGCATCACCGAGAGCAGGTCCATCTCCTGCAGGGCGCCCTTGCCCGAGAGGTTGTAGGGCCCCTGCCCGCCGATCACCACCAGGGGCGACTGCGCCCGGTAGGCGTTGGCGATGCCGGTCACGGCGTTGGTCACCCCCGGCCCCGCCGTGACGATGGCGACGCCCGGCACCCCGGTCAGGCGGGACCAGCCGTCGGCGGCAAAGGCGGCCGTCTGCTCGTGGCGCACGTCCACCACCCGGATCCCTTCATCAATGCAGCCGTCGTAGATCGACATCACGTGGCCCCCGCAAAGGGTGAAGACCACCTGCGTCCCCTCATGCTTCAGCGCCCTGGCCACCAGCTTGCCGGCATGGTTGAAGCTCATCCCGATATCCCCCTCCTATCCGGATGATTACTTCGGTTGATGGTTGGAATATTCCTTTGATTAAAGCAGGAAACCTTCCAACCGGTTGGGCGAGATCGGCGCCCAGATCCCGGCCTTCATGGGGCGAACCGCATGACGAAACAGGCCCCGCCGGCGTTGGCGGGGCCTGCAGATCTCACTCCGTCTTCTCCGGGATCGCCAGCGAGGCGACCACCGAGACGGCGATCACCCCCAACACCACCGAGAGGGAGATGGCGATCGGCAGGTGGTAGCCGAAGGGCAGGGCGAGCATCTTGGCGCCGATGAAGCCCAGCACCAGCGAGAGGCCGACCTTCAGGTAGCGGAACCGGTGGATGATGCCGGCCAGCAGGAAGTAGAGCGCCCGCAGCCCCAGGATGGCGAAGACGTTGGAGGTCAGAATAATGAAGGGATCACGGGTGATGCCCATCACCGCCGGGATCGAGTCGATGGCGAAGATCAGGTCGGTCGCCTCCACCATCACGATCGACATGCCCAGCAGGGTGAGCATCGTCCTGCCGTTCTGCCGGGTCAGGATCCGGTTGCCGTCAAAGCCGGGGTAGACCGGGAGCACCTTGGCGGTCCACTGGTAGACCTTGCTGTCCTGGATGTTCCCCTCATGCCCGCCGGCGGTCAGCATCTTCCAGGCGGTGACGATCAGGAAGAGGCCGAAGAGCGGCAGCAGCCAGGTGAAGCGCTCCACCAGTTCGACCCCGAGGAAGATCAGGATGCCGCGCATGATGATGGCGCCGATGATGCCCCAGGCCAGCGCCCGGTGCTGCAGCCCGCCCCGGATGCCGAAGAAGCCGAAGATCATGGCAATGACGAAGATGTTGTCGACGCTCAGCGCCTTCTCCAGGGTGTAGCCGGCGATGTACTCCATCCAGGTGACGGCGCCATACTGCCAGTAGACGTAGCCGCTGAAGGCCAGGGCCAGGGCCACCCAGCCCACCGAGTACCAGGTCGCCTCCTTCAGGCCGATGTCGTGGTCATCCCTGTGCAGGACGAAGAGGTCGACCCAGGTGGCGACGGCGACGAAGAGGAGAAAGAGCAGGAGTTCGAGTCCGTGGGTACCAACCATGTTCAGGGCTCCTTCCCTATCAGGTGGATGTACGCAGGTCAGTCTTAGGGTTCCCGGCAAGCCGCTGCTCTTCTCATCCCCTGCGGTGCCAATAGATACCCGCGGCTCGTCGCCGGCGATGGCTCCCCGTAACCTTTCGGGCCCCACCTCCGTTATGCTCAGCGAGAACGACAAAGGTGGGGACATCATGCGCACAAAATCATGGCTGTCGCTGCTGCTGGTGCTGGGCCTGCTGCTGAGCGCCTGCACCAAGCCAGCGGCCGAGAGGCCGGCTCCGACCCCGGATTCAAGTGGGGCTCCAACCGCTCCCGACAAGACTCCCGGAGGCTCCCAACCGCCTGCGGACAGCCCGAAGCCCGTCCCGGATCTGACGCTGCCCCTGAAGGCGTCGACCAACGGGCTGATGGTGCGGCTGACCCTGAAGCCGGGGGAGGAGCCGCAGGCGAATGGGCTCTACTTCGTCGACACCGCCACCGGCGAGATCGAGGGCTGGACCGCCGCCCACGCTGAGGGGATCTCCTTCTCCGCCGTGGCTGGAAGCCAACGCTGGGTGGTGGCCCGGGCTCCCGTCGACACCTACCTGGTAGACCGGCAGAGCCAGAAGGTCTGGCAGTGGAACGCCAAGGAGCTGGCCGTGGTAGCCGCCTCGGATGACCTGCTCCTCTTCGAACTGCTCGGGCCCGATCCGGGCAGCCGCTTCGTGGTGGTCAACGCGGCGCTGGAGCCGCTCTCGGTCTTCAGCGGGGCGGAGGGGCCGCTCCACTCCCAGTCCCAGGCCCGCTTCGCTCCCGATGGCCGCAAGCTGGTCCACCTGGGCCACGACGGAGCCCTGCGCCTGGTGGATGTGGCCACGGGCAAGACCGAGCCGCTGGCCACCGACCTGCCCCAGCGGGAGGGCTTCCACCCGGTGGCCTCGCTCCGCCTCTCCCGCGACGGCTCGGAGATCCAGGTGGCGGTCACCCACTACCCGACGGGCCAGTGGAGGCCTGATCTCTCCAGCGACCTGCTCCGCTTCACCTGGAACGGCAAGGCGGCGGCTGCCCCGCTGACCGTGCCGGGCACCTCTCCCTCGCTCTCCCCCGATGGCAAGCTGGTGGCGTACGAGTCCGCCTTCCAGGGCAAGGTGCCCACGGTGGTGATCGCCGATGCGGCCAGCGGTGAGCCGCAGGCCTGGACCCGGAGCGGGGCGCTCTGCTACCAGGACCAGGGGACGATCGGCGGGCGCTGGCTGGCCGACGGGTCCGGGGTGCTCCTGCGGACCTACGGCGACCAGTTCCAGTTGATGACCCTGGACGGCCGGCTCCGGACCAACCCGGTCTGGGGCGCTCAGGGCGCCGAGCCGCTGCCCGCCCCGGACAACCCGAGCCTGCTGGCGCTGCGGGACCGGTCGCTGGTCGATCTGTCCGGGAAGGTGCTCCTCCCCGGCGCCGAGAGCGACAACCGGTTCGGCGACCTCGATCCCTGGGGCGCCGACAGCAGCGAGATGCTGCTCACCCTGCCCCACCTGGGCCACGGGGGCCGCTGCGGAAACCTGATCCTCCTGCCCCCCAAGGCGGAGAGCGCCGCCTCCGCGCAGTACGATGCGCCGATGCACCTGCAGGTCAACACCCCCGGCGAGTGCCTCACCCTGCGGGCGGAGCCCAACGGCAAGGCGATCAAGTGCCTGCCCCACGGGACGAAGCTGACCGTCACCCCCGACAGGCAGCCGGTGCCGCTGCTGATGATGGAGCAGCCGCTGGTGGGGGGCCACTACTGGATCCATGTGCAGGCCCCCGAAGGCCTCTCGGGCTGGGTGGCCATCACCGGCGGCTTCCTGACCTGGGCTGAGCGATAATGAGGGAGCGGGCGAGCCCTGATGGGTCGCCCGCTCTCACTCTTCCCGACCGGCCTCCCGCTCCCGGACGGTCAAGCCGGGGAAGTCGCTCAGCGCCCCGTGCCGGTCAGCACGGGGCGCCCGTCGAAGATCAATCAGGCCGCTTGCCGGGATTCGGTCAAGGTGGCGGCCAGGCAGGCTACGGCAAAGAGGAGAGCGAGGAAGGTGAAGATGGCGATCCGCCAAACGGGGTGGCCCGTGCTCTGTCACTTTTCCCGGCCGGGCCGTGTCTCCTCCTCCAGCCAGGTCAGCCAGGCCAGCGCCTCCGCCGCCGTCTCCCCGCACATCTCGGCAGATGGCTGAAGCGAGGCGCAGACGGCCGGCCGCTCCGGCTTTCCGAAGAGCAGGCAGCGGTTCTCGTCCGAAAGCTGCACGCACCGGACGCCCGCCGGCTTTCCCTCCGGCATTCCCGGGATCGGCGAGGCGATCGAGGGAGCGATGCAGCAGGCAGCGCAGCCCACACGGCACTCCATAGGAATCCTCCCTCCGCTCAGAGCGGGCTCCCTCCTTGATTCGCAACCCCATGGGGCCAATCCTCCGCCGCCGGCAGGTATCCGCCGCCACAGACGGGAAAACTCTTCCTGACAGGTCTGCCGATCAAGGAGGATATAAATGGAAGTGATCCCGTCCGGCCTGAGGTATGAGGAGATTGAGGTAGGCACCGGCCCCCGCCCGCAGAAGGGCGACTTTGTCCAGGTCCACTACACCGGCTGGCTGACCGACGGGACCAGGTTCGACAGCTCGGTGGAGCGGGGCCAGCCCTTCGAGTTCAAGCTGGGCGTGGGCCAGGTGATCCGCGGCTGGGATGAGGGGCTCGCCACCATGCAGGTGGGCGGCCGGCGGAAGCTGCACATCCCGCCCGAGCTGGGGTACGGCGCCCGGGGCGCCGGTGGGGTGATCCCGCCCAACGCCGAGCTGATCTTCGAGGTGCAGCTGCTGGGAATCCGCAGCGTGGAGCTCCAGATCGAGGAGGTCGAGGAGGGGACGGGCCCGCAGCCGCAGGAGGGGCAGATCGTCCAGGTCCACTACACCGGCCGGCTGGCCGACGGGACCACCTTCGACTCCTCCTACAGCCGGAACGAGCCGCTGGAGTTCGTGCTGGGCGCCGGCCAGGTGATCCCCGGCTGGGATATGGGCATCGCCACCATGCGGGTGGGCGGGAAGCGAAGGCTGGTCATCCCGCCGGAGCTGGCCTACGGCAAGCGGGGCTACCCCGGGGTGATCCCG
>JBMONC010000048.1:22540-67762 GCA_049324875.1 Bacillota bacterium
CATCCTCTCACCCAGGCAGAAGGCGGACCCGCTCCCCGCCGCAGCGGCGCCTCAGCTCCGCTGCGTTCCGCTCCGCGGCCGCCCGCCCGAGCCACGGGGTCCAGTAGGCCTGCATCGTGCCTACCACCAGTTCGGTCTCGACCCACTCCGCCCCCTCCCGGGGGCAGTAGAGCAGGTCCATGCTGGTGATGGGCTCGCCGCCGGAGCCCTCCGCCGGCTGGAAGTAGGCCACGTCCACCCGGCGGAAGCCCAGCCGGTGGAAGATCGCCCGCCGGGCCACCGGGTCGGAGCCCACCGCCCGCTCTTGCTCCAGCTCAACCGGCGAGAGCCGCTCGGGCGCCACCACGTCGATGAAGAGCCCGTGGACCGGTCCCCTCTCTCCCGCTGCCGCATCCAGCGCGGCGAACCGGGCCTCGTGCAGCCGCCGGGCCAGGCCCCGGCCCCGCTCCTCCGGCGCCACCGCCATGAAGCTGGAGAAGCCGGTGCGGACCGGGGGGAAGCAGTGAAAGACCACGCCGCCCACCACCCGCCCCTGCAGCTCGGCAACCAGCATCAAGTTCAACCGGTCCGCGCTCTGGCGGGCCAGCATCACCGGGAGGTACTGGGGCGGGATCAGCAGGTCCGGGTCGGCATAGACCCGCTCCTGGAGCTCACCGAAGGCCGCAATCGCCGGATCGGCGGGATCGGTCACCCGCCGGATGCGCAGATGGCTGGAATCCAGAGCAAACGCCTCCCTCACCGGTCTCGGGCCGGTCCCTCTGGTGAGATTCTGCCCGATCCGCGGGCGGCGGTCAAGCTGATGGTGCGCCCGCTCTGCCTCCCCGCCAGACCGGGCCTGGCTCCGCCGGTTCGAGACCAGGAGCCGGGCCACCACCCGGTGGCTGCCGGGAACCATCCCGTCGCCCGTACCGTCTTACAGCCGAGATGGGGTCGAGAGGAAGTGGCAGCCGTGTCCCGAAGGCTTCTCAGCACCCTCCTTCTGGGGCTGGTCCTGATGGGCTGCGCCAAGGAGCCCCCAGCACCGCCGCCCGCCGGCGAGCCTGAAGCCCCGCCCCCCACGATGGGCGGGAAGCCGGCGGGGGACGGCTCGGGGAGCACCACCGGGCCGTCAGAGCCGCCCGTCGAGCCGACCGGCAAGGCCGGCCTCCAGCCGGAACCGGCGGGCGGCCTGAAGGAGTTGATCAGTCAGGAGGGAGAGGCGCCGGTCCGGCGGATCACCTTCCGTCCGGGGGAGAAGATCGGGCAGGTCGGCCTCTTCTTCCTGAAGCTGGCCACCGGGGAGGTCGAGGGCTGGGTACCGGCTTCGGGTCCGCGGGCAGCCGGCCCGACCTGGGTCTCCAGCGACAACCGCTGGCTGGGCGAAGAGAGCTACGCCGTCGATCGGCAGAGCGGAACCGGCTATCGCTGGAACCGCCAGACAGCCCGGCTGGTCACCGCCCGGGGCGACCTGCTCCTCTTCATGACCGGCAGCCGCTACTGGCTGGTCAGCGAGGGGATGCAGCGCTTCCAGCCGCTCGACCTGCCCGCCGCGGCGCGCCCGTTCGCCGCCATCGCCCCCGACGGGCGCTCCCTCTGGCTGGTGAGCGACGGCGAGGTCTACCTGGTGGAGACTGCCACCGGCAGGGCGGAGATGCTCGGCCGGATCGGGGGGGCGGAGCCCGGCATCCCCAGCATCATCTTCAACCAGGGGGAGATCGCCGTCACCATCACCACCCCCCTCTTTCAGGGGCGGCGGTGGGGCAGTGAGATCCTGCGCTTCCGCCGGGATGGCCGGCTGCTGGAGCGGCGCACCACCCCCGGCCTCGCCTACCCCTCGCCGGATGGGAAGCTGGTGGCCTGGGAGGGCGATATCCTGGGCCTGACCCACACCCTGACCATCGGGTCGGCTGATCTGTCGCCCCAGCTGCGGCTGCGGGGGGAGATGAGCTGCTCCATGCCCTTCCAGGGCCCCTACTGGCTGCCCGATGCCAGCGGCCTGGTGGTCCGGACCAGCCGCGGCCCCCGCCTCCTCAAGCTGGACGGGAGCCTGGAGCCGGCGCCCTCCAAGACGGATCAGGCATGGGCGGTGCCGGTGCCGGCCCCCGACCGGGCTGACCGCTTCACCATCCATGGCACTGCGGTGATCGACGCCCACGGCAGGGCGGTGGCAGCAGCCTTCCATGACATGACGGTGGGCCGCCTGCATCCCTGGGGCGAGAGCAGCGAGGAGATCCGCTTCATCCTCCTCCTGGGCGGCAGGGGGGTCTCCTGCGATCCGGACATCTTCCCGCCGGAGGTGGAGCGGGCGCCCTTCGCCCCCCTCGCCGGCCTGACGGTCAAGGTGGCGCCGAACGACTGCGTCAACCTGCGGGCCTCCTTCAGCAAGGAATCGCCGGTGATCACCTGCCTGCCCGACGGCGCCCGGCTGACCGCCGCCGAGCCGCCCGGGGTGAACAACAAGGGGGAGCTGCGGCGGTGGGGCAACCCCATGGAGACCGGGAACGGCGGCCCCTGGTGGTGGTATGTCCGGACCGAGCAGGGGCAGCGGGGCTGGGTCTACCTGGACGCCGAGTACCTGACCTTTACCGTCGCCGATCGGCCCGAGGAGCCCGCCGACCTCCTGCTCCGGCGGGTGGAGGATCAGCTTCACAACATGGCCTTCTGGCTCCGGGTCGCTTCCGGAGAGCAGGTCTGCGGTGAGCACTGCGCACCCGGGAGCAGCGGGATGACCGCCGCGGTGGCAGGCCTGATCTTCTGGTGCGAGACCGGACCCGGTGCCCTCGGGGCCGACCCCGCTTACGACCCGGCCCTCCACGGCCCCGGGCTCTCCCGGCTGCGGGCCGCCTGCCAGGGGCTCCAGTCGGCCCGGGAGCAGATCGGGCCGCCGGAGGAGGGCCCGGCCTGGAACCAGCGGGTGAAGGAGCTGCTGGCACAGCTGGAGCGGTGAACGCGCACAGGCACCCCGTCTGGGGTGCCTGTCAGGCTGTAGACGAACTCTCTTACCGCCCCACCCCGGGCCCCGGGACGGGCTCCTTCCCCACCGGCGGCGCCGGCACCGCCCGCCGGACCGGGGGCAGGACCATCGCCAGCAGCAGGGTCGGGACCACCAGCGCCGCCACCACGTTCAGCACCGCCACCACCCCCCAGCGGTCGGCCACCATCCCCAGCAGCATCGTCCCCACCCCGCCCATGCCGAAGGCGAGGCCCAGGTTGAGGCCGGAGGCAAGGCCGAGACTGCGGGGCATATACTCCTGGGTCATCACCAGGGTGATGGTGAAGGTCGCGACCACCATGAAGCCGGCGAAGAAGAGGCAGATCAGCATCGGCACCCCCCGCAGATAGGGGAGGATGATCTGCAGCGGCAGCAGGAGGGCGAAGGAGCCGACCAGCACCCGCTTGGTGCCGAACCGGTCAGCCAGGGGGGCGCCCAGCAGGGTCCCCCCCACCCCGGACATCAGGTAGGTCATCTGGATCAGGCCGGCGGTGGCCGGGTCGTTCTTCAGCACGTCGATCCAGAAGAAGGGCACGTAGGAGGCGACCCCCAGGTTGATCACCGAGCGGAGGATCACCAGCAGGGTGAGCAGCCCGATCCCCAGCCAGTTGGTGGCAGCCATCTCCTCCCGCTTCGCCTGGCGGGCGGGGGAGCTGTGCTCATGGGCCTGCCACCTCGGCAGCAGCCGGATCAGGAAGGCGGCCAGCGCCAGCGGCAGCACCGCCGCCCAGACGGTCCCCTTCAGCCCGCCGAAGCTGAGCAGCAGGCTGGCGTAGACCGGCCCCAGGGCGTAGCCGAAGTTGCCGCCCACGTTGTAGATCGCCATCGCCAGGGCCCGGCGCCCCCCGGAGAGGTGGTGCGCCGCGTGCGCCCCCTCGGGGTGGAAGGCGGCGACGCCGAGGGCGGTGAAGACCACCAGCGCCAGGACCATCCAGTAGCTGGACATGAAGCCGATCACCGCCAGCCCCACCCCGCCGAAGGCCAGGCTGAGGGGCAGCAGCCACCGCTTCTCCGCCCGGTCGCTGATGTAGCCGAAGATCGGCTGGGTGAAGGTGGAGGTCAGGTTGGAGAAGAGCGGGATCATGCCGACCATCGTGTAGGAGAGACCATAGGCCTCCCGCAGGGTCGGCAGGAGGGCGAGGGTTGCCCCGGCCACCAGATCCACCACGCCGTGGGTGATGGAGAGGATGATCAGAAACCAGAGTGCGGGGCGCTGGGCCCCCTGGGGCAGGTTCACGCTGTTCAGGGCCTCCTCGCCGATCGAAGCCGATAATTTAGGTTCAGAAGTATTTCGCTCCACCGGACGCAACATCCTCCAGCCGCTGACGAAGAGGAGTCCGCCCCCCGAAGTCGAATTGGACGGAGATGGGTCGCCGGGCTCCCCCGGTCGGCCTGCTGTGGGCAGAGGAGCACACAAACGTGAGAGATCGAGTGAACGGACCGAAGTGGGCGCTCGCCGTGGTCATGATGATCCTCGGGCTGCTGATCAGCACCCAGTTCCGCATACAGAGACAGGTGCCGACCGACCCCAGCCGGCTCCGGACCGATGAGCTGGTGGCCGCTCTTCAGGAGCGGGAGGAGGCGCTTCAGGCCGCCAACGCCGAGCGGGAGAAGCTGCGGGCGGAGGTGGAGAAGCTGCGCCTCTCCATCAGCGCCACGGTCCCGCCGCCGCAGGAGGACACCGACCGGCTGGAGATCCTGGCGGGGACCCGTGCCGTGACCGGCCCGGGCGTGATCGTCACCCTGATGGAGACCCCGACCGCCATCGCCGCCAAGAACCAGGTCCGGGACGAGGACATCTGGCGGGTGCTGAACGAGCTGCTGACGGCGGGGGCCGAGGCGGTCTCGGTCAACGGTCAGCGGATCACCTCGGTCACCGGCATCCGCAACGTGGGCAGCCGGATCCTGGTCAACCAGACCATGATCGCCAGCCCGGTGGAGATCCACGCCGTGGGCGATCCGGTGGTCCTGGAGGCGAGCATGAAGCTGCGGGGTGGCGTCGTCGAGCTGCTGGGGCGCTGGGGCATCCAGGTGAAGGTGAGCAAGAGCGATGCGCTGAAGCTCCCGCCGCTCCGGTCCGTCCCTGTCTTCCGGTTCGCCAAGCCCCAGACGGAGGTCCAGTGACAGCAGGGCCGGTTCCCCATGGCGGGGAGCCGGCCATCCGTTTGCTCACGGCTTCGAAAGCCCGGCTCTTTTGTTTTGAGCGCAAGAATCGGATGGGCCGCTACCGGGGGAGCCCTTATGATGGGGGAAACCACCTCGGGAGGGACCGACCATGACATCCAAGCAGACCGGGGCACTGCTGCTGCTCTCCGCCATCTGGGGCGCCGTCTTTCTCTTCTTCCGCATCGCTGTACCGGTGCTGGGGCCGGTGATGCTGATCGAGCTGCGGGTCGGGATCGCAGCGCTGGCCCTGCTCCTCTACGGCCTGATCCGGCGGCAGGTGCCGCCCCTGCGCCCCCACTGGCGCCACTACCTGCTGATCGGCACCATCAACTCCGCCATCCCCTACCTGCTCTTCGCCGTGGCTGCCCTCTACCTGCCCTCTTCCATCCTGGTCACCCTGAACGCCACCACCCCGCTCTTCGGCCTGCTGGTGGCGGCGCTCTGGATGGGGGAGCGGCTGACGCCCCAGAAGGTGGGCGGACTGCTCCTGGGACTGGCCGGGGTGGTCACCCTGGTGGGCCTGGGGCCGATCCCGCTGACGCCCGAAACCCTGCTGGCCACCGGCCTCTCGCTGCTGGCCGCCCTCTCCTACGGCTTCGCCGCCGTCTACACCAAGGTGAAGGCCAAGGGCGCCCAGCCGCAGGGTCTGGCCACCTACAGCCAGCTCTTCGCCGCCCTGGTGATCGCCCCGCTGACCCCTCTGGCGCTGCCGGAGGCGATGCCCTCGCTGCTGGTGGTGGGCAGCGTCCTCACCCTCGCGGTGCTCTGCACCTCCGTCGCCTTCCTGCTCTACTTCTACCTGATCGTGGAGGCGGGGCCGACCCGGGCGGTGATGGTCACCTATCTGGCCCCGGCCTTCGGGATGCTCTGGGGGGCTCTTCTGCTCCACGAGCCGCTGGGGCCCGGCAGCTTCGCCGGACTGGCGCTGATCCTGCTCAGCGTGGCGCTGGTCACCCGGGGCGCCCCCGCCGCCCGGCCCGCTCGGGCGTAGGTGGCCGTCATCGGGCAGGGCGATCGACGGGTCAGGCACCAGACCACCCGGGGATCGCCCCGGGTGGTCTCTCGACCACACACCTGTATCCGAAGCACTCGGCCCCCATCCCGGAGGGATGAGGGCCTCACTCGCTGTTCACTCCCCACCCATGAGGGGTTTACTTCGGGCTGTAGCTCCGCTCCTGCTCCAGCAGCGCACGCTTCCGCTCCACCCCCCAGCGGTAGCCGGCCAGGTCGCCGCTGGTGCGGACGATCCGGTGGCAGGGGACCACCACGGCGACGGGGTTGGTGGCGCAGGCCCGGGCCACCGCCCGGACGGCGGTGGGCTCCCCGATCATCGCCGCCAGCTCCCGGTAGGAGCGGACCTCCCCGTAGGGGATCGATCGGAGCGCCTCCCAGACCCGCTGCTGGAAGGCGGTCCCCTTCACGTCCAGGGGCAGGTCCAGCCGGGTCTGCCGCCCGGTCAGATGGGCCTGCACCGCCCGCAGGTGCGGGGCCAGCGCCTCCGGGTCGTGCCGGATGGCGGCCCGGGGAAACTCCCGGCGCAGCCCCTCCACCAGCGGCTGATCCTCGTCGCCGAAGCGCAGGTCGCAGACCCCCCGGGGCGTGGCCGCCACCAGGACCCGGCCCAGCGGGGTCTCGGCGGTGGCGTAGGCGATCTCCTCCCCGGCGCCACCGCTCCGGTAGGCGCCCGGGGACATGCCCAGGTGGCGGGCCGCCTTCTCGTAGAGCGCCCGGGGAGAGCCGTACCCCGCCTCGTAGAGCGCCTGGGTCACGTTGGCCCCCTGCTTCAGCTCCGCCTTGAGCCGCTCGGCCCGGTGCAGCTGGGCGTACTCCTTCGGGGTGAGGCCCGTGGCCCGCTTGAAGAGGCGCTGCAGGTGGAAGGGGCTGAGCCCCACCGCCTTGCCCAGCGCCGCCAGCGAGGGGGTGGACTCCGCCGTCTGCAGGATCTGCTGGACCTGGGCCACCACCCGCTGGTCGGTTGAGACCGTCTGGGGCTGGCAGCGGCGGCAGGGCCGGAAGCCCGCCTGCTCAGCCTGGCTGGTCGTCTCAAAGAAGCGGACGTTCTCCCGCCGGGGCCGCCGGGACGGGCAGGTGGGCCGGCAGTAGACCCCGGTGGTGGTCACGGCGTAATAGAAGAGCCCGTCCGCCGCAGCGTCGCGGCCGAGCACCGCCTGCCAGCGTCGCTCATCGCTCACGTCCATCAATGCCATCGCCTCTCCTCCTCGGGGCGCCCCTCCGGGGGCTTCCAGGTCTAGCATAGGGGATCTTTCGGCGGGGCGCCATCCGATTCTTGCGCGCAAACTGAGGGGCGAGGATGTGGGCGGGACGATCCGCTCCATCCAGGAGGCGCTGACCGAGACCTCGGTCCAGGTGGCGGAGCAGTTCGCCCGGAACGGTGGTCAGCCAGACCGCTCATCAGATCGCCGCCGGCACCGGGGTGCTGAAGACCGGGGCTGCCCCAGCGGCGGCCCCGGTCTTCCTCATGGCAGCTGTTCGGGGAGTTGCAGGGTGGGCGAGTACCAGAGCAGGCGGCCGTCCGCCCGCTGCAAGAGCTGCTCCCAGAAGGAGCGGATCGCCATCACCCGGGCGGCGGGCAGGCTGCCGGCGGCCTCCAGCCCGGCCACGGTGACGGCGGCCCCCTTCAGGGCGGGGAGTCGCCCCCCCTCCTCCACCTTGGCCAGCGCCGGCCCGACGCCCGCCTCGGTCAGGTTCCAGAGGTCGAGCAGCTCGCTCTGCTCCACCATGTCGCTGATGATGTAGAGGGCGGCCGTCCCCTCCGGGTAGGGCTTGAGGAACTCCTGGACCTGGAGCAGGCTGTCCAGCAGGGCGGTCCCCTTGCCGGGGAGCCGCTGTTGGAGCAGGGCGGTCACCCCCTCCAGCGCCTCCTTCCGCCGCCGGCCCATCTCCCGGCTGTGGGTCAGGGAGTTGGTCCGCCACCAGACGTACTCCGGGAAGGTCAGGTCGACGGCGGCGGGGGCGGTGAGGGAGCGGGCGGAGACCGGCAGCACCACCAGGCGGCCGCCGGGCGGCACATGGGCGACGATGCGCTCCACCTGGGCCAGGTACTGATCCCGCACCCCCTCGGTGGAGCCGGAGAGGTCGAGCAGGGCCAGCAGGATGCGGGGCTGGGCGGGGGCGGCGGCCTGGCGGGTGCCGCAGGCCTGGAGCAGCGCAGCCGCCAGGATCAGCGGGAGCAGGCGGGACAGGCGTGACACGGGGAGATCCTCCTTCTCAGAGCGGGAGCGATGGGCGGTCGAGGCCGGGCTCGGCGAAGCGGGGCGGCACCTCCCAGTGCAGCTCCCGCAGCCCCCGGGGCAGCTCCAGCCGGGGCCGGTTCTCCTCCAGCAGCCCGAGAGGGGAGTCGTTCTGGTCCCGGAGCTTGATGTTGGCGTCGCTGTAAATCTGCATGTAGTGGTCCATCTCGGCGGCCAGCGCCCGGAAGCGGGCGCCCATCTCCTCCCAACGGCTCTGCCGGCGGGCGCGGGCGGCGCCCAGGGCCAGCTCGGCCCGCTCCAGCCGCCGGCGGGCCCGCTCCCGCGCCCGGTGCCAGCGCCGGAGCGCCTCCAGGTTTCGGTCGGTCCCCCGCTCCCGCCGCAGCGCCTCTGCCCGCTGGCAGTGGCCCTCCACCTCCTCCAGCCGGGCCCGGGCCTGCTCGCAGAGCCGGAGAGCCCGCACGTAGCTCGGGTAGAGCCCGAGGTCGTACTCCTGCCAGCGCCGCTCCAGGGCGGCCGCCCGCCAGTGGCCCAGATCCCGCAGGTAGAGCAGATACTTGGGGGGCCGTTCCTCATCCCGATGGGGGATCAGTGTCCGCCCGTCCAGGGCGCCGGCGTGCCGGGCGCGCCAGCTCAGGAACAGGGTACTGAACCGGATCCAGTTGAACATGGACAGGCTCCTCCTCTATGGGCTCTCTTGCCGGGGCTCCCAGGCGAGCGGCTGCTCCAGCACCGCCGGCATGATCAGCCGGGGCAGGTTCTCGTCCAGCAGGCAGGGGGGCAGGTCGTGCTTGTCCCGGTGCAGCTGGTTCCACCGGCCGTACTGGTGGAAGGTGGAGAGCATCGCCTCCCCCAGGGAGCGGACATCCTGCCGGGCCATCTCCCGGGCGGCGCGGCGCCCGGTCTCCGCCTGGCTCAGCCGCCGCCGCAGCCGCTCCACCCGCCGCTCCCAGCGGCGGCGGGCCGCTCGCGCCTTCTGCAGGGGCCGCTCCTCCGGGTCGACCCCGTGGTGCCAGGCCAGCAGGGAGGCGACCGCCAGGGAGGCCAGGGAGATCGCAAAGAGCGCCGTCGCTGCCGTGACCGGGTCGAGGGTGGCGCTCTCCGACTGGACCACCGCCAGCGCCTCCTCCCGCAGCCAGGCCAGGGCGATGGCGAAGAGGCCGCTGAGCGCCAGCAGGATGATCAGCATCGTCCCCGCCCGGATCCGGAGGTGGCGGGAGAGGGTGCCGACGGCGTGGCCCAGGAAGGCGGTCAGCCCGGCACAGAGCAGGCTGAGCAGGAAGGTGAAGGCGG
Source organism: Bacillota bacterium (assembly GCA_049324875.1). Lineage (GTDB taxonomy): Bacteria > Bacillota > Sulfobacillia > Symbiobacteriales > Symbiobacteriaceae > JAWLHU01. The sequence goes on from JBMONC010000048.1 coordinate 32,180, forward strand.
GGGCCATCCCGAAGGCGGTGAAGGAGAGGAGCACCAAGGGCAGCTCCAGCAGGGTGAGGGCGGCCATGGCCAGCCCGTAACCCCGGTCGGAGAGCGATTCGGCCATGGGGTTCAGCTGGTCGGGCCGGTCGGGCATGGCCGCCCGCTCTGCCTCCCGCCGGGCCTCCAGCCGACGGGCCTGCTCCAGCTCCAGCTCGGCGTGGCCCAGCTCGGCCTGGAGCGCCAGCCAGCGGGTGAGCAGCCGCTGGTCGGTCCGGCACCAGCTGGCCGCCAGCCGCTCGGCCCAGCTGGCACAGGCGCGGTGAAGCCCCCGGACCCACTCGCTGGGCTCGGGGCCGTGCGGGATCGCCTTGCCGGCGTCAGTGGTGGCGGCCAGGTAGGTCCGGGGCAGGGCGGGCAGCGGGCTGGGGCCCCGCCGGTAGGGGCGGATCATCAGCATGTGCAATCTTCCCTCCTGACATAATCCTGCCCCGGAGGGGATGCGGCTATACTCAAGTGGGAAGGGGGCAGAACGCAGCCCCCTTCCCACCCCTTCCCCGCCTCTGGCGCTCCCGTCGCCGTTCATGACGCCCTGTCGTCATGAACGGCTCTGCTTTGCTCCGGCGGGCCCTTCCCGACCCTCCGCTCTTCAGCGCTCTCCCAGCCGGACCGTCTCCAGCACCCGGTCGCACCCACGTTTCCCCGCCCGTAGGAGAGGGCGCCCAGCCGGGGCAGCGGTCCGTTCAGCCCCACGGCGCCGGTCATCCGCCACTTGCCGAAGCCGGTCTGCTCCAGCAGGGTGGGCGAGAGGCCGGGGTGCTTCTCCGTGCGGAAGAGGACCAGCGCCCGCTGCTCCCCGAAGGGCTCCTGGTAGGCGATGACCACCCGCTGCTGCAGCACCTCGCCCAGCGCCTCCTCCATGCTGTTGTAGGCCGGGAAGGGCGGGGCGCCGCCGCCGGAGCAGCCCACCAGCAGGAGCGCCAACGAGAGCATCCCGCTCCGCCGGATGACCCGGGAAACCATCTGCAATCCCCCCTGTCACTTCAAGGGGTAAGACGCTGGCGGCCTCCCATCCGTTCCAGGACGAAGCAGAGAGGCGGCAGATCCGCTCTGCCGCCTCCGCCATGCCCCTATCGCACCAGCCGGGCTCCCCCGGTGTAGACCGCCATATGCTTGGGGCTCCGGGCGTAGCCCACCAGCTCGATCCCCAGGTGGGAGGCGAGCCGCACCGCCTGGTCGGTGGCCGCCGTCAGCGAGGCGCCGACGGCGATGCCGGACCGGCCCAGCTTGGTGGCCGCCTCGTAGCTGATCCGCCCCGAGGTGAGCGCCACCGTCCGCCGGAGGTCCCACCCGGCCCGGAAGGCGGCCCCGATCGCCTTGTCCAGGGCGTTGTGCCGCCCGATATCCTCCCGGACGATCAGCTCCCCGGTCTCCAGGTGCTTCAGCCCGGCGGCGTGGACCCCCCCGGTCTCGGCGTAGAGCGGGGTGTTCTGCTGCAGCTCCTTCGCCCAGGCCAGCAGATCCTCCACCCTTACGGTCAGCGGGTGGTCCACCTTCTTCAGCTGAAGGGCGTCCTTCAGCGAGGAGAAGGTGACCCCCTTGCCGCAGCCGGCGGTCAGGTAGCGCTTGCGGGTGCCCGAGTCGGGCAGCACATCGACCCCGGGCAGGTCGACCCAGATCAGCCCCCGGTCCTCATCCACCGAGAGCTTGCCGATGGCCGAGATCTCCCGGATCAGCCCCTCGCCGAAGAGAAAACCAATCGCCCAGTCATCGAGATGGCTGGGCGTTGTCTGCAAAGTGACTAGCTCTTCATCATTCACGTACAGGGTCGCCGGCCGCTCCACCGGCATGGCCGGCGCCTGGAACTCGGACATGCAGAAGCCCTCCTCTAGACGGCGGCGCTGGTCAGGAGCCCCTGGGTGGCCGTCAGCGCCTCCCGCAGCACCTGCCCCGGACGCTCCTTCCAGACCCGCTGGCAGGTGCCCAGCAGGTCCGCCACCCCCGGTCCGCCCCGCTTCTTTCGAGGCGGAAGGGCCGAGACCAGCGGCTCCACCGCAGGGCCGAGCCGCTCCAGCAGCATCTCCTCGCCGAGGGCCAGCAGGCTCCCGACACCGGTCCGGTGCGCCATTTCGATGAAGGGTTCGCTCATCCGCGGCAGGATCCCTGCCTCGGCCGCCGCCGTGGCCAGGGCAGCCATCCGCTCGGCGGTGGGGGCGTCCAGCCCCAGGTCACCCGCCGTCTGCGCCGCACAGGAGAGCTTCCCCGGGCAGGCCAGGGTGCAGCCCGTGCACGTGGCGGGCACGCCCACCGCATCGTGGACCAGCACCGCCTTGATCCGCTTGGCGCCCAGCACCGCCGCCACGCCCGAGCCTCCCGCATAGTGGCCCTCGTGGGCCAGGGTCGAGAAGGGGACAGCGTTCTCCGCAGCGGGCCCGAGCACCATCGAGGCCCAGCCGGGACCGACCTCGCCCCGGAGCACCCGCTCCGTCCCGGGGACATCCATCCCCCAGAGCGCCCCCGCATCCACCACTTGCACCCCGTCCGGGTCCACCAGAAGCACCCCCGGCCGGTCCAGCTCCCCATGGATCACCAGCGCATCAAACCCCGATCCCTTGAGCGCAGCCGCCATCCGCCCCCCCATCGAGGAGAGCGCCAGCCGCCCATCGGGCCCCGGAGCCGCCCCCATCGAGAGCCGCCCCGCCATCCCATCCGAGAGGGGCCCCGTAGCCAGAGCCACCCGAGCCATCCCGCGGGAGCCGGTGAGCAGCCGGGCCACAAACCCCGCCCCCCCGACAAAGGAACGCTTCAGATCGATCGACGTCGCCTCCACCCGCGCCACCCGGTTGGACAGGTCGACGTGCAGGATCTGCTCCGCGTACTCCCACTCGGACATGACCCCACCCCCTGATAAACAGGCTACACCTGGTTCTTAGAGCCAGCCGCCCCAGGCCAGGGCAGGACCCGACCTGACCCCCAGATGGGCCGGCAGGCCTGGAGCCGGCCAGGGGCACCCCAGAGCGACATCAGCGCCGGAGCTTAGGGACGCTAGGCCTACCCGACTCAGGCAAGAATCGGGCGGTGCGCAGCAAGGCAGGCCCGCCAGCGACGGTTTCCGATTCTTGCCCAGCCCAACGGGCCGTAGCGTCCCTTGGCGACCAGCGTGGAGCGACGGGTGCCCCTGGCCGGCGACCGCCTAAGAGACCAGCGCGACCCTAATCCCCAGCGTGCTGCAGCTTCGAGTCCTTCTCATCCCGACCCAGGATCGCCGGCAGCGTCTCCACGAACCAGGTGTAGATCACCAACGTGCCTGCGATCGCCCCGACCGAGAAGATCACCTCCGCCGCCTTCGGCGTGTACGAGGCGTTCAGCGCATCCATCAACCCGGTCATCGCCGTGTTGGTCCGGAGCAGGATCATGCCGCCGACGGTCATCATTGCCGCCGTCACCAGCCCCGCCTTCTGCTGCCGGAGCGGGCTGGCGAAGAGGAAGATCGGGATCAGGTAGCCCACGATGATCTCCGCCCACCAGAGCACCGTCTCAAACCGGCCGACGAAGATCTCGCCCAGGGTTCCCTCGGTCACCATCGAACCCAGCCGCCAGGCCAGGGTCACGGTCAGCAGCCCGGCGATCCAGGGGGCGAACTTCGCCAGCAGGCCGGTCTGGAACGGGGTCCGGTAGTACTTGTTCGACCAGCCCTCGATCAGGATCGCCACCGAGAGCCCCGCCGCGATGGCGGTGGTCAGGAAGGTGTAGTTGATCCAGGGGTGGTACCAGAGCGGGTCCATCCGCTTGCCGACGATCATGAAGATCGTGCCCAGCGAGGACTGGTGCATCGTGGAGAGCAGGACACCGAAGAGGACGAAGCCCGGCATGATCTTGTGCAGGGTGTGCTCCAGCTTGTGGACCCACTGCAGGTTCTGCCGCTCCATCACCCGGGGCACGTTCTCCAGGAAGAGCACCATGATGTAGAGCGCCATGCACCAGGCGACCTCGAAGAGCGGGGAGTGCAGGTTGCCGCCGAAGATCAGCGGGTTCGCAATCCGCCAGGGCAGCCCGATGTCGAAGGCCAGGCTGACGCCCGCCGACAGGTAGGCGATCGCCGCCCAGATGACGGCACGCCGCATGATGTGCTCATACTTCTTCCCGATCGGCGTGAAGTACCGGATGAACGCCAGGGTGAAGCCGCTGGCGCCCAGCGGGACGAAGATGATCACGTGGATCGTCTTCCAGATCGCCCAGGGCATCGAGTCGTTCATGCCGGTCACGGCGCCCAGGCCGGTGAAGAGCCGGATCACCGCCACCACCGCGGCGGCCAGGAAGAGGGCCAGGAGGATCCCCTTGAAGGGGGTTATCTGCCAACGCCACCAGGTCGTCTTCACTCCGCACCACCCTCCTTCCGCTCCGCCTCCAGCTGGTTGCGACGGTTCGAGTAGGCCAGCAGCCCCAGGGAGGCGGCCGAGATGACGCCCAGCAGGGCGGGCAGCTGCTTCATCGCCTTCCAGGTGAAGTTCGGGATCGATTCGGTCGTCACGTCGGTGTTGAGGGTGGTCAGATCCAGCGGCACGGAGGAGATGTACATGACGGCGGTGCCGCCCACCTCATGCTCGCCGTAGACGTGGTTGATATACCGGTCGCCGCCCTTGGCGATCTTCTCCTTGGCCAGGGCGAGCAGCTCCTCCCGCTTGCCGTACTGGATCGCATCCACCGGGCAGGTGGCGGCGCAGGCCGGCTCCATCCCCGCCTCGGTCCGCTCGAAGCAGAGGTTGCACTTCTGCATCTTCGGCACGGCCTTGTCGTACTCGTACTTCGGCACGCCGAAGGGGCAGCCGATCTGGCAGTACCGGCAGCCGATGCACTTGTCGTGGTCGATGGTGACCGCACCGTTGGCCTCCTTGTGGAGGGCGTGGCCGATGCAGACCGAGACGCAGGCCGGATCCTCGCAGTGGAGGCAGCCCGTCTTGGTGAAGGTCCAGACCGTCTGGCCGTCACGTTCGGCGGTCAGGAACTCCACCGTGGTCCAGGTGTAGGCGGAGCGCTTCGCCGGGTTGGTGTAGTCGGCTCCGATCATCGTCTCCTCAGCCGGGAGGTCGTTCCACTGCTTGCAGGCCACCTGACAGCCCCGGCAGCCCATGCACTTGGACAGGTCGATCAACATGCCGTAGCCCATGAGCTTACCCCCTTACGGCGCCGGTACCGGCGACCTTTTTGACGTTGCAGAGGAAGGCCTTGTACTCCGGAATCTGGGTGTTGGCGTCGCCGATATGCGGGGTCAGCACGTTGGCGGAGGCGCCGGTGTACATCCCCATGAAGCCCCAGTGCCAGGGCATGCCGACCACCTCGGTCTCCTTGCCGTGGACCATCAGCGACTTCATCCGCGGGGTGACCATCGCCGGGGCGACCAGGGAGCCGCGCACCGTGGTCACCTCGATCCGGTCACCGGACTGGACGCCCAGCTTGGCCGCCAGGCTCTGGGAGATCTCGACGAACATGTCGGGCATCATCTCGCCGAGCCAGGGCACCGAGCGGGTCATCGCACCGGACTGCCAGTGCTCCGTCACCCGGTAGGTGGTGCAGACGTACGGGTACTCCTCGCTGCCCACCTTGGCCACCTGACCGAAATCGCCCTTGCCGGAGATGGTGATCGCCGGGTTGAACTGCCGCTTCGAGAGCTTGTTGCTGACCGGCGACTCCACCGGCTCATAGTGCTCGGGCAGCGGACCGTCCTTCAGGGCGCCGGTGTTCCAGAGCAGCCCCTTCCCCTCCACCGTCATGATGAACGGGTTGACCGCCGAGGTGGTGGGCGGGTTGGTGCCGAGGAAGTCGGGGATGTCCTGGGCGATCCACTTCTTGTTCGCCTCATCCCAGGCGAAGAGCGGCCGCTCCGGATCCCAGGGCTTGCCGTTCACATCGGTGGAGGCCCGGTTGTAGAGGATGCGGCGGTTGAGCGGCCAGGCGTAGGCCCAGCCCAGGTGGGTGCCCAGGGTCTTGCCGGGCTCATCCTTCTTCCGGTTCCGGCAGGCCGGGGTCTCGAAGTTGGAGAAGTAGCCGGTGTAGATCCAGCAGCCGGAGGCGGTGGAGCCGTCATCCTTCAGCAGGCCGAAGGAGCCCAACCCCTTCTTGTCCGCCACCGTGTAGCCATTGATCTCGAAGGCGACCTTCTCGGCGCTGGGATGGCCATGGCCGTCGTCGTAGTCCCAGGTCATCTTCAGGATCGGATCGGGGAAGGCGCCGCCCTGCTTGCTGTAGAGCTCCTTCAGCTTCTTGACCAGGGCGTCGGCAATCCAGAGGTCATCCCTGGAGTCGCCCAGCGGCTCCACCGCCTTGTCCCGCCACTGGATCCAGCGGCCCGAGTTGGTGACCGTCCCGCACTTTTCGAAGGAGGCGGCGGCCGGCAGGAGGAAGACCTCGGTCTGGATCTCCTCGGGCTTCATGTTCGGCCCCTTCCAGAAGGCGGCGGTCTCCGTCTCGAACAGGTCGATGGTGACCAGCCACTCCAGCTTGGCGAGGGCCGAGCGCTCCCGGCTGACGTTGGGGCCGCCCACGGCGAAGTTCTGGCCCCAGGCGAAGACGCCCTTCAGCTCGCCCCGGTCCATTGCCTCGAAGATCGCCATGTGGCTGTGGTCCCGGGCGTCCAGCTTCGGCAGGAAGTGGTAGGCAAAGTCGTTCGCCTTGGTGGCGGCCTCACCGTACCAAGCCTTCAGCATGGAGTTCATGAACTTGGGCCGGTTGACCCAGTAGCCGCCCTTCGGGGTCGACTCGTGGTACTTGGCCAGGGTCGGGTGCGCCCCGGCGGAGGGCATCGGCATGTAGCCGGGCAGGTTGTTCCAGAGCATGGCGAAGTCGGTGGAGCCCTGCACGTTCGACTCGCCCCGCTGGGCGTTGACGCCGCCGCCGGCGATGCCGATGTTGCCCAGCAGCAGCTGGATCAGGGCGATCGCCCGCACGTTCTGGGAGCCATGGGTCGACTGGGTGATGCCCATGGCGTACAGGATGTTGCCCGCCTTGTTGGGCCGTCCGGTGGAGCAGTAAAGCTCGGCGACCTTGAGGTAATCGGCCTCCGACATGCCGCAGGTGGCCGCCACCATCGACGGGGTGTAGCGGCTGTAGTGCTGCCTCATCAGGTTGAGGACGCACTGGGGGTCCTGCAGGGTCTGATCGGTCTTAATGTTCCCCTTCTCATCCCGCTGGTACTGCCAGGTGGCGGTGTTGTAGCTCACCTGGCCGTCGGCCCCGACCTTAGCGCCGGTGAAGAGACCTTCCTCGAACTTGAACTTCGGGTCGATCAGGTAGCTGGCGTTGGTGTACTTGGCGACGTACTCCTGCGGGAAGAGCCCCTTGCTCAGGGCGTAGTTCATCAGACCGCCGAAGAAGGCGATGTCGGTGCCCGGCCGGATCGGCACGTAGAGGTCGGCCAGGGCAGCGGTCCGGTTGAACTTCGGGTCGACCACGATCAACTTGGCGCCCCGGGTCTCCCGGGCCTTGTTGATCCAGCGCATGGAGATGGGGTGGTTCTCGGCGGGGTTGGCACCGATGCAGAGGAAGACATCGCTGTTCTGGTAATCGGTCCAGTGGTTCGTCATCGCACCACGCCCGAAGGAGGCGGCCAGACCGGCCACCGTCGAGCTGTGTCAGAGGCGCGCGTGGTGCTCCAACCGCACCACGCCCAGGGAGCGCATCAGCTTGGCGAGGACGTAGTTCTCCTCGTTGTCCAGCGCCGCCGACCCGATGTGGGAGATGGCAAAGGTCCGGTTGACGGTGACACCCTTGGCGTCGGTGGTCTCGAAGGTGGCGTCGCGGGTCGCCTTCACCTTCTCGGCGATGCGGGAGATCGCCCAGTCCCAGTCCTTCTCGACCCAGTCCTTGGCGCCGGGAGCCCGGTACTTCACCTTCTGGAGGCGGCGCGGGTTCGGCTCGTACCGCCCGTCGTTGTCCAGGGTCAGCCGGAGCCCCATCACCGAGGAGCCCTTGGAGCAGAGCGCCCCCTCGTTGATCGGATGCTCCGGATCGCCCATGGCATGGACGACCTCGCCATCCCTCACCGAGATGATGATGCCGCAGCCGACGGAACAGTAGGGACAGACGGTCCGGACCTCCTTAGTCCCCTCGATCTTGGTCGCGCGGCCCCCTGCGGCCTCGGCCTTACCGAGGTCCATCAGGGAGAGGACGCTGCCTGCTGCCAGGGACTTTCTCAGCAGATCTCGCCTGGTCAGAGTCACTCTCTTCCACCCCCGTGTGAGCGCTGATGTTCTTCCCAAGAGGTCACCGGCGCCTGTGATCCCCTTCAGCATACCTCCGGGGGGAAGAGGCCGGAAATAGCGCAGGATGTAGGTTTTGTGGTAGCACCGACGCGATTCAAGTCTAATTGTGCTCTGATTCACATAAGCGTTTTGTGTTGTGACCCACTTCACAAGCATAGCGCCGAGAAATCGGACGGGGCCGTTATGACTAGTCCAAAGGTGCTATTCGGATCAGCCGGAGAGCCGGTCTCATCGGGTAAAGACCGTATGGGGCGCGGAAATGCGGTGATTTTTCGCACAGCGGCCACGGGATCGCCGGTCAGCCCTCGCCGGGACCGACCGGCGGTATGGTTCCGAGCACTTGGCCCCTCCGTCGCTGACACCCTCGGTGTGGCCCCTTCTGCTCATCTGGTCTATACCCGTGCTTGTGAAGACTATCACTTACTGGTGCCTTCTACCCGTTTGCGGCAAAAATTACGCTGTCCGCCGGCCGCCTCTTGGTCCATAATGGAGCGAGAGAGGGGATGAGAGATCGATGGGTAGCGAGGGGCATCCGGTGCTGGCGGCGATCTACGACCGGGTGATGAGCGGCTTTGAGCGGACCGAGGGGCTGGGGTGGCGGAAGCAGGTGCTGGCCGGCTGCCGGGGCCGGGTGCTGGACCTGGGCTGCGGCACCGGGGCCAACTTCCCCGTCTGGCAGGGAATCGAGGCCCTGGAGTTGCACGCCACCGAGCCCGACCCGCACATGCTCCGGCGGGCCAGGGCCCGGGCCGCCCGGCTGGGCCTGGCGGTCACCTTCGCCGGCGCTCCCGCCGAACGGCTGCCCTACCCCGACGGGTTCTTCGACGCCGTGGTCACCACCCTGGTCCTCTGCACCGTGGCGGACCCCGCCCGGGCCATTGCCGAGGTGGCCCGGGTCCTCAAACCGGGCGGCGAGTTCCGGTTCATGGAGCACGTGCGGGCCGGCGGCCGGATGGGCTGGTGGCAGGACCGACTCACCCCTCTCTGGCGGCGGGTCTCAGGGGGCTGCCACCTGAACCGGGAGACGGGGAGGGCGATCGCCGAGGCCTTTGTCGATGTCACCTGGGAGGCGGTGGAGCGCAGCTTTCCGGTGGGGCGGATCCTCCTGGGGCGGGCACGGAAGAGCCCCCATGTTTAGGGCCTGGAAGGCTTCAGCGGCCTTCCAGGCCTTTCTGTCTATCGCGGTCGGCCAGATTGTTCGTTTGCACTATTGCGATGCGAACACAAGTTCGCTACCCTGAGACTGCCGGCTTCGCAGCCGCGCCAGCCAGAACCGCGAGGAGGAGACCGGATGATCAGGAGAATCAGCCTGGGTGTGGGCGAGGACGCAACCTATTGCTCGTGTGCAGTCGCCGGGGATTTCATCTTCACCTCCCACCAGGGAGGGGGACAGCACTCCGATCAGATCGAGGTCCAGCTGGAGGCCGCCTTCAAGAACCTGGAGGAGGCCCTTCAGGCAGCGGGGGCCTCCCTCGACGACATCGTGCAGATCAACCTGCTCCTGAAGGAACTGGCTGACTTCCACAGGGCCGAGGCGGTCTTCCGGAAGGTCTTCACCAAGGGGTATCCGCCGCGCAGTACATACAAGACCGAGTTCATCGCCCCCCAGATCCTGGTCCAGATCGACGCCATCGCCTACAGGCCGTCGCCAACGGCTCAGGTCAGCAGGTAGACCAGGAGCATCCCGACCAGCACCAGCCAGGTGCTGCCGCCCCTGCGGAGCACGTGGGGCAGCATCTCCGTCGCCCCGACGTAGAGGAAGGAGCCGGCGGCCACGCCCAGCACCGCCCCGTGGGAGAGCAGGGCCAGTTTGGCCCAGAGCAGGGCGGTCCAGCCGCCCACCACGGTGGCCAGGCCGATGGCCAGCACCCCGAGGATCGCCAGGCGTGGCGAATCGCTGGCGGAGAGGATCACTGTGGCCAGGCTGAAGCCCTCGGGCAGTTTGTGCAGCATCATCGCCAGCAGGCCGATCCAGCCGAACTGCCCGCCCGCCTGGGCCGCCAGGCCCAGAGCGGCCCCCTCCACCAGGCTGTGAAGCAGCATGCCCGTGAAGACCGCCCAGGCCGACTCGACCCCCAGCGGCCGCCGGCGGGCTCCGCTCGGGGCGGCCAGACTCCGCAGCAGCAGGAACACGGCGAAGCCCAGGGCGACCGTCAGGGCGCCCCCCTTCTGGCCCACGGCGGCGGGGAGCATGCTCAGCAGGGCGCTGCCCAGCAGGAAGCCGGCGCCGACCGCCATCAGCCGGTCCATCTCCTCCTTCAGCTGCGCGCACCGCAGGGTGAACCAGCCCCCCAGCAGATCGGCCGCGAGGGCGGCCAGCGAGATAAGCGTAACGGCGACCATCCCCAGCACCTCCCGACAGGGGGAGTATACGTGGGAGATGGCCGCCGCAGACGGTCACTCCTCGGGACGGAGCCGGAGCAGCCGCATCCCGTTCAGCGTCACCAGGATGGTGGCGCCCATGTCGGCCAGGATCGCCAGCCAGAGGGTAAGCCAGCCGGGGAAGACCGCCGCCACCGCCAGCAGCTTCAGCCCCAGCGCCAGGGCGATGTTCTGCTTGATCACCGCCATGGTCGCCCGGCTGAGCCGGATGGTGAAGGGCAGCTTGGTCAGGTCGTCGGCCATCAGGGCGATGTCCGCCGTCTCCAGCGCCACATCGGTGCCGGCGCCGCCCATGGCGATCCCCACCGTGGCCGCCGCCAGGGCCGGGGCGTCGTTTACCCCGTCGCCCACCATGGCGACCGCCCCGTGCCGGGCCGCCAGCTCACGGACCGCCTCCACCTTCTGGTGGGGCAGCAGCTCCGCCCGCACCTGATCGACCCCCACCTGTTGCCCGATGGCCCGGGCGGTGGCCCGGTTGTCCCCGGTCAGCATCACCGTCTGGGCGATGCCGGCCCGCTTCAGCTGCGCCAGCGCCCGGGCCGTGCTCTCCCGCGGGGTGTCGGCCACCGCCAGCACGCCCAGCAGCTCGGTTGCCGTGCCCAGCAGCATCACGGTGCGGCCCTGGCTCTGCCAGGTCTCCACCGGCCCCGCCGCCGGGGTCAGGTCCAGCTTCAGCTCCTCGGCGAAGAGCGCCGGGCTGCCCACATAGAGCAGCTCCCCGTCCACCACGGCCCGGGCGCCCCGCCCGACGATCGCCTCAAACCCCTCCGCCCGGGGCAGGGGCTGAGCAGCCGCCCGCACGATCGCTCTGGCCAGCGGGTGCTCCGACCGGGCCTCCACCGCCGCCGCCAGTCGCAGCACACCCGCGGCGTCCAGCCCGGGGGTGAGCGGCTCCACGCCGGTCACCGCCGGCTGGCCGCGGGTCAGCGTCCCCGTCTTGTCAAAGGCGATGGTCTGGATCGAACCCGCCCGCTCCAGGTGGGCCCCGCCCTTGATCAGCACCCCGTTGCGGGCGGCGGTGGCAATCGCCGAGACGATGGAGACCGGGGTGGAGACCACCAGGGCGCAGGGGCAGCCCACCACCAGCAGCGCAAGCCCCTCGTAGATCCAGTGGTTCCAGTCCCCCCCGAAGAAGAGGGGCGGCACCAGGATCACCAGGGCGGCCAGGAGCATGATCACCGGGGTGTAGACGGCGGCGAACCGCTCCACGAAGGTCTGGCTGGGCGCCCGCTGCGCCTGCGCCTCCTCCACCAGGTGGATCAGCTTCGCCAGGGTGGTGTCCTCCACCAGCCGGGTGACCCGGACCTCCAGGCCGCCGTGGCCGTTGACGGTGCCGGCGAAGACCTCATCCCCCGGCCCCTTCTCCACGGGCAGCGACTCGCCGGTGATGTTCGCCTGGTTGACGGCGGAGCGGCCGGTCAGCACCACCCCGTCCATCGCCAGCTTCTCGCCCGGCCGGACCACCAGCGTCTCGCCCACCCGGACCTCCTCCACCGGGACCTCTACCTCTTCCAGCATCCGGATCACACGGGCGCTCTTCGGGGCGATCTCCATCAGGGAGCGGAGCGACTGGCGGGCCCGGTCCATGGTGTAGGACTCCAGGACCTCGCTGACGCCAAACAGCACAGCCACCACCGCCCCCTCGCCCCACTCCCCGATCAGGGCGGCGCCGGTGACGGCGACGGTCATCAGCACGTTCATGTCAAACTGGAGCCGGAACAGATTCCGGACGCCCTTGCGGAAGGTGGCCCAGCCGCCCACCAGGATGGCGAGGGCAAAGAGAGCGGTGGCAGCCGGCTCGGGCGCCAGCCGCTCCGCCGCCTCGGCGGCCAGGGTGAAGAGGAGCGCAGCGGCGGTGGGGATCACCGCCGGGTTGGCCCGCCAGTACGGCTGGGGCGGGGCCGGCGTCTCCCGCTCGGCCCGGATCTGGATGTTGTGGGACCTGCCGGTCTCCGCCACCTGCTCCCGGGAGACGTTCCCCTCCACGGTCAGCTTGGCGGCAGCAAAGTTCAGCTCTGCCCTGGTGACCCCAGGGATGCGGCTCACGTCCTGCTCGAACTTGGCCGCACAGTCGGTTCAGGTCAGGCCGGTCAGCCGGAAGACCTGCTTGTTGGCAGCAGCGGTGGCGCTCACTCGGGCCGCACCTCCCGGGCGTGGGCCAGCGCCTGCGCGAGGATGGTGGCCACGTGATGATCATCCAGGGAGTAGAAGACCAGCTTCCCTTCCTTCCGGTGCTTTGCCAGCCCCATGTTCCGGAGCAGCCGCAGGTGGTGGGAGGCGGTGGCGACGCTGGTCCCGGTCAGGTGGGCCACGTCGCAGACACAGAGCTCCTCCCTGGTCAGCGCCAGGGCAATCTTGACCCGGGTCTCGTCCGCCAGCGCCTTGAAGAGCTGGGCCAGCCGCTCGGTGCCGGCCACCTCCGCCCTCAGCCGCTCCACCTTCTCCGCATCGTAGCAGAATATCTCGCAGGTATCGTGCTCAAGGGGGCGCGTCTTGACAGGCGCCAAGTGAAAGCCTCCTCATTTAGATACTCGTTTGAGTATCATTATAAGCGGCTGCCGCCCGTTTGTCACCATAGATTCCGCCCAGACCGATCAAACCAGCTAAACAGAGAGGACGAGCCCGCCGCGGCCGGCCCGTCCTCGTTGCGATCCCTACTTCAGCCACCCCACGAAGCCGGAACCGTTCATGCGGGGCGAGTGTCAGTCACCGTGCCGTCGGGCACGCAGGTGTCCACGGGGGCGGAGAGTTGGTAGCCGGCACGCAGGTTGAGGCAGTCGCCGGCCCGCTCCGCCTGGGCCGGCGCCTCCCCCGCTGGGAGGCTCTGCGGCTTCGCCCGTCCCCTGCTACTCCAGCGGGATCGGCTTCGACCCCTCCGCCCCCTCCTGCCGCTGCTCCTCCTGCTCCAGCCGCTCCAGGGCGTGCTCCACCAGCACCTTCACCCCCAGCAGCGACTCCCGCCTGGCGTTGCGGAAGTGGGCCATGGCCTCCTTCGGCGCCTGGGGGAGCAGCGCTCCCCGCATATCCAGCAGCAGATCGATCACATGGTGCAGACGCTCCCGGTTCATGCTTCCGCCTCCTCTTCCGCCATCGCCGTCTCGGTCACGCTGCGCTCACCGAACCGGATCGCCAGCCGGTCCTCGGTGAACCGGGCGCCCAGGATGGGCCGGCCCGTCAGCATCCGGGGCAGGACCACCTTCCGCTTGTACCAGCCCACCGAGACGGTCAGCTCATCGCCCCGCTGGGTCAGGTTGATCTGCTCCTTCGGCACGAAGGGGACCGCCAGCTCAAACAGGTAGCCCCCGCCCTCGGGTCGCAGCTCCTCCACCTGGCCGGTATAGAGGATCCCGGCGGGGTCGCGCTCCCCGAAGGCCGCCTCCGCCACCCGCTCCAGCATCGGCAGCCCCACCACCTCGGTCTCCATCAGCGGGATCCGGAAGATCGGCAGCGGGTTGAAGGAGGCCTCGATCTCCTCGTTATGCTTCGCCTGCACCTCCCGCCAGCGGGCGAGGTAGGACTCCTCCGCCTCCGGCGGCAGCACCCGGTTGATCACCACCGCATCGGTGTTGAAGCCGAAGAGGTTCAGGTAGGTGAAGGAGCGGCGGGCCTCGGCGATCACCATCTTCTCAGGGTTGACCACCAGCCGCATCGAGGTGGTCCCGTGGTCCAGCAGGATCCGGTGCATGTCGGCCAGCTCGTACATCAGCCGCTCCATCGAGTCCATCACCTGGTCGGAGGGCAGCTCCAGGCCGTGCATCGCCATCCGGGCGATGGGCCGGGCCACCTTCACCACCTTCTTCTTCATCGGGAAGATCTTCTCGATCCACCAGCGCAGGGCGCTGGGGTAGTTGAGCATCCGCAGCGTCTCGCCGGTGGGGGCGCAGTCGACGATCAGGGCGTCGTACCTGCCGCTCAGCACGTGCTTGCGGATCTGCAGCAGCGAGAAGAGCTCCTCCATGCCCGGGAAGACCAGCAGCTCTTCGGTGGAGATCGACTCCACCTTCGCCCAGGCCATCAGCCCGGCCAGCCAGCGCTGGATGTCGCCCCAGTTCCGCTCCGCCTCCCGGAGGGAGTCGATCTCCTGGCCCCAGAGGTTCCCCGCCACCGGGACCGGATCGGGCCCCAGCGGCTGGTCGAGGGAGTCGGCCAGAGAGTGGGCCGCATCGGTGGACATGATCAGGGTCTTGTAGCCCAGCTTCGCCAGGCGGGTCGCCGTGGCCGCCGCCACGCTGGTCTTTCCCACCCCGCCCTTGCCGGTATAGACGATCACACGCATGCAGGTCACCTCGTTTACTACGACTTCGAAGTATTGGCTTCAAGGATGCGCAGGCGGGAGAGGCCTGCGCATGCTCAGTTATCCAGCGGGATCCGCCGGGGCCGGGAGGTGGCCTCCCGGGCGGACGGCGCCGCCGGTCGCTCCTCCTGGAAGGCGCGGAGCACCTTCTGGACCAGGGTCATGAGGATCGAGAGCTCCTCGGGGGTCAGGGCGGTGGTCACCCGCTCCAGCAGGGCGTCGATCTGCCCCTGGACCTTCACGGCCAGGGCCCGCCCCTCCTCGGTCAGCCGGTTGACGATCACCCGGCGGTCCTCCTCGGAGCGCTGCCGCTCGATCAGCCGCCGCTTCGTCAGCCGGGCGCCGATCCCGGTGGCGGTGGAGAGCGGCACGTTCAGATCCTCCGCCAGCTCGGTCATGGTCGCCTCGCCCCGCCGATGGAGCATCAGCAGGGCCAGCAGGTCGGTCTTGGGCAGCTCCCGGTCCAGCTCCAGCAGGTCGGGCGGGAGCAGCGGCAGCCGTAGCTGTCCGGAGAGGATCATCTCAACCAGCTGCTGCATGCCATCCCTCCCCGACGGGTAAAACTACGAGTTCGAAGTATCTTGACATCCTTAGAATACTACGCTCTCGTAGTGTTGTCAACAGGCAACTAGCCTGCCAGCATCCCCACCAGGACCGCTGCGAGCATCAGCGGGGCGGTGGGAAGCTTATACAGCCTGCCCGCCACCACCACGCCCGTGATCAGCAGCCCCAGCCCGTGGAGCCCGCCGCCGGCGGTCAGGAGGATCCGCCCGGCCAGGTAGAGCACGATCACCGTCACCAGCGGCCCCACCGCCTCCAGCCCGGCCTTCACCGGCGGGAGCCGGAACCAGGCGGGCGGGACCCGGGCAATCAGGAAGACCGCCCCCAGGCTGACCAGGATCAGCGCCAGGGTGGCCGCCACGGCGCTGCCGAGGCCGCCCGCCGCCATGCCGATCGCCGTGGTGAAGGCGGCCAGCGGTCCGGGGGTGGACTGGCCCAGCGCCACCGCCACCGCGAACTCCTCCGCCGAGATCACCCCGGTCTGCACCAGCTCCCGCTCCAGACCGGCCATCAGGGTGGTGCCCCCGCCAAAGGAGAGCGCCGTCAGCCCCACCACCAGGAGGAAAAAGCGCAGCATCTCAGAGCCCCTCCTTCCGGGTCAGGAGCAGCGACCGGGCCGCCCCCGCCGCCGCCCCGCCCACCAGCAGCAGGAGCGGGTGGACGCCCAGGATGATCAGCAGGAGCATCGCCAGCCCCAGCAGCCGGGGCCAGGCCGCCCGCCACTTCCGCAGCCCCTCCAGCCCCGCGGCAATCAAAAGACCGGCGGTACCGTAGACCGCACCCAGAAGCGCCCCGTCCGTCCGCTCCCCGACCCACGGGATGCGGGCGAGCATCGGCAGCAGGAGCACCAGCAGGCTGGTCGGCAGCAGCAGCCCCACCTGCCCGATGAAGGCCCCCGGCAGCCCTCCCACCCGGGCGCAGACGGCGCCCCACAGGTTGAGGAAGGAGGGACCGGGAAGAAAGACCGAGAGCGCATAGAGCCCGTCCACCTCCTCGCCGGTCAGCCACTCCAGCTCCTGAGCCTTCCGGCGGATGGCCACATAGAACGGGGAGACCCCGCCGAAGATGGTGGAGCCGAACCAGAGACCCAGTGCGAAGAGCTGCCAGTACTTCCGCATCATAAAATTCCCCCGTTACCATCAAACCACGTAGGGACCAGCGGGGGAAGTGACGAAGCGTCATAGGGGTATAAAAGCGGGAGGGACGGATCGTTGCTCAATCTTCTGGAGAGCTTCTGCGTCGTCGTGGAGATGGGGAGCCTGAACAAGGCTGCCGAGGCGCTGCACCTGACACAGCCGGCCATCACCCGCCAGATCAAGGCGCTGGAGGCGCAGCTCGGGGCGGTCCTGCTGACCCGCACCCCGCACGGGGTGGAGCTGACCCCCGCCGGCCAGGCGGTGCTGCCCCATGCCCGCGCGGCGGTGGCCGCCGTGACCGCCTGCCGCCACGCGGCGTCCGAAGCCGCCGGGGCGGGACCTGAGCGACTGCGGATCGGGGCGGGGATGATGCTCACCCTCTACACGCTGCCCCCCGTCATCACCGCCTTCAGGGAGGCCTACCCCTCCATCCCCGTGGAGCTGATTCCGGGCCACCGCCGGGATGTGCTCTCCCAGCTGCTGGACTACCGGGTCGATGTCGCCTTCATCTCGTCGGACATCACGGTGTCCGAGGCCAAGGCGATCAAGCTCTTCTCCGACCCGATGCTGCTGGTCGCCCCCCCACAGCCCGAACCCCCAGGCTCCCTTGCCGACCTGCAGGGGAAGAACCTGCTGGTGCTCCAGCCCCAGGCCGGCCTGCGGGGCGAGGTGGAGCGGGCGCTCCAGGAGCACGGGGTCTCCTGCCGGCTGGTGGAGCACCCCACCGTGGAGACGATCAAGACCGCCGTGCAGCTGCAGATGGGGGTGACCATCCTGCCCGCCTCGGCGGTCCGGGAGGAGGTCCGGGCCGGCCGCCTGACCGCCCGGCCGATTGCGGACTGGCCCGAGTCGACCCGGACCGTCCGGGCCTTCGTGCGGGCGGAGGGGACGCTGCCCGAGCCCGTCCGGACCTTCATCCATCTGGTGAAGGAGCACTACAGGGAGAGCTAAAAGCCAGGACCGATCCGCCGCGGCGGATCGGTCCTCTTCATGGGCGGATCACCCTGCCCTCAGGTAGGACCAGAGCTTCCCTATGCTCGGCCGGGTGCCGAAGCTGAGCAGCGCCGCCCGGTAGATCCGCCCGCTCCCCCAGGCCACCAGCACCGTGGTCAGGAGCAGCAGCCCCACCGAGAGCCAGACCTGCCAGCTGGCCACCTCGCCCAGGATCACCCGGACCAGCATCACCACCGGGGTGAAGATGGGGATGAAGGAGAGCACCACCGCCAGGGTGCCGTTGGGATCGTTCATCACCGGGGTGAACAGGAACATGGGCACCATCATGATCATCAGCACCGGGGTCTGGACCGTCTGGGCGTCCTCCATCCGGCTGACGGTGGCGCCCATGGCGGCCATCAGGCTGCCGTTGAGCACGTAGCTCAGCAGGATGAAGAGCATGATCAGCAGGGCGATCTCCAGGCTGAGCGACTGGGTGGGCACGTCCAGCACCTCCCGGGAGAGCATGTTGCCGGCGATCCAGCCCAGCATCATGAAGAGGTACTGGGTCAGACCCAGGGCGCCCAGCCCCAGGATCTTGCCCGCCATCATCTCGGCGGGACGGACGGCGGCGGCCATCACCTCCACCACCCGGGAGACCTTCTCCTCCAGCACCCCCTGGAAGACGAACTGGCTGTTGATCATGGTGATCATGTAGATCGACATGATCGCCCCCATCGCCAGCATCATCGAGCCCAGGAACTCTTCCTGACTCCGCTCCGTCGCCCCGGCGGTCAGCTGCTTCTCCTCGATATCCAGGGGCCGCATGATCTCCAGCGCCACCTCCGGCGAGAGGCCCCGCTCCTGCATCCGGGCGGCCCGGATCATCCCCTGCAGGGGGGTGAGCACCAGGTTGCTGTCGGTCAGGGAGCTGAGGTGGGCGGCCAGGTAGCGCGCCTTCAGCCCGCCGGGGAAGCTGCCCTCGATGATCAGCAGGGCGAACTCGCCGCTGCGGGCCTGCTCCATCAGCGCCTCCTCCTCGCCCTTCCCCTCGGTCAGGCGGACCTCCCGCTTGGCGTTCTCGGCCGGCATCTGCTCCATCGCCTGCTGGAGCGGGCCGAAGACCCGGCCGGTCTTGTCGAGCACCGTCACCTCCAGCGGCTTGGACTTGGAGGAGGACTCCATATACGCGGGCAGGAAGGTGGTGGCGAAGAAGACCAGCACCAGCACGGCGGTGCTGATCAGGTAGGCGCCGGACTTCAGCCGCCCCAGGTACTCCCGCCGGGTCACCAGCCAGAGGTTACGCATCAGCTCCACCCACCTTCTCCAGGTAGATCTCCCGCAGCGAGGGCTCGCCCAACGAGTACTCCAGCACCGTGGAGGCCTCCGCCGCCGCCCGCAGGAGCCGGTTGGGCTCCAGGCCAGCGGGAACGGAGATCTCCACCTCCCCGGCCGGCCCCCGCCGGGCGGTGATCCCGGCGATCTGGTCCAGGAAGGAGTACTCCCCCGACTCCACCCGCAGCCTGACCGTCTGGCGGCGGGCCGCCCGCTTCACCTCCCGCAGGCTGCCGGCCAGCACCACCCGGGAGCGGTGGATCAGCACCACGTCGTCGCAGAGCGCCTCCACCTGATCCATGTTGTGGGAGGAGAAGAGGATCGTCGTCCCCTCCTGCGCCAGGGTGCGGAAGGCCTGCTCCATCACCAGGGTGTTGACCGGGTCCAGCCCGGTGAAGGGCTCATCCAGGATGCAGAGAGCGGGGCGGCTGGCCGCCGCCGCGGCGAACTGGACCTTCTGCTGGTTCCCCTTGGAGAGCTGCTCCACCTTGCGCAGGGCGTACTCCTGGAGCGCCAGCCGCTCGATCCACAGGTCGACCCGCTCCGCCGCCTCCCGCTCCGAGAGCCCCTTCAGCCGGGTCAGGTAGATCAGCTGCTCCCGGGCCTGCATCTTCGGGTAGAGCCCCCGCTCCTCCGGCAGGTAGCCAAACCCCTGCCGGACCCGGTCGGTGACCGGGGCACCCTCCCAGCGGATCTCCCCCCGGTCGGGCAGGAAGATCCGCATGATCATCCGCATCGTCGTCGTCTTCCCCGCCCCGTTGGAGCCCAACAGGCCGCAGACCCGCCCGGCGGGAACGGTGAAGCTGACCCCCTGCACCGCCCGGACCTCGCCGAACGATTTGTAGACTTCGATCACCTCGAGGCTCACCCAACCACCTCGCTTCGCCTTTCTCCTATGTAAGAACGTCCGGGGAGCCCGTCAGGTTCGCGGCTGGATCACCACCGGGGTCCCGACCGGCACCAGGCGGAAGAGCTCCTCCACATCCCGGTTGTGCATCCGAACGCAGCCCAGCGAGATGTAGCCGCCGATGGAGCCGGGCTGGTTGGTCCCGTGGATGCCGTAGGTGGAGCCCCCGCCGATGGAGAGCCCCAGCCAGCGGGAGCCCAGCGGGTTCTCGGGGCTGCCGCCCGGGATCGTCCGGCCGGTCCTGGGGTTGGTCCAGGAGGGATTGACGATCTTGTTGACGATGGTAAAGGAGCCCTCCGGCGTCAGGGAGGGCTCCTTTCCGGTCGCCACCGGGTACTCCCGCAGCAGCCGCCCGTTCTCATAAAGCCGGAGCCGGTTCTCGCTCTTGTCGATCACGATTCGCTTTGGCACGCCCATCCCCTCCGCTACCAGGGGATGCGCCCGGGGCGGAAAGGGTGATTAGGCGAGGCAGCCCTCCAGCTCCCGGATGATGGCGGCCCGGTCCAGCTCCCGCCCGATGAAGACGATTCGGGAGGAGCGGGCCGGCCCCGGCCAGTCGGGCCCCGGCTCGAAGTCGTGCCGGTCGCCCACCTGGTGCATGATCACCTGGTGCTGGGGGATCTGGGCCACGTAGAGGATCCCCTTCCCCCGGAAGATGTTGACCGGCAGCCGGCAGAGGTACTGGTTCAGCCGCTCCCCGTCAAAGGGCCGCTCGCTCTGGAAGGAGACGGAGTCGATCCCGTGCAGGTGGTCGTGATGGTGGTGCGGGTGGTCGCAGTGCGGGTCGTGGCAGTGGTGCTCCCCCTCGAGCAACCGGTCCGGGTCGAAGGCGCCCACCCCCAGGATCAGCCCCAGCTCCACCTCCGCCGCCCGGCTGCGGATGATCCGGGCGTCCTCGTTGTACTCCCGGATCCGCCCCTCGATCTCGCCAAGCCGCTCCGGGGAGACCAGGTCGGTCTTATTGAGCAAGATCAGATCCCCGAAGGCCAGCTGCGCCCGGGCGACGGGGTCGGCCGCCAGGTGGCGCTCAAAGTTGTAAGCATCCACGACGGTGACGATGGCGTCCAGCCGGCAGACCTCCACCACCCCGTGGCTCATGAAGGTCTGGGCGATCGGCGCCGGATCAGCCAGCCCGGTGGTCTCGATCAGCAGGTACTCCACCCGGGGCCGCCGGCTCAGAATCCGCCCCACCGCCTCCAGCAGGTCGGTCCGGATGGTGCAGCAGATGCAGCCGCTGGCGAGCTCGATCAGCTCATCCTGCGCCTGGAGCACCAGCTGCCCATCAATCCCCACCTCGCCGAACTCGTTGACGATCACCCCCACCCGCAGCCCATGGTCGCCGTGCAGGATCCGGTTGAGCAGGGTGGTCTTCCCCGCCCCCAGAAAGCCGGTCAAAATCGTAATCGGGAGTTTGGGACGGGCCATGGTGGGGCACCTCCGTCTGGATTTCATATTGCCACGGATTACACGGATTACACGGATAAATACATAATATAGAAACAAATGGGGGTTTGTACCCGTTTCATCAGGGGTGCTGGTGCGAAGCGCCAATTTATCTGTTTTATCCGTGTAACCACCATGGTGCGGTGCTTCGCACCAGCACCCCGGATGAAAAGGGCACCACCCTACATTGTTGTGATGTATTTGTTTTATCCGTGTAATCCGTGTAATCCGTGGCCGTCATTTTCAGGGGAATCCGTATGATCCGTGTAATCCGTGTTGAAAAACCCGCCAACAGATTCGGCGTGACCAACCATCCCCCCTGCGCGTGATTTCACTTGACTCATCATCCAACTGATGTTACAGTTGGGTTGCACAGAAATGCAATTGTGAGGGGGCTGATGGGCGTGATCGATCAGGGACGGCTGCGGCAGATGATCGCCTTTCGCTACTCCCCGCTGCTGGACATGGCGCTCTCGCTGTTGGTGATCCAGAACCCGGAGCGCTTCGGGAAGACGGCGCCGTGGGAGGAGCGGGTGCTGGGGCGGCTGCCGGAGGGGGTGCTGGAGCGGCTCCGGGGGCTCGGGGAGGAGACCGATCTCTTCGCCCTGGCCATGGAGCTTGAGCAGTCGACCAACCTGCCCACCCCGGACGCCCTCCGGGTGCTGATGGGGCAGAACCAGGCGCTGGGCAGCGCCCTGCTGACCTACTGGGAGGCGATCTCGCCGGAGGTGGGCGCCCGGGTGGGGGTGCTGACCGAGTCGATCCAGCGGGAGTGGGCCCGGCTCCAGCAGATGGACCCGGTCGCCTTCATCAGCCGCTTCTCCGACCGGGTGAGCGTGGCCGGGGACGGCGACGCCCTGATCCTCCACTGGGGGAAGGGGATGCGGGTCCCGCTGGACGACCTGGAGCGGATCCTCTTCGTCCCCTCCGCCTTCATCCCCCGGCGGCTGATGTTCTACCGGCTGGAGCGGGTGCAGATCTTCTTCTATGACCCGCTTTACGAGGAGCCGACCGAGGTGGCCGAGGCCCCGGAGAGCCTGCTGCTCGCCTTCTCCGCCCTGGCCGACCCCACCCGGTTCAAGATCCTCCGGCTGATCTCCCGGGAGCGGATGCCCGCCCAGGAGATGGCGAAGCGGCTGGGGGTCAACGAGTCCACCATCTCCCGTCACCTGCGGCTGCTGACGGAGGCCGGCCTGGTGGGCCGGGCCGGGCAGGACGGGAAGTTCATCCTGTACGAACTGGCCCCGGAGCGGATCGACCAGCTGGCCGCCCTGGCCAAGCGCTACCTCGGGAGGGATTGAGATGAGACGGGAGCATCGGATCTGGCACCCCCACCATCCGGGTCGGATGGGAGACCTCGACCGGCTGGCCCGGCAGGCCGCCGCCCTGGGCGGGCGCCGGGCGCTGGCCGCATGGCTGGCGGAGCGCAGCAGCGGTTCGGGCCTGCAGCCGGAGCTGCGCGTGGCCTACGTCCACGGCGAGCGGCATGACCTCTGGTGGGAGTTCACCCTGGAGGCCTCCTTCCGCTGGCAGGCCCACCTGCACCGGATCCGTCCGGCCCTCTACCAGCAGCGGCTCCGCCGCCTCACCCGGGCGCTGGGGCTGGAGGGGCTGCTGGGCCGGGAGGTCTCCAGCCTGACCCACAGCAGCCGGGCGCTGGCCGACCTGGCGGTGGCGCTGCTGCCCCAGCCCGACCTGCTGCTCTGGGAGGAGCCCTTCTACCTGCTGGGCCAGGCCGATGCCGGCCGGGCGATCCGGCTGGTCCAGGAGCTGCATCAGGCGGGGATGGGGCTGGTGGCGGTGGCCGCCGAGCCGCCGGGCCTCCTCGACCTGGAGACGGCGCACCCGGCGGCGCAGGGCCGCCAGGCCCTGGCCCACTAGAACAATGGAGGCGAGAGCATGAGCGATCAGATCACCGAGGCCCCGGTGGCGGCCAGCGCCCATCAGCCCCCGAGCGCCGGCGGCCCCATGAGCCCCACCACCCGGCTGGCCCTGCTGGCGGTGGGCTGCGCCCTCCTGATGGGCCTGCTGGGCGACCAGCTGATCCTCTCCAGCCCGCAGCTCGGCCTGGGCGGCTTCCTCTGGGTCACCGCCCTGGCCGGCTCGGCCCTCTGGCTGAGCCGTCGGGCAGAGCAGCCCCTCAGCGGCGAGGCCCGCTGGCTGCTGGCTGGGGCGGTCCTCTTCGCCGGCGGGCTGATCTGGCGGTCCACCCTCCCCCTCATGCTGCTGGACCTGCTGGCCATCGCCGTCTGCCTGGGGCTGGCCGCCCTGACCGGCCGCGCCGGCCTGCTGAGCCGGGCCGGGATCCTCAGCTACCCCCTGGGGCTCGCCCTCTCCGCCGTCCACCACGCCCTCGGCCCCTTCCTCCTCCTGCTGGGCGACCTCAACTGGAAGGAGGTGCCCCGGGGCCGCTGGTCCAACCTGGCCGCCGGCCTCTTCCGGGGGCTGCTGATCGCCGTCCCTCTGCTCCTGCTCTTCGGCCTGCTCTTCATGGCTGCCGATGCCGTCTTCGCACGGCTGGTGACCAACCTCTTCCACCTGGACCTCCCCGGACTGGTGGAGGACCTCTTCGGCGCCCTCTTCTTCGCCTTCCTGGCCGCCGGCTTCCTCCGGACCGCCCTGCTGCGGAAGCCCGAGCCGCTGCCCGAGCTGCCCGACGGCGCCCTCCGGATCGGCCCCATCG
Organism: Bacillota bacterium; assembly: GCA_049324875.1. GTDB lineage: Bacteria > Bacillota > Sulfobacillia > Symbiobacteriales > Symbiobacteriaceae > JAWLHU01. The sequence goes on from JBMONC010000048.1 coordinate 56,091, forward strand.
AGACCGGGGTGATCCTCGGCCTGCTCAACCTGCTCTTCGGCGCCTTCGTGCTGGTCCAGGTCCGCTACCTCTTCGGCGGGGCGGAGCTGGTGCTGGCCACCGTCGACCTGACCTACGCCGAGTATGCCCGCCGCGGCTTCTTCGAGCTGGTCCAGGTGGCCGCCCTGGTGCTGCCGGTCCTGCTGGGACTCCACTGGCTCCTCCCCGCCCAGGGGGTGGAGCAGCGGCTCTTCCGCTGGCTGGGCGGCTCCCTGGTGGGCCTGCTCTTCGTGATCATGGCCTCCGCCCTCCAGCGGATGTTCCTCTACCAGCAGGAGTACGGCCTGACCGAGCTCCGCCTCTATACCACCGCCTTCATGGGCTGGATGGCGCTCCTCTTCCTCTGGTTCCTGGCCACCGTCCTCCGGGGGCGGCGGGAGCGCTTCGCCCCGGGGGCGCTGGTCAGCGGCCTGCTGGTGCTGGCGTCGCTGCACCTCCTCAACCCCGATGGACTGATCATCCGGACCAACCTGGCCCTCCACGAGCGGACCGGCCGCTTCGACGCCGCCTACGCCGCCTCCCTGGGCCCCGACGCCCTCCCCGCGCTGCTGGAGGCGCTCCCCCGGCTGGATCCGGCGAGCCAGGAGGAGGTAAAGCGCCACCTGGCCGAGCGGCTGGATCGGCTCTCCGACACCGACTGGCGGGGCTGGAACTGGGGGCGCAGCCAGGCGTGGCGGGCCTACCAAAATACCCTTCCCCCTCAGCCCTGATCTTTTTCCCGCACCATACCCCCAAAAACACAACCCCCTGACGAATCTCTCAGTGAGAGACGACAGGGGGTTGAACAAATGAAGAGAAAGATGTTCGCGCTGGTGACCGCCTTTGTGATGAGCCTGAGTGGATCCGGCTACGCCCTGGGCGCCGAGACCGATGCCGACCTCTCCGCCGAGATCGAAGCGACCGCAGGCGTCACCCCCGACTCCCGGCTCTACCGGCTGGAGCGGGCGATTGAGGAGCTGCAGGCCGCCATCACCCGGGCGGAGGAGAAGCTGGCCGCCCTCCAGGCCCAGTTCGCCGCCGAGCGGGCCGCCGAAGCCGCGGTGATGACCGAGAAGGGCAAGCACGACCTGGCCGCCAAGGCCGCCGCCGAGTATGCCGAGCAGATGGCCGAGGCCACCGAGCACCTGGAGAAGGCGGCCGAGAAGAGCGAGAAGGCCGCCCAGGCCCTGGCCAAGCTGAAGAGCGCCGAGGCGATCAGCCATGGCGCCCTGGAACAGGTGCTGGAGAAGGCCCCGGAGAGCGCCCGCCCGGCCCTGGAGAAGGTGCTGGAGAAGCAGGAGGAGCGGGCCGCCTACATGGAGGAGTTCCTCGCCGCCAAGGCTGCCTTCTTCGCCGCCAAGAAGGAACTGGAGCAGGCTCGCAAGGAGCTGAACGCCGCCCGGAAGTCGGGCGACGCCGCCGCCATCGCCGCCGCAGAGGTGAAGGTGAAGGAGCTGGAGGCGAAGAAGGACGAGCTTGAGGCGCTGAAGGATGCCGCCGACAAGGCGAAGGATGAGCTGGAGGAGCAGGCCGAAGCGGTCGAGAAGGAGGCCGAGGCCGCCGAGAAGGCGCTGGAGAAGGCCGAGGAGGCCCTCGAGAAGGCCGAGGAGGCCCTTGAGAAGGCCGCCGAGGGCAAGGAGAAGGACGACGAGGGTCGCGGCAAGGCCGAAGGGGCCGGCAAGAAGGGCCGGGGCAACGGCAAGCAGGACGACTGAGCTGCGTAGCGTAACGAGGGCACCCGCTCAGGGCGCCCTCGTTTTCCATGCTGCCGCCCTGACCGGGTGATCCGCTCCCGGCAGGAATTGGTGGCGCCCCGCGGAACTTTTTGGACATGAGCAAGCTGCAAGCCATCTTTCTCGACCGGGATGGGACCCTCGGGGGCACCGGCCACTTCATCCACCCCCGCGACTTCACCCTCTTCCCCTTTGCGGCGGAGGCGATCGCCCTGCTGAAGGCGGAGGGGATCCGGCTCTTCGCCTTCACCAACCAGCACCGCATCAGCCTGGGTGAGGCCACCGAGGCCGAGTTCGCCGCGCAGTTCGCCGCCTTCGGCCTGGACGGCGCCTACATCTGCCCCCACGCCGCCGACGCCGGCTGCGCCTGCCGCAAGCCCGCCCCCGGGATGCTCCTGCGGGCGGCAGCCGAGCACGGCCTCGACCTGACCCGCTGCGCCGTGGTCGGGGACGTGGGCGCCACCGACATGCTGGCCGCCCATGCGGTGGGGGCGGTCAAGGTGCTGGTGCGCACCGGCTGGGGCGAGGGCTCCCTGGGCCCCTACCGGGAGACCTGGGCCGGGGTCGAGCCGGACTACGTGGCTGATCACTTGCTGGATGCTGCCCGCTGGCTGATCAGCGTCCACAGGAGCGATCCCCCATGCGAAAGCTGACCCCCTGGCTCCTCCTCCTCTTCTTCCTGGTGGGCTGCGCCCGGCAGCCCCACGATCCCCCGCGGCCCACCCCGGCACCGCCGCCGCCGCCGGCGGCGGAGACACGCCCCACCGAGCCGCTCCGCAAGGAGGCGGCCGATCTGGCCCGGAGCGGCAAGCTGGACGAGGCCGCCGCCAGGCTGCGGGAGGCGCTGGCGCTCAACCCCAAAGAGGCTGCCACCTGGAACGACCTGTCCTTCGTCTACATCCAGGCGAAGCGCTGGGCCGAGGCGGTGGAGGCGGCCGAGGAGGCGCTCCGGCTGGAGCCCGGGAACGCCGCCGCCCACTTCAACAAGGGGCGGGCGCTCTACGGGGCAGGGCGGTACAGCGAGGCGGTCCCGCCGCTGGAGGCGGCCTACGCCCGGAACCAGGCCCAGGTGGAGCCCGGCTGGTTCCTGGCCCTGGCCCTGGAGCGGGCGGGGGAGGAGACCCGGGCGCTCCAGCTCTTCCGGGAGCTGAGGGCCCGGTTCCCCGGCGACGCCGACGTGGCACGGGAGCTGGAGCGGCTGGAGGCGAGCCGCGCGGTGCTCTTCGCCCTTCCGGAGGGCCAGAGCCGGGTGATCGCCTTCCTGGGCGATCTCCTGCTGAGCGCAGACAAGGAGGGCATGCAGCTGCGGGCCACCGACGCGACCGGCACCGAGCGCTGGTCCCTCCGACTGCCCGCCCACCTGGAGGCGTTCGCGCCCCACAACCAGAGGCAGGAGGCGGTCCTCTCCACCGCCGGCGGCCTGCTCTGGATCGACCTGCGCACCGGTCAGCACCACCCCGTGGCGGCCGAGCGGAAGGAGGATCCCAACGGGGCCGATCACCGGCTCCACTGGCGGGGAGATACCCTGCTCTGGGGGATCGACATCTGGGGCGGCAACTACTTCGGACAGCCCCGCTACCTCTCCACCGAGTGGGCGCTCTACCGCCTCCCGCCCGACCGCAGATCGGTCGAGCCCATCGCCCTGCTCCGCGGCGGTCAGAAGGCCCAACTGAGCGAGGATGGTCAGACCCTGCTCCTCCAGGGCACGCCCATGGTGGGAGCGGAGCTCTACCTGGGGGGAAAGCGCCACCACCACTTTGAGCGCTCCGGGACCTACCACCTGAGCCCGGCCGGCGACCGGGTGCTCCTGGCGGAGTACGATGGCCTCCTGGCCCTCTTCTCCCGGGACGGCCGGCCGCTCTGGGAAAAACAGGTCGGCCCCTACTTCAGCGCCCTGTTCTGGGCACCCACCCCCGACCAGCTGCGGGTGGTGGTCTCGCATGAAGAGCAGATCCGCCTGCTGAACATCGAAGGGAACGAGATCGCCCGGACCGCCGGGGAGCTCTATTCCTGGGAGCAGCCCCGGGGCCCCCTCCTCTCCCTGGGCGACAGGCTGATCGATCCCGCGGGTCGGGTGGTCGCCACCGGCGAGTTCGGCCACGAGTACAGCCCGGACGGCCGCTGGATCTACCGCTTTGACGGCCGGCAGTTGCGGGCCTACCGGCCATAAGAACAGGGCGGCGGGAGTCACTCCCGGCCGCCCTCGCTCTATGCTCCCTACTCCACCACCAGCCAGCCCTTGATGCCGAAGTCGCCGTGCCGGATCTCATACCGCCCCGGCTGGGTCGGCGTGAACATGATGATCCCCGTCTTCCCCGGCGCCACGTGGATCGCCACGTCGTAATCCCCGTGGACCCGCATCTCCATCTCCGGGTCGAAGCGGACCATCTTCAGGAACCGGTGCGGGATCTCCATGATCGTGAACTGGTGCGCCATCTCCGGGTGCTGGTTGGTCAGCTCGATCCGGACCTGCTGACCCGCCTTGACCTTTAGCTCCCCCACGTTCAGCTCCTCGCCGGCGATGGCGAAGTCGAAGGCGACGGTGTTGAAGGGCTGGGTGTAGAAGAAGGCGAGCCAGATGGCCGAGGCCATCAGCCCCGCTGCCGCGAGCTTGATCAGTGCATCGCCCCGGATGCCCGACTGGGTGCGGGGGTTGTAGCGCTTCAGCAGCAGCGAGTTGGAGACCACCGAGACCGAGGAGAAGGCCATGGCGCCGCCGGCGATCATCGGGTTCATCAGCCCGAAGGCGGCCATGGGGATGCCGATCACGTTGTAGATGAAGGCCCAGAAGAGGTTCTCCTTGATCGTCCGCATCGTCTGCCGGCTGAGCCGGAAGGCGGTGGCGATCCCCTTCAGGTCGCCGTTCATCAGGGTGACCGAGGCGGTCTCGATCGCCACGTCGGTGCCGGTGCCGATGGCGATGCCCAGGTCGGCAGTGGCCAGGGCCGGCGCATCGTTGATGCCGTCGCCCACCATGGCGACCACCCGCCTGCCCTCCTTGAGCGCCTCCACATGCGACGCCTTGTCACCGGGCAGCACCTCGGCCAGCACCCGGTCGACCCCCACCTGCTTGCCAATCGCCTCGGCGGTCCGCCGGTTGTCGCCGGTGATCATCACCACTTCCAGGCCGAGGGCCTTCAGCTCGGCGATCGCCTCGGCGGAGGTGGGCTTCACCGTGTCGGCCACCGCCAGGATGCCGGCCAGCCGGCCATCGACCGCCACCAGCATGGCGGTCTTGCCCGCCCCCTCCAGCTCGGCCATCTGCGCCTCGGCCGCCTCGGTCTCGACCCCCCGCTGGGCCATCAGCTTGCGGGTGCCGATCCAGACCTGATGCCCCTCCACCGTCGCCTCCAACCCGAAGCCGGGGATGGCGTTGAAGGAGTCGGCCGAGGGCAGGTTGGGCAGCCGCTCCTGGGCGCCCTTCACGATCGCCTGGCCCAGCGGGTGCTCCGAGCGGGACTCGGCCGCCGCCGCCAGCGCCAGCAGCCGCTGCTCATCCAGCTCGCCCAGCGGGATCACATCGGTCAGCTCCGGCCGGCCCCAGGTGATGGTCCCGGTCTTATCCAGCACCACCACGTTGACCTGGTGCGCCTTCTCCAGGTGCTCGCCGCCCTTGAAGAGGATCCCCACCTCGGCCCCCTTGCCGGTGCCCACCATGACAGCGGTGGGGGTGGCCAGGCCCAGGGCGCAGGGGCAGGCGATCACCAGCACGGCGATGGCGGCGTGCAGCGCCCCGGTCCAGTCGCCGGCGATCAGCCCCCAGCCCAGCAGCGTCACCACGGCGATCCCCACCACGATCGGCACGAAGATGCCGGAGATCTGGTCGGCCAGCTTCTGGATCGGCGCCTTGGAGCCCTGGGCATCCTCCACCATCTTGATGATCTGGGCCAGCGCCGTATCCTTGCCGACCCGGGTCGCTTCCATGATAAGGGATCCGTTCTTGTTCAGCGTCGCCCCGGTCACCTTGTCGCCCGGCTTCTTGTCCACCGGGATCGACTCGCCGGTCAGCATCGACTCATCCACCGCTGAGGCGCCGCTCAGCACAACCCCGTCCACCGGGATCTTCTCGCCGGGGCGGACGATGATCTGGTCGCCCACCACCACATCCTCGATGGCGATGTCCTTCTCCACCCCGTCCCGGATCACCCGGGCGGTCTTGGCCTGCAGGGAGAGCAGCTTCTTGATCGCCTCGGAGGTCCGCCCCTTGGCGATCGCCTCGAAGGTCTTGCCCAGCAGGATCAGGGTCAGGATCACGGCGCTGGCCTCGTAGTAGTTCTCGCCGCCCAGGAAGAAGGAGAGGGCGACCGAGTAGAGGTAGGCGGCGGTGGTGCCCATCGCCACCAGCACATCCATGTTGGCCGAGCCGTGGGTCAGGTTGAGCCAGGCGCCCCGGTAGAACCGGTAGCCCACCACCGTCTGGATCAGGGTGGCCAAAGTGAACTGGAACCAGGGATTCATCAGCAGCTCGTTCTCGATCCGCAGCGGCATCAGGATCATGTTGGCGATGAAGAGCGGCAGGGTGAGCACCGTGGAGAAGGCCAGCAGGGCGATCTGCTTCTTCATCTCCTGCCGGTGCCGCTCCCGGTCGGCGTCGCCCGACTCGGTCACCAGCTTGGCGCCGTAGCCCAGCTCCTTGATCAGCCGGGTGAGATCCTCCGGCTTCACCCCCACCGCCTCGACCGTCCCCTTCTCGGTGGTCAGGTTGACGTTGGCCATCAGCACCCCGGGCACCTTGGCCAGCTTCTTCTCGATCTTGGTGGAGCAGGCCGCACAGGTCATGCCCGAGATGTCGAAGGTGAACTTCTCCTTCACCACGCCGTAGCCCAGGTCGGTCACCAGGCTCATCAGCTGGTCGGGCTTGGTGACGGTCGGATCAAAATAGATGGTGGCCTTCTCGGTGGTCAGGTTGACGTTCGCCTCCTGAACACCCTCGGCCTTGGTCAGCCGCTTTTGGATCCGCGTCGAGCAGGCGGCACAGGTCATGCCGGTGACACCGAACTCTAGCTTGACAACGTCGCTCATAGGTAGTACCTCCTGTGTCCGTACCCTACCCCTACGGGGTATCCGTTCACTTGGAATAGTACTCCCTGTCCAGGAGTCTCGTCAAGTGGCGCTTTCACTCCCTGATCAATGGGATGAAATGCCGGTTGGACACCCGGGTAGGGGTCTTTCCGTCACGGCTGCCGCTCGCAGACCATCAGGTACTCGGGGGCGGGCTCGCCCGGGATCTCCACGGTCTTCCAGTAGCGGAAGCCGGCCTTCTCATAGGCGCGGATCGCCGCCTGGTTCTTCACCTCCGGCCCGATGACGCACCGGGGCGCCCCGCCGGGGAAGACCACCTCCTCCAGGAAGGACCGGATGATGACGGGACCCAGCCCCCGGCCCAGGTAGGCCGGCTCGCCGATGAACAGGTCGAGGCCGGCGGCATCATCCGCCACCCCGATCTGCCGGGCGTAGTCGGGCCAGTGGCTGATCCGGTAGGTCTGGATGTACCCGATCGGGGTACCCCCGTGCAGGATCAGGTAGGGCTCGGTCGGCTGCTTTCCTTCAATATAGGGGGTGTACTTGGCCTGGACCTGCTCGAAGGAGCGGCCGCCGGGGCTGTACCAGCGCATCACGTGCTCCGTGTTCAGCCAGCGGTGCATCAGGGGCAGGTCGGCGGCGGTGAGGCGCAGGAATTGAATGCGCTCCATGGAGGCCCTCCTTCGGATGCATGGCTGATAAGCGATTCGTGCTGCAGGGGTTCGGCTCCTGTGTGGTGCCGGTCGCCCATCGACTCCCGGCGAAGCGATCGCACCGGCGGCAGGGAGAGCGGCCCCCGTATAGCGAATCTGACGAAGATGGAATCCGGCAAGGGTGGGGGAATTGGATGAATCGGACGATTCGACCATTGCGGCTCTTTTCACTGCTCACCACCGGGGTGATGTTCCTGGTGGTGCTGATGGGCGCCTGGGTGACCAACACGGAATCGGGGGACGGCTGCGGCGCTCACTGGCCGCTCTGCCACGGCACCTTCATGCCCGACTGGGACTACGAGGCGATCGTGGAGTTCAGCCACCGGGCGGTGGCCGGCCTGGCCGGGCTGATGACGGTGATCCTGCTGCTCTGGATCTGGCGGGCGCTGCCCGGCTGGCGGAAGACCTTCTGGATGGCCGCCGGGGCGCTGCTGCTGGTGGTGGTGCAGGGGGCGCTGGGGGCGATGGCGGTGCTCTGGCCCCAGCCCAAGGCGGTCCTGGCGCTCCACTTCGGCATCTCCGTCATGTGCTTCGCCCTGGTGCTGCTGGTCTCGGTGCTGCTCTACCGCGGGGAGGAGGGGCCCACCGTTCCGGCGCCGCCCCCGCTGGTGCGCGCCATCTGGGGGATGGCGCTCTACACCTACCTGGTGGTCTACCTGGGCGCCTACGTCCGCCATGTGGACGCCGCCATGGCCTGCACCGGCTGGCCCCTCTGCAACGGCCAGCTGCTGCCCACCCTCTACGGGCCGGTGGGGGCCAACATGGCCCACCGGCTGGGGGCGGCGCTGGCGATGCTCCTGATGCTCCGGCTCTGGTGGCTGGCCCGCCGGGCGGCCGAACGGCCCGACCTGCAGCGGGGGGCCGCCCTGGGGCTCTGGCTGATGGTGGCGCAGGTTTTGAGCGGGGCGCTCTTCCCCCTGGGATACTACAACCTCCTGACGCAAATGCTTCATACGGGGCTGATCTCGGCCTTCTGGGGCGTGCTCAGCTACCTCTGCTTCCAGGTGCTCCCGGAGCGGCGGGGTGAACCCGCAACAGCGGCCCGGGCGGGCGTCGGATAGGGGGCGATTCGGTGCGAGAACGGCTGCGACCCTGGGCGGACCTGACGGCGGTGGCCCTGCTCTTCTGGATGGGGATCCACACCATCCGGACCTACCTGGCCATGGGCGGCTGGGTGATGGGCAGCGGCCTGACCGAGTTCCAGCTGGGCGTGCTCCTGCTCTCGATCTGGGGGACAGGGCTGCTGGGCTACCCGGCCTCCCGGCTGCTGGGGGGGAGGGTCCCGGCGGTCCGGCTGGCCCTGCTCTTCGGGGCGCTCTACGTGCTCTACCGAGCGGTTCCGGGAGCTTACACCACGCCGATCTTCGGCTGCCTCTCGGTGACGGCCTGGCTCTGGCTCCTCCCGGCGGCGCTGCGGGCGCTGGGCGGGGCGATCCTGCCCGGCCTGCTGCTGGGGGTCGGCGGGCAGGTGGCCCTGCAGACCGCCCTGCACGGGATGGACCTGGTGATGCTGATCGGCCCTGGCCCCGCCCTGCTGGCGCTGGGCCTGGCCGCCCTGCTGGTGCTCTCGCTCCGGTGGGGCTCCGCGGGGGATGAGGCTGCCGGGGAGTCCGGCGCCCCCGGCTGGGGGCTGATCGCCTGGGGGCCCTACCTGGCCCTGCAGATGACCCTGGCGGCCAACCTCGGCTGGCTCCAGTGGTTGGGCGGCCTTTCGCTGCAGGGAGCGGCCGCCTTCGTGCTGGCGGGGCTGGCGCTCGGCGCGGTGATGGCCGGGCTCCGCCTCCCCTTCCTCCTCCGCCTGCCTGCCGGCCTGATCGCCACCGGCCTGTTGCTGGAGCCGGGCTGGCTGGAGGGGAGCGGCATCTGGCTGCTGCTCCCGGTCCAGGCGCTGCTCCCGCTGACCCTGGCGCCCGCCTTCGCGCCCCGGCCTGGGGCCCGGCCGGAGCGGACCTACCTCTGGCTGGGGCTCGGCTCGCTGCTGGCCATCGGCCTGATCCTGTTCTTCTACCAGCAGCTGGAGGGGAAGCATCTCTGGCCGTTGATGGCGGCGCTGGCGGCGCTGCCCGGGCTGGCCCTCGGTCCCCGGCGGGAGCCGGCGGCGGGTGCGGGCGGCGGGGCGCGGCGGGCGCTGGCGCTGCTGCTGGGGGTCGGGCTGGTGGCCCTCCCCCTCTCGCTGATCCCCCGGTCGGCTGAACGCCCGGCCACCGGCCCCGCCCCTGCCGAGCTGACGGTGATGACCTACAACATCCACCAGCTCTTCGGGGCGGGCGGGGTGCCCGGACCGGAGGCGGTGGCCCGGGTGATCGAGGCGGCCAATCCGGACCTGATCGGCCTGCAGGAGACCGGCCGGGGCTGGAACTTCGTCGGCGCCGCCGACATGCTCTCCTGGCTGCGTTGGCGCTTCCCCGGCTACCACCTGCGCTACGGCAGGACCGAGGGGAACCTGGTGGGGAACATCCTGCTGAGCCGGTACCCGATCCTGGAGGGCGACTGGGAGCTCTACCCGATGAAGCGCTCCCGGCTCCAGCGGGGCCTGGTCTGGGTCCGGATCCCCACGGTGCAGGGCGACCTGCTCTTCGTCAACACCCACCTCTCCGCCTGGCGGCAGGAGGAGGAGGAGCGGATCATCCAGGCGAACCACCTGATCCGGTTCTGGGACGGCCGCCCGCGGTTCATCCTGCTGGGCGACCTGAACGCCCGGCCGGGAACCGAGCCCCTGCGGATCCTGGAGGAGGGCGGGCTGGTCGACCTCTCCAAGCCGCTGGGCCTGAGCGAGGCCCCCACCTTCCCGGCCCGCCGGCCCCGCATCCGGCTGGACCACATCTTCGGCAGCCGGGAGATCGAGCCGCTCCGGATGGAGATCCCCCAGACCCTGGCCTCCGACCACCTGCCCGTGGTGATGCGCATCCGCCTGAGGCCTCGGTGAGTGGTTTGCCACGGACTACACGGATTCCCCTGAAAATGACGGCCACGGATTACACGGATTACACGGATGAAGACATGAAAACTTACAATGATGGGGTTCGTGCCCTTTTCATCAGGGGTGCTGGTGCGAAGCACCGCACCATGGTGGTGAAACGGACAAACACCCAGTCATGGGGGATGGATGCCGGTTGTCATCGTGGTGCTGGCGCAGTGCGCCGTCAGCACGCATGCAATGGGCAACGCCCCTATTTTTATATGTTCCTGTATAATCCGTGTAATCCGCGTAATCCGTGGCAGATAAACGGCCTCACTCCCTGGCGGGGCCAAGGGGAGCGCCGGCCCATATCCTGAAGGGATGAACCTGGACCCTCAGGAGGGATTCAGCGTGAGCCCCATCGTTACCCATGGCCCCCGCGACGTGGCTCGGGTGGCCCTTACCTTTGACGATGGCCCCGATGTGACCTACACCCCGCAGATCCTGGAGATCCTCGCCCGGGAGGGCGTGCCTGCCAGTTTCTACATCATCGGCGAGCGGGCCGATATCCGGCCTGAGATCACCGCCCGCATGGCCCGGGAGGGGCACGAGGTGGGCAACCACGCCTACGAGGAGCGGCACCTGGACCTGCGGCGGCTCCGCCCGGAGGAGATCCTGCGCTCGCTGAGCCGGACCCATGAGACGATCACCCGCCTGACCGGCCAGGCGCCCGTCACCTTCCGGCCGCCCTTCGGCTTCTACAACAGCTTTGTGCTCGCCACCGCCAACCGGTTCGGCTACGCCACCGTCCTCTGGGATGTGGACTCCCTCGACTGGCAGTCGCTCTCGGCCGGGCAGATCCTCCGGAACGTGCTGCCCCGGGTGCGGAATGGCTCGATCGTGCTGATGCACTCCGGCACCACCCTGCCGGGGGAGGACCTGTCCGGCACCGTGAACGCCCTGCCGGAGATCATCCGGGACCTCCGGGCCCGGGGCTTCGAGATGGTGACGGTACGCGCATTGGTGGGATTGACAGGGTGATCCCAGAGGCGTATGATCCAGTACAAAGGTGATGACGGGGAGGAGTAGCACCGCTTCGGGGCCTTCCAAGCGAGCCGGGGATGGTGAAAGCCGGCGAGGGCGAACGGTGTGAAGATGGCCCCTGAACCGCAGGTCGAGGCCCCACGGCGGGGCGGTAGGCCGGGACGGTTGGCCCCCGTTAGCGGGCCGGGGTATGGCGGCCGTCATCGGGCCAAGTACCTGCAGAGGTCCCGCGTGCAAGGCGGG
>JBMONC010000048.1:67862-87968 GCA_049324875.1 Bacillota bacterium
GGACGCATCCCCCTTCCCACCCCTTCCCCGCCCTGGGCTTACCCGTCGCCCATCGTGCCGTCAACGCCGCCACGATGGGCTCTGCTTCCTCTTGGAGTGTGCCTCTTCAGATGCAGGAGGTGGTTGGGATGCGAATGCGGTCGGAGTCCTTGGAGGAGGGTGCGATGGATCCACTGATGCAGATGCAAGGAGGGGCTTTTCGTGACCGAGCGCTTCTATGTGACCACCTCGATCTTCTACGCCAACGGGCCGCTCCACATCGGCCACGCCTATGAGGCGATCGCGGCCGATGTGCTGGCGCGCTTCCACCGGGCCAACGGGCGCCGGGTCTGGTTCCTGACGGGGACCGATGAACACGGGATCAACATCCAGCGCCGGGCGCAGGCAAACGGGCGGGAGCCGCAGGCCTGGGTGGACGAGATCGCCGCTGCCGACCGGCGGGTGCTGGACCTGCTCGGCGTCAGCTATGACGACTTCATCCGGACCAGCGAGGAGCGGCACCGCACCCAGGTGCAGGCGATCTTCACCCGGCTCTACCAGCAGGGCGACATCTACCTCGATCAGTATGAGGGCTGGTACTGCCCCTTCGAGGAGTCCTTCTGGCCGGAGTCCAGGCTCGTCGCGGGCACGTGCTGTCCCGAGTGCGGACGGCCGGTGGAGTGGGCGCAGGAGAGCGCCTACAAGTTCCGGCTCTCCCGGTACGCTCCGCTGATCGCCGGCCTGCTGGAGCGGCCCGGCTTCCTGGAGCCCGAATCCCGGCGGAACGAACTGCTCACCTTCCTGCGGGAGGGGCTGGAGGACTTCGCCGTCTCCCGGACCTCGGTGGACTGGGGGATCCCCGTTCCCTTCGACCCGCGCCACACCATCTACGTCTGGCTGGATGCGCTGACCAACTATATCACCGCGCTGGGGTACGCCACCGCGGATGACTCGCTCTTCCGGAGCTTCTGGCCCGCCGCGGTCCAGTTGATCGGCAAGGATATCACCCGCTTTCACGCCATCTACTGGCCGGCGATCCTGGCCGCCCTGGGGCTGGAACCGCCCCGGCGGCTCTGGGCGCACGGCTGGTTCCATGTGGGCGGGGAGAAGATCTCCAAGTCCCGGGGCAACTCGGTCGACCCGGTGGCGCTGGCCGCCGTCTACGGGGTGGACCCGATCCGCTACTACCTGCTCCGGGAGTTGCCCTTCGGCGGGGATGCCAACTGGTCGGAGGAGGCGCTGGTGCTCCGCTACAACGTCGACCTGGCCAACGACCTGGGGAACCTGCTCTCCCGCACCACCCAGCTGATCAACAAGTTCGCCGGCGGCCGGGTTCCGGAGCCGGTCCGGACCGACGGGGTGCTGGAGGCGGCCGCCCGTGAGGCGGTGGCCGGGCTGGTGGCCGGGCTGGAGCAGTGCCGCCCGGCGGAGTCGCTGGCCTCCCTCTGGAGGCTGGTGGGCAGGGCCAACAAGTACGTGGATGAGCGGGCTCCCTGGGCCCTGGCGAAGGAGCCGGCCCGGGCGGATGAGCTGGCCGGGGTGCTCTACAGCCTGGCGGAGGCGCTGCGGCTGACGGCGGGGGCGCTCACCCCCTTCCTGGTGACGACGCCGGAGCGGATCTACCAGCAGCTCGGCCTGGAGCCGGAGCTGGTGCGGTCCACCCCATGGTCTGAGCTGACCCGCTGGGGAGGGTTGCCGGGTGGGCTTCAGATCCGCAGGGGGGAGCCGCTCTTCCCCCGGATCGGGTGAGAGCCACAGAAAGGCGCCCCGTCCGCCTCCCCGCCGGCTGGTCCCTCGGGATAGACTTTGTTGAAGCTGATCCATTTTCGTTCGAACAACGTCCGTCCTTCCTCCGTATTAGGAGGTGAAGGAGGGTGGACAGAATGGCAGGACAGAGTCCGATTCCGGGTTTGAAGGTGGCTGGGCCCGACGATCTGAAGGAGCTCCTCAAGCTGCAGGTCGCCATGGACTTCCGGTGGATCGCGTACTTCAACCAGCGGGTGTTGGATGCTCTAAAGGCCGGTTGGAGCCGGCGCCTTACCCATCTGAAGTTCATCCCCGACGTGGCCAACGGCCTGCTCTACATGCTCCCGGCGCTCCGGGGCGAGTATGGGGCGATCAAGCTGGACTACAGCGCGCCGGAGACCGGGGCGCAGCTGAGCCTCTACATTCCCCTGCTCCAGTTCGAGCTCGAGCGGGAGGAGGGGCGCCAGCGGATCTTCACGGTGGAGACCCGGGAGATCAATGAGGCCTCCTACCTGGCCCTGAACGTCCGGGAATCCAAGTCGGTGCCGGCCAAGACCCGGCAAACCAAGCAGGTCCCGGAGGGCACCCCGGCCGAGCAGAACGCGGCCGCAGAGCAGGAGTGACGGCAGGGATCTGACCACAGAGACCGAGGCGGGGCTGACCAGCCCCGCCTTTTCCTGTTCCGGGAAGTTTTCTTACAACTGCTGGAACCCGCATGGGGCCTGCCCTGCGTCACATGGGCGTCACATGGGCGCCACATGGGCGTCACATGGGCGCCACATGGGCGTCACATGGGCGTCACATGGGCGCCACATGGGCGTCACATGGGCGCCACACGGGCGTCACATGGGCGCCACACGGGCGTCACATGGGCGCTACAGGGGCGCTACAGGGGCGCCACAGGGGCGCCACCGAGGCGCCACAGGGGCGCTACATGGGCGCTACATGGGCGCCAGCAGGGCCACGCCCGGACCGACCACAGCGTGGGCCCGATCGCCGTGCTGCCAGGAGCCGAAGGGATCCGGGCTTGTCGGGAAATCCGTCATCACATTCACAACATTTCCTTTAGTAGTGCAGGATACATAACTTTGTACTCGAAATAATAGCAATACTTTCCCGGGCCATTCCTGGGCCTCCTGTGGCTTTGGAAAGCAAATCTGCATCAGAGGAGATGAAGCCGATGGGAGCCCGAAAGCTGCGCCTGATTGTCAGCCTGCTGGTGATCGGAGCACTGGCCCTGGTCCTGCTGGGGGCCGGCCGCCAGATGATCTTTGTCGAGAACAAGGGAAACACCCCCTCCATCCAAACCGGAGCCGCCTTCCCCGATGAGGCCGATCCGGGCGCCCTCTTCATCCGCCTGGATGAGGGTGTCATCTACAGCCACCAGGAGGACGGAACCTGGGTGCCCATGGCGACCATCAACTGGAACCAGCTGCAGGGCAAGCCCGCTGCCTTTGCGCCCGAGGCACACGCGGCGACCCATGGGGCCGGCGGGGCGGATCCCCTCACCCCCGGGGCCATCGGTGCCGAGACCCCGACCGGGGCCCAGGCCAAGGTGGATGCCCACGCCGCTGATACCGACCTCCACCACAGCCGCTACACCGATGAGGAGGCGATCGCCGCCATCCTGGGGGCGGATGGAGCGGGCTCCACCCTGGACGCCGACCTGCTGGACGGCAACGAGGCCAGCCACTTCGCCACCGCCTCTGCCCTGAGCGCCCACACCGGCAACGCCAGCGCTCACCACAGCCGCTACACCGACGGCGAGGCGGTGGCGGCCATCAAGGGTGTGGACGGATCCGGCTCCTCCCTGGACGCCGACCTGCTGGACGGCAAGGACTCCTCCGCCTTTGCGGCAGCCAGCCACACCCATACGGCCGCCTCCATCTCCGGCGTGCTCTCGGACTACTCACGCCACTCGGCGGACGTCTCCGTCCCTGCGTCGACGGCCGCTCGGCTGAGCGCGTCGTGCCCGGCAGGAAAGAAGGCGGTCGGCGGCGGGGTCTATCCCGTCTACAGCGAGCAGTACGCTTGGGTGGTACTCGGTGTGCTGGCCGACAAGTTTGAGGTGATGGGCAGCTGGCCGATGTCGGAGACCAAGTGGGAAGGCATCGTCTACAACGGCTATGCCGACTCTGCCGTCAATGTCCGGGTCTATGTGATCTGCGCCAAGACCAACTGATTGCCGCCCCACAGCCGCAACAAGACCACCCCGCTCACCGGCGGGGTGGTCTCGCTCATTGCCGTCACTCCTGGTGTGTTACGAAGAAGAGGCGCTCGTTGGTCAGTCCAGCCGAGTCCCGGGCAACGAAGCGCAGCACGCTGGTCTGCCCCCGGAGCAGGGTAGCCTTCACCTCGAAGCTGCCGTCGACCCCCACCGATACCGGGTGGCCGTTCAGGGTCAGGGTGGCCCCCGGGTCGGTCCGGCCGGTCAGGGTCAGGGTGCTGAGGGAGGTGACCTCCGGCACCCCCTCCACCTCGATCGCGGGCGGCATCTCCCGGGCGACCTGCCGGCTCCACGTTACCTGGTTGCCGTACCGGTCGGTGATCACCAGCTCGACCCTGTTCCGCTCGCTCTCCAGCTGCCGGCGGAACCAGAACCAACCGGTCTCGCTGGCCTGGAACTCCACATCGCCCATCCGGACCACCGCGAAGGGGGCGGTCTGCATCTCGCCGTAGACGGAGGCGGCGGTGGTGGTGGCCGGCAGGGCGACGAGGACCGTCAGGGGCACCTGCGCGCCGGCGGGCGCCCGATGGATCACCAGCCTCGCCCCCAGATCGCTGCCGGAGACGGTCAGCCGCAGGTGGTTCTCCCCCTCCTCCAGCGGAACCTCCAGGCTGAACCGGCCCTGCTCATCGGCCACGGCGCTCCTCGCCCCCACCGAGACCTGCTTGCCGGGCAGGGCGGTCCCGGTCAGGGTGACCGTCTCCCGGTTGGTTCCCGTGGGCACCGGGTCCAGCATCAGGGGGACCTGCAGGTAGCTGTAGTAGCGGGAGTGGCTCCGCCCCTGCCGGTCGACGGCCCGCAGGCGGTGGATGACCGGATGGCCCAGCTGGGCGTGCCGGCTGGTGAAGGTGATGCCGGAGCCGGTGCGGAGACCCTGGAGCTGAATCGGCTCATAGGGCTCGCCGCTCTCCAGCTCCCGCTCCACCTCCAGGACAGCCCGGATCTCGGGCGAGCTGACGGTCAGCTTCCAGCTCGGCTCCAGACCGACCTGGTAGGAGCCGCCGACCGAGAGGTGGACGGGCGGAGGCGGGTTCTCCAGCCAGCCGGAGACCAGATCCCGGAACGCCTCCTTCAGCTCCGGATGGTCCCGCAGCGGCCGGTAGGACTGGTCCCAGTTCACATCCATCCCGTAGGGCATGTAGGTGCTGGCGAAGTCAATGCCGAGGTTGGTGGCCGGGCTCTCCTCCACCCGTCCCGGCAGCCAGTTGTGCCCCTCCCGCAGCGCTACATAGGGTGCCCAGGCCTCCATCCGGCCCCTGTCGCCGATCGGGGAGAGGAAGACCTCCCCGGCGTGGAAACCGATCCGGTAGAAGAGATCCCGCGCCGTCTGGTAGGTCGACTCGCTGATGAGGGCGGGAATCTCGAAGACGCCCCGCTGGGAAGGCCACGGGCGAAGCCGCTGGCTCTTGACGGGGGAGAAGTAGATCACGCCGGGATCCAGCTCCGACGGCCCCCGCTCCCGGCCGGTCTGGTAGGCAGCCGTCTTCAGGACCGCCACCGCCTCCGGGGACTGGGCCAGCAGGTTCAGGTAGGCAGCGATGGTGCCGGCGTACCGCTCGGCGGCGGCGCCGTCCATCGGCAGCGGCGGGTCGCCGTCCACCAGGTTGGTGTAGGCCTCCCGGAAGTAGTTCGCCGTGGCCCGCCGGTTGGCGTCGGAGAACTGGCCGGGCGGGAAGTAGGTGACGGAGAGCAGGAAGGTGCGCAGCCGGATCGCCTTCTCCAGGACAAACCACTTCCCGGTGGTGGCGAAGGGCGAGAGGCGCAGCCCGGTGGTCGGGTCGGTGTAGACCTCAGCCCGCAGCTGGTCCAGCGCCGCCCGGAGCTGCGGGATCTCGGCGATCAGCCGCTCCCGGACCACCTCGCTCTCCCCCGGAATCTGCTCCAACAGCGCCAGCAGATGCTCCAGGTCCAGGCCCCACCAGTGGGTGTAGGTCATGCGGCCCGGGTGGATCAGGTCGAGGAAGGGTGAGGTGATCAGCCCGGCGGGCGGGGCGACGGGCTGGGGGATCACCTCGGCCAGCATCCCCCGGCTCAGCAGGTCCAGCCGCTTCAGCCAGGTGTAGTTGCCGGCGTTGTCGTAGGCGAGCACCTCGGCCACCGTGAGGCCCCCGTTGTTCTGGTGCGGCGGGTCCATCACCATGTACCCGGTCCACTCATCCGATCGGGCGGTGGGCCGGAGGGGGATCGACTGCCGCCAGGCGGTTCCGCCACCCCCCCGGGGCTCCACCACGGCAAAGACCTCCCGGACCCCGGAGATCCGGTCGGTCAGCCGCACGGTGATGGGGAACCCCTCGCCGACCTTGGCGCTCTGGGGGAGCAGGACGGCCCGGACCTCCGGACCGAGGATGTCGGAGGTGCCGCCCTGGTTGGTGAGGAGGAAGGAGTGGCGGAAGCCCTCGCCCTCCGTGAGGGCCAGCCTGGTCCAGTTGTTGGACCGGAGTGTCAGGCTGCGGATGCTCCAGGTGCCACCCGGGCTGAAGGGGCTGAAGGTGTGGGAAGCCTCCAGCGTGTCGGGGGCGACCTGGCGCAGTTCCAGGTAGATGTACTGCTTGCCGGGCCCCTTCAGGGTCAGGCGGCCGCAGCAGAGGTTGCCCTCCGCCGAGGCGTCGGCGGTCACCCGGAAGGTGACCCTCTCGCCCGCCTTCACCGCGGAGGGATAGCTCAGCTTCAGCAGCTTGATGGAGCTCCCGGCCCCTTCCGCCGCCACGGCGGTCCGGGGCAGCAGGGCGGCGAGCAGGCAGAGGAGCAGCACGAGGGCGATCGGTCTCCGGTTCATACAACCCCTCCTCCGTGGCGGAACGGCGACACAAAAGGCCCGCGGCAACCGCCGCGGGCGCTTCAACCCAGACCGACGGCGCTTCGGAAACCCCGCTGCCATAGCCCCTGTCAGGGCCGTAGGCCGGTGGCTTTGCGTCCCCGACTTTCGCCGGGTTTGCCCGTTCGACGCCAACTTCGTATCATCTTCACTCTACGAGCAAACATCTAATTCTGTCAAGCATCACAACCGTGAAACGTTTGGCTCCCCCCTGCCCTACTTCCAGTCCCGCACCGCCTGCCTCCGCCCCCGGAGCTTCTTCTCCGCATGGATCGCCGCCTGGCACCCCTCCGCCGCCGCGATCACCGCCTGCTTGATCTCGGTGCAGAGCAGGTCGCCGATGGCAAAGACCCCATCCACCTGTGTCTCAAAGCTCTCCCGGTCCACGATCAGGCAGCCCTCCTCCGTGGTCGGAACGGTGCCCATCAGGTAGTCGATCACCGGCTTGTTCCCCTGCAGGAAGATGAAGACCCCCGGCACCGGGAGCACCCGCTCCCCCTCCGGCGTGGAGAGCCTCACCCCCTCCACCCGCTCCTCACCCAGCACCTCCAGCATCCGGCCCGAGAGCAGCTCCACCTTCGGGTGCTCCCGCAGCTCCCGGAGCACCGGCTCCGGCACCTTCGGCGCCCCTCCGGTGTGGACCAGCGTCACCTGGGCAGCGAACCGGGTGAGGAAGAGCGCCTCCTCGGCCGCCTGCTCCCCGCCGCCCACCACCGCCACCGGCGGAGTAGATCTCCTTCTCCTCCCCCGCCAGGCTGACGCCCATTACCTGCTCCTGCCGGAAGACCGCCCCGAAGGACTCCGCCTGCCCCCCGGATGGTCCGGACGATCTCCGGGCCGCTGCTCCGGGGCATCCCCGGGTAGTTGTCCACCCTCCCGGTCATGCCCAGGGCCCCGGCGCTCAGGCTCTTGTCCAGCACCAGCGTCCTCAGCTCCGCCCGGGCGGCGTAGAGCGCCGCCGTGGCGCCCCCCGGCCCCCCGCCGATGATCACCAGATCGTAGCTCTCCGCCGCCGGCATCTGCAGATTCGCCAT
Organism: Bacillota bacterium; assembly: GCA_049324875.1. Lineage (GTDB taxonomy): Bacteria > Bacillota > Sulfobacillia > Symbiobacteriales > Symbiobacteriaceae > JAWLHU01. The sequence goes on from JBMONC010000048.1 coordinate 75,664, forward strand.
CACATGCGCCTCCTCCGAGAAAGAGTCTGCCCCGGCAGCGGCCCGCGGAACCGGGTCCCCGCCGGCAGCGTCTACTTCAGGAGGGGGAGGAAGCCGATGAAGCAGCTGCTGGTCCAGGAGTACAAGTACAACGGTGCGAAGCACTACAGCTACCCCGCCCGGTTGCTCTCCCGGACGGAGGGGCTGGTCATCCTCTACGGCCCCTACAACCGGCTCTTGAACCACCCCGGGCGGAACCTGGTCGACCGGCCGATCTCCAACCACACCATCGAGTTTCACTACCTGGACCGCCCGTATAACATCACGGCCGGCTTCAACGCCGACGGCTCCTTCTACCGGTACTACTGCAACATCACCACCCCCGCCACCTTGGAGGAGGACCGGCTCACCTCGGTCGATCTCGACCTGGACCTGGTGGTCGAGGCGGACCACAGCTGGTGGATCGAGGATGAGGAGGAGTTTGAGGAGCACCGCACCGCCTGGGGCTACCCGCCCGAGCTGGTCGCCATGGCCCGGGAGGGGCTGAACGAGCTGATCCGGCTGGTGGAGAGCCGCTCCTTTCCCTTTGACGGCACCGCCTGGAGCCTGCTGCGCGCCCAGCCGGAATCGCCGTTCAAGCGTTGACAGGGGTCAAGTTGGGTGGTACCGCAGGAGCAGGGCTCTCATCCCTTCGGAGGGATGAGGGTCTCTTTTGTTTCCGGAGAGGAGGAGCGAGGGCTGCAGACTCGGAAGGAACAGCACCGCCCCATTCCCATGCGGTACCAGGCGCCTTAACTTCAGAGTCTAAAGGAATGCGCCCGTTGAAGGTAGAAATATTCTATCGTAGAACCGGAACCGACCGAGGGGGAGACCCATGGGACCCGCGCTTCGTACCCGGACCCATTCGCCGGCCGTCCGCTCGGGCCTGGCTCTGGGCGGTCTCTACGGCTGGTTGCTCACCTTTCCCATGTTCGGTCCGCTGCTCTTCGACCTGACCGGTGAGAGCGCCCTCCTGCTGGGGATGATCTTCACCGTGATCCACGGCGCAGCCATGCCCGTGGTGGGGATGCTTCCCCTGGTCTGGATTGAGCGCCCGACCGCCATCCGGTGGGCGGGGGCCGGTCTGGCCCTCACCAGCCTCCTCTTCGCCGCCGCTCCCCAGGTGGCGGCCCTGCAGATCGGTCCTCTGGCGCTGTTCTTCATGGCGCTCCTCCTGGCCTACCTGGTCCAGGCCTGGTCGGGCAGCTTCGCCCGCTCTACCGATCCGGTGGCCACCCTGGTGGTGGCGCTGGGAACCGCCCATCTGCTGGTGGCGGCGGTCTCCGCAGCCAACACCATCTTTGCGGGGGAGGAGGCGGTCGCCCTCGCGCTGGTAGCCGGCCTGGCCATGGCGGGGGCGAGTGCCATCGCCGCCAACGTGGAGGATGAGGGGACGGAGGAGGGCGAGCCGGAGGCGCCGGTCGTCTCCACCCTGGGATCGGTCAGGCTGCTGCTGCCCGGTCTCGCCTTCGCCGTGGGCGCCTTCCTGGTGGGCGGTGTCTGGTACCAGATCCTGGCCAACACCCCCAGCCCGGAGTGGCAGTGGCGCCCCGTGGTCGAATCGCTGATCTACAGCCTGGGGATCATCCTCTTCGGCGATCAGGCCCGGCGCAACCGGCCGGGCATCGTCGCCCTGTACAGCCTCAGCCTGCTGGGCCTGGCGCTGATGGGCGCCATCAGCATGGAGGGCGAGGCGGCCACCATCTACCGGTCGCTCTTCCTGCTGGGGCGGGCGGGGGCGGACCTCTTCTACTGGCACTTCCTCTGGCGGGTCCGCCACCTGATGGGCATCCGCCGGACCCTGGGCAGGGGGCTCTGGCTCTCCTTCTGGATGATGGCCATCGCCAGCCTGACCACGGTGATCCGGCCCTCCTCCGGGGTGCCGGACAGCCTCTCCCTGATGGTCGGCGCCGCCGTTCTCTTCCTGATCATCCCCATCGCCTCCCGGGAGCCGGCGGAGCTGCCGGCCGACATGACCGGCGCCGGGGCGGAGGTGGCCGCGGGGGAGGCGCCGGACGGGCAGGGGCTCTCCAGCCCGGGAGGGGCGCTGGAGCCGCCGACCGGCCTGACCCAGACGGAGCGGCAGGTCTACGACCTGCTGGTCAAGGGCGCCAGCGATGCCGAGATCGCCACCGCCCTCTTCGTGACCCGGCACACGGTCAAGTTTCATGTCCGGAACATCCTGCACAAGGTGGGTGTGGAGAACCGCAAGGAGCTGCTCTCCCGGCTGGTCCACCTGCAGCAGGCCTCCGGGGGCGACAAGATGGTGGACTGAGAAAAGATGTGGGGAGGCGCCCTGTCCGGGTGGCCTCCCCTCTTTGTCGTAGGTGGGGCCGAGGGCCCGCTGCCGGCAGGAGTTTCCCGCTGGAGCGGGTGAATGAGGCCTTCGAGGCGCTCCGGTCGGGGCAGGCGGTCCGGTCGATCATCCGCTTTGACTGAGCCCGTGCTGGAGGGCGACGCCCCGCGCCAGCAGGCCGGCGATCGCCTCCGGCCCGTAGCCCAGCTCCTGCAGGACCGCCGTCGTATGCTCCCCCAGCAGCGGTGGATGGGAGCGCACCGCCCCGGGGGTATCGGCCAGCTTGACCGGCAGGCCCGGCAGCCGGAGGGTGCCCAGCACCGGGTGGGCCACCTCCTGCAGCATCTCCCGGTGGAGCACCTGCGGGTCGGCGAAGACCTCCGCCAGGTTGTTGACCGGGCCGGCCGGGACGCCGTTCTCCCAGAGCAGCCGGCACCAGTCGGCCGCCGGGCGGGTGCGGAAGATCTCGTTCAGGATCGAGAGCAGCGCCGGCCGGTTGCGCACCCGGTCGGGGTTGGTCCGGAACCGGGGGTCATCGGCCAGCTCCGGCCGCCCGATCGCCCGGGCCAGCCGGCGCATCTGGCCGTCGTTTCCGCTGGGCAGGTAGAGCGGCCGGTCGGCGGTCTCCACCAGATCGTAGGGGCAGATCATCGGGTGGCTGTTGCCGTGGGGCTTTCCCACGGCTCCCGTGTTTAGATAGTTGACGTTGTGCGGGTGGATCAGGGCGACGATCGACTCCAGCAGGGAGACCTCCACCGACTGGCCGAGTCCGGTGGCGTGCCGGTTCTGCAGCGCCAGCAGGATCGCCTGGTTGGCGAAGAGGCCGGTGGTCAGGTCGGCCACGGCGATCCCCACCTTCAAGGGCTGCCCGCCGGCCTCGCCGTTGACGCTCATCAGCCCGCCCATCGCCTGCAGGGCGGCGTCGTAGCCGGCCACCTGGGCGTAGGGGCCGCTTCGCCCGTAACCCGAGATGGCGCAGTGGATCAGCCGGGGGTTGAGCGACCGCAGCTGCTCGTACCCCAGCCCCCATCGCTCCAGGGTGCCGGTCTTGAAGTTCTCCACCAGCACGTCGCTGGTCTGGGCCAGGCGGCGGACCACCTCCTGCCCCTCGGGGCGGCTCAGGTCCAGGGCGATCGACCGCTTGTTCCGGTTGAGCCCCATGTAGTAGACCGACTCGCCCTCCACAAAGGGCGGCCCGTACTGCCGGGTCTCGTCCCCGCCGGGGGGTTCCACCTTGATCACATCGGCCCCGTGATCCGCCAGCATCATGGTGCAGAAGGGACCGGCCAGCACCCGGCTCAGATCCAGCACCCGCAACCCATCCAGGGCGCCTCTTCGCATCTTCCTACCCCCCGCTCGGCAGTATTCGGCGCGCCCCTCCCTCCCCCCTTTCCCCGGCCAAAAGCCGCTCCCCCTGCAGGGCAGGGAGAGCGGCTTGTCAGATGGGCTATGCGGCCTGGCAGGGTACGCAGGGGGCCGGGGTGCGGGCGGGGGCGACCGGCGCCTGGGCCTCGGCCCGCTGGGCGGCCTCGGCCTCCCGGGCGAGGCGGCGGCTGCGCAGGAGATCCTGGACCTCCTGGCGGCGCTCCTGCCAGGCGAACTCAAACTGGATCAGGTCGTTCTGCATGGGTGTCACCTCCTTTAGCCGCAGCAGCTGCTGCCGGCAGTCGGAGCCGTGGTGCTGCTGCAGCAACCGCCGGCGCTCTCCTTCACAGGGGCGTCGGCGCTGCCGGCCGGGGTCGGGCTGCAGCAGGCGGACTCGGTGGCAGCGGTGGTGGAGCCACAGCAGGAGGAGTTGCCGGTGGGCATGCCCACCGCCTTCTTGACCAGGTTGACCAGGGGGCTGCTCTTGCTCTCAGACATGATGGAGACCTCCTCTTGGATTTGGGATCGGGTGTTTCCCGGTACACGCTCATCATACTACAACTTTTTTTGTACCGTCAAGGGACTCTACAACTTTTTTTGTAGAATACGCGGGCCCAGTGGGGGCAGGTGGGCCGGGACCCCCTATCCGATATCACCGCATGATTGATCTATTATATTATCAATGCTTGCGAGGGGGCCGCTCCTCCCGCATACTAGAGGGGAGGAGGGTGAGCACCATGACGCTGTCCCCGCGGGAGTTGGAGGCGGATCTGCTCAAGGTTCTCGGCCACCCTGCCCGCCTGCAGATCGTGGAGATCCTGGCGCGGGAGGAGACCTGCGTCTGCGATCTGATTCCGCAGGTGGGGTTGGAGCAGTCAAATCTCTCGCAGCACCTGAAGCTGCTTCGGAAGCATGGGGTGGTGGAGGCCCGGCGGGACGGCTCCCGGGTCATCTACCGGCTGGTCAACCGGTCGGTGGTCAAGCTGATCACGGCGGCGGGCGAGGCGGTGCAGGAGCACCTGGAACGGGTCTCGGCCATCGCCGCCAGCCGGCGGTGAAGGAAAATGGGGGAGCGCTCACCCTTGCGTGAGGCTCCCCCTTTTCTCAGGCAATGGCCGGCATCCGTGCGGCCGTCAGGTCCAGGACCATCTCCAGCGATCCGCCGGCGTACTCCACCCTGGTGGGGAGACCGGTGCGGGCAATCAGGCGCCGCATGGCCCGGTTCTCGGCCAGCAGGCTGACCCGCAGGGCCGTGATCCCCTTCGCCCCGGCCAGCCGGATCAGCTCCCCCAGGAGCGCCGTGCCGTGGCCCACGCCCTGGTGGTCATCCCGCACCACCAGGGCGATCTCCGCCAGGCGGGGCTCCTGCTGGCTCTCCACCAGCTCCCCGAGCCCGATCAGCTCGGTGGTGGAGGCGACCAGGATGGTCCGGTGGGGCGATTCGCTCCCGACCATCCGCATCGCCTCCGCCCACGCCGCCTCAGGGGTCATCTTCCGGCCCATCATGTAGCGCAGCCGGACCGTCCGATCGGACAGCCTGGTCAGGAAGGCCGCAATCTCCACGGCATCGGCCCGCCCGCCAACCCTGACCCTCATGTTGGTCACCTCCTTCTCATCTGCTGCTCTGATCATACGGCCAAACCAGGGCCTGTCCGTCTCAGACCCGATGGGATGAGTCTCAGACCCATCTCACGGGCTGCCGCAGAAAACCCCGCCGGTCAAGGGCCGTGCGGGGTCTTTGCATCGGCCGAGCTTCCTCCTGCTTGTCATTGAGTGCCCAGAAAGGAATTTTTATCAATTCGATGCTCCCAGCTGATTTTATTTATGGTAATATGTGCTTGATACTACCTCGAGGGGGTTGTGATCGATGAACTCCATGATCCCTGGTGCTCCCGCCCCGGCTCCGCTCTCGCCCTGGCGCGCCCTGTGGTCGGTGGTGACCGATCCCATCGCCACCTTTGGGCGGCTCGGGCCCCGTCCCGCCATCTTCCCGGCCTATCTCCTGCAGATGGTCGCCGGGCTGGCCGGCTTCGTGCTGTCCTACCCCTACCTCATGCAGTTGATCGAGCAGGGTGCGGCAGCGGCGCCCGGCACCTCACCCGAACAGGTCGCCTTCACGAAAATGACGGCGCTGACCGGCGGTCTGGTCTCCGCCGTCGCCGCTCCCTGGGTGGCGGGTCTGCTGGTCAGCCTCGTCGCCCTTTTCATGGCCCAGTTTCAGGGGGGCAGCCTCCCCTTCTCCGCCTTCTTCGGCATGGTCGGCTATGCCCGCCTGCCCCTGGTCATCGCCACGCTCCTGGGCGGGCTGTGGGTCCGGCTGCTGGGGCAGCCGCTGGATATCAGCCCGGGGGCCCTCCTCTCCGCCGAAGCCAGCCCGGTGCTGAAGGCCGCCCTCGGCACCCTCAACCCCTTCGGCCTCTGGTACTACGCCCTGCTGGCCATCGGGTTCGCCGCGCTCCATCAGAAGCCCCCGGCCAAGGGTGCCGCCTTTGCCCTGCTCCTCTTCCTGCTCTACCTCTTCTTCGCCATGGCGGGAGGCGGCCTCTCCGCGGTCTTCACCCCGCAGCCGTAAGGAGGTGGCTCCATGAACCGCAAGCTCCTGGTGGGAGCGGCGATCGTCGCCACGGTCGCCCTCCTGCTCTGGGCCAATCTGCGGAAGATCGATCAGGCTCCCAGCCAGGCGGTCGCCGGCGCCGCGGGGCCGTCCGGCGCCCCGCTGGTCAAGGTGGTCAGCATGCACCGGCAGCCCCTGACCCAGGAGGTCCTGGCCCCGGGCACCGTGGAGGCGAGCCGCCTCCGTGAGCTCCGGGCCCCCTTCAGCACCCGGGAGATCCGGCTGCTGGTGGGGATGGGCGACCGGGTGGAGGCGGGTCAGACCCTGGCCCAGCTGGAGGCCGGCGAGCTGGCGGCCCGGGTGGCCGCGCAGGAGGCGCAGGTGGCCCGGGCCGAGGCGGCCCTCGCCGATCTCCGGCTCCAGCAGCAGCAGGCGCCGGTCCAGCTGGCCCAGCGGCTGGAGCAGGCCCGGGCCCAGCTGCTCCAGGCCGAGGAGGGCCTGGCCGCGGCATCCCGCCAGTCGGAGAGTCTGCTGATGCGGCTGGAGCAGGCCCGCGCCAACCTGGCCCTGCTCCAGAACCGGAGCAGCGCCGGATCGGCCCAGGTCGAGGCGGCCCGGGAGGCGCTGGAGCAGGCGGAGGGGGCCTTCCGGGCCTCCCCGCTGCAGCCGGGCCTGCGGGAGGCCTACGAGGGCGCCCGCGCCGCCTACGAGTCCGCCCTGCAGCAGAGCCAGGAGGCCGCCCGGCAGACCGCCGCCGACCTCCGCCGCGCCTACGACGAGCTGGAGGCCGCCGAGCGGGAGTACCAGCTGGCCGGCGGGGAGAATCCGGCGGCGGCCGAGCTGGCCAGGAGCCAGGTGGAGGCGGCCAGGCTCGCCCTCCGGATGGCCGAACTGGAGGCCGAGTCCGGCGGCACCGTGGCCGGTCAGGTCCGGGCGGCCGAAGCCGACCTGGCTGCAGCCCGGGCCACCCTGGAGGGGCTGAGGGAGCGGCTGGCCCGGGCGGAGCTGAAGGCGCCGGCGGACGGGATGGTCCTCGCCGTCGCCATCCGGGATGGGCAGCCCGTCCAGGAGGGACAGCCGCTCCTGACCCTGGGCGACCTGACCACCCTGACCGTCACCGCCCGGGTCGACGAGATCGACATCGGCAAGGTGAAGCCCGGCCAGCCGCTCTCGGTCCGCTCCAACGCCTACCCGCAGAGCCGGTTTGCGGGCGAGGTGGTCCGGGTGGCCGCCCAGACCGCCCAGGGCGGGGGCATGGCCGGCCACTACTTCGAGGTGGAGGGCGAGGTGAGCAACCAGGGGGATCTGCTCCGCTCCGGCATGCAGGCCGAGGTGACCATCACCGCCGCCACCCGGGAGGCCGCCCTGGTGCTGGGCCTGGCCGCCGTCCGGGAGGAGGAGGGCACCGCCTCGGTCCTGGTGGTGGAGGAGTTCCGGGTCAAGGTCCGCCCGGTGAAGCTCGGGCTGCGCACCCAGACCCGGGTCGAGGTGCTGGAGGGGCTGCGGGAAGGGGAGCAGGTGATCGTCAGCCCCTTCACCCTGATCACCTCCCTGAAGGAGGGCGACCCGGTCCGGACCGAGCCCTTCCAGGAGGATGCGCCATGATCCGGCTGACCGAGGTGACGAAGCGCTACCGGATGGGGCCGGCGGAAGTCCACGCCCTGCGTGGCGTCAGCCTGACCGTCGAGGCGGGGGAGCTGGTGGCGATCATGGGCCCGTCCGGATCGGGCAAATCGACCCTGATGAACATCCTGGGCTGCCTCGACCGGGTGAGCAGCGGCACCTACGAGCTGGAGGGACGGCTGGTCAGCGACCGGGAGGAGGTGGAGCTGGCCCGGGTGCGCAACCGGCAGGTGGGCTTTGTCTTCCAGACCTTCAACCTGCTCCCCCGGATGAGCGCCCTGCGCAACGTGGAGCTCCCCCTCCTCTACGCCGGGGTGCCGGGGCGGGAGCGCCGGGAGCGGGCGGCGGCGGCCCTGGCCCGGGTGGGGCTCGGGGACCGGATGCACCACCGGCCCAACGAGCTCTCGGGCGGGCAGCGGCAGCGGGTGGCCATCGCCCGGGCGCTGGTGACCCGGCCTTCGATCATCCTGGCGGACGAGCCCACCGGCAACCTGGACTCCCGCTCGGGTGAAGAGATCCTGGCGCTCTTCCAGGAGCTGCACGCCGAGGGGGCCACGGTGCTGATCGTCACCCACGAGCCGGATGTGGCGGAGCACGTCCACCGGGTGATCCGGCTGAAGGACGGCCGGATCGTCAGCGACCAGCCGGTCCCGAATCCCATCCGGGCGGTGGACCGGCTGGCGGAGATGGGGGGGACGGGGGCATGAGCTTTCTCGAGACGCTGCGGGTGGCCTGGGAGGCGCTGGTGGCCAACAAGCTCCGCTCGGCGCTGACCATGCTGGGGATCATCATCGGCGTCGGCTCGGTGATCGCCGTCATCGCCATCGGCCGCGGGACGCAGGCGGCGGTGGTGGGCGAGCTGCAGGGGCTGGGCGGCCGGATCTTTCAGATCTTCCCCGGCGGCGGCGCCCCCGGTCAGGCGCTGGAGCGGACGGAGCCCTTCCGGGAGCAGGATATCCAGCTCCTGAAGGGGCTGCTGCCGGATGTGGCCGAGGTGATCTCCTTCCTGCAGATCGGGGCGGTGGTCCGCCAGGAGAAGAACAGCCTGGAGGCGCCGGTGATCGGCGGGTACGCCGTGATGCCGGAGGTGCTGAACTACAAGCTGCGGGAGGGCCGCTGGTTCAGCCCGGTCGAGGAGCGGGCCGGCGCCCGGGTGGCGGTGCTCAGCGCCGATGCGGTGGAGAAGCTCTTCGGCGAGGAGGAGGCCCGGGTGGTCGGGGAGCTGGTCTCCATCGAGGGGCTGCCCTTCCAGGTGATCGGGGTCCTGGCCAAGGAGACCGGGATGCTGAGCCGGCTGGTCGCCCCCGATGACACCGCCCTCTATGTCCCCATCGGTTTCGTGCAGCGGCTGACCGGCCACCGGGAGCTCTCCGCCCTGATGGTCCAGGTGAAGCCCGGCGCCGATCCCGAGGTGGTGATGAAGGATGCGATCGCCCTGATGGAGCGGAGCCACGGCGGGGCGAAGTACGGCGGCTTCACCTTCTCCCAGGTGACCGCCTCCCTCACCCAGGTGACCACCATCCTGACCGGGGTGGTGGCGGCCATCGCCGGGATCTCCCTGGTGGTGGGCGGGGTCGGCATCATGAACATCATGCTGGTCTCGGTGACGGAGCGGACCCGGGAGGTGGGGCTGCGCAAGGCGATCGGCGCCACCTACCGGGATGTGCTGGTCCAGTTCCTGATCGAGGCGGTGGTGATCTGCCTGGTGGGCGGGGCGATCGGTGTCGGCCTGGCCTCGATCCCGGTCTTCCTCGTGGGCCGGTGGCTGAAGATCTCCCTGCTGATGGACTGGCAGTCGGTCGGGCTCGCCCTGGGCTTCTCGATCGCCGTGGGGGTGCTCTTCGGGGTCTATCCCGCCTCGAAGGCGGCCCGGCTGGATCCGATCGAGGCCCTGCGCTACGAGTAAAGGAGGGATCGAAGCGCCATGCGGAAGGTATGGGCTCTGTTGTGCTGCGCCCTGCTGCTGGTGGCCGCCTGGCCGGTCCGCGCCGGGGAGCCGCAGGGACTGCTGGTCCGGGTGGGCGGCCCCGCCGGGCAGCCGCTCCCGGGTGCGGCGGTGGAGGTATACGGGCTGGGCGAGGGGGCGGTCGCCCTGCTAACCACCGGGGAGGACGGGACGGTCCGCCTCCCCTACGCCGGGCGCCGGCTCTGGATGCTGCGGGTCTCGGCCCGGGGGTACCGGGTCCGGGAGAGCGGCTGGATCGATCCCGCCTATGGCGGGGTGATGAGCTTCAAGCTGGAGCCCTGGGGCGGCGACCTGCAGGTGCTCCTCCGGGATGAGGCGGGCCGGCCGGTGGCCGGGCGGGTGCTCCTGCTGGCCGCCGGCGGGGCGGTGGTGGCGGACGGGGAGGCAGCGGGCGGCCGTCTCGCCCTGCAGGAGCTTCCCGCCGGGGAGTACCGGCTGGTCGCCTCCGCCGAGGGGCTCGGCCCGGTCCAGCGGCCGGTCACGGTGGCGGCCGGCCGGGTGGCGGTGGAGCGGGTGGTCCTGCAGCCCCGCAGCTTCGCCGCCGCGGGCGAGGTGGTGGACGGCGTGACCCAGCAGCCCCTGCCCGGGGCCCGGGTGGAGCTGCTCCGAGCAGACGGGGTGGCGCTGGCGAGCGGTGAGGCGGGCCCGGCGGGCCGCTTCCGGCTGACGGCGCCCGCCGGAGGGCCGGGGGAGTACCGGGTGCGGGTGACGGCGCCGGGCTACGCCCCTGTCGAGACGGCGGCCCGAGAGGCCGGACCCGGCTTCACCCTGGACTTCTCCGGCGCCGGCCGGATCGAGCTGCTGCCCGCCACCGGCGCCATCGCCGGTACCCTGCTCAGCCAGAGCGGCCAGCCGGTGCCCAACACCCGGGTGGTGCTCCTGCGGCAGGGGCTGGGCGAGGTGGCCGCCGGCAAGAGCGATGAGGACGGGGCCTTCCGGTTCGAGGGGCTGGCCGCCGGCGAGTCGATCCGCTACCAGGTGGTGGCCGACGAGGCGCTGGACTACAGCCGGGCGGACTGGCACCACCTGCTGGCCTCCGACTGGGTCCTGGCGAAGCCGGGCATCACCGTCCAGACGCCGGTGGTCGCCCGGTCCTGGATCGAATACCCGCTGGGGCTGGGCACGGTGGAAGGCCGGGTGACCACCCCCGCCGGGCTCCCGGTGGAGGGGGCGACGGTGGAGCTGTTCCGCTACACCCGGGTGCAGGCCTCCGCCACCACCGACGAGGATGGCGCCTTCCGCTTCGCCCGGATCGAGGCCAGCGAGAAGGACGGGTTCGGGCTGACCCCCTACATGCTCCGGATCCGCAAGGATGGGTTCGTGGCCACCCGCGAGGTGAAGGTCGAGGGCGAGCAGCGGACCGCCTTCGGGCTCCCGGCCGGGGCCCGCCTGCGGGTGGCGGCCACGCTCCACCCCGACCGGGTGGTCCCGCAGGGCCGGGTGACCGACCCGCAGGGCCGGCCGGTGGCCGGGGCGGAGGTCGCGCTCTCTGTGGCCGGGCAGTCGGAGGTGCTGAGGGCGACCAGCGACGCCGGCGGCTGGTACCGGCTGGCGGAGCTGCCCGTCACCCTGGCCTTCGCCAGCCTGAGCGTGACGGCGCCCGGCTACCTGCCCACCACCGGCCTGGAGGTGACCGCCGCCCTCGCCGAGGGCGGCCGGCTGCCCACCGTGCAGCTGACCCCGCGCCGCTCCACCGTGGAGGGCCTGGTGGTCGACCTGACCGGCAGGCCGCTGGGCGGCGCCAGGGTGCGGCTCTGGGCCGGGGGCGCTGTGGCGGCGGAGCGGCTCTCCGACACCGATGGCTACTATCAGATGGAAGCCGACCTGACCGCCGCCGGGCTGGCCCTGCTGACGGTGGAGCGGGAGGGCTACACCGGGGCCGGCACGGTGCTGGCGAAGCTGCCGGGCCCCGGGGAGCGGATCAGCCAGCCGCTCTGGCTGCAGCCCGAGACGGCCGCCCTCTCCGGCCGGGTGCTGGATCAGGCGGGCCGCCCCGTCAGCGGGGTGGCCGTGGAGCTGCTCCTGGAGGGGCAGGGTGTGGTGAAACGGGCGCTCTCCGGGCCGGACGGGAGCTACCGCTTCGAGCTCCCCCTCCCCCACGGGCCGGCCTGGGCCTGGCTGCGGGCGGAGCCAACCTCCGGCAGCTTCGCCGGCTCGGTCAGCCACGGGCTGGACTACGCCCCGCTGCTCCGGCTGGGGGCGGGCGAGGCGGTGGTGATCGACCTGCTGGTCGGACCGTAGGGAAGGCAGGGCGAAGGGGAGCCCTCCCACCGTCGTGAGGGCTCCCCTGCCCAAAGAAGGGGCGGAACTCACTTCCAAGCTCCGAACCTGCGCTTCCAGTAGAAGAGAAAAGCCGCAGTCACAATCCATGTGGCAGCAATGTCCACAAGTGGACGCAGACCGAAGAGGACCGGGTAGTAGAGCCAAAGGTCCACACAGGTAATGGCCACCGCACAAGCCACCGTCACCACGATCACCTTCAT
>JBMONC010000049.1:0-86786 GCA_049324875.1 Bacillota bacterium
TCCAGTTCCGGATCGGCGAGGCCGCCCGGTGGGTCGACGGTGAGCGCCAGAGGCTCGACGTGGCGCCCATACTGGTGCCGGTGAAGGACGGAGATCGCACCCTCACGCCGCCCCGCCACAGCCATGAGCCGATGGGTGATGAGGTGACCTGGGACCATCCGACGGTCACCGTCACCCGAACCTACCTGCCCGGGATGGAGGTGTAGCCGGTGAAACTCACCGTCAACGGCCGGGAGATCCCGGCCCAGGTGGTCGACGAGAACGGGACCCCGACCGGGTACGCTCCAGTCTACCAGGTGCTGCAGGCCTACGGGATCCCGGTCCGCCTGGGCGGCTCCGGCGAGTTCCTCCTCGGGATCCGCCGGTTCGCTGAGGCACTGGATCGGCCGCACCGTTACGATGTCACCGACCACCACTTCCTGATCGACAGCCCCCCGCCCGTCCCCCCTCTCCCGGCCGAGCCGGTGGGCGCCGGCGTGCCCCCTTGGCTGCCGGTGACCCCGGTGATCGCCTCCGGCCCGGGTGACCGACGGCCAGAGCTCCTGGAGGCCGTCCTGCGGCAGTTCCGGGTGGCGGAGAACTACCGCTACCAGCCGAACCGCCAGGGCCAGGACGAGACCTACTGCAACATCTACCTGTGGGACTGCACCCGGGCCCTGGGCGCAGAGATCCCCCACTGGGTGAACGGGCGCGGGGAGCCCGCAGGGCCTGCCCGAGGGCACGAACTGGACGCCAACGCCACGATCGACTGGCTCCGCCGCCTCGGGCCTACCTACGGATGGCGGTCGGTCAGGTCCGCCCAGGCGGCCCTGGAGCGAGCAAACCAGGGCTACCCCGTTGTGGCCACCTGGTACAACCCCGGCGGCATCGGTCACGTGGCCATGGTGCGCCCCGGCCGACCGGATCCGAACCGGGGCATTCCCATCGCCCAGGCCGGGGCCGTCAACGGCGATAGCATGTACCTCGCCGACGGGTTTGGCTCCCGGGCGCCAATCGAGTTCTGGACCCACGACTAGACGGGCATCGAGTCATTAGCCCCCTACCCCACACCTACCCACAAGGAGACGCAGCATGAACTGGACCCTGATTGAAGGTAACTGTCTGCAAGTCATGCAGCAAATGGACTCGAACACCATCGATGCAGTGATCGCCGATCCACCTTACTCCAGCGGCGGCCTAACACATGCCGAGCGCACCGCAGACCCGATCAAGAAGTACATTCTAGGAAGCACCCGGCGCACCTATGCCACGTTCGCCGGTGACAATCGGGACCAACGGAGTTGGACCCTCTGGATGACGCTGTGGCTGTCGGAGGCCGCACGGCTGCTCCGTCAGGGCGGCCGGGTATACGTCTTCTCAGATTGGCGGCAGTTGCCCGCCACAACTGATGCCGTGCAGGCAGCAGGCCTCATCTGGCGTGGGATCATCCCCTGGGACAAGGGCCGCGGAGCCCGGGCGCCTCACACTGGCTACCATCGCCACCAGTGCGAGTACGTGGTGTTCGCTACGCAGGGCAGGTGCGAGAAGCTGCCGCCTGGTATGGGGGGGCCATTTGACGGGTGCATCCGGGCAACGGTCCCCCAGGCGAAGCGCCATCCAACTGAGAAGCCAGGTGGCGCCATCGCCCCCCTGGTGTCAACTGTCCCTCTTGGCGGAGTGATTCTGGACCCGTTTGCCGGGTCGGGCACAACGCTGGAGGAAGCAGTGCGGGCCGGGCGCCGCGCCATCGGGATTGAGATAGAGCCCCATTATTGCGATGTGATCCGACACCGCATGACGCCGTTTCCTCAGAGTGCCTGAAGATGAAAGGAGCTGATCCGCATGCTGACCCGATTCTGGGAGTGGATCCTGACCAACCCCGACCATGCGGCCACCATAGCCGGCGCCGTGATCACCATCCTGCTGGGCGCCGTGGGCGCCCTCCGGGCCACCGGCAGCGTCCGGCAGGCCCTGCTGCAGCTGATGCTCCGTGCCGACCGGGAGCGCCGCCGGGGCCGCCTGGGGCCGATCGACGGCCCCCAGGTGATGGAGCGGGTGCTGGACTGGGCCATGGTGGTCCTGGTGCCCCGGGCCCCGTTCTGGCTCCGGCCGTTCCTCACCCGTGAGCGCCTGCGTTCCTGGGCCCAGCGGCTCTATGATGTGTCCCTGGACCTGCTGGATGATGGGCTGCTGAACGGGACCAGGCCCAAGCCCCTGCTGTACGACACCGACAAGGCTCTATAGAAGGTGAAGCCCCCGGGCGCCTCCGCGATGGAGATGTCCGGGGGTTTCCTGTTTTTACAGGGATATACGCAATCAAACGTCGGATCGTCTCAGCACGGATAATTGTCTTTCACTTGACAACGGACAACAAAATGGTATGATTACTTTGCTGGAAGAATCATGGGAAAGGGAAGATGGGCGTGCGGATTGATGCTGGTCAACTGCTCCGGGAGAATGTTCCGCCTGGGTTCCTCAAGGATCTAAAGGATGCCATTGTCGAAGCGTACCGCTATGCAGAGAAGGTCTGTGCCGACCGGCACTTTCCGGAGGAGGTTAAGAATCTTCTTCCGTTTGAACGCCGTGCCGCAGTACAAAAGGCGCTGAAGGATGTAGCCATTCGGCATGGGCTCAAGTATGAGTCGGCGCCAGCAGGGTACTTCTGGTATGTGGCTCGGGTGTTCGTCGGCAACCTGGTGCTTGACGCAGCTCATGTGTCCAGTCGGCTGGCGATGGTTCGTCACTCGGATTATCGCGAAACGGCGGCCGAAGGTAACCAGTTGGTCTTTGAGTTCATGGAACAGGCCAAACCCTTGGACGGGAACCTCGTGTATGGTATCGTTCTACACGGAGAGGACAGCGCCCGGCCAGCGGAGCTGGCGTTTCTGGACATCGCCTTCCCGGAGCACACAATGAAGGCGTATGCCGATCACGTCGACATCCTGGCAATGTTCCGTAATGCTGTCACCATTAAGCCCGTTGCTCCGGTGGAGGCCGAGGACGATCTGGTCAAGCTGAAGGAGCAGGGCAAGACAGGGAAGAAGCAGGCATGAGACAGGGAACACCTGGGTTCGTTGGTGAACGACTGCGGGAGGCACGGGAAGCACGCGGTGTTCAAGCCTCCGACCTTGCGTCGCAACTCGGAGTCAGTCGACAGGCTATATCGCAGTACGAAAACGGCGGTGTGTCGCCTCACCCTGAGGTCATGCGACGGATCGCCAACATTCTTGACTTGCCGGTCCGTTACTTTTGCCAAGCACCCAGGACCGATCTCGGCACGACACTCTTCTACCGCTCATTGGCGCGTGCAACTAGTACCGCACGGAAGAAATCCACAGCCAGATTCAACTGGCTGGTCGATATCACCAACTGGGTGACTAGGTACGTGGATCTTCCGGCAGTGAACCTTCCTCAAATCGACGTCCCTGCGGATCCAGCGCTCATCAGCACCGATGATGTTGAGAGAGCGGCTGAGATTTGTAGGAAGCATTGGGGCATTGGCGACGGTCCGCTACCGAATGTGGTGAGACTGCTCGAAAGGAGCGGAGTGGTAGTTGCACGAGGGGCGGTATCCGAGGATATTGATGCCTTTTCTACATGGGTCTCCGATAGACCATACGTGTTTTTGGGCAAGGATAAGTCTGCTGCCCGCGGGCGCTTTAACGCTCTGCACGAACTGGGACACCTGGTTCTCCATCGGCGGGTAGAACAGGGACTGGCAAATCGGCATGAGATACACTCGCTTCTGGAGAGCCAGGCACATCGATTTGCCGGTGCACTTGCACTACCAGCGCAGGCATTCGCTGCCGATCTGCGTGGCTCCACAATGCCATATTTCCAAGCACTCAAGCCGAAGTGGGTCATGTCGATCGGGTCGATGATCTATCGAGCGGCCGATCTGTGTCTGATCAACCAGGAGCAGGTCCAACGTCTCTGGAAGCAACGTGCCCGCTTGGGGTGGAGAGATAGCGAGCCCTGGGATGATGAGATCCCGGTGGAAGAACCCTTCCTCCTGAGACGAAGCATCGAGCTCATTCTCAGGGAGGCTATCATCTCTAAGGAAGACATCCTCGCCGAGATCTCGTTGGGGGCAGCTGATGTGGAGGATTTGGTTGGTCTACCTCCCGGATTCTTTGCCGCCACTTCCGAGGCCGCCAGTGGTGGAGGTAAGATCATCCCCTTCTCTCGACGGCAAAATCGAAGCCGGTAACAGTAACCCCCGGGCGCCGAAGTGGCACCCGGGGGTTTTGCGTTGAGAGCCCTACACCCACCCCAGGGAGAACCGCAGAGTCGGGTAGATCATGCCGACGGCTACGGCGACGGCGATGCCGATCCAGAGAATGGACTCCCGCCATGTGGACCGCCACTGCCTGGGGAACAGGAGGAACCCGCTCACGGCGGCGATCCCGGCCAGATCGCTGGTTACCTGCCAGTTGCGGGGATAGTGCTGGATCGAGTGGTAGTAGAACAACCAGACGGCGAAAGTACCGATGAACCTGGCGGCCTCAACCGAGGCGCGCCTCAGCACACCTGGATGCATGGAGATCACCTCACAGCCATTTGAGTCGGAGGAGTGGATAGGCGAGCACCACCAGCACCACGCCTGTTACGATCCGCCACGCGAGGGCGGCAACGTGGGGAGGAGAGCGCCGCGTGAGGAGCGAGACAGCGGGGAACGCCGCCAATGCGAGGACTGTCACGGTGTGCCAGAACGGGGGGTATGCCTGTTTCGTCCACTGGTAGATGAAATGCCCGGCTGCCATGCCCGCCAGGGCAATTACGACGTTAGCGGCGAGCTCGGAGATGTGTTTCATCACACCCACCCAAGGGAGAATCTGAGCAGGGGGTAGACCATACCACCGGCGACGACGGCGGCGGTAGCGGCATACCACACCGTCTCCCGCCACGTGCTGCGCCAACGGACAGGGACGCCGAGGGAGCCGGCGAGTGCCAGGATGGTTGCCGCGGCGTTGATGTGGTTCCACGGATCGGGGTACTCTGAGGCGGACTCGCGGTAGAGCAGAAGTGATACGACGGTCAGCACCAGAACACCCACAAACCCGGCGATGGGCCAGAGATTCCCCCGGGGCATATCAGCTACCACCCGCCCCATCCCTGGTAGAGGTTGATGTCATCCGGCCAGTCGATGTCAGGGAGGCGGTCGTCAATCCAGTCAGCAACGGTGGCGGCGGCGGTGATGATCGCTCCGCCGATTTTAGCAACCCGCTCTGAAACGGACCACCATTTCGTGGCAGAATCTACCGTCTCCACGACCGAGGGTTCGGCGGCAGGGGCGGCAGCACCACCACCACCCGTCTGGACGGTGCCGGATGACGTGGTCGAGCCGCGGGGAACCCACACCCCGTTGACCAGCTCCCAGTCGTTGTCGCAGGCGCAGTCGTTGCGAATGCCCGCCATCGCAGACGGAGCCACGATACCCAGAACCAGAGCCAGGGTCACCATCAGAACCACGATACGCCTCATCCCGGACGCACTCTCCTCAATCCGGCTCCGCGTCGCGACCGCGGCCACCGAGAGATACGCCCTGCGCAGGGAGTTCGATTGGAAGGATTCTCCATCAGGAAATGATTTCCTTTTCGCTCCCAGGATAAACTCGCTGAATCGGTCGACAAATGCTGTCGAACGAAAATTCCCTTCATACCTGGGACCATCCCCTTGACGTTCGCCCTTCCTCCTCCCATAGAATGGAAACCAACCACGCCGATGGGGGGTGTGAGTGGTGATCGATGGGCTGAGACAGGCCCTGCTGGACGGGCGCCATGCCGAGGCCTGGCGGATCTACGACCAACTGCGGGAGGCCGGTGAGCCTGGCCCGGAGACCCACCTGCTGGGGGGACGGGCGGCGCTGGCCCGGGGGGACCTTCACAGCGCCAGGACGGCCCTGGAGCGGGCCCTGGAGGCCGGGGCGGCCGGGTCCACCCGGGGACAGGCCCTGCTGATCCTGGGCGACGTGCGGCGGCGGACCGGCGCCCTGCGGGAGGCGGCCGAGACCCTGGAGCGCTGGCTGGAGGAGATGCCGGCCGAGTACCCCAACCTGGGGGCGATGTGGCGGGGCGCCTGCCTGCGCAACCTGGGGCTGACCTACAGGCAGATGGGGGAACTGGAGCGGGCCCGGGATACCTACCGGCAGGGCGCGGCGGAGTGCCGGGCGGAGAACCTGCCGGGGCTCTTGGGCCGAACCCTGCGCAACCTGGCCTGGGTCTGCTGCCTGCTGGAGCAGCCGGAGGAGGCAGCCGGGGCCCTGGCCGAGGCAGAGTCGCTCTGCCAGAACGAGTCTGAGCGGTGGCACCAGCGACTCGGTTGGGCCCATGTGGAGCTGCTGCAGGGCTGGCAGCCGTCGACCACGGCGTTCAGCCGGGAGGCCTTGGCGGAGAGTTCCACGGCGCCGGCGGATGTGCGGGCCCATGCGGCGATCCTGCTGGGCCGGGAGGCGCTCCGGCGGGGCGACCTGGCGATCGCCCGGCAGTGCGCCGAGCAGGCCGTGGACATGGCCATGACCGACCGGGGCGACAGCCGGGCACTGAACGACGCCGCCGAGTTCCGGCAGCTGGTACTGACCATGATGAATCTGAAATCGGCAGAGGCGGGGGCGTAGGGCCCCCTCTCTGGAGAATAGATTTTCGCTCCCAGGTAAACCCCGGGGGCGAGAGCGAAAACCGGCCTGGGGAGGTTTTCAGCAATGCGGAGGATTCTGGTTCTGGTCATGGTTGTGCTGGCCCTGGCGGCCGTCGCCGGGGTGGCGGGTGCCGAGCACGGCGGCGAGATTCCGCCGATTCAGGTGACGAGCTCGAGGGCGGGGCGGTAGGCCCCGCGCACAAGGAGACCCCCTGCCGGGTGACTGGCAGGGGGTCTTTCGCGGTTACTGCTCGACATGCTCATAGCGGCCACCGGTCACCGGTCGGTAGGCCTGGTGTTCGGCCAGGTGGCTGGCGCAGCACCGCGATCCGTCGGCCGCCGGCTCCTCGCAGAACAGGCAGCCGGGACGGGGATCCTCCCACCTCTCCGGGAGGTGCCACAGCTGTCGGGCGGGGAGCCCCCGGCTCAACCCCATCCCAGGATAGAGCGCCGCTAGGATTTCCAGAGGAGTGCCTCCGTAGCGGAGGACGCCGCCGAGACGCTGCTGGTGGATCCAGAAGGTGGTGAACCGGCGCGGGAGGATTTCAGTGGTCCAGCCCTCCTGCGCCCACAGGTACTCCAATACGGCCCGGCAGACGTTGGCGTCCTGCCAGAACCCGCGGGGCTTGCGCCTGGGGGCCGGGTACATCCGCACCGCCGCCGGCATCTCCCCCAGGGCATCGGCCTGAGCCGGCGACGCCGGGTCCTCCCCGATCCGGTAGCCCGTTGTCAGGCGGATCAGGGAACGCACCAGGGCGGATTTCGGCCGGGCGTTCTCGGCGGCCATGAGATCGGCCAGGGTCCAGGGCTGGTCGGGAAACAGCGAGAGCCACATCAGCACCGGAGAGCGGTGGTAGTGCCGCAGGAGGGCCTCCAGGCCATGGTCGGTGAACCAGCGCCGGCGGCAGCGGGCCATGGCCTCGGCGAGAGGGATCCCATCACGCTCCAGGGCGGTCAGGACCGCCGCCCTGGCCGCCGCTGGGTCTGTCCATTTGGGAGCTGGCAACGGACTACCCCTCCCCCTTCTTGGTCCTGGGCCTGCCCCGCTCTCCTGGCCGCAGGTGCTCCATCTCACTCTCCCGGAACAGCCAGACCTGTGTGCCAGGCACCTGCCAGCCGATCCCGAACCGCTCGTGGCGGTCCTTGGCAACGGTCCGGGCCCGCCGCTCGGTGATACCGTAGCGCTGGGCTACGTCGGCGATCGTCCGCAGGGAGGCGAGGGCGTAGCTCTCTCCCTCCCGAAATGCCACGGTGGCGACATTCTGCAGGAGCGTGGTGAGACGATGGGCAGAGAGCGACCCCGCCCCATGTGGCAGGGCTGCCTCCACCAGGGACTGGATGCGCTGCTCGATGATCTGCCGGTTGCGTTCCGGGATGTTCTCCAGCATCTACTCGGCGCCCCTTTCCACCAGCCAGGACTCGGACTCCTCGTAGAGCACCTCACCGATCCGGTGGATCCGATCGATGATGTCTCGCTCCTCCGCAGCCGACAGGTCATCGCCGGAGACGATGGGATCTGGAGTGGGCCCGATGGTCCGGGCCTGCCGCTCAATCCGGATCTCGGCATCTGGCCACTCGGCCTGCAGCCGGCGCTCCAACTCCGCATAGAAGCGGTGCAGCGAAGCCTCCTCATCGACCTTCTCCATGTCGAGCCAGCCACTGAACAGGTTGCCCTCATACTCCCGCAGCAGGATGCTCATCCCCATGTTCGTCTCCTCCGTTCCCTTGGTTAGTCTCTTAGACCGCCACTCGGGCGCCCTGGGCGGCCCCGGTGATCGCCTCGACGATGCACTCCAGATCCTCGGCGGTGATGCTCTTCCCCTCGAACCGGCCGGTGAGGCAGTCGTAGTAGACCCTGGCCATGGCCAGCCGGCTCAGGATCTTGCCGGCCTGGTTGTTGCTGATCCGCTCCCCGTCGAGCTTGGCCGAGCAGATGTTGCCACTCTTGTAGTAGTCGACCTCCAGGCCGAACCACCGGGCCAGATCGTTGATGTAGATCCGGTCCATACCGTTCTTCTGCCAGCGGGCTCCGCCGGCGGCGATCAGCCGGGCCTCGAACCAGGCCTGCCGCAGCCCGTAGCTCAGGCAGGCAGCGTAGTCACCCTCCAGGCTGCGAGCGATCTCATGGGCCCGGACCATGATCTCCTTCAGGTTCTGCTTCGTCATCTCTGATCGCCTCCGTTCGTCATCCTCTGGTTATAATATACCGTACTCGGCACGTTTTTTCAAGAGGAAATATGCCGATCACGGCACATTTTTTTGTCGAGCAGGAGGGCGGGGGAGCGGGGGCGAATCTTCGCGCTGAGGTGAGGCCCTTGTCCCGGCTGATCAACCGTCCCGTCCAGATGACCTCCCGCCCCTCCGCCCTCGCTCGCACTCCTGAGCCGGTCTCCTGGGTCCACGCCGGCGCCCGGTACCGGGTGGTCGAGGTCCTGGAAACCTGGGAGGAGGCCGGCCGGTGGTGGGAGCAGGAGGCGCCGGCCACGGCCTGGCGGGTCCGGGTCCAGCACGGCGGGGTGATGGAGCTGGTGATGCTGCACAAACAGCCGCCGGAGTGGCGGCTGATGCGGAGTTATGACTGAGGAGGGTCTTGTATGTCGAAACGGGTGAAGCTGCTGATGGCCAAGTATGCGTCATGGGGCAGTGAAGAGGGAACTGTCCAGCATCTAGAGGAGCTAATCAACCAGTGGATAGAGGGTAATCAGGATCGCACTGTGGAGTCCATTGTCATGCACACCGACTCGGGAAAGGCCCTGTACGCCATGATCATCCACCGTCAAGCATCGGGCCAACGGCACAGGAACAACGATGAGCCCGAGGACCACGAAGGGATCGCTAGACCCGAAGAGGTCGAGGAACGGTACCAGCGAATTCGAAAGAAACCACTCGCGACGGAATAATGAAAGCCCCGCTCTCCCGGTTAGGGGAGGCGGGGCTTTGGCTTGCTCATGTCTGAGGCGGAATGATGGTATCCACCACCGGCATCAGGGGCCGATTCGTCCTGGCCACCATGCGCCCATTCTCCGCAGTTACCTGCACGATCGACCCGTCATCCACCAGGATCTCGAGGCACCAGTCCCGGTCACGATCGGGCAACATGACCGAGGCAACCTCGATCCGTTTGCCCTGGAGCAACACCTCTATCTCCTTGAGTGCTACAATCTCACGGCGGGCCATGTCGATCACCTCGCCTCTCCGATTCGCTATTCCTCGGCAACCTCCTCCACCACCCACCACACCCGCCCCAGCGGCCACCACTTCACGAACCGGGCGCTCCTGGAGGCTGCCACGGCGATCTGGATCTCCCGGGACTCCACTGCCCACCGGAACCCGAAAGCGAAGCCCTCCAAGGCGGGCTTACCAAGAACGTCGACGCAGACCACTCGGGGCGGCGGCCGGCGCCAGCGGAAGTGGTCATCCCGGTATTCGATCAGCATCTCATGGACAAGGCCGAACAGGTGCCACTCCCATCGCCGCAGGAGTATCTCCTGCCTCGAGTAGGGGCAGGTCTCTCGGCAGTCACGCTGCTGGAGGAGGGTGCGGCGGTCGGTTGTCATGCAACCTGCCCTCTGTACCGCAGGACCAGCCGGTCCACCAGCCCCGGGTCCCCGCCGTCCTGCTCCCAGTGGTGCCGGATCCAGCGGAGATCCTCATAGGTCACCGTCCGGAACCCGGGGATGGCCCGCTCGATCTCAAACAGGTCCTGCAACAGCTCCGCCCGCACCTCCAGGAGGTAGGGGCCCCTGGAGACCTCGTCGGCCTCACCGGGGTTGTTGAGGATGGCCAGGGACCACCTGGCGCCGGCCTGGAACGCCTCCTGCAGGGCCGGGTCGTCGGGGTAGTAGATGTCGGCGTCGCCATCGGCCGGAGTGTAACTGCGCCGGTGCTGGACCTCGGCATGTCGGGCGCCCCGGAGCCATGCCGCCCGGAGGGCCTCGTCGCCCTGGGCATAGGCCTCGGCGGCAGCCCGGCGGGCGTAGTTGTTGATGCGGATCCGGCCGTTCCGCCCGATGGGATCCCGCTTGGACGGATCGTTCCGGTAGTCCAGGATCTTCTGCCGGAACCGGAGGAGCGGCGCCAGCTCCGGATTGGTCATCTCCACCATGTTGGTCAGGCTCCGGTCCTCCACCACCACCGTGCAGGTCCAGCAGCCGAACCGGGAGCCCCCGCAGGAGGCGGTGCGCCGGTCGAACTCCAGGACGCACTCCCCGCCGTGGCCGTCCTGGTAGAGAGCGAACAGCTCGTTGTTGTAGTGCGGGACCAGCTCCCCGGTCACCGGGTCAGGGATCTGCACCACGTCATCCGGCCGGTCCCATGGCGGCGGGAACAGGCGCAGGTACTCCCACGCGTTGTCGTTGTCCCAGTCCATGATGGGCTGGTAGCTGAGGCCGTTGGTGAGGGAGCCGGTCACCCCGAACTTGCCCTCCAGGGCGTGGGCCTCGATGGAGGCCGCCCGGCTGCGGCTTTCGGCTTTGCGGCTCCCTAGGAGCTGCAGGATGCGCCCGGTCGGCTCGATGTTGGCCACCACGAAGGCTTCTGCGGGGTCGATCTTCAGCCGGCCTGTGCACCAGCGGAAATCCCGGGTCGGAGCCGGGTACCCCTTGCCGATCAAGCAGACCCAGAACGACTGGCGAGGATCCGGCCGGACCGTCACCACCTGCACCGGGAGGCCCTTGTCCTCGGCCACGGCCCGCAGCTCCGCCTGGCAGCGCTCCATCCACGCGGTCACCCGAGGGTTTTCGACCAGCGTGTCGGAGGAGATCACCCAGACCGGTTTGCGGCGCAGCGACTCCGGCAGGGCCAGGAGCATCCGGTAGACCAGCTGGACCACGGCGGTGCTGTCCTTCCCCCCGCTGAACCCGATCACCCAGGGGCGGGTATCCCGCAGGTAGACCTGCATCATCTCGGCCACCAGGTCGTCAACGGTCTCCTGGGTGACCGGCTGGTGGTCGAAGTCCAGGACCATTTGGCGGCCTCTCCGAGCCAAGTAGATCGCCTCCTCTCTGGGCATGCTATCCATGCTCCCCGCTGGGAGCGGTTCGGCCCGGGTACCCATGCCTGCCCACGGGGGCACCATGGGCGCCCGGGCCGGGGTGTTCCTAACCAGAATTTTCTCGGATCAGTATTGCCCCATTCGCTAAATGGTCGTACAATGCGCGCGACTATTTAATCACGAAAGGGGCATTTGCATGTCTTCAGTGGTTGAAAGGCTGGAGGCCCTGTTCCGCCGTTACCCACACCTGGCTGATGGCGAACACGACAAGGAACTGATTGCTACTTATCTGGAGGTCTACCACGGGCACGTAATTCCGCCGGATGTTCTTCGGGAGGCCCCGAGCTTTGAGACAATCCGGCGGGCCCGGCAGAAATTCACGGCGGAAGGGAGGTGACTCGATGAGCGGCGGCAACAAGCTTCCGCCAGTGGCGGATTATTGGTTTGGGCAGTTCGTGAGCGGATCTGGGCGACCGATAAGCCATCCGCTGGATTGGAAGCGGTTCTACTCGTTCGTCAGGGTGTGTCACACATATCGAGTAAACCTAGATCGGGGCACTCTTGTAGGGCTGCTTGTAAGCCAGGGTTTTGACGAGGGTGAGGCAGAAAGGCTCGGCGCCATTTACTCCCACGGAAGGGAACTGTTACGCACACCGAATCCCGAGTACGCCAGGCGATATCGCGAAGGGTAGTGGTCAGCAGACTGAGTTTGCTGAGGGGCGACATCCCCTCGGTACAGCTGCGCCATGACCGCCTCCAGTGTCTCCGGGTCCGGGGTCCAGAGGCCGAGGCTCACCATCGTCTGCACCAGGGAGCCAGCCATCTCCCAGGGGATCTGGGTGTACTGCGGCGGCCACCAGGGAGCCGGGCGCCCCGTCTCCGGCTGGGTACCCCACTTAGCGATGTGCAGGCAGCTGGTACCATCGGGCCAGTGCCGGCGCTCAAACCTCAGGAACGCTCCGGGCAGGTCCAGGGGCATGTCCCCGAGGTGGTCGATCTTGACGGCCTTGCTCTTGCTCATCTCGGGATCCCTCCGCACTCTGTCACCACACGGTAGCCCCCGGGCGTAATGCCCAGCGTCGCTATCGCCGGAAGCAGTTCGTCCAGCGGCCCCCTGACGCTCCATGAGTTAGCGAATGCGTCGTAGGTGATCTGGGCATGGACGGGAGACGGTACCACGGTCAGGTTCCGCTTGACCAGGACGAACAGGTTTGCGGACTCCGACTCATCCTTCCAGCCCAAGGCCTCAAGGCGATCCATGGTTCTTCTGGACAAGGTGAACGGTCGTCCAATCCGAGTGCCGCTCACAGCGCTCCCTCCCTCACAGCTATCTCCAGCGCCCACCCCCAGACCTCCTTGCCCCCGGCCCGCCGCCCCAGGTACATGGCCCCGGCTCCCCGATACAGGCCACCGTCGTGCCCCTGGGCTGGGTCGGAGAAGGTCAGGAGCCACCGGGGCTGCCACAGGACCCGGCCGGCCACCAACTCCGCCCAGTCGGTCCCCTGGCGGAGCCGTCGCACCACCTCCCGGAGGACAGCCGGGGCCAGGTCGGGCACCGACGGCCAGCGCAGGTCGTCGGCCAGGAAGTTACGGGCGACCTCCAGCGCCTGCATGGGCGACTCCAGGCCCAGTTCGGCCGGGATGCCCGAGGGCAGAGCGTAGCGGATGGTGACCGCCGCCGCTGGGTACCAGGGAACCGGGGTCGGGCGTAGGGCAGGCAGGTCCAGGTAGTAGCTCAGGCGGATGGTGCGGGGCGGGAACACCGCCCCGCCTCCCTTGCCCAGGTAGTGGATGTGGCGCCACACGTTGAGCACCCGCCGGCGCTCGGCGGCCGTCCGTGCCACCCGCAGCCACTGCCGGACGGTCTGGTGGACCTCGCCGCGGCGGCGAGTTTGAACATCAGGCGACCGGACTGGCCCAGGTAGGCGGTGGCCACCAGCGATGTGCTGTGCCGGGCACCCGATGGGTGGAAGAGGGGCAGGGCGGGGGTCATGATGCCTGGGCCTCCTTTGCCTCGGGTGAGGTGGAACTCAACTCCCCGAGAGCATCCCTGAGATACTCTGCGGCACGCTGGAGCTTGTAGACCGTGGGGTGGGAGATTCCAGACGACAGGCGCTCCCGAAGCCGGTCCAAATCGTACCGACTGGCCGTTCCGTTCCAACTGGACACCTCGATGCCGAATTCCTTTAGTACCTCCATGACCTCCAGGGCAACTGCTGCCCTCCGCCGGATTTCCTCGGCTTCGGTAACCCGCTGCTTCACAGCCTCCAGGTCGGCCCGCCACTTCCGCGAGACCATATCACCCAACAGGTACTTGTCGTGCTTGTCCTGCAGGTAGGCCTCGAAATACTCCCTTGTGGTGTTGAAGAAGGGGTGCCGATCGGGGTCGATCCTGCTGATCAGGATGTAGTAGAGCATCTCCCAGGGGATCTCGATATTCCGGTACAGTGCGGCTTTACGGACCGACAGGTCGCCGTCCTCGTTCACCCAGACCAGTCCGCACTCATCGGCCACCTCCTCCGGCTTGATCAGCCCGCTCGGGCAGGCCCAGTAGAAGCGGTGGCAATAGTTGAGGTAGTTGGACCACTTGTCGTCTGCCAAGAAGTCGGACCGGCTCACCTTGACCTCGTAGGCGGTGAAGCAAGGGTTGGCCCAGCTCGGCTTGATGGCCAGGGCGTCGATTTTCTGCAGGGAACCCCGCTCGGCGTACATGGTGGGCCCCGTCTTGACCTCGGTGATGAAGGTTTCCTGGTGGTGGCGACGACGGAGGGCCTCCAGGATCATGTCGGAACGGATCTGTTTGCCTTGTCGACGCCTGCGATTCATGTCGTCTCCACCCCCCTCCGCTTCCACTCATGGCCCGTCCACCATAGATCCCCGCCACCCGTGTCCAGCCAACGTTTCACCCAGGCTTTGCGTGGCCCTTCTCTGGCGACCTCCACCTCACCAAACCGGCCGTCAAACAGCACCAGGACAGCGACGGCCCTCTCTTTGCCGGTGAACCGAGCCTTGGAGATGCGTCCAGGGAGCGGAGCACCTGGCGGCAGGCAGGCGCTGAACCCGTCGAACACGAACCGGGCAGCCGGTTCTATAGGGATTGTCCGCCAGGTTTGCTCCTCGCAGTCCACGTAGTGCAAAGTTTGGATTTTGTAGCCCCGTAGGTTGGCCTCGGGGGCTGGAACGCACTCAAACATGTAGCGGTCGTACTCCACGAACTTGCCGCCCTCGCGGGATGGAGCCGTCCAGCGGTGTGAGCGAACCGAGTCGCCCGTTTTGGTGACGATGGCCGGTACCCAGCCGAGGATGACGGAGCGGACCTGGATTCGATCGCCCACATGCGGACCCGGTACGGCGTACTCGGCCAAGGTGATCTGGTGAACGCTCACGCCGTCGCCCCCTTCGCCGCCACCTCGGGCCATTCCCTGATACGCAGGTCTTCGGACCAGAACTCGGGGTCGTCGCCCTTGATCGGCCCAAGGTGAGTCCGGGCCCAGACGGCGCCCATCTGTTTCACGAACAGAGGCACTCCGGCAGCCGCGCACTGATCCCGAATATCCCGGACCCAAGATAGGGCCATGGGCCGGGCCCTGGGGCCGCTCTCGCCGCCCACGATGACCCAGTGGATGGAGACTGGCTCAAACCCTTGGTCAGAGATGCACCGGGGGCAGGGCTTCCCGCCACCCTCTACCGGGACACTCATGGAGCCACCGCACAGGGCGCACTTGACTGCCAGCCACCTAGACAGGTCCACCGGCCCCAGCAGCGGCTCCATGCTCAGGAACCGCACCGTCGCGGGCACCTGAGACCAGCCGCTGGGGCACATGTCGCTCACTGGGCAGCACAGGAAATACTGCCGCCAGTCGTTTCGGTGTCACCGTGGTCAAGTAGTCCAACATCCGCCGCGGGCGCTTCGTCAACACCTGGTAGATGTGCCTGGGTGTCAGCGCCATCACAGCGAACACCCGGTCAATGAACTCGAGGGGCACCGCCTCATGGAACAGGTCGGACATGCTGTTCACGAACACCATCCGGGGCGCCCGCCAGCGGAGGGGCTCCTCCAGCATCTCAGGCACCAGCCGGATTTCGCCGGTCCACCGGGCGCCCTGGGGCGTCATGCGGGTCAGGCCCTCGTAGGGCTGGCCGGGGCCGCTGAACCGGTGGGCCATCGTGGCGGCGTAGCAGTTGCGGCAGCCCTCGGACACGTGGCTGCAGCCCCGCAGCGGGTTCCAGGTCTCGCCCTTGTAGCCGGGCATGTGGGTCCACTCAATCGTCGTCATGGGATCGAGTCACCTCCTTATCGAGCGTCAGCCAGCTGCCCTCTGGGGCTCAGTCATCCGGCTCATGGAAAACAGGTACAGACCGTGGTACCGCCGGCGGGTCCGTTCGTCGGTGGCCCCATCCCTGGCCTGCCGGGCCACCTCGGCCGCCCGGCGGCAGTGCCCATGGTCCAGCAGACGCTCGATCAACTGGTGCGGCGGCGGTAGGCGGCGAAACCAGTCGGCGTCGTAGTGGTCCATGTCCTCACACCCCCCACAGATCTTCCTTCAGCCGCCGCGGCGGCTTTTTCCGTTTCCGGCCCGCCTTGGAGCCACCCCCCGGAGCAATATCCCCGAGCGGCTGGCAGTAGTCGCCGGGCCCGGCGTTGCTCTGCGGCGGGGGCAGGAGCGGCGTCGTGATCCCGATGTGTGAGAGCCAGAACCCTGTCGGCTGGTCCTCCTCCCACCAGTCCTCCTCTGCAGGAGCCCAGCTGGGCGCCAGCGGCCCCTTCGCCCGGTTCAGGAGCGGGTTCCGGCGGATCAGCGGCCCCCGGTAGGTCGTCTCAACCTCCAGCACGTGCCGGGGGTCGGCGGTGCAGCGCCACTCCCCGCGGCCTGTGAGGACCATCTCCTCCCCGCAGAGCGGGCAGGCCATGTTTGAGGGACAGTGGCCGCCGGACCCGCCCCGGCCAGGGCGGGCGCCGGCGCTCTCTTCGATGCGGAATACGTGGCCCGGGTTCCTCCGGCAGGTCCAGCCGTCTGCGCTGGGGAGCATGACAGCACGGTCGATCGGGCAGATAGGCCTGGTCATGGGGAGCACCTCCGGGGGAGAGTGGGGGACGGTTTATTCAGCAAGGGCCTCATCGATCTCAGCGGGGTAGCCGAGCTCCTCCCAGGTCCACCTACGCCGCCCCCCTCTCCCCAGACGCCGCCTGCTCCAGGAACCGCTCCAGTGTACTGGGCACCCGGAGGAGGGCCCCGGCCGGGAACAGGATGCAGGTGGCCGGGTCCACCATCCCCACGCAGGTCCACATGCGGTAGGTCCGGCGACCGTCGACCCGCAGCGGCTCTGCCCAGTCGTCGCCGGGCTGCTCCGGCGCCCGGGCCACGTGCTCCAGCTCTCGCCGGACCACCGGCATGACCTGCGGGTCCGGCTGCTCGATCAGGATCAGGGTCCGGTGGGTAACCAGGGAAGCCCGGTGCTGGTCGTCAACCGCCCGCTCCAGCGTGGCGGCCAGGGCGGCAGTGTCGGCCTGCTCCTCCTCCCCGAACACGGAGAGCAGCTGCTCCTCGGTCAGCCGCCCGGTCTGGACCGGCTGGTCGGGGGCGGGCCACCCCAGTTCGGGGCCCTCGCCGGGGGCGGCGACCAGGGCAGGGGCGCCCGGGGAGACCATCTCCCCCTCCAGCACCTCCCCCACCGCCGAGGCGGCGGGGGCGACTGTCCGCTGGTTCTCGGTAGGCGGCTCCTGGGCAGAGATCTGGTCACGAAGCCGGGCCCTGACCCGGTCCAACCGCTGCTTCACGTAGATGGCGCTGGCACCAAACTGCTGGGCCACGATGGTGGCCCACAGGTCGCCGTGCTTGGCCTTGGCCTCCTCGGTGATGCGAACGAACTCCTCATCAGTGGGCCAGTTGATCGGGATCCCCTTGGGCATGTCCTCCTGCACCTCCTGATGGATCTGTGGCATGATCAGCCCGCTCCGCCGCTCCCAGCCGCCAGAGGCCACCAGCTCGTCAACCAGGGCGGCAGCCTCGCTGGGAGTCAGCCGGAGGTAGGCCGGTAACTCCTCCTCCAGGGGCCAGCGGCCTGCTGCGGAGCGGTACCGCCGGAGCCGCTTGACCAACTCGCCCAGCCTCATGACCATGGTCATTCACCTCTTCGTCGTAGTTCAGCTGGCCTGATCGGTTGGCGGGGACCAGCCGGCGAGCGCCAGACGCTCCCCCCACTCGTCCATCCACTGCTCCTTGGCTACGTTCCGATCGATCACGCTGCCGCCCCGGCTGAAAGGCGGAATGCCCAGGACGGCCCTGCGCTCCCGGACGGTCGTGCGATTGAGTCCGAGCCGTTCGGCCACCCAAGTGTCCGGTCCCGTCCGGAGCATCTCGATGGTCAAGGCCAACGGTGGCCACTTCCGGGGTGGCGCCGCCCGAGGAGCAGGCGGAATCGTCCGCTTGAGGAGGCCCACGGCCGTCTGCAAGAGACGGGCTCGGTCCCCAGCTCGGGGGATCTCCTCCTGGAGTTCCCCGATGATCCGCTGAATGCGATCCTGGTTCACCGCATCAGCCATGCGATCACGCTCCCTGGCGATTCCGATCCGACTCCCAGTTGAACCGGATCTGCACCTGGTTCAGTTGGAGAAGGATGAGCTGGCCCAGCATATCCCTCAGCCGCTCAATCGGCACCGTATCCACGGCGCTCCGTCCGTCCACCTCCAGCACGATCTGGAGCTTCGGGTCCCCCTCGGCGCTGGTCGTCATCGGGACCTTGACCAGCCGGCCGACGATGCCGACCTTGTCCACGTCCACCACGGGCTTGCCCTTGACCTCCCCGGGCATCGGCAGCCGCATGGCCATGGCGATGATCGCCCTCTCATCCAGGGCCTCCACCCGGCGCTTCCCGTCGCGATCCGGCGGCCAGAACACCATCCAGAGCGGCTCCCCAGCCACAGGGACCATCTGATACCCGTTGCCCAGCAGGCGCTCCCGAGCCTCCGTAAACAGCATCATGTCCTACCTCCCGTTCTACGTGGAACCTATTTCCAGGAACCCAGACTTCGCGGTGGCGAAAGGTTCAGGCTGACTGGGAGGCGATCCGGCTGAGGGTTCGCATCAGGGTGCCCCCTTCAGCAGCCAGCAGGGCGCCGG
This sequence comes from Bacillota bacterium, assembly GCA_049324875.1. Taxonomy (GTDB): domain Bacteria; phylum Bacillota; class Sulfobacillia; order Symbiobacteriales; family Symbiobacteriaceae; genus JAWLHU01. The sequence continues at coordinate 18,730 of JBMONC010000049.1, forward strand.
CGGCGTCGGCCACATGCTCCCACTCGGCTTTGGTCCGGGGACGGTGGTCCCCCCACTCGAAGCGCTTGGCGACCTGCTCCTGGACATCTTCCTTCGCAGCATCCTTGCGGCCGGCGGCTGCCTTCTTGACCTCCAGGGGGGTGACCGCCTCCAGGGGTAACCCTTCAACCTCCAACAGCGTCGCCACCACTGCCGTCGCCATGCCCATAGACCGGTTGGCCCGGGCGCCCTGGGCGCCGCCGTTGGGCATCTCGGCGACCGCTCCCGCCGGCCGGAACCGGCGGATCACCTCTAGCAGGCCGGCGGCCAGCTGGCGGCAGCGCTCCACGTCATCGTCGGCGACCCGGACGCCCCGCTTCCTCGCCGTTCGCTCCGTGCGAATGGCTGTCGCATGGAGGATGGTCCGGCCCTGGGCCACCACGATGCCGAGGGCCTGGAACCCTACGTCGAGTCCGATCACGGTCGGCTGGCTCACAGGATCACCTCCTTCGCCTGCACGTGGTTCTCAATTGCCCGGGCGACCTCGCCAAGCTGCTCGACTGTGACGTCGGCAGGTAGACCAGCGCCATGTTGAGGCAGAGGTTGGCGGCCGCCTGTTCTATCTGGGTCCGGGCGAAGAGGCAGGAGGCCTTGTTCAGCTCTCCGCCCGCCTCGGCCAGGAGGGCCTTCTCATACACCTGCTGGGCGGCGCCCATGTGGTCCAGCGATTCCTGGAGCAGCCGGTCCACATCCTCGTTGCCGGTCTTCAGGACTACAGTGGTGGGCTGGATGGGTCTCACGCCACACCCCTCCCTTCACAGGCAGCCATGCTGGTCAGGGCGGCACGCAGGAACATGCCGACCGTGGGGCGATGGCCGGACGGGATGGAGTTGCCGAACAGGTCTTCTCGGACCCCCTGGGGCATCCGCTCCCAGGCCTGCTCAACGGCGTACCGGATCTGGCGCTCGGCCGCCTTGTCGGAGGTCCCGAACTCCCGGCCCACCCGCAGGTACAGCCCAGTGATCTTCGTGTCCGGGTCGGTCTGCAGGAGCGTCAGGGCCCGCTCCATGAACCGGAACCCCCTGAGGTTGACCGGGACCGCCATCTGCAGGAGCACTCTGTTGATGGTCACGCTGCTCCACCTCCTTTCTCCCGCTCCAGCAGGACCATGTCGCCCTGCACGTAGGGCGTTCCCCGTCGGCGGGGCTGGATCACCTTAGGCTGTACCAGCACCAGACCGTTGTCGGCGAGGAGGGCGGCGAGGTTCTGCAGCCGGTTGGCGGTGCGGGCCACCACCTCAGGATCGGCTCCGCCTGCCCGCAGTTCGGCGGCCAAGTGCGTCAGCTCGCTCTGCAGTGACCGAGTCATGCCACGCCCCTCCCCCCACCACCGCCGAGCAGGGCTACAGCGGTCTCCAGGAACTGCTCGAAGGTCGGCCCCCGCCGCACCCGGCTGCGGATGGGTCGGCCCAGGGGCTGGGCCAGCGCCTCCCAGTAGGCGGCGGTCGCCTTGCTCGGGTTGGCGGCGGTACGGATCTCGCCCTTCGCCCGGAACCCCACCCGCTCGGGCAGGGGCTTGCTCCTGTTGTGGGCGCTCCACCCGTGGCTGGCCACCCGGCAGACCCGCCGGAGCGGCACCTGCAGTTCGCCGGCCACCACGCACAGCGGGAGCCCACGGTCCACAGCGGTCAGAATCTCGTAGTCGGTCACTCGGCGCATGCTCATCCCTCCAGCTTGCGGAACACCAGGACCACCTCACCTGCCGGGAGGAGGACCGGGCCGCCGTTCTTCTCGGGCTTGCGGGCGTTGATCCTCACGAACGGCGAGACCTTGGATACCACCCTGCCCTCCTCCACCTTGGAGGTCAGGGCCAGCGCCTGATCGTGGTAGATCCAGCCCACCTGGGTCATCAGCCGGATCGTGTCGCCTACCAGGTTGACCCGGGCCTTGTCCCGCCGGTAATCCTTCAGGACCAGGATCGCCAGGCCCCCCGGTTTGACCAGGTGCAGGCAGTGCCAGTAGATCAGGGCCATCGTCTCCAGGTACTCCATGCTCTGCCACTCGGTCTCTGGGATGGTCTCTCCCCGCTTCAGGCGGGCGATGAGGGCCAGGGCCTTCTCCATGGAGCCGTACTTCAAGTTCCCGACGTTCCGCCGGTCCCGGCGCGTCTTCTTAACCCGGGCCTCACCGCTGTAGTTGGTCATCGCGGAGCCCTCGCCGAACTGGTGGGCGCCACCGTCCTGGCGGATGTCGCCGTAGGCGGGGCTGGTGACGACTGCGTCATATCCTCGGGGCAGGTTGGCGAAGGCGGCGCAATCCTGGCCAAACACCTTGCCCTCGGGAGCAGAGGCAATACGGGACTCTCCATAGACAGGGCTCGTCACGACCGCATCGTAGGCTGTCCCCATACCCCGTTCAACAGGCGGCCTGCCGTCGCCGTTGATCCCCTCCAGGGCGATACCCCGACCGGTCTGGGTAGGGCCGAAAGGTGGAGAGGAGACCACGGCGTCATACCGCTGCGGCTGGGCCTGGGCACTGTTGGGTCCGAACTTGTACCCGTCATGACCTGCCGCCTCAACGCGGCGCCGGCGGGCCTCAGCATCCGAAGCGGCCGGGCTCTGGTTCAGGGAGTCGGCGAAGGGTGGGCTGGTTAGGATGGCGTCGACGCCCGGGTTGTAGTTGGGGTCCATCATGGCCCGCTGACCGTCGCCCATGTGCCAGTTACCTTGTACATACTTGGGGTCCATGGATGCTACCAATCCGTCCTGCCCCAGAACTCCGTGCCCCTGGTTGACAACCTTCCGGGCCCATGTATCGTGCCGGTTCGGGTCCAACTCGCCCCGTTCGATGGCTGCTTGGATTCGTTCCACCCGACCGTCAACCCGACCGGACCTTGGTGCCAGCGCCTCCCCGTAGGGCGGCGATGTGACCAGCATGTCGGCGGGTCCGGCGACCAGTTCCGGGAGCCTGCGAGCGTCTCCGTTGATCACCCGGATGGATCCCGTGGCGCCCCGCCTGGCCGTCAGGTCGGCGTTCTGCTGGGCGATCTTCGCCCACCGCTGCTCCAGCTCGATCATCACCACATGCCGGCCCCGCTCGGCGGCCTCGACCGCCGTGGTGCCAATGCCTCCCATCGGGTCAAGGATGGTCTGCCCCGGCTCGGTATAGGTGTCGATGATGGCGCCTGCCACGTCGGGCTGCATCTTACCGGGGTGCTTGACGCTCTCGGGCACGTACCGTCGGCCCCGCTGTTCGGCGATGGACCGTTGCCCGGTTAGCCAGAGGGCGGTGTCCTGGGTGAGATCGGGCGGATCTACGGGCGGCAGGGGCTCTCGCACCGGCTTGGGCTTGTTCTTGACCACCTTGGGCCGCTTCCGCTGCTCGGGCAGATCGTCCCAGAGCGTCTTCTGAATGGCTGACAGTTCAGGTCACCCCCGCTGCTCCGGGCTTTGGGCCGTCCCGGAACTTGTTGTAGATGTAGTCGTACTCGCCCTCGTCGGGCTGGTCCCGACGCAGGATCACGTTGGATCGGTTCCCACCTGTCCCGCCCCCGGCGGTTGCCCGTTTGCGGTTCGGATCCTCCAGGTAAGCCCGGGCCTGGTCCCGAGTCCGGATGTCGGGTGGCAGTTCCCGGATGATGCGGGCGCCGTACCGTGGGCTGGGCGGTTTGCCGCCCGAGGCTCCCCGGCCTGTCTCGTTGACCGCCTCGATGACCACCTGCCATTCCCGGCCCGTCTCCAGACATGCCGCGAACAGAGTTTCGAATGCGGTGTGGGACAGCCAGCGGTCCAGCTCCGCGTTCCGGCAGGCCTCCTCGTACTCCCGGTATTCCGGGCTCCGCCGGGCCGCCTCGATCGCCGGCAGGTCGGCACTGCCGTGCTGTCGAGCCGTCTGCCCCGGCTCTGCCCTGTTCGCTCCTGGCGAAGCTGTTGTCCCGGAGGTCGGCACTCCGGCGACAGTCGCTCCGACTGTTCCCGCCGGCAGGTCGGCACTGCCGTGCGATGACTCAGGGGGCGAGGTGGGCGGATCCTCCTCTGTCCCGGAACCGGGAGGCGGTGGGTACTGGCTGGTCTTGGGCACGTACTCCATGTTCTGCCACTCCAGCCAACGGGGGAACGCATAGTAGGGGTTGCGGTCAACCTCGTAGGTGACCAGTTCGAACCGGGACCCACGCAGTTGGTCGACCAGGCCGTGGAACATCTGGGCGGTCTCGAGATCGCTAATCTCCAGCCCGTCGAATGCTCCCTCCCGCAGTTTGCTCGGCCGGGCCATCCCCCGGCCCAGGCGGTCGGCCCGGGCGATCAGGGCGACCAGCAGCAGCCGCTGCATGGCCGTGAGGGTGCAGACCGTTGCGTCGTCGAACAGGGCGGCTGGGATCTGGTTCTGCCAGGGGGCCAGTGGTCTACCCCTGGGTCGTGTCGGTGCTGTTGCCATGGGGCGGCGCCTCCCCGTGGTTCGAATGGTGGTTGGGTGATGTTTATTTAGCCCTCATTCCCGGCCCGGTGGGCCGGGGGTGTTGTGTAGATCGTCTAGTTTCTCAGCAGGCCGTCTCCCGGCTGGCCGCTTCTCGCAGCGCCGTCACCAGGACTGCAGGCAGTCGCTGCGGGTCAATCTCGACCATTTCTTCCGGCCGAAGATAGACCACGACCGGGAGGGCGTATCTGCTCCATCCCCAGGCCTGCCCGGCGAGGGAACCGGCGACCACCAGGCTCCTGTCCGGGTCATCCGGAGACCTCTGGCCGGTGGTCAGACCTACCAGTCCCAGCGTTCCTCCGAAAAGAACCCACCGTCCGGCCGGGTACCCGGCGGTCGCCCCACCGTTCGCCAGGTCGTCCAGTGTCAGCTGGCGCACCGGATCCTCCTCCTCTACTGCAGCCCCACGGGTTCCTCGACCGGCTCCTGCACCCAGACCCCGGTCTGCTGCAGGTCCCACAGGAAATCGCTGCTCTCCGCCGCCAGCAGGCTGATCATCATCTGGTGGATGATGGCGGCCGCCGGCAGAGGCGGCAGGGCGTTGCCGATGCGCTCCCGCCAGCTCCGGTCGCTCCGCCCGGCCAGGACCACCGCCCGCCCGTCGGGGTGCCGCCACGGGAACGACTGAAGGGCCAGCAGTTCCAGAGTGGTCATGGGGCGGTGGACGCAACGCCGGCCCAGCTTGTCCCGGTGGGGGCTGCGGATGTACCAGACGCCCCGCTCGTTGTCCCCCGGGATCCGGCAGTCCCAGGCAGGGGGCCCCGCCGGTGGGACCGGACGGGGGTCGGCCACGGTGACCGCACCGGTATGCACGTCCCCGGAACCCGTGACCGTTCCGGACGCCTGGGACCAGTCCATGACTCCGAGCGGGCCCCTGGTGTTGCCTCTGGGCTGGCAGGTCAGTCGGGGATCGGCGACCAAGTTGGCGGCCTGATTTGGTCCAGTTGCCCCGGTGACGGTGTTGCTGGGATCCCCGTAGTCACCAACCCGGAGCATGTTGCCAAAAAACTCACGTTTTGCTGGCCTGGGATCCGCCACAACCGGAGCGGCGTTGCTGGTGCCGCTGGCCGCAGTGACCGCCCCTGCCGGGTCCGCCATATCGGTCACCCGCTGGACGTTGTTGAACCGGGCGTCCTGACGGGGGTCTGCAACGCTGAGCATGTTGCCGTTGGGGTCCTTCCCACCCACCACGGTCCTGGACGGGCAAGTAACGTCCTGGACAGCGTAGACTCCGGACCTCGGCTCCCTGGTATACCGCGGGTCCGCCACCGCCCCCATACCGTTGGAACTGGTTACCGCTGCGGAGCCGAGCACGGGACCGGAAGGGTCAGAGGCATCGCCCACCCGCATGGCGCCGTCCCTCTGCGGACCGACCAGCCGGGGGTCGGCGACCACGCTGGCCCCGCCGCTCTTGCGGTGGCTCGGGTCGCCGGTGATGGTGGCCGAGGGGTCGTTGAGGTCCTGCACCAGGTAGGCGCCCCTTCCGTTGCCCATCGGGGTGTGGCCGAGCGGCCTGGGGTCGGCGACGGCCCCCATGCCGGAGCCCAGCCGGGAACCCGTGATCGTACCGGAGGGCTCCGTCAGGTCCTCCACGTGGTACTTGTTGGGATGGGTCTCGCCCTCGGTCATGTAGGGCTGGCGGTAGTCGGCAACTATGGGGGCGCCGGTCTGAACGTCCACCTGCCCGGTGACCGTGGCGGCCGGTTGGTCCATCTGCTGGATCCGGAACTTCATCGGGTGCGTCCGGTCCTCGCTGAATCCCGGCATCGAAACATCGCTGTCGAGCGGTGATGAGGCCCCCTGCAGCTCAGCCGTCCTCACGATGTCATAGTGGCGGGGATGGCCAGGTACGGGGACGATGGAGTACTCACCGGGCCGGATCTTCTGCAGGTCCCGCCAGTCGCCGCCGGGCGGGATCAGGGCCAACCGGACCCACGTTTTCCACTGGAGCCGGGGCATGGTGTGCATCGGTCCGCCTGCGGCATCCAGGTCCGCCGGCGGGTTGTCGGGGTCGATCGGCAGGGGCATCTGCTCCAGGACCTCACCGATGGACCGGACCCGCTGCTTCGGCGGGTTGTAGACGTAGGCCGGGACCTTGGATTCCAGCCGGGCCACCCCGAGGAACCGCCGGCGGTGCTGCGCCAGGCCGCCCAGCTCTCCGCAGTCGTAGTGCTCCTCATGCCACCGGTAGCCATAGTAGGCCAGCAGCTTGCGGATGTTCCGCAGGAACCGGGCGCCCCGGGTGGTGATCCCCTTGACGTTCTCAAACAGGATGAACTCCGGGGGATCGTCCTTCCAGGCCTCCAGGGTCAGAAACACGCCCCGTTCGGCCAGCCGGTTCAAGGCCTGGTACTTCCGGGTCTGGGCCCGGTCGTTGCCCAGGAGGCCCGAATACCCCTTGCAGGGGGCGGTGATCACCACGATGTTGGGGCGCCGGTTCTGGGCGGCGGCCCGGATCTGGTCCAGGGTCACCTCGGACCAGTCCGCAGGGGGCTCCGAGCCCCAGAAGTCCCGGTACTGGTCCCGGTCAAACAGGTCCAGGCAGGTCGACGGCACCCCGGTCCACATCTCGAAGTCCTGGCAGGCCAGCGGGTCCACATCAATGCCGCCGAGGACCTCGCAGGTGGCCATCAGGCCCCGGTAGTGAGCCGGGGGCGCCTGCTGGGCCCCCAGGGCACCGCCGCCCTCCCCGGAGAATACGAAAAACGCTGCGTACTGGCGCTCAATCGGGATCAACTGCTGCACGGCCGCGCCTCCTCCGTTGGTGCTACTGCTCCAGCCACCCGGCCAGAGCGAACAGAAGGCCGAGAGCGGCGCAGACCACCAGCGCAGGCCAGGACCGTTCCCCGAACCCCCATCGCCGCTGCTGCATCACCATCGACCTCCCTACGGGTGTTGTTAGGTCTGTTTCCGGCCCGTGTCGATCTGCCACCGGGCAGGCCGGAGTCCCCGGACATGAAACCCGTTGAGCCAGCGCTCGGCCCGGCGTCGGACCTCCTGGTAGCCGTTCTGGGCGGCGCCCAGGATCCTGTAGCGGTTTGTCCAGGTCTCCAGGAGGAGACCGCCGGCATAGAACCGGGCGGTGGCCTCATATCCCTCCGCCGTTTGCCGCAGCCGCACCTCGACGTGCTGGCGCCCGATCCCGGCGTTCTCGGCCCAGAGGGCGTCGGGAACCTCCGCCCTCACATCGCTCCACACGATCCTAATCAGCCGGACCACCCCCTACAGCCGCCCGTACCCGGTTCACGTAGCCCCGGGCCGCCTGTGGGGCCCTGGTGCGCCAGGCCGGGCCGCCGTTGTAGGCTGCCAGCGCATCCTCGATGGATCCGCCGTTCTCACGGATCAGCCAGTACAGGTAGCTGGCGCCTAACCGCACGTTGGTCGCCGGGTCGGTCAGGTCGTACTCCTCCACCCCCAGCCGCTCGGCGACCCAGGCGGCTGTCTCGGGCATCAGCTGCAGGATACCGATCTCTGCGGAGGTGCCAACGGCGTCGGGCTGCCACCGGCTCTCCACCCAGCCCAGGGCGGCCAGGGTCCGGGGCTCCACCCCGATCCGGCGGGCCTCCTCGATGCAGAGGAGCCGATACTGAGGTGGCACCAGGTCTGCGATGCTATCCAGATCGGCCACCAACTGGCGCCGGGCCTCAATCCGGGCCTCCAGGATGGCCAACTGTCCGTCCTGCATCCGCCTGACGGCGGCGGCCCGGTCATCGGCTGGTGTGGCCTGCCGGGCCGCGGCCTGGGGCGGGGAGGCAACCAACTTCGACCCCGGAGAGGGGACGAAGGCGAGAATCAGTGGGATGATGGCGCCGGCGACGGCCCAGAGGAGCCTGCTATGCCGCCGCATCGGGGGTCTCCTGACGGGGGCTCTCGGTCACCAGGGCGACCAGACTCTCGATCACCAGGCAGGAACTCGGGTCGTCGCTCAGCGGGACCCTCATGACCTCTGCCGCAGCCTCCCGGAGAATCCGGTCGGCCAGCACCTCCTCCGCCAGCCGAATGGCGGCGTCGGCGAACTCCAGAGCCTCGACCAGGCCAGGCAGGCGGGGCGCCTTCCAATCACTGCGGCTCGTCCCGGGCAGATCCACGTTCGGGATCTCGTATGCCCGACGGCGATACGCGGCCTCGATGTCCCGTCCCCACCCCTGCAGGTGGTCACGATGAGCCTTCAGCTTCCCGATCACCGCCAGGATTCTGTCAGTGGACGTCGCCTTCAGGGTCGCTGCAAACCGGTCGAGTTCGGTCGGCTCAGCCCGCCCGTCCGGCTCCTTGGGAACCAACCGGTAGCCCCTGGCCTCGGCCAGCTCCTCCAGGAGCGCCATCAGGGGATCTCGCTGTACAGGCATTTCTATCCCTCCCGTCGAATTGGGTAGGGCCGGTGGGGTACCTCCTCATGTAGACCGCCGGCCCCTATGTCGGGCGCCTCTCCCTGTTCTGCACCAGGGAGGGGCGCTTGGGGTTCTATGCGGGGGCCACATAGACCGGCTTGCCGGTCGCCGCAGCCACCGCTCTCTTGAACCTGTCGGCGTCGCTGTTCTGGTCGGACAGGTGCAGCAGGTGGATCTCCTGCACCGTACTGAGGTCGTTGGCCCGGAGGGTCTCCAGGCACCGCTCCAGACTCATGTGGTTGCGCAGCACTCTGTTCTTGTGGGCCAACGGGATGGCTCCGCTCTCGACGGCCTGTCTCAGCAGGTCCATCGAATGGTTGCACTCGATCATGATGTGGGTCAGGCCCTGGAACCGGTATTTGCAGTAGCTGCTGTCGGTCAGGTAGAGCACCTTACCTCCGGCGCTGGCGATCAGAAACCCCAGCGGCTCGGCGGCGTCATGTACGGTCTCAAACGGCAGGACCGTCCAGGGGCCAATTTGCACCTTCTGGAGCGCCTTGATGGTGCGGGCCCGGTGGCCGGTGACCCCCAGGGCCTCCCACGTGCCGGAGGAGGCGTACACGTCGACCCCCGCCTTGATCATGTCCCGGACGGCCCGGGCATGGTCGCCGTGTTCGTGGCTGACCAGGCAGCCGGCCAGGCTGGAGAGGCCGAACCCGACTCCCTGGCGGATCTCCTGGAACCGGAGCCCGCACTCCAGCAGCAGCGGGGCGCCGCCGTCGCGGAGCAGGTAGCAGTTGCCGCTGCTGCTGGAGGCGAGAACCTGGATCTCCATGGCGGCCTAGTAGGGCGGGTCGCCGTTGACCGGCAGGGTGCCCTGGACGGGGGCCTTCGCCCCGGCCTGCTTTGGGGCGGGCGGCGGCGCCTGGACAGGGGGCTCCTCGGCCGGGGCGGGCTCGGTCTCCACCGGTTCCCCCGCCTCCACCACCGGCTCGGCCGGGATGTCGATCACCTCGCCGTTGGCGTTGGCGGCGACCTCGGCCCGGAGTGCGGCCTCCGCCTCGTCGGTCTGCTCGGCGTAGGTTATCTCGACGAACGCATTCCGGAAGTCCTTGGGGATCCGCTTGACGATGTTGTTGCGCATCTTGCGGATGATCATGGACTCGCGGCTGTGGTACTCCGTCCAGGCGGGGCTGATCCACTGCTGCAGGTCGGGATCGTCCAGGGCGCCGAGACCCAACTCGCTGGCCCGCTTGAGGAGCTCCCGCTTCTTCGCATCGATCTCCCGCTTCTGCTGAGGGGTCGCATCGTAGCGGTTCTTGGCGATGCCGAACGTCTCGTTCATCAGGTTGTTGTTGATGTGCGCCAGGAGGTTCCTGACAACGTCATCTCGCTCGGCGATGTGAAACTCGATGGAGCCGTCGGTCTTGATGATCGGGTAGACCACCCGCACCACCTGGCCCTTGCCGGTGGGGGTCCACTTCGGCGGTTCGAACTCCAGGCCGTTGTACTTCGGGTACTCGAAGTGGTCATGCTCCCGAACCAGCCAGAACTGGCCCACCTTCTTCACGTCCCGGCCAAACCGGGCGAGGATCGCGTCGTTGCCGTCGCCTTCGATGCCCATCTCAATCTGCTTCTTCCAGCGCTTTTCGTCCTTGCCGTCGACACGCGCGGTGTAGGACACGTTGCGGATCTGGAAGAACACCTCGCGGGGGTGGGCGGCGGCGTTGAGCTTCAAAGCCGCCACAGCGAGAAGGACCTGAACCAGGTTGCTCTTGTCGAGGTCCTTGTCGTTCCAGTCAGTCCCCTTGGACTCAAGGGCGGTGTGGATGGCAGACATGGCGGCCAGGACGCACTGCTTGGCGTAGTCGTCCATTTTGATGCCGTTGCCCTCAAGCTGGCGCTGAATCAGGGGCAGAAATACGTCGTTGGCCTTCGTCAACTTGGTACCGTAGGTGTCCGTCGCCGAGAGAGCAGTAGTCGCAGACATTAGACCGCCTCCTTCTGTAGTGCCGGAGCCGTATCACGCTCGACCCGGAGCCGCTTGTCGGGTTCGGAGACAATCAGGCTGATCACCTGGGCCCGGGTCGGGATGAGCCGGGTCACGGCCTCACGGTTGTCGATCCAGATCGGGGCCTCGAACCCGTAGTGCTCAGACAGGGTGTTGATGATGTCCAGCCCCACGTTGGTCCGGGCACCGGTGTTCAGGTCGGAGTACGGGACGCCCTGGTAGGTGGTCTCGCAGCACTCCTCCAGCCCGCCGTTGACCTGCACGTTGAACAGCTTGAACCGGGCATGCTGGAACCGGCTGTTGATCCGGTCCTCCAGGAGCCGGACCTTGGCCCGGATGAACTCCTCGGTCAGGTAGAGCTCCGTCTCCAGCCGCTCGTACTCGGCGGCCAGGGCCTTCTCCTGGGCCTCCAGTTCGGCGATGCGCTGGAGCCCCGCCGCCCGCTGGTCGATCCGCACCAACTCGGCCTGGACCCGGCGAATCTCCTGGTCGATCTGGGCGACCTCCCCGGCCACCCGTTGCCGGGCGGCCTCGCCGTCAGTCCGCAGGGCCTCGATCTCCTGCTCCAGGGCCCGCTTCGCCTCTGCCAGCCGGCGGTACTCGGCATCCTGGGTGTGGTCGGGGACCTCCGCCTGCAGTTGGGCGATGCGCTGCTGGATCCGGCTCACCTCCGCCCGCCAGCGCTCCAGCTGGGCCTCCAGTTCACCCCGTTGGGCCGCCCGGCGGTCCTGCTCGGCCTGCAGGGCCTCGATCTCGCCACGCACCCGCTTACCCTCGGCGGCGTTGGTCTCCAGGTCGGCACTCCGGCGGGAGTTGAAATCCGCCAGGGCCCGCTCCCGGGCCGCCTCCACCCGCTCCGCCGGCAGGGCCTGTCCGCAGGCCGGACACGATTCCTCGACAGAGAGGGTGAACTCCCGGGCCGAGATCTGCGCCCACTCCTGACGGAGCTGGTCGAGGCGGCGGGTGAGCGAGGCGATGCGCTGCTCGGCGTCCCGGGACTCATCCGACAGCCGGGTGAGATCGCGGCTGGCAGTGTTGAACCGGTTGGTGGCCTCGTTCAGCCGCTGCTGCTCCTGCTGAATCGTCTCCAGGGAGGCCGATCGGACCCGCTTCTGCACCTCCATCAGCTGGAGGTCGATCTCGCCCACCTGCCGGCGCTTCTGCACGATCTCGGCGCCGTTGTCGATCCGGGCCAACTCAGCCAGTTTCGCCTGCCGCTGCTGGTTCAGCCGGTCGAGCTCGGCGGTGAGCTCCGCCCGGTCGCCGGACGCCTCCGACAGGCTGCGGGTGGCCTCATCGATCCGAACCGGGATGCTGGTGAGCTCCCGGTTGATCTCGCTCCGACGGGCGGCGATGACCTTGCGGTGGTCGGCCAGGCTCCGGTTGCGCAGGATCTCCGGCAGGGCGGCCAGGGCCGGGGTGCTGGCGATGACCTCGGCGTCGCTCACGTCCCCGCAGACCTGCAGCAGGATCTCCCGGCGCTTCTGCCAGTGCAGCTGCTCGTTGAAGAACCGGGGATCGGTGAGCAGCCGGAAGGTAGACTCGTCGGCAATCTCGGCGACCCGGGCCTTGTACTCCTTCAGCTGGACCGGGACGCCGTCGATGTAGTGGTCGGTGGTGTGGCCGGTGAACTCGGCGGTGGCCGAGCCCCGCTTCTTGGTCCAGGTCTCCTTGTAGACCTTGCGGAGTTCGATGGCCTGGCCGTCTACGTCGAGAACGGCCAGCACCTCATGCTCCAGGTTGTGGAGCTCCCGGCCGTGCCTGTCCAGGGTCTTGATCCCGAAATCCTTGCGGTTGGCGGAATCCTTGTCGAACAGGAGCCACATGAACGCATCGGCCAGGGTCGTCTTGCCGGTGGCGTTGTCGCCGTAGACCGCCAGGTTCTCACCGAGCGCATCCAGGCCGAACTCTCGGAGCCCCTTGAAGTTCCTGAGCCGCAGGGCGATCAACCTGATCTGCTTAGCCAAACTCGTTCACTCCTCTCTCCGGGTAGGGCGCCCGCCTCCATGGGCGCCGGGTGGTCGGGTTACCAGGTCAGATCCAACACCGTGGAGTTCATCAGCCGGGCCAGTTCCCGCCGGACGCTACGTTCCTGCAACAGGATCTGGACCAAGCCGGCTGCGTCGGCGGCGCAGACCGCCACCTCCCCAGCCTCGCCGATAATGAAGACGGGGCGCTCGATGCAGCCCGGACTGCTGCACACCTCGATCTCACGGTCGTCGGGCTCCAGCAGCTGAGCCAGGATTTCCAGGATCATCACCCCCTCTGCTCTACCGTTGGTCTCCTCTGCCTGCTGTTGGGGCGGCTCACCCCCTCCGGCCCTCGCCAGAGGGGGCTCCGCCACCCGGATCCGGGGCCAGCATCATGTGCGCTTCATCGGGCACCACATCAGCCGTGGCCGCATCCTCCTGTTCATAGCGGCAGGAGTCACCTCACCCGAGCCCTCTGCGCTGTCTATTGGGGTTGGCGGTGGTAGTCCACTAACCAGCGGCCTCTGCCGCAACTGCCCGGATACCGTCCCCCGCCCGGTCGACTCGGGCGGGGGCTGTCGCATCCGTTACATGCTAGATCGGTCCTCTCGTTCTCGAGGTGGCCCCGGTTATAAGCCGTCGGGGGCGGACGGCCTCCTCTCACGAGGGATACCGGGCGACCTCCTGCGTTCCCGGTCCACGCCCACCCTGCGGCCAGAGGGCTGTCCGCCCTGATGCCTACCCCATACGGACGTTCTCACGGGGCGTGGGTGGCCCAGGGGGCCAGCTAGCCGTATTCCGTCTGCCAGGGTCGGGTGACCGACCTGTCATCGGTTACGGTTGGCCCGGGTGGGCCGCCGGGCCGTGGGGCCGGCCTGCCGTCGTTGGCCGCTGCTCGGTGTGCCCAGTCGAGCTCCCCGGTCAGGCCAGCAGGGAGCCCCCGAGCCGTGAGGCCCAGGAGCAGGATCGGGACCAGGTGCACGGCCAGGATCCAGATCACGGAACCCCACCTCCCTCGGGGACCAGCGGATCAGCGGAGCCGGGATCTAGCCACCTCTCGAACTGCCGTCGGGACTGGCGGGCGGTTTCCCCATGTCAGGAGGTCCGCGGTGCCCCTCCATCCCTGATGCCACCGCACCGCATGCCACCCGTAATGGTCCTCGGTGTCATGGCTGTCACCGGTCTCGCTGCCGCTGGTCCGGGCGGCGACTGCCCGGGCGCCAGGAACCCCCTGGGGTGTGGTCCCCGAGAGCTCACAGGGGTCGCCGTCCGGCCACCGGCAGCCAGGTGCCCCGGTGGGGGTGGTCATGCCACCCGGCGGTTGAATCCCTTCATCCGCTCCCGCAGGGCCCGGGCGGTCACCCCACCCTTGAACCGGATGTGGGTCCCCTTCATGCCCAGGGAGCGAGCCTCAATCACGCCCGCCGACTCCAGCTTCCGCAGGGCGGTGACGATCACCGATCGGGTGATGCTGGCCCGGTCGGCCACCTTGGAGGCGACCAGCAGGCCGCCCGTCTCCTCCGGCAGAGCCGCCACCACCTCAGCAAGGGCCTGATGCTCCGAGTAGCTGAGGGTGCGCAGGGCACTGGTCACCGGATCATGGGCCTCGCCGAGGGCCTTCTCCACCTCCGCCAGCAGGGTGTCGAGACGGTCGACGGCCGCCGAGCCGGAACGGAGCTCCTCACGCATCTGCCGAACACGCTCCAACAGGGTCTGGTCCTGCATCTGATCTGCCTCCTCTGGTGTCGTTTGCGGCCTCGCTGCCGCTGGACTGGACCATCGATGCCTCGGCCCTCTCGGGCAATCTTTACGTGGGGCTGGTTACCCACCCGTCGCCCTGCCCGTCTCTGTCAGGAGGCCCGGTCACCCGTGTTCTCCCTGCCCAGGCCCTCATCGGAATCGATGATCCAGTCCACCAGCAGCCAGGCTGGTGTCAGCCGAACAGGGTCGCCTGCTGCGGCTGGTCGTCATCATCTCGCTCCCCGCCCCGCCGCCGGCGGGCGATGCGCCCCGAGATCCGGCGCCGGTCCTCGTCATGGAGCCGGGCGGCCTCGGCGGCACTGCCCTTGTGCGGAGTGGTCATCGGCCGGTCCTCCAGCGGGCGAACCTCCCGGGGTTTGCCGTCCAGGGTCGGGACCAGCCAGAACTCGAAATCGTGGGGCTGGGGCGGGCCGGCGCATTCGTCCCGGTGGGCGGCGAACCAGCCGTAGGCCTGTCCCTCGCCGGGGAGCAGGGCGCCCCTTGTTCGCTTCCATTCCCGGTGGGGCAGCACCGGCTGACCTTGGACCATGAACCGGTTGGTGGCGGCCGTCGCCAGCTGTTCGTTGAGCGCCCGGATCGCCTGGGGGACCAGCCACCGCCCACCGACCGGCACCGGATACCCGTGGGACTCGGCGTTGGCCCGGTAGAGGTCCCAGGCCTCGGCCTTGGTTTCTGCCCAGAGGCCCTCGACAGGGGGCGGCGGACCGTTGAAACCTGAGGCGTTCATGCGACCCTCCCCGGACGGGGGGCTCCAGTTCCGGGGTCGTGGTAACCGATCAGTTGCAGCTCAATCGGCCGGAGCAGGCAGACCCACACAACACCTCGGTGCTCTACCTGCACCTGCCAGTACTCGCCGTTGCGGCGAAATCCGGGCTCCAAGCAGTTCTCCTGCAGCAGGTCCGCCAGTTGATCGGGTTGCACATGAACCCAGGGCAGTGGGTCGCTCGCCAGAGTCTGAACCGACAGAATGCCCAACCGCTGGAGATCCTGGACGGTGGCGATAATCCTGTCTACGTCCGCCGGGGTCCAGGGCTGTCTCGCCTGCATCGTGCTCACCTCCTACGCCGTCAGCGCCGCAGCCGGGGCCGGCGGCAGGGGATCGGTGTCGGGACCGGGGCGCCGGCGCCGCCGGACCCGCAGGGCGTCGATGCTGTAGATCTCGCCGGAGGCGGTGCGAACCTGACGCTCACCCTCCGGGCCGATCCGGCCGCTGACCACCATCTCGTCGAACTCACTCTCCAGGCGCCGCAGCGCCAGCCGGTCCGCCCTACTCAGCGGATACGGGAACCGCACCAGGTTCGGGCTCACGTTCATGCTCGCTACCTCCTCAGAGTGATGTGGGGGGCTTGTCCACCCCGGCCAGGGCGGCCGGGTCAAGGCTACTGGGCATTGCTGGCCTGTGTCGTACCGGACTTCGTCTTGGCCTCCTCCGCCAGAAGGCGCCGGACGATCCGTGCAACCGGCTGCGCCATGCGGCGCTGGATCTCAACCTTGCGCTCTTCTGGTATCAGCCCCAAACGCAGGTCCAGCGTCGTGTAAGTCGGCATCCGGTCCACCTCCTGCGGTATCTCTATGCAGAGCGGACTTGTCAGGCGGCGGTGGGCGACGCCTCGTCTGCCGGGGGTTGGGTCCAATCGCCGTTGATTCGCCGGGCGACCTTGAGCCACTGTCTCTCGATAGACTCGGCCAACCGATCATCACCCGCAGCGATTGCAGCGGAATACGCCTGCGCCAGATAATCGTTGCACTCCCGGAGCTTCCGTGGATCCCCCGTCATGATTGCCACCTCCAGCGATGCTCTGTCATCAATATATCGCATTAAGCGATAACTGGTCAACGTCATTTTATCGCTTTTCCTGTGCCGAGTTTTCGGCGCTCCTTCGCTGATGGGGGATGGTATTGCCTATAGCGATAGGCGTGTGATAGACTGACGGTGACTCCACGAGGAGGGCTGGATATGTCGATAGGCAGCTCGATCAGGGCGCTTCGCACTGCCAAAGGTTGGACGACCACCGAGTTGGCAGAGAAGGCAAACATGAGCCAGAGCTACATCTCGGAGATCGAAAACGGGAAAAAGCCCGGGCGCTCCGCTTTGGAGAAGCTCGCCCAGGCTTTGGGGGTCCCTGTTGCGACTCTGTGGGAGGGTGTCCCTTCAGACTCCCTTGCATGGTTCTGGCGCAGTAGGTTTGCCACTCTCCGACCGAGCGAGATTATCGCGTTTCGGAGCGAGACAGTGGCCCAACGCGCTTTGTGGGCTGTCCGGCAACTGCTGGCCGCCTTCCCGGTTCATCAACTGGAGGACCGGCTGGGCATGACTCAGCAGATGCTATCCGACCTGGTGGCCGGTCGGAACGAGGTGTCTAACTGGACCATCGACCAGTTGGTGCAGAAGGCGGACGTACCAGTCAACTTCCTCCTGAACGGCGATGTGGGGCCGATTGACGAACTGCTGCGAAAACTCCTTACCGATGAGCACTGTGCTGCTTGGCTCCTGCTCTTCGAGAAGGCTAATTCACACGGGATTCCACCGGATGTCATGGAACGCCTATTGGAGACGGTCCTGACGTTCAAGAAATAACCCCCTGGAAGCCCAGGGGGTTATTTCTTGCCTACGGGTCGGTTGACGTGCTGGTTGCAGGCGGGGAATCGGGGGTTACTCCACCGCCCGTGCCGTCGGCCAGGACAGGAAGCGAGGAGACCAGGGCCAGAAGCACGGCCAGCACCAGAATAGCAAGCCTCTTCACCGGTATCCCTCCTCTCTGGTACTACCCAGCGATTCTCACCCTGAGCGCCGTTATGGCGTCGATGAGTTCCAGGTCCTTCATGGAGCTGGTCACGGCCAGCTTACGGGCCTCCTCGGCCAGGAGAGCCGCACTCCACTGCGCTCCGTTGTGCAGGGCGCAGAGAGCCTCAACATAGCGACTGCGAGCCTCGTCAACCCGATCGAGCGGGCCGTAGTGGCCGGCTCGAACAGCCCTGACTAACTCCTCGGCTGTGGTCACGTCGCCTCGGGTAACCGTGACCTCGGCCTGGAGGAGGCGCGCCTTCGGAATGTACGGAGCATAGGTCACACGACCCAGGGCCCGCTCGGCCTCATCCAGATCCCCGAGCAACCAGCACAGCCGAGCCGTAGACAGCTGTGCCCACGCCCTGCTCTGGGCCTGGTCTGGATCCGCGAACAACTCTTCGGCCTCCGCAAACAGGGGCAGCGCAGAGGGATCCCTGTGCCGGAGGAGGACACGCCCCTTCAGCATCAGCCAATAGGCCCTCAATACCCCCGGCATGGGCAACCGTTCCCAGTCATCCAGAGTGGCGGGGAGCTCTGTCATCAATCCAAGGTCATACTGACAGAGCGCCAGGCACTGCATCAGGACGGACCGTCTGGCATCACTCATATCCCGGCTCAGGGCCGCTTGGCAGGTCTGCATGGCCTCTGCAGGCCTAGACTCTGCCCGCTGGGCATGCGCTAGGACATAGGCGATTCTGGACCTACCGTCAGGATCCAATTCGTTACCGGACAGGATCTCCTCACAGCGGGGAATGCGCTCCCTGGCAGGCAGGGCCATGAGGTTCTTAACAAGCTGGTCAACCGCTGCAGGCATATGATCCGCCTCCACCACTTCGCCTATAGCGATAGTTTCTACCTGACACTATAACGCTTCCTGCGATTGATCGTCAAGCTGTTGTTCCTCTCCCCGAACACAATACCAAACATGTGTTCGTGAAGCAAGGGCCGAACCCTGAGACAATTCCCATTCCTTTTCTATCTTCCATACCCCGGGGTTTCGACATGTCTGTCGATTGAACACCAAAGTTGTAACACATTTATTGGACGAAATGGATGATTTTCATACAAAGCGAATTTCATTATCCACACGAACCATGCTTCCGTCAATATGGCTTGCGTAGCCAAAATCGTTGCTCTTACAATCTGCCCATTTGACCAACTCGTGGCCGGCAGATTAGAAAGGCCGCCCGATTGCGGGCGGCCACATGTAGGTGTTGGTCGGGCATCGCTGCGACTAATCCAACTTGATAATCGCCTGCCCGAAGCCCATGAGGTTCGGTTCAAACAGCAACTCGAGGCCCTTGGCGTGTTCGGGGACTTCAAACGCCAGTTCACCACGCATCTTCCGGCCAGGAGCTACCTCGCCGTCCAGACTCCCCTTTGCGTCGGGATAGATCGTGATGTTGTGTTGGTAACCGTCGCCGTCCTGCAACTTGAACATGAGCAACGACGATATGGCGGCCGGCTTGTCACCGATGTTCTCCACAGTGGCGTTCACCAGCACGTAGACGTTCCCGTCCTTGGCCCTCACGAAACCCTCGCCCTTCGTCGTCCGGACGCTGTTCACGGTGAACTGCAGGTCGCCCATCTTGATCGTGTCGCCCACTGCGAAGACCTGGGGCTGCGGCCTCTCTGATCGCGCCTGGCCACCGTCAGGAGCTGCTGATCCCGCTCCTTCGACCTTCTGCGGGACAGTGGTTCCGCCACAGGCCGTCAAAGTCAGGATCGCAACCAACCCTAATCCTAAGAGTCCAATCCGCCGCATCGCTTCTCCTCCGCTTCTCAAAACAGGCTTCTCGGCAACAAATCAAGTACCATGTCGAAATCTGCCGGACTATGTGATTACTTGCTATGTGATCATATATCCTCAAGGCCGATAGTACTGCATTTTTGCAGGATTTACAAGTCTGCAACATCTGTGGTGAGCCCTGCTGTACGGGTTTCTCGGGCTGTCAGATCATGGTATAATGACGCTACTCTGACACCGACCTGTGAGGAGAGTGGCAGTATGGATGCTGGCAACCGTGTGAATCAGGGGGGAGATGTATCTGGCTAGGCGCAAGCACCCAGGGGAGATAGATACCGGTCACAACGAGCGGGCTGGCCTCTACGTCCGTGTCAGCATGGACAGATCGGCCCGAGGCATGACCGAGGAGATTGTCTCCCCGACCACCCAGGAGGACCGGGCTAGGGCCTACTGCCAGGCCCAGGGGTGGCAGGTAGTCCAGGTAGAACACGACATCGACGAATCGGCATACCGGCAACACTACTCAAAACGCGCAGGCCTCATGCGCCTCCTGGACGCCGTCCAGCGCGGAGAGATCACCAAGATCGTGGTCTGGAAGTTCAGTCGCCTCTCACGGCGCCTACGGGAATTCAGCGAAATCTGCGACACTGTCGAGCGGGCAAACGGTGGTGTGGTATCCGTATCGGAGCAGGTGGACACCTCCACCCCTGCCGGTCGTCTCATCCGCAACATCCTGGCGTCGTTTGCCCAGTTCCAGGCGGAGGAGATCGGTGAGCAGATCTACGAGACATGGTTGACAAGGGCCAAACAGGGACTGAAACCGCCTGGCCAGCAGCCATTTGGCACGATCAACAGACGGGGCGTGCTGGAGCCCGACCCCGAAACCCACCCCCACCTGCTGGCGTTGTTCCGGACCTACGCGGAGACAGGATCGCTGCGTGCCTGTTGGGATTACCTGAATCAGGCGGCGGTAGAGCCGCCGCGGGCTGAGGGATGGCACCTGGTCTCCATCCGCAAGATCCTGCGGAACTCGATCTACGCTGGTCGGCTGGGCTGGGACGGCGAGGAGTACACGGGTCAGTGGGAGCCGCTGGTCCCTCTTGAGCTCTGGGAGAAGGTACAGAGCATGTTGGAAAGTCGAAGCGACAAGCGAGAACGCAGACGAGACGCCCGCCTGTTGAGCGGACTGGTGATTTGCGGCAATTGCGGCCTGCCGATGTGGATCCGCTATGAGCATCGCCAGCGGCGGGAACTGCTGCACCTGTACAGTTGCTTCGAGCGCCACAGTATGCGCCGCGGCTGCTCGGAAACGCCCAACGTGGTTGCGGACGAGCTCGAACGTGAGGTATGGGATACCATTCGTGCACTGGCTCACGACGGAGGCCTTGGCCCGGTCGTGGCCGCGTTGAGCAGCCCGAACGCTTCCCGTGAGCTGGAGCAGGTGGAGAAGCAGATCCAGCGGCTACGTGCCCAGATTGCCACCCTGTTTGACATGGTGGGGGTCGGCGACATCACCCGGGAAGAGTTTCGTGAGCAACACAGGCGCTACTCTGAGCAGCTGCGGACGTTGCAAATCCAGTTGGTCGACCGGGAGGCGCCGATGGCGCTACCGCACATCATCGCAAGGGCGCTGGAATCGATGGGGGACGCCTCTACGCTGGAGGAGCGTCGGGGGGTGTTAGAAGCGCTCGGCGTCACAATCACCGTTACGGGCAGCAAGGCCGTAATGGAGTTGGCCGGCCACACGTATCGTCTTCGGCCACGCTTGGTGGCCGGAACCATGCACTTTGGACGGGAATACCATCGGCTGGACTATCAAGGGCACGTCTATACGGACTGGCAGCTCCGGTTCCTGGCGCGCACATGGAACCGGTTTGACCGGCGCCGGATAGCGGAGAGAATGGGACGCTCGCTCAACGCAATTCATCGAGCCATCTATCGCATGCAGGACAAGGCTTCGACAACTACGACAAGTCGCTAACTGTGCCCAGCCGTAGTTCTTCCGGCAGAGGGCGTGCCAGACCGCCTCCCGGGGGCCGGCGTAGCGCATCGCCGCCGGAAAGACCGAGAGCAGCGTCCGGTCGGCGGGGAAGTAGCCCTCCAGGATCGCCGTGTAGGCCCTCATCCGGATCTCGGCCGGGATGTCGTCGGGCTTGGTCTCCCCCACCAGCGGGTGGAGGAGCAGCCCGTCGCAGATCTCCAGGGCGCACTTCTGGATGTACTCGTGGGCGCGGTGCACCGGGTTCCGGGTCTGGAAGCCCACCACCCGCTGCCAGCCCTTCTCGGCAAAGGCAGCCCGGGTCTCGGCGGGGGTGAGATGGTAGGCCGGAAAGGCGGGCTTGACCCGGTCCACCAGCCAGACCTCGCCGCCGAGGTAGACCTCCCCCTGCTCCATCAGCCGCCTGACGCCGGGGTGGGCGAGGTCGGCGGTCCGGTAGCACTGAAGCGCCTCCAGCTCCTTGTCGTAGCTGAACTTCTCGGCGATCCGCATCAGGGCCATGAGCTTGCCGTCGGGCGACTCCAGGGCGATCTCCTGCCCGGCGCTCAGCGGGGCGGCCTGCTCCCGGGAGACCGCCAAGGTGACCGGCAGCGCCCAGAGCAGCCCGCCGGCCAGCCGCATCTCCCGGAGCACCGACTCGTAATCTTCGCGGGTCATGAAGCCGGTGAGGGGCGAGAGGGCGCCGTCGCCGATCATCTCCAGGTCGGCCGCCTCCCGGCTGTCCAGCCGGATGCGGGCCAGGCGCGCCGCCCGCTCGATGGCCTCGGCCCGCTCAGCGCCCCGCAGCCACCGGTTGATCAGGGAACCGCCGTGGGGGGCGATCTGCTTCATGCTCCCCACCCCCTACTTGTGCAGCCCGCACTCGGTCTTCTGGTGGCCCGACCAGCGACCGGCCCGCGGGTCCTCGCCCGGCTTGACGGGGCGGGTGCAGTGGGTGCAGCCGATGGAGGGGTACCCCTGATCGTGCAGCACGTTGTAGGGGACGTTGTTCTCCAGGATGTACCGCCAGACATCCTTCTCCTTCCAGGGGGCCAGCGGATTGACCTTCACCAGGTTGAACTTGGCGTCCCACTCCACCACCCTGGCGTTGGCCCGGAAGGGCGACTGCTCCCGGCGGATGCCGGTGATCCAGGCCTTCAGACCGGCCAGGGTCCGGGTGAGGGGCTCCACCTTGCGGATGGCGCAGCAGGCGTCGGGGTCCCGCTTCCAGAGTTCGTCACCGTGACGTGCCGCCTGCTCTTCCGGGGTCAGGGCGGGCAGCACCTGCTCCATGCGGATCTCGTACCGGTCCCGGACCTGCTCAATCACCTGATAGGTCTCGGGGAAGAGGAAGTTGGTGTCCAGGTAGAAGAGCTTGGCGCCCTTCTGGAGCTTGCTGATCATGTCGACCAGGGCCACATCCTCCGCCCCGAAGGAGCAGGCGAGGGCGATCTCGTCGGGGCCGAACTGGGCGAAGGCCCATCGCAGGACCGCCGCGGGCCCCTCCGCCTCCAGCTCAGCGCTGACCGCTTCGAGCTCCGCCGGCGTCCAGGTCTTCTCAGCCATATCGTTCAGGTAGCCTCCTTCGATCCGTGGATGACGGGGGTTCCACCGTCACGGTATGCGGATCGGAGCGGGAGGGTCACCGGGCCGGGGGAGTCCCTCGGCGGCCGGGCTGCACCAGCGGACCCAGAGGAGCGCCACGGCGACGGCCACCCAGCCGGTTGCCAGGTAGATCAGCTGGACCGGCTCGAGGTAGGCGGCGGCGGGGAAGGCGGCGGAGACCAGCAGGCTGAAGCCCATGCCCTGGAAGGAGAGGATGGTTGCCCGCTGCTCGGAGGGGATCGCCTCGTTGATCCGGGCGTTCAGGGTGGGCGAGATCAGCCCGTCCAGGCCGTCGCCCACGATGAAGGCGGCGGCGCCGGTCCAGCTGCGGCTCCAGCCCATCGCCACGTAGAGCGCCGCCTGGGCCAGGGGGGCGAAGCGGAGCCAGGCCATGGCGGTGGAGCGGCTGAGCCGCTCGGCGATCCAGCCGGTGAGGGAGGTGACCAGCCGGGTCAGGCTGAAGACGATGCCGGCCCCCACCATCGAGAGGCCGATGGCCGGGAAGTAGACCTGGCCGAACTGGCCGGTCATCGCCCCCACGGCGTTGTAGGCCCAGCTGAAGCCGATCATCAGCAGCACCGGCGGGTGGTTCCGCAGGTAGCGGAGGGCGGTCCGGGTGTGGCACCAGATGTCCCGGCCGGCGGCCCCCTCCTTCGGGGCGGCCCGCCTCTCCGCCATCCCCCGGACAACGGCCACCGCCAGCAGGCTCAGGGCGGCCCGGCTGAGGAAGGGGGCGGTCTGATGCTGCTCGTAGAGCCAGCCGGCAATCAGCGGGGCGGCCGCCAGGGCGGCCATCTGGATGGCGGAGGCCCGGGCCAGCGCCCGCCGGGCATACTCCGCCCCGCCGATCCCGTGGGCGGTCTCGTAGAGCAGGGCGGTGTCCGCCCCGGAGAGGAAGGTGCCACCCAGGCCCGAGAGGGCCATCACCAGGCAGGCGGTCAGGGTGTCGTCGATCAGCAGGTAGCCGAAGCCGGAGCAGGCGCCGATCAGCAGGCCGATGATCATGGAGCGGCGGCGTCCCAGCATGTCCGCCAGGACCCCGGTGGGCACCTCCCCCAGCAGGATCGCCAGGTGGTAGGCCGATTCGGCCCAGCCGGGGTTGCCCCCGCGGGCGACGACAAAGGCAAGCCAGCTGGTCCAGCCAAACTGAAGCCCGTTGATCAGGGCATAGATGTAGTAGCGAAGCAGGGTGCTCTGCACGGAAAACGCCTCCAGAAGTGTTGTCCTTGATCTGCACACAAAAAAGCGTCACCGGACGGACCGGTGACGCCTCCTGCACAGGGCGGAAGGACGCAGCCACCAACGCAGCGGCTCCCACGCGGGGAGGCTGCGGTCCGCGCCGGACCTGAAAAAGGGCATAGTACCCCCAGGTCGGCGCTTAGCAGCTGCCTTTGAAGGCGCGCGGGAAGCAGCAGGCGATACCCCTCGCGTTCATAATCTGAAGCATTCGGATCGCCCCCCTTTCCGCACAACTTCAGTTATTATAACACGGACGGTTCCCAAGGGCAAGGTGCGACAGGACCACCGGGTTCACCCCGGGGCGAGAAGCGGCCGGCGGCTGTACCCGATCCCTCTCCTCCCCCGTCTTTGGGGTGAGGTCTCCAAAGGAGGGATTCCACCATGGCTTCGCTGATTGAGTGCATCGGCTCCCAGATCCTGCGCGAGGCGCAGGTCGTCGAGAAGCTCTCCGCACCGGCGGCTCAGAGGCTCCACCGGAACCTGGGGCTCGTCACGGTCATCACCCTGGCGGTGCTGACCGGCGGCCTGCTCCTCTTCTTCCTGGAGGGGGCGCCGCATCCTGCGGTGGGGCGGGAGGTCCTCACCCCCGATGCCTGCCGCAGCCTCCTCACCCTGGCAGGCTCCGGCCTGGTGATCGCCGGCTACTACCCGGTCATCCTGGGCCGGCTCTACCGGCTCTGGGTGACCCGGCGGGCTTACTACGCCGGGATCGCCCTGGCCAGCCTCTCCGGCGTCGCCCTCGGCCCGAGCCTGGGGCTCAGCCTGACCAGCCTGGCTCCCCTGCTGATCATGGCGACCCTCTCGCCGGAGCAGGCGGCCAATCCCGCCTGTGCGTGGGCAGCGCCGGCATGTGCCTGCGGAAAGGCGCCCAAGCGAGGCAGATCGCGGCGGCGCGGGTAGGAGCAGAAGGAGCCACTCCCAGGCGGGGTGGCTCCCTTCCATCAGACGGTGATGTCGGCAAAGAGGACCGAGGAGAGGTAGCGCTCGCCGGTAGAGGGTAGGACGACCACGATGGTCTTCCCCTGGTTCTCCGGGCGCTGGGCGATCTTGACCGCAGCATGGACGGCAGCGCCGGAGGAGATGCCGCAGAGGATCCCCTCCTCCCTGGCCAGGCGGCGGGCCATGGCCACCGCCTCCTCGCTGGAGACCTGGAAGACCTCGTCCACCACCTCGCGGTGCAGGTTGTCGGGGACAAAGCCGGCGCCGATGCCCTGGATCTTGTGCGGGCCGGGCTTGCCGCCGGAGATGACCGGGGACTCCGCCGGTTCGACGGCGACCACGTGGAGGCTGGGCTTGCGCGGCTTGAGCACCTCGCCCACCCCGGTGATGGTGCCGCCGGTGCCGACCCCGCCCACAAAGATGTCGACCGCCCCGTCGGTGTCGT
Source organism: Bacillota bacterium (assembly GCA_049324875.1). Taxonomy (GTDB): domain Bacteria; phylum Bacillota; class Sulfobacillia; order Symbiobacteriales; family Symbiobacteriaceae; genus JAWLHU01. The sequence continues at coordinate 43,992 of JBMONC010000049.1, forward strand.
TCCAGATCTCCTCGGCGGTGGTCCGCCGGTGGATCTCGGGGTTGGCCGGGTTCTCGAACTGCTGGGGCATCCAGGCGTTGGGGGTTTCGGCCACGATCTCCTTCGCCCTGGCGATCGCCCCCTTCATGCCCTCGGCCCCCGGGGTGAGCACCAGTTCCGCACCGAAGGCCTTCAGCAGCTTGCGCCGCTCCAGCGACATGGTATCAGGCATGACCAGGATGCAGCGGTACCCCTTGGCCGCCGCCACGAAGGCGAGGGCGATGCCGGTGTTGCCGCTGGTCGGCTCCACGATGACGGTCTCGGGCTTCAGAATGCCCCGCTCCTCAGCGTCCTTGATCATAGAGTAGCCGATCCGGTCCTTGACCGACCCGGCGGGGTTGAAGAACTCCAGCTTGGCCAGCACGGTGGCGCCGACCCCCGCGGTCACCTTGCGCAGCTTCACCAGCGGGGTGTTGCCAACCGTCTCCGCAATGTTCTCGTAGATGCGAGCCATCGAAGAATCCCCTCCTCAGCCCTATTTCCTACTTTGCCAATCGGAAATACGGATTTATCTGCTCACTATTATAGCACGGATTTCCGCCCTGTCCAGGGGTAGTCTGCCCGGAAAAGGGCCCGGTCCAAGCGCCCAGAGCGCCAGGACCGGGCACGCAGCGCTATTGGCCGCAGAGGGGACACCGCTCGCTCCGGCTGACCGGCACCTCCCGGAAGCGGGCCTCCCAGCCATCATACCCGAAGATTCGCCCGGTGATGGGCGAGCCGATCCCCAGGATCAGCTTGACCGCTTCGGTGGCGGCGACCACGCCCACCACGCCCGCCGCAGCGGCGACGCTCTGCCCCTCGCCCTCCGGCCGGAGGCCCAGTGACAGCGCCCGGTCCGGCTCCACGCAGCCCAGGCAGGGCTCACCCGGCTTGTAGGCGAAGGCCGCCCCGCCTCCCCCGTGGGCAGCGGCGAAGACCGCCATCCCACCCACCCGGAGGACCTCCCGCTGGAGCCCCGTCCAGTCGCCGGCGGAGGCGACCAGCACCTGGTGCTCCGCCACGGCGCCGATCACGTCGCTCTCCCGGTCCAGCACCAGCACCTCGGCAGCCGGGTTGATGGCCGCCAGCGGCTCCCGGGCCGAGCGGGCCCGGGGCATGCCCACCCGGTGCCGGTCATGGGCGATGGCCCCCTCCAGGTCGGCGGGGGTGACCAGGCCGCCGTCCCAGAGGGTCAGCTTGCCGATCCCGGCCGCCGCCAGGTAGAGCGCCGCCGCCGATCCGGCAGGGCCGAGGCCCGCCAGGAGGACCGAGCCGGCCTTCAGCTTCCGCTGGCCCCGCCCCCCCACCTCGGGGAGGATGATGTGCCGGCTGTACCGCAGAATCTCCTGCTCCGACAGGCTCATTCGGCCACCCCCCCGCAGAACCACTCGTAGTCGATCAACTCACGGATGGTGGGCTGGTCGCCGCAGACGGCGCAGGCCGGGTTCCGCTTGATCTGCACCTCGGCCACGTCCATCTCCAGCGCATTATATATTAGAAGCCTTCCGTTCAGACTCCGGCCGCGCCCGGTGAGCAGCTTGAGCGCCTCCATCGCCATCAGGCTGCCGACGAAGCCGGGGAGGACGCCGATCACGCCCGCTTCGGCGCAGGAGGGCACAGACCCCGCGGGCGGGGGCGTGGGATAGAGGCAGCGGTAGCAGGGGCCCGCTCCCGGCTGGAATACGGTGATCTGCCCGTCGAACCGGAAGATGGAGCCGTGAACCTGGGGCCGCCCGGTCAGGACGCAGGCATCGTTGACCAGGTAGCGGGTGGCGAAGTTGTCGGAGCCGTCCACGATCAGATCATACTGGCGGAAGAGCTCCAGGGCGTTCTCCCGGGTGAGGGCCACCGGATGGCGCTCCACCACCACCTCGGGCCGCAGCCCGGCCACCTTGTCGGCGCCGCTCTCCACCTTGGGCCGGCCCACATCGCCGGTGAAGTGGAGCACCTGGCGCTGCAGGTTGGAGAGGTCGACACGGTCCATGTCGCAGAGGCCGAGACGCCCGACCCCCGCGGCCGCCAATTGGTAGGCGATGGGCGAGCCCAGCCCCCCGCAGCCGATCAACAGCACCGAGGAACGGGCCAGCCGCTCCTTCTCTGCCGGCGAAAAGACGTCTTCCATATTATACCAATTCCTCTCAGCGATGTCAAGCTACCCTATTCTACCATGATCGGTTCGGGGCCTTCTGGTCATGCAGAGAAGTGAGGTGGTTTGTCTTTGCCACGGATTACACGGATTACACGGATGAAGACATAACAACTACAATGATGGGGTTCGTGCCCTTTTCATCAGGGGTGCTGGTGCGAAGCACCGCACCATGGTGGTTACACAGATTACACAGATTAAACAGAAAAATGAGCGACTATGGGGACGGTGTTATTTTCATCAGTGAGTGCTGATGCGGCAATCATGGGGGGTTATGCGGGACAAATACACGGTGGTTGCTCGTTTTCATACGTGCTGCCGGTGCAAAGCACCGCATGGCAGCAAGGCCCGGACGCTCTTTGCGCCCGGGCCTTGCCGCACCGCTTATGAAGGAAGCCTTCCCCAGGTCGGGGACATCTTATACATCGCCTGGAAGCCCATCTCGGGCGTGACCACTTGGAAGCCGAAGGGGGCGTAGAACACCTCGTTGCCGGGGTCGGCCAGCAGGACCGTGTTCTGCACGTGCTCGTAGCCCTCCAGCACCCGACGCATCAGCTCCGTGCCGATCCCCTTCCGCTGGTAGTCAGGCCGGAGCAGGATCTCGTGCAGGAAGAGGCAGAACTCGCCGTCGGTGATGATCCGGGCCCAGCCGAGCAGCCGCTCCCCTTCCCAGGCGCTGACGATGCGCTGGGAGTTGGCGTGGGCCCGCTGGACCCGCTCCGGGAGGTGCTGGGCGAACCAGCCAAGCTCCCGGTAGAGGTCCAGCACCTGCTCCAGGGGGAGCGGGCGGTCGGTCTCATAGCGGATCGCCATGGGGCGCAACCCCCTCTGTGAGTCGTTAGAAGCCAAAGCGGAGAGCGACACTCGGGGCGAACCGGTTGAGCAGCCTGCGCAGCCGGTAGGCCTTGATGAAGCGGTCGTGGTCAGCCTTATCGGCCTCGATCGCCCGCACCATCTGCCCCTGGGTCGGAACGAGCTCCTGCAGCTCACGCTGCCGGACCTGTGCGAGCAGGATCGTCGTGTTGGTCATGGTCGGTTCACCTCCGTTCTTAGAGCGCCAGCCGTTTTGCCAGGCCGGGGGTAAAGCGGAACAGCAGGTTCCGCAGGGTGTACATGCGGCCAAACCGCTTCAGCTTCGCCTGCTCCTGCAGGTTCTGCTGGTGCAGCACCAGGGCGTCCGCCTTGTGGAGCTGCTCAGGGGTCTCATGGAACCGGTTCGCGATCGAGCGGGTGACCATAAAGTCCATATGGAACTGCATCTGGGATTACACCTCTTTGGGGTAGCGCCGGCTTAGCCGTTGCGCTTTAATTTCCCCGTCCTCAAGGCGTACCGCTCGCCCAGCTGGAAGACTTGCACCCCCAGGGGCACCAATACGACGCCGGTGATCAGCAGGTTGAAGACCTGCGGCCAGACATCGGCCAGGCCCGCCCCGCCGATCCAGGTGGCCCGGACGGCGTCGAGGCAGAAGGTGGCCGGATTGATGCGGGCAAGCGGCTGCATCCACCCCGGGAGGACGGTCACCGGGTAGTAGACGCTGGACATGAGGAGCAGCAGGCCCTGGATGATGTGCGTCGCCTGTGAGCCGCGCTCGGTGGAGATCAGCGGCAGGACGGCGGCCAGGAGCCCCAGCCCCATGAAGGAGAAGCTTGCGATCCCGAGGACCACGAAGCCTCCGATCAGGTTAGCCTTGGACATGTCAAGGTCGAAGAAGAGGATGGTGATGGCCAGGATGATCCCCGTCCGCACCAGGGCGTAGGTGATCCCGTAAAGCCCCTGGCCCATCAGGTAGGTGAACCGGTGGACGGGCGCCATGAAGGTGTACTCGATGGTCCCCTCCCAGCGCTCCCAGGAGACGGTGTCGCCCATGATCTGAAAGAGCACGCTCAGGTAGGACCAGAGCAGAGCGCCGATCAGCAGGTAGAGCACCCGCTCCTGGCCGACGATCCCCTGGCTGTCGACGCCGATCAGCCCGATGGTCAGGGTGGTGACCGTGCCGTAGACCAGCCAGACGATCTCCCAGCCGATATACCGGCGGGTGAGCGCCCAGTTCCGCTCAACGAAACCCTGCGTGGCGCTCAGCTGTGTGCGGAACGCGGTCATCCTGCCACCTCCTCACCGTCGGACTTCAGGCTCTTGCCGGTGGCGGCGAAGAAGACCTCCTCGAGATCCTTCGCCCCGTACCGGGAAAGCAGCTGGGTCGGGGTTCCCTCGGCCCGGAACTTGCCATCCACGATGAAGGCGACCCGCTGGCAGAGCCGGGCGGACTCATCCATGTCGTGGCTGGTCAGGATCACGGTGGTGCCATACTGGCGCTGGACCTCCAGGACGTAGTCCTGCACATCCCGCTTGGACTGCGGGTCCAGGCCGGTGGTCGGCTCGTCGAGCAGGAGGAGCGCCGGCCGGGTCATCAAGGCCCGGGCGATGGCCACCTTCTGCTGCTGCCCCCGGGAGAGGTTCTCCAGCGGGGAGTTCCACTTCTTGCTGGGCAGCCCCATCCGCTCCATGATCTCCCCGGCCCGCCGGCGCCCCTCGGCCAGGTCCAGGCCGTAGAGCCGGGCGGCGTAGGAGAGGTTCTCAATGGCGGAGAGCTTCTTGAAGAAGGCGGCGTCCACCGAGACCCGGTTGATCATCCGCCGGACGGCGGCGGTCTCCTTCTGGGCATCCTTGCCGAAGACGGTCACGGTGCCGCCGTCGGGGATCAGCAGGGTGGACATCAGCCGGATCAGGGTCGACTTGCCGGAGCCGTTGGGGCCCAGGATGCCGTAACACTCGCCCCGCTTCACGTGAAACGAGATCCGGTCGACGGCGGTGATCAGCCGCTGGGGCCGCTTCTGCCAGAAGCGGTACCAGGGGCGCTGGTTCTCTTCATCTTCCTCGTAGAAGGTCTTATACAGATCGATGACTTCAAGGGCGAAGCTCATCGGGTTTCTCCCCTTTCCGTTGACGTGGACCCAGGCGGTCCGCTCAAAAAGAGAGGACCATGGGCCTGGTTCGCCCATGGTCCTACCTCCCCCCATGCCGCGCGCAGGCACGGGGGAAAAAGGAAAGGCCACAGGCAGCTTTCCGCTGACCTGCGGCCGTTTACTCACACGTAGATAGACTACCGGAGTTTGTCGGCAGCAGGTCGCGGGGTCGCATCAAAGCCGAGCGCGAGGCTCCACTCGATGAAGTTGATCATGTTGATGGTGTTGATGATGGACATCCCGTCGACCTCCTTCCTGGTTTGAAATGGTTCTTGCTCAACCCATGACTGAGTATATGCAAAGACTGGAACCGCCGTCAACCCCGATTTTGAAAAAAGTTTATTGAGAATGAATCTCACGGTTTCAACGGGAGGCTGACACCGCCCAGAGGCCCGCCGTAGAAGGAGTCCGGCACCGGCCCCACGATCACCGTCTCCGAGAGGGGCAGCTCCTGGGTCACCTGGACCTCCCGGGTGGTGAGCGGCAGGACCACCTGCATCAGGGCGGTGGCCTGGAGCCAGACCCGGTGGCGGGTCTGGTTGATCCCCTCCCCCTTGAACTCCTGCTTCACATCGATGGCCACCGTGCCGATGGGCAGGAGCTTCACCGGCAGGCGGGGGCCGCTGGTGCCCAGGAGGGTGGAGCCGGTCAGGGCGCCAACCGGGACGCCGAAGGGCGCCTGGGCCAGCCGGCGGAGCTCCTCCTGCACCGCCCGGGCGGCCTGGGCGGCCACCTGGTTGACCACCGGGGTGTTGACCCGGTAGGCGGCGATGCGGCCGGTCTGGTCCTTCTCGTAGTGGACCAGGTTCTCGTGGCGCAGGTTCCGGCCCACCTGCTCGGTCACCACCCGGTTGACCGCCTCGATGCCGATCCGCCGGGCCTCCACCTCGGCCACCGCCCCCAGGGGTCCCAGCAGGAGCAGGTCGGCCAGCCGGAGCAGCAGGTAGAGCACCGCCCCGGCCAGGACCGGCCAGCGGAGCCAGCGGGTCCAGAGGACGGGGCGAAAGCGGCGGAAGCGGCGCACGTCCTTCTCCCTCCTCCCGGGGGTCAGGCGGTATCCCACCCTATGAGGGCGGACCGGGGCACATGCACCCGGGACGGGCCCACGGCGCCCGGGAACCGGCCCGAGGTCGGTCGGTATGCCGTAACGCAGCCCGAGAGTATCCCCGCATCAGGAACCCATCGCCAGCCGGGTGCCGGGATATCGCCGCTGCAGGCGGTCGATCAGCACCGGGCGGAGATGGGCGTAGCCCGGCAGGGCGACGACGAGGTCGATGCGGCCGGTCGGGGCGCCATCGGTTACGACCTGGGCGAAGCCCACCAGCTCATCGCCATCCCACGCTGCCTCCACGGCAGCGGCCTTCCAGATCAGCGACTCCAGCGCTTCGGCCCCCGGCAGCCCGTCCTGGGACAGCCTCGCCAGCTCCGTCCCGGAGAGGCGGCCTTTTTCCCCGCTGTACTCGATCCCATCCAGCAGCAGGTGGCGGTGGTCAGGCGGGCGCTCCAGAGCAAAACGTCGCCCATCGCAGCAGACGACGGCGACCGACGTCGGCTGCAGGTGGTGGTTGGCGCCTGATCCCGGCGGCGTCAGCGACCGCAGAAACTGGCTGATCAGGCTCCCGTGGGCGACGCAGATCACCCGGCCGCCGGGGTGGCGCTCCGCGATCTCCCGCAGGGCCTCCCGGGCCCGGTCCGCCACGGCCCCTGCCGGCTCCATGCCGGGGATCTCATCCCAGGGAAGGCCCGGCCAGCGGGCTGCCACCTCGATGTCGGCCATCCCCTCCGCCTCGCCCATCGTCCGCTCCATCAGGCGAGGATCGGTCATCACCCGTTGCTGTCCGATCCGCCGGGCGATGATCTGTGCCGTCTGACAGGCCCGCTGCAGGGGGCTGCTGTAGATGGCATCCCAGGTCTCCGCCGCCAAGCGGTCTGCGACCGCTGTGGACTGCCGCTCCCCCTCCGGCGCCAGCGGGAGGTCCGACCGGCCCTGGACCCGGCCGTCCAGGTTCCAGGCCGTCACCCCGTGCCGCACAAGGCAGATCCTGGTCTCCAGATCCATCCCCCTCCCTCTCATTCTCTATGACGAACCGGGGCCGGGTGATGTTGCCGCGCAATGCCAATAGGCCCCCGGAGGGCGTCCCTCCGGGGGCCTGGATGCGGGTATCAGCCGACCACAACCCGGCCGAACTTCCGCTTGCCCGCCTTCAGCACCTGGCCGCTGCTGAGGCGCAGCTCCGCCTTGGGATCGGTCACCTTCTCGCCGTCCACGGTGAAGCCGCCCTGCTCGATCAGCCGGCGGGCCTCGCCCATGGAGGGGGCCAGGCCGGTCACCACCAGCACCCGGGCCGCCGGCATGGGCAGGTCGACGGCGGGGATGGTCACATCGGGGATGTCCTCCGGCACCTCGCCCCGGGAGAACTGGGCGACCCACCGCTCCTCCGCCTGCCGGGCCTCCTCCTCGGTGTAGCCGTAGGTGGTGATGATCGACCGGCCCAGCCGCTTCTTGGCGTTCATCGGGTTCTCGCCCGCCGCGATCGCCGCCTGGATCTGGTCGATCTCCGCCTGGGGCACATCGGTGAAGTAGGTGAAGTAGGGGATGATCAGCTTGTCCGGGATCGACATGGTCCGGCCGAACATCTCCTCGGGCGGGTGGTTCAGGCCGATGTAGTTGCCCAGGGACTTGGACATCTTCTCCACGCCGTCCAGCCCCTCAATGATCGGGGTCATCAAACAGACCTGCGGCTCCTGGCCGGCCTCCCGCTGCAGATCCCGCCCCCAGAGCAGGTTGAACTTCTGGTCGGTGCCGCCCAACTCCACATCCGCCTCGATCGCCACTGAGTCGGTCCCCTGCATCAGGGGGTAGAAGAACTCGTGGATATAAATGGGCCGGCCTTCCTCGTAACGTTTCTTGAAGTCCTCCCGTTCTAACATGCGGGCGACGGTGGACTTGGCCGCCAGGCGGGTCACATCGGCGAAGGTCATGGGCGCCAGCCACTCGGAGTTGCGGCGGACCTCCAGCTTGCTCACGTCCAGCACCCGGGCGGCCTGCTCCAGGTAGCGCTCGGCGTTCCGGGTGGTCTGCTCGTGGGTCAGCTGGGGCCGGGCCTCGTTCCGGCCGGTGGGGTCGCCGACCATGGCCGTGTAATCACCGATGATCAGGATGCACTGGTGGCCGAGCTCCATGAACTGCTTCATCTTGCGGAGGGGAACCGTGTGGCCGAGGGTCAGGTCGGAGCCGGTCGGATCGATTCCCAGCTTGACCCGCAGGGGCTTGCCGGTCTTGACCGACCGCTCCAGCTTCCGCCGCAGATCCTCCTCGGTGACGAGGTCCACCACCCCGCGCATCAGGAGTTGCATCTGCTCGTCGACGCTCTTGAAACCCATGGGAAACCGTGCCTCCCTGACTGGGGCCGGGGCGACAAAAAAGCCCCCGACCCGGCTGTCTTCCCCAGGGACGACGTGTTCTGCACGCCGCGGTACCACCCTGGTTGACCCCCGGGAGGGGAGTCCACTCAAATGTTCCGCTAACGGGGAACTTCCGGCCCGGTCTATCCATCTAACCAAGTGAGGTTGATGAACTCGGCGGGCAGCTCGGGAGTGTATTTCCGCCACAGGCCCCCGGGGTTTTGCACCAGTCAACCCCTCTCTGCAGGTGGACGCTGTGTCGTACTTCTCTCCGTCATCACCGATAGGCTTATTCTAGCACAGGACCGAATGACTGGCAATTCCTGACCTTTGGGCTACCCAGGAGCCATCACGGCTCCGACAAAAAGGAGTCCGGCTCGAAAGAGCGAATTCCTTTCACCTTGTTGGAGGTGTTTCAGTTGCCCAATTCCCGACGATCCCAGGGGCCGCAGCCCGGAAAGCCGCCGAAGAAGAAGCGGAGCCGCCGCTGGATTGGCTATACGCTGCTGATTCTGCTGGGGATGCTGCTGGGCGGCGCCGGACTCGCCGGAGCCTTTGTCTATCAGGCCTACCAGGACCTGCCCGTCTTCGAGGAGTTCGACCCGAGCCTCACCTCGGTGATCTACGACCGGACGGGCAAGAAGGTCTACGAGCTGGCGGATGAGGAGAACCGCACCCTGGTCAAGATTGACCAGATCCCCCAGGAGGTGCAGGATGCCTTCATCGCCATCGAAGACCACCGGTTCTACGACCACTTCGGCATCGACCCGATCCGGTTCGCCGGCGCAATCTGGTCGAACATCAAGTACCTGCTGAAGGTGCCGGGCTCGCAGGTGGAGGGCGGCTCCACCATCACCATGCAGCTGGCCCGCAACGCCTTCCTCACCCTGGACCAGACCATCAAGCGGAAGGTCCAGGAGATGCTGATCGCCGTCGACCTGGAGAAGCGGTATACCAAGAAGCAGATCCTGGAGCAGTACCTGAACACCGTCGCCTTCGGCGGTCAGGCCTACGGCATCGAGGCGGCAGCGCAGCAGTACTTCTCCAAGCACGCCAAGGACCTGACCCTCTCCGAGGCGGCGCTGCTGGCCGGCATCCTGAAGGGCCCCTCGGAATACAGCCCCTTCACCAACCTGGAGGGAGCCTTGGAGCGGCGGGAGATCGTGCTGGACCTGATGGTGGAGCACGGCTACCTGAAGCCGGAGCGGGCCGAGGCGGTCAAGAAGGAGACGCCGGTGATCAAGCGGGCGGAGGTGACCCCCACCTCCATCACTTTCAACGGCGACTGGTATGTCGACCACGTGATCACCATCCTGACCGACCCGGAGCAGGCGGCCAAGTACAAGCTGCCCACCTTCACGGCGGACGACCTGCTGCGCAAGGGGCTGAAGATCCACACGGCGCTCAACCTGGAGTACCAGAAGATCGCCCAGGAGACGCTGGCGAAGGTGATTCCGGAGGAGACGAAGATCTACAGCGCCCAGAAGGATCCCGAGGTGCCGCAGGGCGCTGTGGTGATCATGGACCACCGCAGCGGCGAGGTGCTGGCGCTGGTGGGCGGGCTGCAGCACGAGCGGATGCTGGGGCTGAACCGGGCGACCCAGGCCCGGCGGGACCCGGGCTCCACCATCAAGCCGCTGGTGGCCTACCTGCCCGCCATCGACCTGCTGGGCTGGGGGCCGGCCACGGTGATCGACGACTCGCCCCCGCGGTTGAACGACAAGGGGGACAACGTCTGGCCGGAGAACTACGAATTCCGCTACGCCGGCCTGAAGCCGATGCGCTACGGCGTGGAGCAGTCGATCAACGCCATGGCGGTCCGGACCCTGGAGGCGGTCACCCCGGCCAAGGCTATCGAGTACGGCAAGAAGCTGGGGCTCCCCCTGCTCACCTACAGGGATAATCCCCGGGTCAACGATGAGCACCTGGCGCTCACCCTGGGCGGCCTGTCGCAGGGCGTCACCCCCATGGAGATGACCGCCGCTTACGGGGTGCTGGGCAGCCTGGGCACCAAGGCGGAACCGATCGTGGTGACCCGGATCGAGAACAAGTACGGCGAGATCATCTGGCAGGCCCAGCCCCGCAAGGAGCAGGTGGTCAACCGGGACTCCGCCTGGCTGATGGTGGACGTGATGAAGGGCTCCATCACCAAGGGCACCGCCTCCTACGAGGCGAAGGGCTGGCATGGATGGCCGGCCGCCGGCAAGACCGGCACCACCGAGGAGTGGCATGACGCCTGGTTCCTGGGCTTCACCTCGGAGATCGTGACCGGGGTCTGGACCGGCTACGACAACGAGGAGGGGCGGAAGCGGCTCCCCCACGGCGGCGAAGGCTGGCGCAACTGGACCGGCGCAGGCCCGCCCACCAAGATCTGGACCCAGATCATGGACCAGATCTACAAGGAGGCCCCGCCCGACTGGGAGCGGCCCAAGAGCATCGTCGCCGCCTCGGTCTGCGCCATCACCGGGCTGCTGCCCAGCCCGCTCTGCCCGCCGGACCAGATCGTCACCGACTGGTGGCGTGCCCAGTACGTGCCGAAGAAGATCGACGACGTGCTGCAGCTGACCACCGTGGTGCAGCGGCCCTGGTTCAAGCTGAAGGACGGCACCGAGATCAAGAAGTACTATCTCTGGCAGCCTGGCTGCGAGGGCACCCCGGAGACGCTCACCCTGATCAAGCGGCCCACCACCTGGGTAAAGCACCCGAAGGACCCGAACAACGTCTACAAGTACTGGCCGGCGGACTGGTGGAAAGAGGTGCCCACCGACAAGTGCACCCCGGTGCAGCAACCGAAGCCGGGGACCGGCACGGGCTCCGGCAGCGTGAAGCCGCCGGCGCTCCCCCCGACCCGCCCATAGCCAAAATTTGGAGCCGGATTGAGATCCGGCTCCTTTCCTTTATTTCCAGTTTATGCTATAATTGAGGTGACCAGTCCAAGTCAGGCAGGGATGGGGGGTGCGTTCTGTGGCGAGACTGCGGGAGCTGGTGCCGGGGTGCCGCGTGGTCACCCGCTCCGGGTTTGACGGAACCGTGGTCGGCGTGGTGAAGCTGGTCGATGTGAACGTGGTGCTGGTCAATCTCGACCTCCTCTCCGGTGAGGAGCGGAACCCGGTAGTCGTCTTCCCGGAAAACCTCATACCCATACAACAGGAACACCCGCCACAGCCTGTGACGGGCTAGATGTAACGAACGGCCAAACCCTAAGCGAGTCGCCGGGCCCGGGGGATCCCCCGGGCCCCCGGCGCGCACCGAGAATCTGCAGGCGGTTTACTGCCGCAGCAGGGGAAGGGGTGCGCGGGGGCGAACCTATGTACTCCCGCGATCCGAAGCCGCACCAGATGAGGTGATTGCCGATGCTGCTCCGCGACCCGGTCCATGGCGACATCTACCTCTCCGAGATCGAGGTCCGGGTGCTGGATACGAAGGAGATGCAGCGGCTCCGGGGGATCAAGCAGCTGGGCACCGCCCACCTGGTCTTCCCCGGCTGCGTCCACACCCGCTTCGACCACAGCCTGGGCTGTCTGCAGATGGCCCACCGGATGCTGGAGAGCCTCCGGCTGCAGGGCTACACCATCCACCCCGACGATGCGCAGCTGGTCCGGCTGGCGATGCTGGTCCACGACGTCACCCACATCCCCTACGGCCACACCTTCGAGGATGAGCGGCAGATCTTCCCCCGGCACGACGCCGGGCCCCGGCTGGAGTACTTCCTGGGGCCCCGGAGCGAGCTGGGGCGGGTGCTGGCGGAGGCGGGGGTGCTGGACGGGGTGAAGGGGATCCTGACCGGCCATCCGCCGGTGCCCTGGATGGGCCAGGTGGTCTCCTCCACCATTGACGCCGACCTGCTGGACTACCTCCGGCGTGACTCCTTCTTCGCCGGGCTGCGGATGAACTTCGACGACCGCATCTTCTCCTACTTCTACCTGGAGGAGGGGAAGCTGCTGGTCAACATGGTGAAGCACGGCCTGGACCGGCCCGACGCCCGGACGGAGATCATCCACCTGCTGCGGATGCGCTACGTGCTGACCGAGCGGATCTACCTGCACCACGCCAAGATCGCCTCCGGGGCGATGATCTCCAAGGCGGTGGAGCTGCACGCCAAGGGCGCCCTGCGGGGCGAGGAGGCGCTCTACGACCTGGGGGATCAGACCTTCATGGACCTGATGGCCCGCCTCCCCGGGCCGGGGGTGATCCAGCAGCTGATCGAGGGGGTCGCCTCCCGGCGGCTCTACAAGCGGGCCTACGTCCTCTCCCTCTACTCCCTGGGCGAAAACCGGGACGGCTTCATCCGGCGCTACGCCGGCCAGTCGGCCGAGCGGGAGGAGCTGGAGAACCAGATCGCCGCCAAGGCGCGGCTGAAGCCGGGGCAGGTGATCCTCTACTGCCCGAAGGCCTCCTTCTTCAAGGAGGTCCGGGTGCCGGTCAAGTCGCGGATCGGGGTGGGGCCGCTCTACGAGGTGGACAGCTCCGGCGAGGTGGCGGCCATGGCCCGGCAGTACGAGGGGCTCTGGCGGACCTACGTCTTTTGTCCGCCCGAGAAGGTCGATGCGGTCCGGCGGGCCTGCGAGAAGCTCTTCGAGTACCCCAGCGAACTGACCCCGCACACCTAGCGGATAAGGGGAGAGGGACGGCCGGTGCGGCCATCCCTCCCTCTTTCTTTAGGCCCCTGCCATGGGCGAGGTGTGCGCTGCCAGATCCCGCCGGAGCCGTTCGGCGATGTGGCTGATCACGGCCAGCAGGTCGGCGCAGTGGACGCTGGGGTTGGCGAAGCCGTTGGCGTGGCTGAACCGGTGGGGCATGTAGCCCCCGCCGCAGACCGCGTAGACCGGACAGCTCCGGCACTGGAGGGGCAGCAGCTCCTGGTTGCGCACGCAGAGGTCGAAGAGCGGGTTCTCGTACAGCTCCTCGATCTCACTGGTGGCCACGTTCAGCCCCAGCTGGGTCATGCCGTTGCCGCATGTCCGGATCACATCCAGCGGCTCGATGGAGCCGTCGGTCTCCACCACCACCATCTCCAGCGGGTGCGGCCCCAGGGCATCCAGCTGGTGGCGGCCGGTCAGCAGGGACTGCATGACGGTCTCAAACCAGCGGATGTGGATCCGGGGGTCGCCCGCCTCATACCATGCATCGAAGAGTTCGATGTAGTACCGGGCCAGAGCGCCCGCCGGCCAGGGCGGCAGCAGGTCATGGTGGTAGTCGGGCCAGAGGAAGTCCATCCAGGTGATGCCCAGCTGGAGGAAGTGGCGGTAGATCTCCACCCCCGGAAACTCCGGGTTGGCCACCACCAGCACCCCCCAGCCCGGCGCCGCCGGGCCGAGTCCGGCCATCAGCTCGATCGCCTGCCGGACACGGGCGTAGCTCCCCCGTCCGGCGTGGTCCACCCGGTAGCGGTCATGCTGCTCGGGCGGGCCGTCCATCGAGATGCCGATGGTGGCCCCGTGGGCCTTGAAGAGCTCGACCGTCTCCCGGTCCAGCAGGGTGGCGTTGGTCTGCATCCCGATCTCCACCCGAACGCCCTCGGGCGCCCGCCGGCGGGCCTCGGTCAGGAACCAGCCGATCCACTCCTTGCCGGCCAGCATCGGCTCGCCGCCGTGCAGGACCAACTTCAGGCCGCTCACCCCCTGGCGCCGGGCGTACCCGTAGATCCGCTCCAGGGTCTGGAGCGCCACCTCCCGGGCCATCACCTTCGGCCGCTTCAGGAAGGTGGTATCACCCATGTTGAACATGTAGCAGTAGCTACAGTTAAGATTGCAGAGGGCGGCGATCTTGATGATGAAGTTGTTGGCGGCCACGCGCGACACCTCGCTTCCGGTCAGGGTTGGGGAGCCGGCGGGGCCTAGAAGCTCAGGCTGAAGTCGAGGCTGAAGCGGGCCATCGCCCCGACCTCGCCGGCCTTCTTGGCATCCAGGAGCATCTCCTTGATGATCGGGTTGAGCCGCTCCAGGTCCTCGAGCCGGGCCACCGCCATCTTGATCTCCTTCGGGGCCTTCTCGATCTGGATCGGCTGCTTCGGAGACAGACGCTTCGGCATGGTACTCATCCTCCCTACCGTGGTTTGGGCGATTCGCCCGCCTCCTATCTTCGCACCGGTGGATTCCCAACCCTTGGAATCTTTGGGGTTTCACCCGGGGGCGCAGGGCAGGAGTCGCCACCGCAGGGGCGAATCTTTTTTCTGATTGGACGCGTCGGACAGGGGGAGTCAGGCGATGTCGGGTGAGCGCGGGGCTGCGGCGGGCAGCCGCGCCGGCAACCTGCCGGCGCCGATCAGCACCTTCATCGGCCGTCAGCAGGAGATGGCCACCGTGCAACAGATGCTCAACGCCCACCGGCTGGTCACGCTGGTGGGCTCCGGCGGCATGGGCAAGACCCGGCTGGCGATCGAGGCCTGCCGGCCCCTGGTGGGCCAGTGGGCGGACGGCATCTGGCTGGTGGAGCTGGCGGCGGTTACCGACCCGGCCCGGATCACGCAGGTGGCGACCGGGGCGCTCGGGCTCCCGGAGACGGCGCCCGGCGAGGGCTTTGCGGCGCTCCTCCACCACCTGCGGCACCGCCGGGCCCTGCTGCTCCTGGACAACTGTGAGCACCTGCTGGAGGCCTGCGCCGGCTTCGCCCTCGATCTGCTGCAGGGCTGCCCTCACCTGCGGATCCTGGCCACCAGCCGGGCCGCTCTCGGGGTGCCGGGTGAAGCGCTCTGCCGGGTGGAGACGCTCCCCCTGCCGAAGCGGGCCGACCTCCCGACCCTCTCGCCGGAGGAGATCCTGAGCTTTGACGCCGTGCAGCTGCTGGTGGAGCGGATCCGTGCCATCCGGCCCAGCTTCCGTCTCGATCCGGAGAGCGCCCGGACGCTGGCCGAGATCTGCATCCGGCTGGATGGGGTCCCGCTGGCGCTGGAGCTGGCGGCGGCCCGCACCAAGCTGCTCAGCCCCGAGCAGATCGCCCTGCGGCTGGACGACCGGCTTCACCTGCTGACCGATGGTTCCCGCACGGCCCTCCCCCGGCAGCAGACGCTGAAGGCCTTGCTGGACTGGAGCTTCGACCTGCTGCCGCCCACCGAGCAGGCGCTCTTCCGGCGGCTGGCCGTCTTCCAGGGCGACTGGAGCCTGGAGGCGGTGGAGGCGGTCGCCGGGGACGGGGAGGGCGGATCGCTGATCGACCTGCTGGGCAGGCTGGTGGACCATTCGCTGGTCAACACCCGGGAGGTGGACGGGTCGATCCGGTACTCGATGCTGGAGACGATCCGCGAGTACGCCCTGGTCAAACTGGAGGAGTCGGGTGAGCAGGCGCCCGTCCGGAAGCGCCACCTGGACTGGCTGCTCCGGCTGGTGGAGGGGCCGGCCGCCGCCATGACCAGCGCCGAGCGCTGGCGGGTGCTGGGGAGGGAGCTGGAGAACATCCGGGCGGCGATGGCCTGGGCCCTGGGCCCCGGGGAGGATCCGGGGGCGGCGGCGCGGCTCTTCACCGCTGTTCTGGAGTTCTGGCACGCCGGGGTCCTGGAGGGCGAGCGCTGGTTGAAGGCGATCCTGGCGAAGAGCTACCGCCTTCCCCCCGAGCTTCTGGTTCGCCTCCTGTTGGATGGGGCCCGCATGTCGCTCTGGCAGCGGGATATGCCCGGTCTGGAAGGGCTGGCGCAGCGGGCGCTGGAGATCAGCCGGCAGACAGGGAACACCGAGGGGGCGGTGGAGGCCCGCGGGAAGCTCGCGATCGCCGCGCTGATGAAGGGCGAGTACCCGCGCGGGGAGGCGCTGGCGCAGGCTGTCCTGCAGGAGGCCCGGGAGATCGGGGATACCGAGCTGGAGGGCCAGCTGCTCAACCAGCTGGGCCGTACGAAGCTGGTCGGCGGGCAGTGGGAGGAGGCTGAAGCCATCCTGCGCCAGGCGGCGGCCGTCAACCAGGCGGGCGGCTTCCTGATGATCCTGGACGGGGTGCTGCACAACCTGGGCTGGCTCCGCCTGCGCCAGCGCCGCCTCGCCGAGGCGGAGGCGCTCCAGCGGGAGCGGCGGCAGCTGCTGGAGGGGATGCAGCTGGGGCTGAACCCCCGGTTTGTGGAACAGGAGGCCCGGATCAGCTACCTGCGGGGGGAGTACCGGCAGGCGGTGGCCCTCTGCCAGGAGGCGCTGGCCCTGATGACCTCCGGCCAGTCGAGCCAGAACCAGCAGAGCGTCGAGGTGCTGATGGCCCTCGCCTATCTGCGGCTGGGCCACCTTCCGGAGGCGGTGGCGCTGCTGGAGGGGGCGGTGGGGCGGGTGGCGCGCCAGGGGTGGCCGCGGGGCTACCTGCCGGCAGCGGAGTGCGCCCTGCTGGCCGAGGCCCGCCGGGAGTGGCTGAGGGCCGCCTTCCTGACGGGGGCCTCCCCCGAGGTGGCCGACCTCTACTGGGGTGCCGAGGGGGAGCTGGAGGCAGCCCAGCCCGCCCTGCGGGCGGCGCTTGGGGAGGAGCGGTACACAGCGGCCCTCCGGGCGGGCCGGAGCGCCCCCCTGGAGCGGGTGGTGGCGGTCTGCCTGGGGCAGGCGGAGGTGGCCCTGCCGGATGCGCCGAAACCGCCGCCGGAGCCTGCGCTGCCGGACGGGCTGACCAGCCGGGAGGTGGAGGTGATCTCCCTGGCTGCCCAGGGGCTGAGCGACCGGGAGATCGCGGCCCGGCTCTTCATCTCGCCCCGGACGGTGGAGACCCACCTGCGGAACATCTACAACAAGGTCGGGGTAAGCAAGCGGGCCGCCCTGGTGGCCTACGCCCTGCGGCACGGACTGGCATAAGCGAGGAAGGCGGTACACCCGGGTGGTGCACCGCCTTCCGGTTTTCGTTCAATCCTGCAGCCTCGCCACGGTGACCCCGTCGCCGCCCTCGCCCACCCCGCCGAGGCGGTGGGAGGCGACCCGGCGGTCGGCCTTCAGCTGGTCGGTGATCGCCTTGCGCAGGGCGCCCGTCCCCTTGCCGTGGATGATCCGCACCTGCGGCAGCCCCGCCAGCACGGCGTCGTCCAGGTACTTGTCGACCTTCTCCAGCGCCTCCTCCACCGTCAGGCCCCGCAGATCCACCTCGGTGGAGATCTCCTGGGCCTTGGCGGCGCCGATCGACCTGGGCCGGGCCTTCTGGGGGACCAGCCCCCTCGCCTTCGGCTCCGGCTGGGGCTCCTCGACCCGCTCCAGGTCCTCCAGCGAGACGGTCACCTTCAGGATGCCCGCCTGGACCAGCAGGTGGCCGCCGGCGTCGGGCTCGGAGAGCACGTAGCCGGTGATATCCCGGGAGACGATCCGCACCGGGTCGCCGGGCTTCAGCCCCTTGGGCGCCTCGCCGGTCCGGCGGGCCTGCCGCTCGGTCTCGGCCGGCTCCACCGCCTCCCGGGCTTTGGAGAGCCGGCCCCGGGCCGACTGGATCGCCTGCATCCGCTCGGCCTCCCGCTGCTCCCGCAGCGCCTGCTTCAGCTCCTCGATCACCGCCTCCGCCTCCCGGCGGGCGGTGGCCAGGATCTGCTGCGCCTGCGCCCGGGCCTTCTCCAGCGCATCGGCCGCCTTCTGCCGGGCCTCGCCGTAGCGGCGCTCGTACTCGTCCCGCATCCGCTGCGCCTCGGTGCGCAGCCGGGCCGCCTCCTCCCGCTCCTTCTCCAGCTGGGCCCGGGTGGCGTGAATCCCCTGGATCAGGTCCTCCACCCGCTCCTGCTCCTTGGTCAGGAACTGGCGGGCCCGGTCGACGATCAGGGGCGAGAGCCCCAGCCGGCGGGAGATCTCAAAGGCGTTGGAGGAGCCCGGCACCCCGATCAGCAGCTTGTAGGTGGGCTGCAGCGTCTCCACGTCGAACTCCACCGAGGCGTTCTCCACCCGGGGGCGGGTGTAGGCGAAGGTCTTCAGCTCCGAGTAGTGGGTGGTGGCCACCGTCTTCGCCCCACGGGCGTGCAGGTGCTCCAGGATCGACATCGCCAGGGCGGCGCCCTCGGTGGGGTCGGTGCCGGCGCCCAGCTCGTCCAGCATCACCAGGGCCCGGCCCTCCAGGGCGTCCAGGATCCGGATGATGTTGGTCATGTGGCCGGAGAAGGTGGAGAGCGACTGCTCGATCGACTGCTCATCCCCCACGTCCACGAAGACCTGGTCAAAGATGCCGACCCGGGTGCCGTAGCCGGCGGGCAGGTGGAGCCCCGACTGGGCCATCAGCACGAAGAGGCCCATGGTCTTCAGCGTCACCGTCTTGCCGCCGGTGTTAGGGCCGGTGATCACCAGGGTGTCGAAGGTGAGGCCGATGTGGACCTCGGTGGGCACCACGTTCCCCTTCAGCAGCGGGTGGCGCCCCTTGCGAATCTCCAGCATCGGCTCCCGCTCCAGCTCCGGCTCGACGCAGTCCAGGTCCAGCGAGAGCTTCCCCTTGGCGGAGGCAAAGTCGATCTGCGCCACCGCCTGAAGGGTGTCGATCATCGCATCGGCCTCGTGGGCCAGCAGGGAGGTGAGCCGGGTGAGGATGCGGGCGACCTCCTCCCGCTCCTTCAGCGCCAGCTCCTTGATCTGGTTGTTCATCTCCACCACCGCCATCGGCTCGATGAACAGGGTGGAGCCGGAGCCGGACTGGTCGTGGACGATGCCCGGCACCTGGGCCCGGTGCTCGATCTTGACCGGGACCACGAAACGGTTGTCCCGGATGGTGACCAGCGTCTCCTGCAGGTACTTGGAGGCCGGTCCCCGGACGAAGGAGTCCATCTTCTCCTTGATCCGGCTGGAGAGGACCCGCATCCCCCGGCGGATCTCGTGGAGCGCCGGGCTGGCGTCATCCCGCACCTCGCCGTGATCGTCGATCGCCCGGCGGATCTCCGCCTCCAGGGTGTTGAAGGTCCCGATCATGTTGGCCAGCGCCCCGAGGATCGGGGCGTCGTCCCGGTTCTCCAGCAGGAACTTCTTCAGGCGGCGGGCGCTGGCGGCGGTGTCGGCCACATCCAGCAGGTCGACCGCCTCCAGCATCCCCCCGCGGATCGCCCGCTGCACATGGGGGCGCAGGTCGTGCAGCCCCCCCAGCGGGATGGAGCGACCGCCCATATACAGCCGGCGGGCATCGCTGGTCTCCGCCTGCCGGTGCTTGACCTCCAGGTAATCGGTGGACGGGGTCAGCCCCTCCACGATCTCCTTGGCCATGCTGGTGGCGGTCCGCTCCGCCAGCATCTGTTTAATCTTGGCGAACTCCAGGGTCCGCAGTGCACGTTCGTCCATAGGCTCTCCTCTCATCGCATAAGCAGGGCCGCCGATCTCCACCGTAGTGGTAGACGTATGAAGCAGAGCTTTGTTCCCTATCAGGAAGGCGAGGTGATCCCGGTAAAGCGTGGCGGATGGTGGTGGGCGCGCCCTGGCCCCGGGGATCTGGCCCCGCCGCCCCGGTAGACCCTAGCCCAGCACGCTCAGGATGGCCGGGGCGATGTCGGTCAGCGACCGGATCCGCCCGGCCAGATCCTCGGCGCCCGGCCCCCGGAGGATGGTGGCCACCGGGTTCATGGTATGCGTCTTGACCGAGAGGTCCTCGATGTTCCCGTGGTCGCTGGTGATCACCAGCAGGTGATCCGCCGGCAGCTCCTCCAGCACCCCGGCCAGGAAGCGGTCCACCCGCTCCAGCACCGCCACGGCGGCCGGGTGGTCCTGGGCGTGGCCGGCCTTGTCGGTCAGGAAGTGCTCGTAGAGGGTGAAGTGATGGCGGGCGGCCACCCGGGCGGCCCGCCGTCCGGCTTCCCGGGGGTCGACCGGCTCCAGGTCGTAGCCCATCGCCCGCATCACGTGGTGGTCGATGTCAAAGCCCACCGCCTCCCCCCGGCGGATGTCGTCCAGGGAGCGGAAGACGTGCAGCCCCGCCGCCAGGCCCGAAACGGTCGAGGCGGAGGGGCGGTAGCGCCGGTCGGGGTGGATCGGCTGCCCGGCGGCCACCCAGTCGAAGAACTCGGGCCGAAAGCCGTTGAGGAAGGTGGCGCTCAGCCCCCGCTCATCCACCCGCTTGAAGATCGAGTGCTGGTTGATGATCTTCTTCAGATTCGGCGTCGGGTAGGCGTTCAGGTGGCGTCCGATGGCGGCCGGGGCGTTCTCCCCGGTGAAGATGGCGGTCTGGCCGGTGGCGCTCTGGGGCAGCCCCGGCACGCCCAGGCAGGGGTCGGTTACCACCGCGGCGAGGCCCGGGGCGGTGTAGGGGACCGCCCCGGCCCAGAGGGGCCGGCCCCCCAGCAGCGACCGGAAGGCCGGCATCTCGGCGGCCAGGAGCGGGTTGACCGCCGGGTCATCCCCGCCCAGCCCCATGCCGTCGATAAAGAACAGAAAGGCGCGCACAGATCATCCTCCTGGTCGCTCCCCCGGCTGTTCCACGGGCTCGTGGAGGGCCGGGTGGGGCGTCATCACCGGGGCTCGGGCCTCCTCGGCCAGCGCCCGCCGGACCGCCTCCTCCACGGCGCGATCCAGACGGCGGGCGAAGACCCGCTCCATCGCCTGCTCCACGTCCCGGGGGGTGGCGGCGTCGGCGTCGCGCTTCAAGATCACGCTGATCCCGCCGGCGTGCTCGATCCAGGCCTCCTTCACCTCCGCGACATCATCCACATCCTTGTGCCGCAGGGCGGTCTTCAGGTCGGCCATGGAGACCCGCTCCTTCAAGAGATTCTTCTTCAGGATGCGACCGTCCTTCACCAAAAGGGTGGGATGTCCCTCCGTCAGCCGTTCGAAGGATTTCCAGTGCAGGTTGATGGTGGTCATCGCCACGTGCAGGGCGCCGATCAGCACCACCGGCAGCAGGCCGTGCAGGAAGTCCACATCCAGCTCGGAGACCGGAATCGCCGCCACCTCGCCGATCATGATCACCATCGCCAGGTCGAAGGGCGCCAGGTTGGCGATGGACCGCTTGCCCGTCCAGCGGACCACCGTCATCACGGTGAGGAAGGAGATGACCGTGCGGATGATCAGCACGGGGATGTGCTTGACCATCTCCCCCAGGCCGTCCGGGGAGAAGATCTGCGCCAGGATCCACAAGACCGATCGCCGCCCTTTCTCGCAGTGGGATCAGCCCTTAGGATGCCCACTCGGCGGCGATCCAACGGAGAGATGGGAGGCGCCCCCGTCCGCTTTGGATGGGGGCGCCGTTCTGCTCAGGCACCGGTGGCCTCGATCAGCTTCTCCCACTCGTAGTAGAGCCGCTCCAGCTCGCTCTGGATCGACTGGTACTCCGCCACCGCCTCCCGGCCCGAGGCGGTCCGGTAGATGTCGGGGTCGGCCATCCGCCCCTCCAGTTCGGCCTTGCGCTCCTCCAGCCGGTGGATCTCCGACTCCAGCCTCCGGGCCGCCGCCTCTGCCTTCCGCTCCTCCTTGCGGGAGCGGGAGAGCTCCTGTGACTCCTTGCGGGTGGCCTCGGCCGGTTTGACCGGCGCCTCGCCCCGGGCCTGCGCCTCGGCCTGCGCCTGGGCGGCCAGCATCGCCAACCGCTCCTTCTCCGCCCGGTAGGCCGAGTAGTTGCCCTCGTACTCCGTGACGCCCGCCCCGCCGAACTCCCAGATCTTGGTCGCCACCTGGTCGACGAAGAACCGGTCGTGGGAGACGAAGATCACCGTCCCGGGGAAGGCCTTCAGCGCCTCCTCCAGCACCTCCTTGGACTCCAGGTCCAGGTGGTTGGTCGGCTCGTCCAGCAGCAGCACGTTGGCCCCGCTGACCATCAGCTTCGCCAGGATCAGCCGGTTCCGCTCGCCGCCCGAGCACTGGGCGATCGGCTTGTAGGCATCCTCGCCGGAGAAGAGGAACTGGCCCAGGAGCGAGTGGGCGTCGAACTTGGTGAAGCCCGGCAGCTCCAGGATCTCCTCGATGCAGGTGCGGCTGTAGTCCAGGGCGTCCAGGTCCTGGCTGAAGTAGCCCCGCTGCACCCCCACCCCCCAGAAGACCGAGCCGGCACTCTGCTTGACCAGCCCCTGGATCACCTTCAGGAAGGTGGTCTTGCCCGAGCCGTTGGGCCCCACCAGGGCGATCCGGTCGCCCTTGTAGAGCATCAGGTTGACCCCGGCGAAGATCTGCTTCTCGCCGTAGGCCTTGGCCAGGCTCTCCACCTTCAGCACATCGTCGCCCGACTCGTAGTCCAGGTCGAACTCCAGCTTCATGGTCTTGTGCCGGACCTTGGGCCGCTCCATCAGCTCCATCTTGTCGAGCTGCCGCTTGCGGCTCATGGCCTGGTCCTTGCGGGAGGGGGTGTTGCGCCACTTCTCGTAGAAGGTGCGCAGCTTCTCCGCCTGCTTCTGCTGCCGCTCGTAGGCGGTCAGCAGCGCCTCCTGCCGCCGCTTCTTCTCCTCCAGGTAGTAGGAGTAGTTGCCGTGGTAGATGTCGCAGCCGCAGTTCTCCAGCTCCAGCACCCGGGTGATCACCCGGTCCAGGAAGTAGCGGTCGTGGGAGACCAGGATCGCCGCCGACTTCATGGTCCGGAAGTGGCCCTCCAGCCACTCCACCGCCTCCAGGTCGAGGTGGTTGGTCGGCTCGTCCAGCAGCATCAGGTCGGGCTCCTCCAGCAGCATCTTGGCCAGCCCCAGCCGGACCTTCTGGCCGCCGGAGAGGATCTCCACCGGCTTGGTCAGATCCTCCTCCCTGAAGCCCAGGCCGAAGAGGATCGACTTGACCCGGGCCGGGGCGTCGTAGCCGCCCGCCCCCTCGAAGAGGGCGGTCACCCGGGTGTACTCGTCCATCACCGCCTGCAGCTCCTCCTCGGAGGCGGCGGCGCCCATCTTCCCCTCCAGCTCCCGCAGGTCCCGCTCCCACTTCTCCAGGTGGCCGAAGACCGAGCGGGCCTCCTCGAAGAGGGTGCGACCGGGGGTGAACTCCGGGTCCTGGCTCAGGTAGCCCACCCGGCAGCCCTGCACCATGTGGATCTGGCCCTCGTCAAACTCCATCCGGCCCATCAGGATCTTGAGCAAGGTGGTCTTGCCGGTGCCGTTCCGGCCCACCAGCGCCATCTTCTCGCCCTCGTTGAGCAGGAAGTTGATCTCCTTGAACAGCAGGTCGACTCCCCAGTATTTGGCGAGCCCCTGCACCGTCAGAATCGCCATGACACGTAACGCTCCTTCCGTCATCCCAGCAGAGTTGCGGTCGCAGAGGCGACGGCAGGGGACACGGGGCTCGCCGGGCGAGCCTGATGGGGGCATGAAAAACGCCGCGGGTCAAGCTTCCTCCCCGCGGCGTGAATGGCATAAGCCGGTGCGCGGTGGTCAGGATAGCCGCCCTGATCTGCCCGATCTGATCCGTCCTGCCGTCAAAAGGGCATACTGCCCCCTTGGTGCTCGACTAGCGAGTGGCACGGACCGGAGAGATCGGCATCATGGCGGTCTCCTACCCCCTTGCATCTCCACATTGGTTCTATGGTACGGCGATCCGCCGCGCTTGTCAACCCAGGCTCCTGCTTCTGCCGGACCAGTACATCTCATGATTCCGTAATTTCTAAGAGGATCTGGGTGCGGTGCGCCGAAGGTCTATATCGAGAGATCTCACGGGAGGGACCGCCGGTGAAGCGTGCTGCCCTGCTCCTTCTGGCCGCGGTGGCGATGATCATGGCCCGGGAGCGGGCGGAGAAGCAGCCGGGCGTGGCCTTCTCCAGCTTCCAGCGCCAGCAGGGCTGCCGAGGTGGCATCGTCGTGGTCGGCGGAGCAGGGTCGGACTCCGACTGGAGCCTGCACTACTACGACGCCGAGCGGGATGCGATCACGGGGAGCCTGAACCGGAGCGAGGTCGAGGAGATGCTTCCGGGCGTTCGGGTCACCAGGATGCCGGGGATTGGCTCGGGTGGGGAGGGCCTCTCCCTCCACCTGGGGGATGGGGTGGTCATGTCGACCCCGGCGGGGATCTGTGGTCTGGAGGGCTTGAAACTCCGGTGACCGCCCCGGCGGCGGGAAGGTGGCCATGGCCGGATGCATGCAGCGAGGGCCGCGCTCGCCGCGGCCCTCGGTGAACCTGTCAGTCCCGGACAATGGCCAGGATCTCGTTGCGCTGCAGCAGCAGGTGCTTCCTGCCATCCAGGTCGATCTCATCACCCGAGAACTTGCTGTAGAGGATTCGATTGCCCACCTGAACCTTCTCCCGCAGGTCCTCATCGGTTCCCACCGCGACCACCACCCCGGTCCGGGGCTTCTCCTTGGCCGTGTCGGGCAGGTAGAGACCCGAGTTGGTCTTCTGCGGGCCCGCCTCCTCATCGACGGTGATCAGGACGCGGTCATCGAGGGGTTCAATGCGCATCTCCTTCTGCCTCCCTTGGATTCTGCATCATGGGGTTAACGAAGACCCAGAAGCCTGTCGATCTCGCCCTGGTTAAAGCCGACCACCGGTCGGTTGCCAATCAGGGTGACCGGAACCCCCATCTGCCCGGTGAGACGGACCATCTCACGGGCGGCGGCCTGGTCGCGGGAGACGTCGACCTCCCGGAACCGGAAGCCCTTCTGCTGGAGGTACTGCTTCACCCGGCGGCACCAGGGTCAGGTCGGTGTGGTGAAGAGGACGATGCGGGGCGGTGAATCTGCCATACTCCACGCCTCCTGGCAGGGGATTTATATACCCCTGGGGGTATTCAATGGATTCGACTCTGCGGGAGGGTGGATGGATACGGCTGTCGACAGCGGGCGCGAAAAAGAGGCCAGACGTGTTGTCTGGCCTCGTTCTCTGGTCGGGGTGACAGGATTTGAACCTGCGACCTCACGGTCCCGAACCGTGCGCTCTACCAAGCTGAGCCACACCCCGAATATGAAGATGGAGGGGCTGCGCAAAGCGCTGCCGGGCTACCAGGGTCGGCCCTCTCACGCTTTGCTGCGCAAAGCGTTGCCGGGCTACCATTTAGATTGCGAACGTGCAGGCACGTTCGCAATCCAAATGGTCGGGCTGGCGGGATTTGAACCCACGACCTCTTCCACCCCAAGGAAGCGCGCTACCAAGCTGCGCCACAGCCCGATTCGATACCACTGGGCCGGGTGTGGGACCCGGCCCAGGCTTGGCGGAGAGGGAGGGATTCGAACCCTCGGTACGGTTTTGCCGTACACAGCATTTCCAGTGCTGCACCTTCGACCACTCGGACACCTCTCCAGGTGTTTGGCGCGCCGGGCAGGATTCGAACCTACGACCACCTGATTCGTAGTCAGGTACTCTATCCACTGAGCTACCGGCGCATCCATTCCGGCCACGGTCGAGCGTGACCGGAGACTTGGTGGAGCTAAGGGGAGTCGAACCCCTGACCTCGTGAGTGCGATTCACGCGCTCTCCCAACTGAGCTATAGCCCCGACTATGCGGTTTTGCCGCTTGGCGACGAAAGCCATTATATCAAGCTTTACGGCCTTATGCAACCGGGGATTCACGGAAACTTGTCGGCTTCGGCTGGGCTGTGCGGCAGGGTCTGGAGCTCCCCTGCATGGAAGGGAGCGTCACCCCGGGGGCAACGCTCCACCTGGCTCCGGCAGTAGGATTCGAACCTACAACCCTCCGGTTAACAGCCGGATGCTCTACCGTTGAGCTATGCCGGAATCTGCGCCTGCGCTCTGCTGCAGACCGCTGGCGAGGATTAATCATACTACAGAGATCACCACGCGGCAAGTGGAAGGGCTGAAGTGTCACTTGTAAAACAGCTTCGCGGATTGAGCCGAATGGGTAGGGGGCAGAGCGCTGCCCCCTCCGCCCTACGTATAGAGATGACAGGCGACCCAACGCCCCGGTGTGATCTCCTGCAGCCTGGGCTCCCGCTCCCGGCAGATCGATCCGATCACCGCCGGACAGCGGGTGTGGAACGGGCAGCCGCCCGGCGGGTGCAGCGGGTTGGGCGGCGTGCCGGTCAGGATGATCCGCTCCCGCTCCCGTCCCAGGCCCGGAGCCGCCGAGAGCAGCGCCTGGCTGTACGGGTGGAGCGGTTCATCGAAGAATCGGTCGCTCTCCCCCAGCTCCACCAGCCGGCCCAGGTACATCACCGCCACCCGGTCGCTCATGTGCTGCACGACGCTCAAATCGTGGGAGATGAAGAGGTAGGTCAGCTTGAACTCCTCCTGCAGCTCCTGCAGCAGATTGATGATCTGCGCCTGGACGGAAACGTCCAGGGCGGAGACCGGCTCATCCGCCACGATCAGTCGGGGGTGTACGGCCAGTGCCCTGGCGATGCCGATCCGCTGCCGCTGCCCCCCGCTGAACTGGTGCGGGTACCGGTCCAGGTGGCGGGCCGCGAGGCCGACCCGCTCCAGGAGCCGGACCGTCTCCTCCCGGCGCTCCGACCGGCTCAGCCCCCGGATCGCCAGCGGGACCTCCAGGATCTGCCGCACCGTCTTGCGGGGGTTCAGGGAGGCGTAGGGGTTCTGAAAGATGATCTGGGCCTCCTGCCGGAATCGCCGCAGGGCGGCGCCCTCCAGCTTTAGCACATCCCGCCCGTTGAAGCGGACCTCCCCCGCCGTGGCCTCGTGCAGCCGGAGGATGGTCCGGCCCAGGGTCGACTTGCCGCAGCCGCTCTCCCCCACCAGCCCGAGGGTCTCCCCCTCGCGGATGGCGAAGGAGACCCCGTCCACCGCCCGGAGCGCTGACGGGCCGCCGGGGGCCAGCAGCCGGGAGAGGAAGGAGCGCTGAACCGGAAAGTGCTTCTTCAGGTCACGAACCTCCAGCAGGGCGCTCATCCCACCATCTCCTCCTCCATCGCCCGGATGCACCGGACCTCCCGATCCGGCCCCACCCGGTGCAGCGGGATCTGCCCGGCCAGGCAGTCCGGCACGGCGTGCGGGCAGCGATCGGCAAAGGCGCAGCCCGCCGGCAGTCGGGTCAGGTCAGGCAGTGAGCCCAGGATCGGCTCCAGCTTTCCCTTCCGGCCCCCCCAGACCGGCAGGCAGCCGATCAGCCCCCGGGTGTAGGGGTGCTGCGGCTCCTCCACCACCTGCCGGGCCGGTCCGATCTCCACCATGCGGCCGGCGTACATGACGGCGATCCGGTCGCAGAACTCCGCCGCCAGCCCGATGTCGTGGCTGACCAGCAGGATCGAGGTCCCCCGCTCCCGGTTGATCTGCTTGAGCAGGTCCAGAATCTGCGCCTGGATCGTCACATCCAGGGCGGTGGTCGGCTCGTCGGCCAGCAGGAGGCGGGGGTTGCAGGCCAGGGCTGCCGCGATCAGTGCCCGCTGCTGCATCCCGCCGCTGAACTGGTGCGGGTACTCCCGGTACCGCTGCTCGGGGTTCGGAATCCCCACCGCCTCCAGCAGCTCCAGCACCCGCCGCCGCTCCTCGCTCCTGGAAGAGCAGTAGCGGTGGACCCGGAGTGCCTCCCGGATCTGCTCGCCCACCGGGTAGGCCGGGTTGAGGGAGGTCATCGGATCCTGAAAGATCATCCCGATCTCCAGCCCCCGCACCGCCCGGTACTCCTGACCCGACAGGGTGGTCAGCTCCCGGCCCTTCAGCCTGATCGATGCGCCCGGTGCGATCCGGCCGGGCCGGCTGACCAGCCCCATGACCGCCAGGAGAACCGTCGTCTTGCCCGAGCCGGACTCGCCGATGATCCCCACGATCTCGCCGGGAGCGACCGAGAGGTTGACCCCGTCCACCGCCCGGAGCATCCCCCGGGGCGATGGGAACTCCACGGCCAGGTCCTTGATCTCCAGCAGCCGTTCCAGCGCAGGTCCACCTCCTTTCCGCATCACCGGTCCCTGCCGACCCGGGGGTCCAGGATCTCCCGGAGCCCCTCGCCGAACAGGTTGATGGAGAGCACCAGCCCGACGATGGCCAGGCCGGGCACCGTGGCCACCCACCAGGCGTTCAGCATGTGTTCACGCCCCGCCGCCACCATGGAGCCCCAGGCGGGGACCGAGGGCGGAATCCCCAGCCCCAGGTAGGAGAGCGACGCCTCCATGATGATCATGTAGCCCATCCGGAGGGTGGCCAGGACCAGCAGGGAGTGGACGATGTTGGGCAGCACCTCGCTGACGATGATCGCCAGCGGGCCACGGCCCATGGCGCGGGCGGCCTCCACGTACTCCTTGGTCGCCTCGGACATCATCTCTCCCCGGGCGAGGCGGTAGAACTCCACCCAGGCCTTGAAGCAGAGGGCGATGATCAGGTTGGTGAAGCCCGGCCCGATCATGGCCATGGCGAAGATGGTGAAGAGCAGGTAGGGAAAGCCCATCAACAGGTCGGCGATGCGCGAGAGCAGCCTGTCCACCGCCCCGCGCCAGTAGCCGGCCACACAGCCCAGGGCTGTCCCGACCACCAGCGAGATCGAGACCGAGAGCAGCCCCACCAGGATCGAAACCCGGGCGCCGTAGAGGATCCGGGAGAGCAGGTCCTGCCCCAGCTGATCGGTGCCCAACAGGTGGTCCGCCACGCCCCCCGCCAGGAAGGCCGGTGGCTTCAGCCGCATGGAGAGCGCCATCTCCCGGGGGCCGTAGGGGGCGATCTGCGGTGCGGCGATCGCTGCGGCGGCGTAGAGCAGGATCACCACCAGCCCGGCCATGGCCGCCGGATGGGCGGCCAGCTTTCGCAGGAACTGCCGGAGGCCGGACTCCGGCTGCTCCGCCAACGGCTCTGTCATCGCCTGCTGCGCTGCCATCATCCCCCTCCTTTACAGTTCCAGCTTCGGGTTGAGCTGCGTGTAGATCAGGTCGACCAGCAGGTTGGCCGCCAGGAAGGTCAGGGCGTAGAGCATCACCGCTCCCTGCACCAGGGCGTAGTCCCGCCCGAAGATCGCCCCCACCACCAGCCGGCCCAGCCCGGGCCAGCCGAAGACCGTCTCGACGATCATGTTGCCGCCCAGCAGCACCCCCAGCTGAAGCCCCGTCACCGTCACGGTGGGGATCAGGGCGTTCCGCAGGGCATGGCGGAGCACCACCTGCCACTCGGCCACGCCCCGGGCCCGGGCGGCGGTCACGTAGTCCATCCGCAGCGACTCCAGCATGGAGGAGCGGGTCACCCGGGCGATGATCGCCGTCAACTCCGCTCCCAGGGTGACCGCCGGCAGCAGCAGGTGCCTCAGGGCATCGCCCAGCAGCCGCCAGTCCCGCGTCAGGATGGCGTCGAGCACGTGCAGCCCGGTGATGTCGGGCGGCACGACCCCGGTGGAGAGCCGCCCCTGCACCGGCGTCCAGTCCAGGTGGACCGAGAAGATCATGATCGCCATGATCCCCAGCCAGAAGGCGGGCATGGAGATGCCCAGGAAGGAGGTGGACATCGCCAGCCGGTCCAGCCAGGAGTTCTGCTTCACCGCCGAGAGCACCCCCACCGGCAGGCCCACCAGGAGGGCGACCCCCAGGGCGGCCAGCGCCAGCTCCAGGGTGGCCGGCAGCGCCTCCCCGATCACCTGGGCGACCGGCCGCTGCTCCCGGAAGGAGGTGCCCAGGTCGCCCCGGCTCACCCCGCGAATGAAGGCGGCCAGCTGCTCCAGGATCGGCTTGTCCAGCCCCAGGTCCTGCCGCATGGCCTCGATCTCCGCCTGGGAGACGTTGCCGCCCTGGCCCATCATGATATCCACCGGATCGCCCGGCAGCAACCGCACGAAGATGAAGACGATCAGGAGCATCAGCAGCATCAGCGGCAGCGCCGTCAGCATCCGCTCCAGGATGCGTATCGCTTTCAACGACCGGCCTCCTTTGCGGCTCACCAGGTCACATCAGGGGAGGAGGCGTCGCCCCTCCCCCCCTGACGGAACCGGACGTGGGATCACTCGGTCTTGTACCCGGCCTCCTGCAGCAGCTGCTTCGCCTTGGCCGGGTCGTACGGGTAGGGCTTCAGCCCCTCGTGGAAGCCGAAGCCGGAGGGAAGCATGGCGGTGGGCACCCGGTGGGCCCGGCCGCCGTAGATCTCCTTGGTGATGGTATCCCAGTCGATGGCGTAGTTGAGGGCGAGCCGAACCTTCGGATCGGTCAAGATCTTGTTGTTCAGCTCGATCATATAGAGCCGGGTCCCCTCGGTGGTCTTGATGCTGATCTTCGCGTCCTTGCTCAGCGCCGCGATCTGGTCGACGGGCACATCCTGGATGATATGGACCTCGCCCGCCTTCAGGGCGGCCACCCGGGTGGAGGGCTCGGGGATCATCCGGAAGGTGGCGGTCTTCAGCTTGGCCGGCCCCACCGGGGGCAGCTTTGCCGCCCCGCCGTGGTACTGGTCGAACCGCTCCAGCACCACCTCGCTGTCCAGCTTGCCCCGCACGAACTTGAAGGGGCCTGTGCCCATCGGGTTCTCGGAGAGCTTCTGGGAGGAGCCCATCTTCTCCACATGCGCCCTGGAGACGATCTGGGTGTGAACGATCAGCTGGAGCCACACCGGGAAGGGCCGCTCCAGGGTGAACTTCACCTCGTAATCGCCGGTCTTCTCGACGCTCTTGACCGGGCCCAGCAGCCCCACCCGGGGCGACTGCTTGCCGTCGATGCCATCCTTGGCCAGGATCCGGTTGAAGGTGAAGACCACGTCATCGGCGGTCATCTCGGAGCCGTCGTGGAACTTCACGCCCTGCTTCAGCTTGAATACATAGGTGGTCGGATCGGGCTGCATCCAGCTCTCGGCCAGCTCCGGGACCACCTCGCCGGTGGGGGTCCGGGTGACCAGGCCGTCGTAGATATTCCGGATCACCGTCTCGGTCTCCCGGTCCCGGTGGTTGGCCGGGTCCAGCGACTGGAGCCGGTCGGTCCGCAGACCGACCACCAGCGAATCCGCACCGGTCCGGCTGACGTCGTGCAGGTTGATCCGGCTGTCCATGGCGGGGGTGAATCCCTGCACATCGGCGGTGGTCGCCTCGGTCACGTCCATGTAGTAGCCGAAGATCCAGGGGGCCTCCTGCTGCAGGAGCTCCTGGGCGCTCTCGTAGGCCTGCCGCCGCACCGCTTCGTTGGTGCCGAAGGCACCCTCCTCCAGCAGCCGGTCCACCGCCGGGTTGGAGTAGAAGGAGTAGTTGCCCCGGTCCCCGGTCTTCAGCTTCGGCACCGCCAGGTCGTAGGGGTCGAAGGTGGAGCTGCCCCAGTCCTGGGTGTAGGCGGTCCGGGCGCCCTTCTGCACCTCGGCGTTCAGCGCCGCCTTCTCCCAGATCCGGACCTCGGCGTTGATGCCGATCTGCCTCAGGTAGTTGGCCACCGCCTCCAGCTCAGAGGCCCGGTCCTGGGTGCCGTCCAGGGTGATCGAGAGGGTCTTGCCCTCCGCCTGCGGCTCCTTGACCGGTTCACTCTTCTGCCCTCCGGAGGAGCAGCCGGCCAACACGGTCAGTGCGAGCACGGTGATCCATGCGGTGATGCGCAGCCAGTTCTGTCGGTTCATCTCTTCTCACACTCCCTGCTCTTTCTGTTCCGCCGTCATCTCCCTCTGTGTTCCGGATCTCTTGCCAGGCGAAAGGATCATCCTTACCAGATGTTCGACATTCCCTGACCATTTCCTCTCAACTTCCTCTCCGATTTCACAACGAAATCTGTCGTTTCATCCCGAAAATAGATGGTCAATTCGTGGCAACCACCACCCCCCCTGAATAGATTGGCAGTCCGGAAGCGAAAGAGGGGGGATCTGACTCGATGTACATGCACGGGGCGCCCTACCGCCATGGCGCCCAAAGCGCTGAAGCCGGGCCGTTCGGCCTCGCCGTCCACCGGGCGCTGCCCGGCGGGGTGATGCTGGGCGTACTGATTCCCGGCGGGATGCTGCCGGGCTCCGGGGCGATGCCCGCCCCTGCGGAAGAGTTGCAGGGGCTTGCCGGCCGGATCGAGGGCTACCTGAAGGACCAGGCCACCGCCGCTGCCTTCTACCGGGAGCTGCGGGAGCTGACCGAGCACCCGACCATCCGCCGCTGCCTGACGGAGGCGATGGAGGATGAAGCGAAGCACTACAAGCTGCTGCAGGGGCTCTACCGGCAGCTGACCGGCCGGAGCCTGGAGGCCGCCCCCGGCAAGGAGAGCTACGCCTCGCTCCGGGAGGGGCTGATCAAGGCGGCCGACGGTGAGATCCAGGCCTACGAGGCATACAAGGACGAGTACCAGCGGTTCACCGACCCGGCGATCCGCACGCTCTTCTTCGAGCTCTTCTCGGACGAGATCGAGCACGCCACCCGGTTCAACACCGCCCTGCACATCCTCTCGGGTATGGGGTGAGGCCGGCGCAAAGCGAGACCAGGGCCGTCGGGAGGCGGCCCTGGTTCACGCGGCGGCTGCGTATGGCCCATCCGGCAAGCGCACAGGCTAATCCGGCAGGATCAACAGAGAGACTGGAGGATGAGTCTTGGACCACATCAAGGCATGTATCGATCGAATCTTGCCACCCGAGCTTCAGGCGGAGGCGGTCCGCCTGGCCATCGAGGAGAACCCTGACAACGCGCGGGAGCCCAACCTCCCCTCCGCGCTCCCCATCGCTCCCGGCATGCCCCACGAGATGGTCGTCCTGGTGGGAAAGCGGTGGCGCCCCGGACGGGTTCTGCGTGTCCGCTTTCTCGACGGGATCCCGGCGGTGCAGCAGAAGGTGGAGCACTATGCCCGCCAGTGGGAGCGGTACGCCAACATCCGGTTTGATTTCGTCAACGAACCGGATGCCGAGATCCGCATCTCCTTCCGGCACCGGGGCTCCTGGTCCTACCTGGGAACCGACTGCCTGGCGGTGCCCCGGGAGGAGCCCACCATGAACTTTGGCTGGCTGCGACCGGAGACCCCGGAGGAGGAGGTCGCCCGGGTGGTGCTGCACGAGTTCGGTCACGCCCTGGGGTGCGGCCACGAGCACCTGAGCCCTGAGGCCGAGATCCCCTGGGACCGGCAGGCGGTCTACGATTACTACATGGGGTCGCCCAACTACTGGACCCGGGAGCAGGTGGACCGCAACCTGGTCCACAAGTACAGCCACACGGTCAGCCGGGCCACCCAGTTCGACCCCCGTTCCATCATGCTCTACCCGATTCCCAACGAGCACACCATCGGGGACTGGGAGATCCCGTGGCGAAACAGCAGCCTGTCCGAGCTGGACAAGCAGTTCATCCAGCAGATGTACCCCCGCACCGGGCTGGATAAGGGCGGCCGCGAGCAGACCTCCCTGCGCCCCGCAGCCCTCCCGGAGCCCCACCGCACCTGGGGACGGCCCTGGTCCGGTTACGGCCCCGGCTCCCCCGAAGCGGAGGCCGCGGGGCGGAAGGTGGGCGACAGGGAGCGGGTCAACGCCATGCGGGTGGGCGCCGACGCCACGGGCGGCTGGTTCAAGACCAAGACCTCCCGCGACGACAGCAAGTTCGTCCCGCCCGACGGCTACGTGGTGCTGGACTTCTCCGTGCGAGAGCTCCGGTCCAAGGGCGACCGGCGGCTGCGGGTCGGGTATGAGGAGGCGGCGGAGATCCGGACCCGGATCGAGGAGCAGCGGACCCGCCTGGAGGCGGACGCCCGGGCGATGCTGACGGAGATGTACGGGGAGGGTCACTTCGAGTCCGAGCTGAACCAGGTGAAATCGATCCTGGAGTCCCACACCGTCCGCCCGGTCATCCTGGTGGCCGAGGCCTACGCCAAGGGGCATCCCAAGGGGGAGGCCAACAACCGCTCCTACGTGGAGGCGGAGATTGAGGCCGAAATCATGTACATCGGCAACAACCTCCAGGCGATCGTCGACGCCGTGAAGGCGATGAAGGAGGGCCGTCCCGAAGCCGTCGGGCTGCCCCCTCATCAGATTCCCCAAACTCAAGAGGTGCCCCACACCTGGTGGTAGTCTGAGATCGCTCCCATGCAAAAGGAGGGCCCCCATCCCGTGGGGGCCCTCCCGCGTGCATCGGATCAGGAGCGAAGCTCCGCCCCCAGCCCCCGGAGCGCCTCCCGCACCCGGTTGTGCACCGGCTCCAGGTCGGCGTCGGTCAGGGTCCGGTCGGCGGCCCGGTAGGTGAGCCGGTAGGCCAGGCTCCGCTTGCCCGCCGGCAGCCGCTCCCCCTGGTAGAGGTCGAAGAGGGTGACCTCCTCCAGCAGCTCCCCGCCCGCCTGGCGGATAGCCTCCTCGACCCGGCTGGCCGGCAGGTCCAGCCCCACCAGCATCGCCACGTCCCGGCTGACCGCCGGGAAGCGGGGCACCGCCCCGTACTCCCGCTGAGGCCGTGCCGCCTCCACCAGGGGCCGGAAGGCGATCTCGGCGACGTAGACCCGGCCCGGCAGATCCCAGGCCTCCTGCACCTTCGGGTGCAGCTCGCCCAGGTGGCCCACCACCTGGCCGCCCACCAGCAGCGCCGCCTGGCGGCCCGGGTGGAACGACGGGTGATCCCCCCGCTCCACCGACCAGCCCTGCACATCCATCCCGCGGAGCAACAGCTCCACGTACCCCTTCAGGGCGTAGTAGTCGGCGGGCCGCTCCGGGCTGTTCCAGCCCAGGGGGGCTAGGTTGCCCATCAGGGCGATGGCCAGGACGGGCGGCTCATCGGGCAGCGTCTGCTCCATCACCGGCCGGTAGACCTGGCTGATCTCGAAGACCGCCAGGTCCCGGATCTGCCGGTTGACGTTGTAGGAGAGCACATCCAGGATCCCAGGCAGCAGCAGGGTCCGCAGGGTGGAGCGCTCCTCGTACATCGGGTTGGCCAGCTGAAGGAAGCTCCGGGCGGGATGGCCCTCCGGCAGCCCCAGCCGGTCGTAGACCCGGGGGTGGATCAGCGAATGGGTCATCACCTCGGTCAGGCCGGCGCCCGCCAGCAGCCGCCGGGCGCCCAGCACCTGCTGGGCCAGCGGGGTGCGGCCGCCCCGGAAGGACTCGACCCTCGGCAGCTGCAGGGGGATGGCGTCGTAGCCCTCCGACCGGGCGATCTCCTCCACCAGGTCGATCTCCACGGCGATGTCCAGCCGGCGGGTGGGGACCACCACCACCAGCACCTCCTGCTCCCCGTATGCCTCCAGCTGCTCCCCCGCCCGCTCCACCGCCGCCCAGGCCACCTGCGCCCAGCCGGAGTAAGCCTCGGGGTCGGTCGGCAACGGGGAGACCTGGTGGATCGCCGTCCAGACCGGCCGCCCGCTCAGGTCGGCCCCCACCTCCTCCTCCGCCCCCGGTGCGCCCGCGGCCAGATCCGCGGCCAGATCCACCGGGGAGAGGACGGCGAACCCGAGGTTCCGGAGGTGGACCGCCATCCGCTCGGTGGGCAGGCTCAGCCCCAGCAGCTCGTTGACCCGGGCGGTGCGGAGCGGGATCACCGGCGGCGCGGACGGGGCGGGATAGACGTCCACATGGCCCTGGACCACCCGGCCGCCGCCCAGCTCAGCGATCAGCTGCGCCGCCCGGTCCGCCGCCCGCACCTGGCCGGAGGGGTCGACCCCCTTGGTGAAGCGCTTGGCCGCCTCGCTGGGCAGGTTGTACTTCAGCGCCGTCCGCCGGTTGTTGATGTTGTTGAAGTGGGCCGACTCGATCAGGATGTCGACGGTCTTCTCATCCACCTCGGTGTAGAGGTCGCCCATCACCCCCGCCATCGCCACCGGCACGTGGTTGTCGGTGATCAGGAGGACGTCGGGGTCCAGCGTCCGCACCTGCTCGTCGAGGGTGGTGATCTGCTCCCCCGCCCGGGCCCGGCGGACGATGATCCGCTTGTGCTTGAGCTTGTTGTAGTCGAAGGTGTGGAGCGGCTGGCCCAACTCCATCATCACGAAGTTGGAGATGTCGACGATGTTGTTGATCGGCCGCATCCCCGCCGCCCGGATCCGGGCCTGCAGCCAGGCCGGCGAGGGCCCCACCTTCACCCCCCGGACGATGCGGGCGGCGTACCGGTCGCAAAGCGCCGGCTCCTCGATGGCGATGGAGACCATCCGCTGGGCACTGGTGCCCGGCTCCTCCTCGGTGTAGATCTCCGGGAGGATCACCTCGCCGCCCACCAGGGCGGCCACCTCCTGCGCCACGCCGATCATCGACTGGCAGTGGGCGGCGTAGTTGGCGGTCAGGTCCAGCTCCAGGATCCAGTCGTTCAGGCCGAGCACCTCGGCCACGTCCATCCCCGGCTCCAGGTCCTCCTCGGGCGGGAGGATCATGATCCCGTCCCCGTCATCCCCCACGCCCAGCTCCGCCTCGGAGGCCAGCATCCCGTGGGACTCCAGCCCCCGCAGCACCTTGACCTCCATCGTCATCCCCGGCAGCCTGGAGCCGGGGATCGCCGCCGGCACCAGGGCGCCCCTGGTGACGTTCTGGGCCCCGGTCAGGATCTGCAGCACCCTGCCCCCGCCCACATCCACCTGGCAGACCCAGAGGGTGTCGGCGTTGGGGTGGCGCTCGATCTCCAGCACCCTGCCCACCACCACCCCTTCCACACCGGGGTTGGCGTAGGTCAGGGTCTCCACCACCACGCCCCGGGCGGTCAGCCGCTGGGCCAGCTCCTGCGGGGAGAGGTCGACATCCACATAGTCCATCAGCCAGTTGTACGATACCTTCAACGTTGTCGCCTCCCCTCTTAGAACTGCTTCAGGAACCGCATGTCGGAGTTGACGAAGTGGCGGATGTCCTCGATGCCGTACATCAGCATCGCCACCCGCTCCGGGCCGTAGCCGAAGGCCCAGCCCGAGACCTGCTCGGGGTCGTAGCCGCCGAAGCGGAGGACGTTGGGGTGGACCATCCCCGAGCCGCCGATCTCGATCCAGCCGGAGTGCTTGCAGGTCCGGCAGCCCTTGCCGCCGCAGAAGATGCAGGAGATGTCCATCTCCGCCGAGGGCTCCGTGAACGGGAAGTAGGAGGGGCGCAGCCGGATGCCCACGTTGGGCCCGAAGAGCCCCCGGGCCATCTCGGTCAGGGCGCCCTTCAGCGAGGCCATGGTGATCCCCTTGTCGATCACCAGCCCCTCCACCTGGTGGAACATCATGGCGTGGGTGGCGTCCTCGAAGTCACGCCGGAAGACCCGCCCCGGGCAGATGATCTTGACCGGGGTACGCCCCTTGGCCACCTCGAGCATGTACCGGATCTGGGTGTTGGAGGTGTGGGTGCGCAGCAGCACCTCCTCGTTGATGAAGAGCGAGTCCTGGGCATCCCGGGCGGGGTGCCCCTTGGGGATGTTGAGCGCCTCGAAGTTGTACCAGTCGGTCTCCACCTGGCGGGACTCGGCCACCTCGTAGCCCATGGCGATGAAGATCTCCTCGATCCGGTTGATCACCTGGCCCAGGATGTGCAGGTGACCCTGCCGCACCGGCTGCCCCGGCAGGGTGATATCGATCGACTCCGCCGCCAGCCGCCGGGCCAGCTCCTGCTCGCCCAGCACCGCCTCCCGGGCGTCCAGCGCCGCCGTGATCGCCTGCTTGATCTCGTTGCCGAGGGCGCCCATCTCCTTGCGCTCCTCGATGGTGGGCAGCTTCCCCAGCCCGCCCAGCACCTGGGTCAGCTCCGACTTCTTGCCCAGGTACCTCACCCGCATCTCCTGGATCGCAGCGACATCCGGGGCGGTGGCGACCGCCGCCAGCGCCTCGTCCCGCAGCTTCAACAACTGCTCCTTCACCCGGCTACACCTCCTGAAAGTAAAACAAAAAACGCCTTCATCCCAAACGGGACGAAAGCGTTGCGCTTCCGCGGTACCACCCGGCTTGAGCCCACAGGGGCCCCACCTCGCTCGTCTGGCGCCAACACGCCGCCCCTCTGTAACGGGAGGGACCCGTCCCCGCCTACTAGGCCAAGCCATTCAGCAGGGCGGCTCCGGAGGGAACTTCACACGACGGGCGGAGAGAGGGCTCGCAGTCATGGCCCTACCTCCCTGGACACCGCCTGGGTCGGCTACTTTCCTCCATCGTCGCCGGTAACCTTTGGAACAGAGTATAGCAAACGGCTAGTGGACTGTAAAGCGCCTGTAGAGCAGGTATGCGACAACAGACCCGGTACTGGAAAAGATTGTCCAAAACACCTCTGCGGCAGTGGAGTTGGACAAACGACCACGCCCCTTCTTCTACAGGTTTTAGATTTATCAGACACCTTCTATTATACCACAGAGTGGTGTGGGGCTCAAGGTGAGTTGGGCTGGGTCCTGTTGGTCACGCAGGGAAGTGGGGTTGATATTTTTGCCACGGATTACACGGATTACACGGATTATAAAACAAATACATTACAAACATGTGGGTGGTGCCTCTTTCATTTATGGTGCTGGTGCGAAGCACCGCACCATGATGGTTACACGGATTATATAGATAAACACATATTAAAAATAAGGGGTCATCCTGGTACTGGTCCGATGGCGTTGGATGTACACGTGGGGAACCATGTCGCCGGGCGCCTTCCTCCGTGAATGAATCCATATCGGTGCGACCACCATCGTCCGGTGCTTCGGGCCAGCACCACTGACAGGATGGACACCCAAGTGGTCGCCATGGGGCGGTGCTTCGCACCAGCACCACCCCATCATTGTCAGTTTTATGTCTTCATCCGTGTAATCCGTGTAATCCGTGGCAGAAACAGGGGCCTATCTCCGTGTCATCCGTGTTCTCTGGCGCAGCGCCTCGTAGATCAGCAGGCTGGCCGCCACGCCGGCGTTGAGCGACTCGGTGGGGCCCTCCATGGGGATCGAGACCACCCCATCGGCCCGCTCCCGGGCCGGCGGCGTCGGGCCGGCGCCCTCGTTCCCCACCACCAGCACGGCTCCGGCGGCCAGATCGGCCTGCCAGGGGAGCAGGTCGCCGCCGGCGTCAGCCACGTATATCCGGCGGCCCTGGGCCCGCAGCTGGTCCAGTGCCTGGTCAAGCGCCAGTTTCACCACCGGCAGGCGGAAGAGGGAGCCCATGGCGCCCCGGACCACCTTTGGGTTGTAGGGGTCGACGCCGCCGGCCACCACCGCCCCGCCGCCGCCCAGCGCCTCCAGGGAGCGGATCACCGTGCCCAGGTTGCCCGGGTCCTGCAGGTTGTCCAGCACGGCCACCAGGCCCGGCCCCATCTGGGCCAGGCTGAAGGCGGGCGGGCGGAAGAGGGCGACGATCCCCTGGGGGGTCTGGGTGTCGGCGGCCCGTTCCAGCGCCTCTGGCGTCACCGGATAGCAGCGGACCCCGGCGTGCGCCAGGGCGGCGAGCAGCGCCTCTCCCCGCTCCCGCCGGAGCAGGTCGTCGCTGTAGAGGGCGTACTCGATGGCCAGGCCCGCCGCCAGCGCCTCCTCGGCCAGCCGGATCCCCTCCAGGTGGGCCAGGCCCAGCGACTCCCGCTCCCGCCGCTCCCGGGCGATGGCCCGGGCCTGCTGCACCAGCTGATTCTTCGGTCCCAGCCGCTCGGTCATCCTTCCTGCAGCATCCTCTCCAGCTGGCGGACGCCCTCGTTGCTGCCCAGCAGCACCATCACGTCCCCCTGCTTGATGGTATCGGTGGCCAGCGGGGCGGCGTTGATCGCCTCCCCCGATTTGAGCGCCATCACCGAGATGCCGAACCGGGCGCGCAGGTTGGCCTCCCGGAGCGTCTTGCCCACCAGCTTGGCCGGGGCGGACATCTCCATGATGGTGTACTCCGGCGAAAGCTCGATGTAGTCGGTCTCGGTCCCCGTCAGCAGCGAGTGGGCCAGCCGGGCGCCCATGTCCCTCTCGGGGTAGATCACCTTGTCGGCGCCCACCTTCGAGAGGGTCCGCCCGTGCAGCTCATTGGCCGCCTTGGCCACCACCATGGGCACCCCCAGCTCCTTCAGGATGACCGTGGTCAGGATCGAGGCCTGCACATCGTGGCCGATGGCCACCACCACGGCATCGAAGTTCCGGAGCCCCAGGGCGCGCAGCCCCTCCTCATCCGTACAGTCACAGGTGACGGCGTGGGTCAGCTCACCGGCCATCAGGTCGACCAGGTCCTCGTCGGCGTCGATGCCCAGCACCTCGTGGCCCATGTTCTGCAGGGTCCGGGCCACGCTCGAACCAAAGCGGCCCAGCCCGATGACGGCGATCTGCTTCTGACTCATCCGATCATGACCCTCTCTTCCGGGTACTGGATGTGGGTGCGGGCGAACTTCCGCTGGGCCAGCGCCACCGCCATGGTGAGCGGCCCGACACGCCCGACAAACATGGTCAGGGTGATCAGGATCCGGCCGGGGACGGTCAGCTCCGGGGTGAGGCCGGTGGTCAGGCCGACCGTGCCGAAGGCGGAGACCACCTCGAACATCACGTCGATGAAGGTGATGGGGATGGCCGGGTTGTCCACCGCCTGCCGCTCGGTCACCAGCAGCAACCCCACCACCGTCACGATCAGGGTCATGGCGATGGCGGCGATGGTGACCGCCTTGTCCAGCAGGTCCCGGGCGAGCCGCCGGCCCATCACCTGGGTCTCCTCCAGCCCGATCGCCGTCGACCGGATGGTCAGGACGATCATGGAGAGGGTGGTGGTCTTGATGCCGCCGCCGGTGCCGCCCGGGCTGGCGCCGATGTACATCAGGATGATGGTCAGCAGCAGGGAGGCGTTGGCCAGCTTCGCGGTGGGGATCGACTCGAAGCCCGCGGTCCGGGGGGTGATGGCGGTGAAGATGGCGTTGACGATCTTGTCGATCCAGGGCAGCGGCCCGAAGGTGTTGGGGTTGGCGTACTCCAGCGCCAGGAAGATCACCGACGGGATCAGGATCAGCAGGCCGGTCACCTTCAGCACCAGCTTGGTCTGGAGGGTGAACCTCTCCCAGCTCCGCTTGCGCCAGATGTCCTCCAGCACCAGGAAGCCCAGGCCGCCCAGGACGAAGAGGGCGGCGATCACCATCAGGATGAAAGGATCCCGGTTGAAGAGCCGCATCGACTGGGAGGTCAGGTCAAAGCCGGCGTTGTTCCAGGCCGAGACGGCGTGGAAGATCCCCCAGTAGAGCGACTGGGAGAGCGGGTAGTCCAGCGCCAGCAAGCGGAAGGTGAGCAGGGTCGCCCCCACCGCCTCGATGCCGAGGGTGACCAGGATGATGTTCCGGGTCAGCCGCACGACGCCGGCGATGGAGAAGGAGCCCAGCGCCTCCTGCATCAGCAGCCGCTCCTGCAGGCTGATCCGCCGCCCCAGCAGCATGAACATCAGCATGGAGATGGTCATGATGCCCAGGCCGCCCATCTGGATCAGCAGCATGATCACGATCTCGCCGAAGGTGGAGAAGTAGGTCGGGGTGTCGACAACGATCAGGCCGGTGACGCAGACCGCCGAGGTGGCGGTGAAGAGCGCGTCCACCACCGAGATCGAGTTGCCGGGCTCCACAGCGATGGGCAGGCTGAGGAGGATGGTGCCCAGCAGGATCAGCCCGGCGAAGCCGAGGACCAGGATCTGGGCGGGAGTGAAGGAGATACGGGGGCCTCGCGCCTTGGTACCTTGCATGACGTTTTGACCCTCCTGCTAGTCGCCCTGCAGGCGAGTGATGCCCTGGGCGTCGCCGATGACCACCAGCAGGTCCCCACCCGCCACCCGCTCATCGGCGCGAGGGGAGACGATCAACCGCTTGCCCCGCTTGATCGCCATCACGTTCAGCCCGTATTTAGAGGGCATGTCCAGTTCCTGCAGCGTCTGGCCCACCAGGGGCTCCGGCGCCACCAGTTCGGCCATGCCGTACTGCTCGGAGAGGCGGACGAAGTCGATCACGCCGCCGGCGGAGATGTTGTGCGCCACCCGGGCGCCCATGTCCCGCTGGGGGTAGACCACCCGGTCGACGCCGATCCGCTCCAGGACCCGCCCGTGGGCGTCGTCCTGCGCCTTGGCCACCAGGTATTTGACCCCCAGATCCCGACAGTTGAGGGCGGTGATCACGCTGGCCTCCACGTTGTCCCCGATCGCCACGATCACGATATCGAACTCAGCGATCCGCAGCGCCTTCAGCGCCGTCGGGTCTGTCCCGTCGGCCTTGACCACCCGGCTGAGGGCGGGGGCGAGGGCATCGACCCGATCCTCGTTGCTGTCCACCGCGAGCACGTACTGACCCATCTCGTTCAAGACCTTGGCGACGCTGGAGCCGAACCGGCCCAGGCCAATGACCGCATACCGCTTCCGCAAAGTCCCTACGCTCCTTCCGCCAAGCGCATCCTGCGGGGAGAATCAGCCGCCCCGCCTATGCTTCCCCCATCATACTCCTGTTTTTCCTCGATGAAAAGCCCGTCCCGGTTGGGGGAAGTCACGCGAATTCCTTACCACGGATTACACGGAACTATACGGATTACACGGATAAAACAAATACATCACAACAATGTGGGGTGGTGCCCTTTTCATCCGGGGTGCTGGTGCGAAGCACCGCACCATGGTGGTTACACGGAATTACACAGATAAAACAAATTTGAATATATAATGTATTAATCCGTGTAATCCGTGGCAAAATATGTACTCATCACCTAAACGCAAAGCCCACCCCTGCGCAGGGTGGGCTTCGTGCTTCCTTAGAGGCTGGCCTTCGCCTTCTCCACCAGGGCGGTGAAGCCGGCGGCGTCGTTGATGGCGATGTCGGCCAGGACCTTGCGGTTCAGCT